>JAUXMZ010000039.1 GCA_030683105.1 Burkholderiales bacterium | reverse complement strand
TTTATAGTTCAAGGTTCCGGGTTCCGGGTTCCGGGTTCCGGGTTCCAGGTTCCAGGTTCCAGGTTCCAGGTTCCGGGTTCCGGGTTCCGGGTTCCGGGTTGAACTTTGAACTTTGAACTTTGAACTTTGAACTTTGAACTTTGAACATGGAACTTTAATGGGTTGTGAATTATGCTCGGAGGTAGGCGGTGAGTTGTTGTGGCAGGGCCCGCTCTGCCGCATCGTGCTCGTCAATGAACCCGGCTACCCCGGTTTCTGCCGCGTCATCTGGCGTTCCCACGTCAGGGAAATGACCGATCTGTCCGAGCCCGAGCGCGAGTTTCTGATGCGTACTGTTTTCAGTGTCGAGGCTGTGCTGCGCGAACTGCTACAGCCGCACAAGATCAATCTGGCGAGCCTGGGCAATATCGCGCCGCATCTGCACTGGCATGTGATCCCGCGCTTCGAAAACGACCCGCACTTCCCGCAACCGGTGTGGGGACAGCAGCAACGCGATCCTCAGCATGAAACCCGCGCTGACCTGGGCATTAAGCTAGCCGCACGGCTTGCTTCGATGCTGGGATAAACTATCATTACCTGCGGCCTAAAAATAAAAATGTGCGTTATTTCGGGCAGTTTCCGCCTTTTCTTAAGGTTGTGATCTAATTCACATACTTTGAAGATCTGCTCGGTTAGCCTGACCAAAATTGTCAGAAAGCGCCCAACAGCGCCACCGTTGAAACGAAGCCCGCCGCACGTTGCACAGAACAAACCGACAGGACATGCAATATGGGCACCCAGCCGATGACCGTTGAATATTCGAACGCCGCCGCCAGTCTGCAACTGACTAACAGCGCCGAGACAAAACGCTGGATAGCATCGCTGCCGCTGACCAATGTCCAGTTGGCGCAACAGTCCCTTTCCGCGCAGGTTTCCGCGCTTGCGGCAACGCAACTGCCCGCACTTGAACGCCTCAAGATCCTGGAAACCCTGAAGGATGCGCTGGTTTTCCTGCAGGAAGAGTCAGCCAAACGCTTTGCGGGCAGACCCCTGCCGCTGAATGCCGCCGAGGCCGCCGCCTGGAATAATGTGATTACGCTGTGGCAGGATCTGGGCCGCAACTACCAGGCCTGCCTGCAGGCCTATCGCGATGGCGATCTTGCCATCGCGCCCCATGTGGCGCTGGTAAGCATGCGCTGCCTGCGTTATCTCGGCTGCACGATGCTCGACTATTGCCGCGCTTACCGCCAGGTGCCGGGCGCGATGTGGCGCACGCTGCACGAGCTCTACTCTTTTTCCGAGCAGCACGGCTACGCACGAATTCGCGTGCAGGACAGCTTCGCTCAGCAGGATCCGGATTCAAGCTGCGCCGAAAGCTATATGCAGGCGTTGCTCATTCAACTTGCCAACCCGTATTCATTATCAGTGCGCCAGATGAGTTTCGTTCATCGCTGGCTGGAGAAATGGACTGCCCTGGTCGGCCTCGGTACGCAGCCTCTGCCGGCTAGCCCGATACCTTCGCTCGTGGTTGACCTGGCAAGCAGCAGCGGGGTAACGCTCGCCGGCGATATCGAGCCACAGCCAAATTTGCGTTATCTCGATCTTGAGCAACTGTCGAAAACACTGCGTCAGGTCATTAATCTTCTGAAACAGGGCCAGACACCAGTACAGCTCGGGCTGGGTAGCGACGCACGCCAGCCCGGCTGCGAAAACCTGCTGATGCTGCTCTACGTGCAATGGTGCCGCGCCGGCACTGCGCGCAACGAAGACCGCTGCATCGCGGAAGCACCCGTAAGCGTCTGCCTCGGCATACCGGCCGTGCATTATCATATAAACGGCTGCCACACTTTCCGCCAACCCGGGGAGCTGACCTCGCGCGAAAGGCAGGACCTCGATACCTTCGGTTATCTCTCTCGCATTGAGGGTGCAGCCCGTGACAAGGGGGAAGAGGAGCTCGAGTCGTGGGAAATTCTCAATCACAGTGCATCAGGATTCATGTGCATGCAGCGCCGCCTGAATGACAAAGCGCGCGTCAGCCATAATCAGCTGCTCGCCGTGCGCCGCGCCAACAGCACACAGTTCAGCCTGGGGCTGGTGCAATGGCTGAAGATAGATGAAAACAACAGCCTGTCCTGCGGCGTACGCCTGTTTCCGGGCATCCCGCAGGCCATTGCAGTACGGCCCTCGAATTTCAATCCGGCGGGACACAACCGCTATGAACGGGCAGTTTTGCTGCCCCAAGTTGCGGTACCAAACACGCCGGCAACATTGATCCTGCCTGCCGGCTGGTTCCAGAACGGGCGCTTTGTCGAAGTGCACTCCGACCGCAAACAAGTCGCGAAACTTCTCAATCTGCTGGAAAAAGGCGGTGATTTCGACCGCGGCACCATCACCATCGTCAAGGAGTTTGTCGGACTTGGCCCCGACAAACTCCTAAAATGAAAAACCTGAAGAACGAAGCGAAAAGAACGCCATGCAAGTGACCTTTGTTTCGGCTCGCACGGCATTTCAACACGCAAAGCTTCTTTCTTAAGCAGCCTGTCGCAGAAGCGTCGATCAACAGCGATTTGTTAACGCTACGCGTTCCGATGAATGGGGCCAAGTTCGACAGACTGCTTCAGGCTGTTTGCACAAGCGATTCCGCAACGTCCGCCGCAATTATCCGCGGCTCCGGAAACACCGCGGCGAAAGTACTGCCGCGCCCGGGCTCACTCGTAATTTCCAGCCATCCCTCGTGGCGATTCAGCACATGTTTTACGATTGCCAGGCCGAGACCGGTCCCGCCCGTTTCGCGCGAGCGGCTTCGGTCAACACGGTAGAACCTCTCTGTGAGTCGCGGTATATGTTGCGGCGGGACGCCAATCCCGCTGTCGCGCACTGAAAATACCGCCTGATCACCGCGGCGACGCCAGGCGATCTCCACCTCACCCCCTTCGGGCGTATAACGAATCGCATTGCTGAGCATGTTGCTGAAAGCGCTCCGCAACTCATGTTCGCTGCCGGAGAGCCAGCCCTCGCTTTCGATATCGAGCGCGATACGATGCCGCCCGGCAGAAAGCGCCAGCGCGTCCTGATACAGAGACCGCACCAGCCTGGGCACATCAACACGCTCGTCGTGCAGCGGATTGCCGGAGGTCTCCAGCCGTGACAATGTCAGCAGATCTTCGACCAGGCGCTGCATGCGGTGAGTCTGGTTCATCATCAACGGCAGCGAGCGCCGCAGCAAGTCATTATCTGCCGTGTTTGCGTCCGATATTGTTTCCAAAAAACCACCCAGCACGGTGAGCGGGGTCCTCATCTCGTGCGACAAGTTGGCGACAAAATCACGGCGCATGGTTTCCACGCGCTCGAGTTCCGTGATGTCACGGCTCATGACGAGGTTCTGGCGGTCACCATACGGCACGATCTGAACGGAGAGAACAAGATCGGCGGCGCGCGACTGCCTCAGCGTAAGCGGCTCGCTGTAATTCCGGGAATGCAGCTTCTCGGCAAATTGCGGATGGCGCACGAGATAAGTAATCTGCTGGCCGGCGTCGAGTTTAAGATCCAGGCCAAAGTGCTGTTGCGCTTTGGGATTGCACCACTCGATTCGATCGGCCTGATCGAGGATCACCATGCCATCGGGCATCGCCGCGCCTGCCAGCCGAAAATCGTTAAGTGTGGCGACAAGCTGCGTTTCGCTCTGGCGCTGATGTCTCAGCATGCGGTAGAACATAGCAAACACCACATCCCAAATGCCAAAAGCCTGCGGCACCGCATCCGGTTTCGGGTCGCGCAACCAGCATAGCAGTCTGGAAATGTTGCGCAGATGCAGAATGACCATGACCAGCATGACGGCTGCAAACAGGCCGACCGCGGCAGTCGCGCCGAAAATCGGCCAGGCCACCAGACACAGCAGGGTCGACAGCGCCAGCAAGATCAGCGCCCGCCGCCAGATGCCGTTCATGAGCAGGACTCCGGTGACATAGGCGTATTATCGCATGCTAGGAGTTTGTCGGACTTAGTCCCGACAAACCCCTAAAATGAAAAAACCTGTGAACGAGGCGAAAAAAACGCCATGCAAGTGACGTTGGTAGCATTTCGAGACGCATAGCTTCTTTCTTAAGCAGCCTGTCGCCGAAGCGTCGATCAACAGCAATCCGTTAACACTACCCGTTCCGGTGAATGGGGCCAAGTCCGACAGGCTGCTCAGGCATTCTCCGAAAAGCGGTAGCCGGCGCTGCGCACCGTTTTGATCAGATGATCATGGCCCGTATGCTGCAGCGCCTTGCGCAGGCGGCGGATATGCACGTCGACAGTGCGCTCCTCGACAAAAACGTGGTCGCCCCATACCTGGTCCAGCAACTGCGCGCGCGTATGCACGCGCTCGGCGTGAGTCATCAGGAAATGCAGCATCCGAAATTCCGTTGGCCCGAGCGTGATCGGCGTACCGTTGCCGAGCACCCGGTGGCTGGCCGGGTCAAGCAAGAGCCCGGCGACCTCTATCGCGTCATCCGTGGCCTGGGGGGCACGCCGGCGCAGCACGGCCTTGACGCGCGCCACCAACTCCCTCGGGCTGAACGGCTTGGTCAGATAATCATCGGCGCCGGATTCCAGTCCCGAGAGTTTGTCTTGTTCTTCAGCTCTGGCGGTCAGCATGATCAGCGGTACCGCCTGGGTACGCCTGTCAGCGCGCAACCACCGCACGAAATCGATACCGCTCATTCCCGGCAGCATCCAGTCGAGCACCACCATATCGGGCAAGGCCGCGCGCACCATGGCCATAGCTCCCTCTGCGCTATCGGCGCGGCGCACCTGATGACCGGCGAGTTCCAGGTTGTATGAAATCAGTTCCTGGATGGCCGGCTCATCTTCCACCACCAATATTGATGCAGACATGCGCAATTCCGGTTATATGAGCTTAAGCCGATATTATGAAATAAACGTGACATTGATGTGACAGTGCTCAAAATTTGGGAAAAACCCCTTTCAGATCAGAGTTTTCGTTAAGAGCCCTTCTCGGTTATGATGCCAGTTCCTGGAATCTACGGCGTTACAACCATGGCCGGACTCAACAAATCGGTGCCGCAACCGACCGAAATCAAGCTGCATCAGAAATCGCGCCTGCTGGAAATCGCTTTCGCCGATGGCAAATCGTTCCAACTGCCCTGCGAATTTCTGCGCGTCTATTCCCCTTCCGCCGAGGTGCGGGGCCACGGCCCGGGCCAGGAAGTGCTGCAGGTCGGCAAAAGAAATATCGACATCACCAAAATCGAACCGGTCGGTAGCTACGCGATCCAGCTCACTTTCTCCGATAGTCACGATACCGGAATCTACTCTTGGGATCTGCTTTACGATTACGGCATGCGCCAGGATGAAATGTGGCAGCATTATCTCAAACGCATGGAAGAAGCCGGCGCCAGCCGCGAGCCGGGGTCCGCGCCTTTCGAGCAGCGGCCGAAATCTAAATAGCTGAACCATGTTGTCCCAAGCCGGACCATTCCCTGCGTCAGGAGCGGCGGATCCCTTCAAGGTCGTCCTCATAAACCCTTATGAGTTGGGGCGACAGCCGTTCGCCCTGGCAGAGCCTGCCGCCTTGCTCAAACGCGAGGGCTTTGCGGTGGCCTGCCTCGATCTTTCGCTGCAGAAACTCGATCCCGAAATCCTGGAGGATGCGGGCCTGGTGGCGCTTTACGTGGGCATGCATACCGCCACCCGCATCGCGGTGCAGGCACTTCCCCGTATCAAACAACTCGCCGCTGCGGCCCACCTCTGCGTCTATGGACTCTACGCCCCCATGAATGAAGCGCTGCTGCGCGGGCTGGGCGTAGGCACCGTGCTGGGCGGGGAACTGGAGCCCGCACTGGTTTCTCTTTGCCGGCGGCTTCGGGCCAATGGAACGGCGATGACCCTCAACGAACCGGTCATCCATCTGGGCAAGGTCCCGTTCGTGATGCCGGACCGCAGCGTGCTGCCTAAACTCCCCCGCTATGCCCACCTGGTGCTGCCGGATGGATCTACCCGGGTAACCGGGTTTGCCGAGGGCAGCCGGGGCTGCAAGCACCTGTGCCGACATTGCCCGGTGGTCCCGGTGTACCAGGGAAAATTCCGTATCGTCCCGGCAAACGTGGTGGCAGAAGACATACGCCAGCAGGTAAGCGAAGGGGCAACCCATATTTCCTTCGGCGACCCGGACTTCTTCAACGGCCCCACGCATGGCCTGAGACTTGCGCGCGACTTGCATGCAGCCTTCCCGCATGTCACGTTCGATGCGACCATCAAGATCCAGCACCTCATCGATCACGCCGAACTGCTGCCCGAGTTGCGGCAAAACGGATGCGTGTTCATCACATCCGCAGTTGAAGCCGTGGATGACCATATTCTGCGCCGTCTCGACAAGAACCACACCAGCCGGGACTTCGACCGAGCCGTAGCGCTCACCCGCGAAGCCGGCATCGCGCTGGCGCCGACGTTTGTATCGTTCACACCCTGGACAACATTGGAAGGTTATATCGCACTGCTCGAAAGGCTCGTGGTCCTGCAACTCGTGGAGAGCGTGCCCCCGGTGCAACTCACCATCCGGTTGCTGGTGCCCGAAGGCTCCTATCTTTTACGTCAACCCGGCTTCAGGCAAATGCTCCAAGCCTTCGATCCCGCGCTGCTGGGCTATCCGTGGCGCCATCCCGATCCCCGGGTGGACTATCTGCAGCGGGATCTGCAGGCCCGGGTGGCTCGATGCGAAGATGAGGGCCTTGCCCGCCGCGAAGTGTTCGCTGCCATCTGGCGCATGGCCCACGAAGCTTTGGAATGCCCCGTGCCCGAACTTGCCGAGCACCTTGGATCTCCGATCCCCCGTCTGTCGGAACCGTGGTATTGCTGCGCCGAGCCGACGGAAGAGCAGCTCCAGTCTTTCTGAGCAATAGAGACGAACCATGAAGCGCGTCCTGCTGCTTCAGTCTACCACCGGCTACCGCAACAATGACTTTCTTGCAGCCGCCAATAAACTGGGCATAGAGATCGTGCCGGCGGCCAACTACTGTCATCAACTGGCGCCCTCCTGGGGCATGCGCCCCATCATGGCGCTGCATTTCGACCAGCCGGAGCGGGCGGCGGACTCGGTTCTGCGGGAGATTAACGGCAAGCTGGACGCTGTACTGGCGGTGGACGATACCGGCGTCGAGCTTGCGGCGCAGCTCGCGGAGCGCCTGGGGCTGCCGGGGAATCCGGCCCACGCGGTGCGCCGGGTGCATGACAAGCTGGCGTTTCGCCGGCTGCTCCAGGAACGTGAATTCCTGTGTCCCCGATTCCATCACCTCCAGGCCGGCGAAGATCCACGGAACCGTGTTCCCGAGTTGAAGTTTCCCGTGGTGGTGAAAGCCCGGCGTTTATCGGGGAGCCGCGGCGTGATCCGCGCCGATGATGCTGAGGCGTTAGTGCGCGCCGTTAACCGGGTGCGGGCCATTCAGTCCCGGGCCGACCGCGACGCGCATGCGCTGGGCCTCATCATCGAGGACTTCATTCCGGGACGGGAGTTCGCGCTGGAAGGCATGCTGGAACAGGGAACGCTCAACACGCTCGCCTTGTTCGACAAGCCCGACCCCCTGAACGGACCCTACTTCGAGGAAACCCTCTACGTCACACCCTCCCGGCTACCGGGGGCGCTCCAGGACCGCGTCCATCAGATGGTGGCGCGAGTGTGCCGCATCGCCGGGCTCGTGGCCGGGCCGGTGCACGCCGAAATGCGGATTAATGATCAGGGGATCTGGATTCTGGAGGTGGCTGCCCGCTCCATCGGGGGCTTATGCGGACGGGTGCTCACTCATTCACTTGGCATAAGTCTGGAGGAGCTGATTTTGCGCCAGGCAGTGGCAAAACCGCTTGGCATTGCCAATGCGGACGGCGCCGCAGGCGTCATGATGATTCCTGTTCCGAAACGCGGTATTTACCATGGTCACGAAGGCCAGGCGGCCGCGCAGTCGGTTCCTGCCGTCACCGGAGTGAGCATAACGGCGGAACCTGGCCAGATCATTGCGCCGCCTCCCGATGGGGCAAGCTATCTGGGGTTCATCTTCGCCAGGGCAGCGAGCCCGGCGGAAGCGGAAACCGCTCTGCGCACCGCGCATCGCCGGCTGCGCTTCGATATTCGCTCCGAGTTTCCGGTAGTAGAAGCACCCGCCATCGAGAAGCCTTGATGCTATATCGGCCGTTGCCGCAATCTCGACGCACTCGATCTAATGTTTCGACCAACAGATCGCCACGCGCAGAACAGGCCCTTTGGTCGCTACACGAACATCAAGACAGCACGCGCCGCCGAAATCCAGGTAGAACCCAATATCGCGACCTCCGGAAATCGCCTGCGCCATCGTAAGGCTATTGGCTTACCCGGGGATTTGCGCGCTTCTGTTCCCGGAATCTGCTCTATACTTATAATGTGTTCGCCGGCAGAATTCTCATTTATATGGCGCCATTATCTCAAGCACCCGGCAGAAGCGGCGCCAGCCGAAAACTTCAAGAAAGCAAACGTTACCTGAACCGCAGACGGTACGCGCCAAACCGATTTGTTCTCTAATTACCCACTACCCATTACTGACTGATGTCTAAAACCACCGATTTCGGTTATCAGAACGTCGCCGAGGAAGAAAAAGCCCGCAAGGTCGCCGGCGTGTTCGACTCGGTCGCCGGGCGCTACGACCTGATGAACGACCTGATGTCGGCAGGGTTGCACCGGCTGTGGAAACGCTTCGCCATCGAGCAAAGCCAGGTGCGCCCAGGAGACCGCGTTCTTGACGTCGCCGGCGGCACTGCCGATTTGTCGCGCCAGTTTGCGCGGCGTGTCGGCCCTGATGGCGCCGTCGTGCTCACTGATATCAATGCCGCGATGCTGACCATCGGGCGCGACCGCCTGCTTGATGACGGCGTGATCGCAACCGTCGCGCAGTGTGACGCCGAGAAGCTGCCCTTCCCTGCCGAGGGTTTTGACTGCGTAAGTGTCGCCTTCGGTCTGCGCAACATGACCCACAAAGAGACCGCGCTCGCCGAAATGTTGCGCGTGCTCAGGCCTGGCGGCAGGCTGGTGGTACTCGAGTTCTCCCGGGTCAGGAAAGCGCTGCAACCCCTCTACGACGCCTACTCTTTTCAGGTGCTGCCGCGGCTGGGCAAGCTCATTACCGAAGATGCGGACAGTTATCGCTATCTGGCCGAATCCATCCGCATGCACCCCGACCAGGAACAGCTAAAACTAATGATGGAACAAGCGGGTTTCGAGCGCGTCGAATACTTCAATCTCGCCGGCGGGGTCGTCGCGCTGCACCGCGGCTACAAGATCTGACCTGAATCTCTTCTCCAGCTGGAAAAACGGTGACCGCCCGGCTGGAAAGCATGTGATTAAATGAGCGCGCGTTGAGCATCGTAGCAGCGCGCCACGACAAGTCAATATTATGAAACATAATGCTTTTTATTACGAAGCTGCAATCCGGTCCAACCCCTGAAGATGGGTATAATGCACGGTCTGAATACAATTCCAATGGAGGAAGCGTGAATAAATTATTGGCTGTCATCGTCGCGGTCGTTGGATTAAGCATTGTTGCCGTCGATGCCGACGCCAGGCGTATGGGCGGCGGCAGCAGCTTGGGCAAGCAGCGCCAGTCGATCTCCCCGCAGCAGGCAGCGCCCAAGGCGCCGGCTCAACAACAGGCAGCCGCGCCAGCGCCAGCGCCATCGGGCGCCAGCAAGTGGCTGGGACCCCTGGCCGGTCTTGCGATAGGCGCAGGCCTCGCTTCGCTGTTCCTCAATAATGGCCTGGCTGGCGGCCTTGCCGGCTTGCTGATGATCGCAGCGCTCATCGCCGCAGCGGTATTCGTGGTGCGCATGCTGCGCGCCAGGACCGCAAGCTCGCCCCTCCAGTATGCCGGGGCGGGTGCGCAAGCCGGCGCCCAACCGCGAATCTCCTCGGAGTTTGGCGGCGGCAGTGCGGCGCCGAATTCAATCGCAGCCACGACCCGCCAATGGCCGGCCGGGTTTGATGCCGATCAGTTCGTGCGTAACGCCAGGCTCAATTTCGTCGACATGCAATCGGCACACGATCGCAGGGATCTGTCGGCCATACGCGACCGCCTGACCCCGGAACTGTGCAAGGAAATCGAAGCCGATATGGTCGCTACCGGCGATGCCGCGCAGACGACCGATGTCGTCACCCTCAATGCCGAAGTGCTCGATGTCGTGACCGAGGCCGATCTGTACGTGGTCAGCGTGCGCTTCTCGGGCCTGATTCGCGAAGCGGTTGGTCAGGAGCCGCAGGAATTCAGCGAAATCTGGCATCTCGAAAAACCGGTCAGCGGCCGCAGCGGCTGGTTGGTGGCCGGGATCCAGCAAAGCTGATTCACTCACCAGAATACTCCCGGGGAAAAGCCCGGGAGTTTTTCTTCACCTTCCATAGTCTTCGCCGTGCTCGAACCGGCCATTTCATCCTCGATTAATCACCTGCTCCGCAGTAATGGCTGGGCTGCACTGCGGCTCGCACCTTATACGGACAAGACGGCGCAATTCGTATGTCCGCCGTTTAATTTTGCGCTCACTGTCCTGGATAACGGCGAAGTGGCAACCGCCTCGGCCATGGCCACGCCTGACGTAACCATCAATGTCACGCCCGGGCTGCTGCTGCGCATGGCGGCGCGGGACGAGACGGTCTGGAGAGAAATAAAAATCGAGGGTGACGCCGGCTTTGCGGCCGCGATCAACCATGTCGCCAGCAATCTGCGCTGGGACGCGGAAGAGGATTTGAGCCGGATATTTGGCGATATCGTCGCCCACCGCATGGTACAGACCGGCAGGACGCTCGATCAGTGGCGCGCCCAGTCCACGGACAACTTAATCCGCTCGTTCGCCGAATACTGGACCGAGGAGCAGCCGCTCATCGCCCGGGCCCATGAGGTGGCGCAGTTCAACCGCGACGTCGATGCGTTGCGTGACGACGTCGCAAGAGCTGAAAAGCGCCTGGAAAATCTCCCGGCCCGGTAAGGCTGTTCTCCATACCCGCCCATTCAAGACGGTAACCCGGCTTCTTCGTCGCTCCCGCTGCGCCATGGCGTAAAGTCCGGTCTCGCCGCATCCCCAATGCGGGGTTGCCATCGGGTTTTCTTGGCGGTCTGGGCACCTTGGCGGTTACAATCCGGGTATGCGTTTGTTTCGATTACTGAAAATATTCACCGTCAGCCTGCGTTTCGGGCTCGACGAGTTCTATCTCGGCCACGAGCGGGTGCGCGGCCTGCGCACTGCGCTCAATACCGTACTGTTCTGGCGCCGGATCGAGGGGCCCCGCGCCCAACGGCTGCGCCTGGCGCTTGAAACCCTGGGGCCGATTTTCATCAAGTTCGGACAGGTGCTCTCGACCCGCCGCGATCTCATGCCGCCCGATATTGCCGACGAACTGGCCAAGCTGCAGGACCAGGTGCCGCCGTTTCCCGCCGCGCAGGTCATGGCCATACTCGAACGCGTCTATGGCAAACCGGTCGATCAGGTATTCGACGAATTCGAACGCGAGCCCGTGGCCAGCGCATCGGTCGCACAGGTGCATCTGGCCAAACTGCGCGACGGCAAAGAAATCGCGATCAAGGTGCTGCGGCCGGGCATTGCCGGTGTTATCGCCAATGATCTGGCACTACTCGACGCGGGCGCCAGCCTGATCGAACTGCTGTGGGCCGACGGCAAACGCCTGAAGCCCCACGAGGTGGTAGCCGAATTTGCCAAGCATCTCGATGACGAACTCGATCTGATGCGCGAAGCGGCGAACGCAAGCCAGCTCCGGCGCAACTTCGAGAACTCGCCGCTGCTGCTGGTGCCCGAGATCTACTGGGATTACTGCTCGACCGGCGTCATGGTGATGCAGCGCATGCATGGCACGCCGGTCTCGCACGTCGATAAGCTGCGCAAACAGGGTGTGGATATCCCGAAACTGGCGCGCTCCGGAGTCGAGATTTTCTTTACCCAGGTGTTTCGCGACGGTTTTTTTCATGCCGACATGCATCCCGGCAACATCTTCGTGACGCCCGACGGCAAATATGTCGCGCTCGATTTCGGCATCATGGGCACACTCACCGAGACCGACCAGAATTATCTGGCGCAGAACTTCATCGCTTTTTTCCGGCGTGACTACCGGCGCGTCGCCGAGGTTCACATCGAATCCGGCTGGGCGCCGAAGGGCACGCCGATCGACGAATTCGAGGCGGCGATCCGCACCGTATGCGAGCCTGTGTTTAATAAACCGCTCAAGGAAATATCGTTCGGCAAGGTGCTGCTGCGACTGTTCCAGACCTCGCGCCGCTTTAACATCGAAGTCCAGCCGCAACTGGTAATGCTGCAGAAAACCCTGCTCAATATCGAAGGCCTGGGGCGCGACCTCGACCCCGATCTCGACCTGTGGGACACCGCCAAACCGTACCTGGAGCGCTGGATGTCGGAACGCGTCGGCTGGCGCGGGCTGATACGCCATGTGCGGGAAGAAGCGCCGTACTGGACTTCGATACTGCCGCAGCTGCCGCGGCTGGTTCACCGCCTGCTCGCCACCTCGGATGCGGAACGCCTGACCGCGCAACTCGAACAATTACAACGCGAACAGCACAAGCAAACCCGCTGGCTGCTGGTGATTGCCGGCATGATGGCCGCCGCCCTGGCGGTATTGCTGCTGGGCTGAACCGCAGACTTCGTTTCCGGCAAAGCTTCGCTATAATTGCGCCTCATGCGCCGCGCGAAAGCCTCCCGGCAGACGCACAGCACGCACACTTTCATTCATAAAGGTCTGCCATGCTGCTCTGGTTCGTCATCGCCTACCTTGCAATCTCCATCGCCATAGGTCTCGTCGCCGCGCTGCGGGTGCATAACTCGAATGACTACATTACTGCCGGGCGGCATTTGCCCATTTACATCGTGTTTGCCGCGGTGTTCGCGACGTGGTTCGGCGCGGAAACCGTGCTCGGCATTTCCGCCACGTTCTTGCGCGAAGGCCTGGGCGGGCTGGTGTCCGACCCGTTCGGCGCTTCGCTCTGCCTGATCCTGGTCGGGCTGTTCTTCGCCCGGCCGCTCTATCGCATGAACCTGCTGACGATAGGGGACTTCTACCGCCAGCGCTATAACCGGCCGGTGGAACTCATCACCAGCATCTGTATCGCCCTGTCTTATCTGGGTTGGGTATCGGCCCAGATCACGGCGCTGGGGCTGGTGTTCAACGTGCTGTCGCAAGGCGACATCTCGCGGGAAGCCGGCATGATCATCGGTGCCAGCGTGGTGCTCGTCTACACGCTGTTCGGCGGCATGTGGTCGGTGGCGCTCACCACCTTTTTCCAGATGATCATCATCGTGCTGGGATTGTTCTATATCGCTTACCTGGTTGCCGGGATGTCAGGCGGCGTGGGCACGGTGATCTCGCATGCGGCGGAAAACGGCAAGTTCCAGTTCTGGCCCAGGCTCGAACTGGCGGACATACTGATGTTCATAGCCGCCTGGGTCACGATGGGATTCGGCTCCATCCCGCAACAGGACGTGTTCCAGCGCGTGAACTCCTCCAAAAATGAGAACGTGGCAGTCTATGGCTCGATACTGGGAGGCTCGGCTTATTTTCTGTTCGCATTCGTGCCGCTGTTTCTGGCCTATGCGGCAACGTTGATCGACCCTCAGATGGTCGCCGGGCTGATCGACAAGGATTCCCAGTTGATCCTGCCCACGCTCATTTTCAATCACATGCCGCTTTATGCCCAGGTAATCTTCTTCGGCGCCTTGCTGTCGGTAATCATGAGCACCGCCAGCGGCACGCTGCTGGCCCCTTCGGTCACCATCTCCGAAAATATCCTCAAGGGATTGTTCCGGGAAATGAACGACAGCCAGTTTCTGTTGATGACACGCGGAGTCGTGATCTGCTTTGCATTGATAGTCACCGGCTATGCGCTGCATACCGATGCCACGATCCACAAAATGGTGGAGAACGCATACAAAGTCACCCTGGTCGCGGCCTTCATCCCTCTGGTCTTCGGTATCTACTGGAAGCGCGCCACGACCCAGGGCGCCGCATGCGCCATCGTCGCCGGCCTCGGCATCTGGATCGTGCTGGAAATCGCCAACCCCTCCGGCCTGTGGCCGCCGCAACTCGCCGGCTTGGTGGCGGCCTTTACTGGTATGCTCGCCGGCTCGTTACTGCCGCAGTGGTACGGCACGCCAAACCAGCCAGCCCCAGCCTGAACAAGCCCTGTCCGGCGGAGTAAACCCTGTGCAGGTTCACGCCGCAGTCCGCTGGTATGAGTGGTTCAAGGCACTGGTGTTCGCGCTGATTGCGCTCAACGCGCTGATCTTCCTCATTTACGGCACGAAACCCGAGGCCATCGACACCCTGGCATGGCTGACGCTGCTGGTATTGTTCGAGCTGGAAACGGCGCATCCCCGCCTGTTGCAAGGCGGACAAATTTTGCGCATGGTGCATCTCGCACGGCTCGCTGCAGGCGCCGCGATCTGCGTGGCCGCCTTGGGCTACGTCAACGACAAAGCCTGGCTGGATGCAGTCAATCTTGGTTTGTGGATAGGCGTCGTCATCCTGCTCGAATTCGAAGTGCGTTATCCACAGGCCGTGGTACGCAGCCGGACCTCACTCGGAGCAACGGCCGTACTGCTCTACAGCGGCCTGGCCGTGATGGTTGGCGCCTGGGCCTGGCACGGCGAATGGTTTGATGCCTACGATGCGCTGTTGTGGCTGATCGCTTTCCTGGCCATCGAAATGGACGTGCTGCGCATGCCGACAACAGCGACATCCGCGCCGCGATCGAAGCGCTCAAACAGATAAAACCAAAAACGTCAGGCTGAGAACTGTTGTTCGAAAGCGGCGATAAACCGCGTGAGTTCGGATTCCGGCAGCACATTGATCCCCGCCGCCGCCTTGCGGCCGCCGCCGGATTCGAATTGTGAACACAGTGCGTCGGCGCCTTCGGGACGGGCTACCGGCGCGCGCACGCTGACCGTATAGCCGCCGTCTTTTGTCACCAGTACCGCGTGTGCTCGCAGCAGATGGGCCTGCGCCAGGCGGTTGCCGAACACCCCGTTGACGCGCCGGCTCCATCCGGCATCCGGCAAAATGAACACCGCGCCCGTGTCGTTGACGCTGTGCGCCGCGATCCTGTCGGCGCAGGCCAGGTCGTCGAAACAGGCGTTCCTCAGCACGTCGAACACCGGTTCGCCGTCGATAAAATCGCGGGGATCACTATAATGGCTCAGCGTCTCGAACAGGTCCGCCGGGTGATAATGCAGGTCATCGACCGTTGTGCCATAGGCGTTATAGTTGATGCCTTCGCCCAGTTCGCGCAGGCGCTCGGTGTCGAGCGCTTCCAGTCCCAGCAGTTCCGCCGTGCGCAGCGCGGATTTGACGAGATTGTCGCCGAACGCCGCCACCACCGCCCAGATCCGCTGCCGGCCCGACAGATAACGGTCGACGATCAGGCTGGTGCAGATGTCGGGGGCGGTGTCGATAAACGCACTGAAGCTCGCGTGAACCGGGATTTCGCCCGGGGCATGATGATCAAAGTAGCGGCAGCGCGCGCCCTGCGCTAACAGGCGCCCGAGTTCGCCCGCGTTGGTGCGCAGTGAAATGTCGAGCACTGTGAGTTCGTCTCCCGGCCCGGCGTCGACGCGGGCCAGCAACAGAACGTCGCGCTTGACGCCGGTAACGAGCACACTTTCGCGCGGCTCCTCGAGACGCAATTGCTGCAGCGCGCAGATACCGTCGGCGTCGCCGTTAAAGATGTCATAAAATGTGGTCAATGGAACCGACTCCGGATACGCGACACAGACACGACATGCCGCGCGGCGCTCGCCTGGCGTGGATACTCGCGCTAGCTTACCTGCTCATCATCATCTATGCCAGCCTGCAGCCGTTTCGCGGCTGGCGTTTCCCGCCCGCCGAAATTCTTGGATTTTTGACCGCGCCCTGGCCGCGCTACATCACGCTCAACGACATTCTGATCAATCTCGTGGCCTACGTGCCGTTCGGCTTCCTGATTGCGCTGGGGCTGGCCCTGCGGCTGGGCAATCTGGCCGCGGTGACGCTGGCCACCCTGATCTCCGCTTTACTGAGCCTGGCGATGGAAGGTGCGCAGATGTTCCTGACGTCGCGCATCGCGTCCAACGTCGATCTTCTTACCAACAGCGCCGGCGCGCTGTTCGGCGCGATGGCCGCACCACTGCTCTCGCCTACGGGCTTTCCGGGCAGGCGGATCGCGGCATTGCGGCGCCATTGGTTCATTCCGGGAACGCTGGCCGATGCCGGCCTGGTCATCGTTTTTCTCTGGTTGCTCACCCATCTGCATCCAACATCGCAGTTATTCGGCACCGGCTACCTGCGCGCCACCTTTGATCTGCCGGCCTACTTCGCCCACGCCCCGCAGCTGCTGGCGCTGGCCGAAGCCGCAGTCGTGTTTTTCAATCTGCTCGGCCTGGGTTTGCTGGTCTCGGCATTGATGCGTGGCGCGCTGCGGCCCCTTACGCTGGTCGCCGTGGTGATCGCCACCGGGCTGCTGATCAAAGCGATCGCAGCCGTAGCGCTGCTCAAATTGGCCACCCCCCTCTCCTGGCTGACACCCGGGGTGGCATTGGGTCTGCTTGCCGGAGCGCTTTTGCTCTATCCACTTTCCCGCGCGCCGCGGCGGGTAAAAACAGCTGTGGCCACGCTGTGTTTTTGCGCCGCGATCACGGCCATCAATCTTGCACCGGAAAATCCTTATCAGACCCTGCCGCCGCAACTGCTGGCCGGCGGCCCCAGTCATTTCCTGAGTTTCTCCAGCATTATCCGGGCGCTCTCCGAATTATGGCCATTCCTGACCATAGGGTATCTGCTCGCTACCGCCGGCGCCGGCGCAGTCAAATCGCGGAGTGCGCAGACGCGGGCTGTCATGCGCAATCGTTTATAATCCCGTCAAGACATTGCGGCATCGTGCTGCAAGCGCCAGCGGCGGGCACGCAACACACAGCCGCACCTTACACACCAGCCATAAGCGGACACCCACGTGGGCTATTACGAAAGACATGTTTTTTTCTGCTGCAACCAGCGCGAAGACAATGCTCAGTGCTGCAACAACCATGACGCGCAAAAAATTCGCGAATACGCCAAGAATCGCGTCAAGACGCTCATGCTTTCCGGCGAGGGCAAGGTACGCGTCAACACTGCGGGCTGCCTGGACCGCTGCGAGCAGGGCCCGGTGCTGGTGATTTATCCCGAGGCAGTGTGGTATACCTACATAGACCAGGAAGATGTCGACGAAATCATCACGGAACACCTGCAGAATGGGCGTGTCGTCGAACGTCTGCGCATCTAGCGCCTGACGGCAGTGAACGGTGAATAGTAAATGGTGATTGGTAAAGGCGTCGCACTGCGCCCCGTTTTTTATTTCTCTTTCTTATGTTCCTGATGTAATGCATGCCATAACAGTCAGGCCGATGCCGCCGTCGTCGCTCGAGCACCTGCGGATCAGCGGGCCGGCCGGAAACATCGAGGCCGATCTCAACGATCCTGGCGAGCCGCACCGCGGCATTGCGCTGATCGCGCATCCCAACCCGGTCCAGGGCGGCACCAAGGACAACAAAGTCGTCACGACGCTGGCCAAAACATTTTTCAGCCTGGGCTATGTCACGATCCGGCCCAATTTTCGCGGCGTCGGCGCCAGTGAAGGCGCGCACGACGAGGGCCATGGCGAAACCGAGGACTTGCTCGCTGTCGCGGCCATTGCCCGCCAGCGTTATGCCGGCCTGCCTTTGATGCTGGCCGGATTTTCGTTTGGCAGTTTCGTACAGACGCGCATGGCGCGGCGCGTCGAGGCCGAGCGGCTGGTGCTGGTCGGGCCTGCGGTTAATCGCTTCCCGGCCGAGCAAGTGCCGCGCAACACGCTGGTCATACACGGCGAACTGGACGATGTAGTGCCGCTTACTGCGGTGTTCGACTGGGCGCGGCCGCAGAACCTGCCTATCGTGGTGATCCCGGGAGGCGATCATTTTTTCCATGGCCGCCTCAACCAGTTGTCGCATATCGTCATACAACACTTTCGGGCCTGACCACCTTGACCCCACTGCCGCACCTGAACGTCAGTAAATTGCGCAAATCCTATGACGGCCATGAGGTCGTCTCCGGGATAGACTTCGAATTGCGCCGTGGCGAGTGTTTCGGACTGCTCGGCCCTAATGGCGCGGGCAAGACCACCACACTCAGGCTGTGTCTGGGACTCACCGATCCCGACAGCGGCACGATCACCATGTTCGGCCTGCCGGTGCCGCAGAACGCACGCGAGGCGCGGGTCCGGATCGGCGTAGTGCCTCAAAACGACAACCTCGATCCCGATTTCACGGTGCGTGAAAACCTGCTGGTCTACGGGCGCTACTTCGGCCTCGCCACCAGCGAGGTCGAGCGCCGCATTCCCGCGCTGCTTGAGTTTGCGGGCCTGCATACGCGCGGCGGGTCAAAAATTCTGGAGCTGTCAGGCGGCATGAAGCGGCGCCTGACTCTGGCGCGCGCCCTGATCAACGATCCCGATCTGATTTTTCTCGACGAACCCACATCCGGTCTCGATCCGCAGGCCCGGCACCTGATCTGGGAGCGGCTGCGCAACCTCATGAACCAGGGCAAAACCCTGTTTCTGACCACGCACTTCATGGACGAGGCCGAACGGCTGTGTCACCGGCTCGCCATCATGGACCGCGGCCGCATAGTCGCCTGCGGCGCGCCGCGCGAACTGATCGCGCGCCACATCGAACCGCAGGTGATCGAGGTCTATGGCGAAGACGCCGAACGCTGGGCACAGGAATACGGGATGCGGGCCAGCGAACGCTGCGAGAAAACCGGAGAAACCTTTTTCTGCTACACCCATGATGCCGACCCCATCGTGCATCATCTCGACGCACGGCCGAACCTGCGCTACCTGCACCGACCGGCGAACCTGGAAGACGTGTTCCTGAAACTGACCGGGCGCGAATTAAGAGACTGATGCATTAACCTCCGATGAGCGCCGAAAAATCAAGAATCTTTGCCACAGAGGCCACAGAGTTCACAGAGGATAAAACCCCATGAACCCGAGCAGTTCTGTATTTAGCTTTTTCTCTGTGTCCTCTGTGATCTCTGTGGCTATCGGTTTCTGGGTTATCGGCGTTCGAACCCACGCATGAAAACCAAGCATTTCCGATTACCCGAGTTCAGCCTGCGCTTTGTTCATGTCTGGCGCCGCAACCTGCTCGTATGGCGCAAGCTCGCGATACCGTCCATCCTCGGCAATCTTGCCGACCCCATGATTTACATGCTGGGTCTGGGCTACGGCCTGGGCGCCATGCTGCCCGATGTCGGCGGCATGTCGTACGTCGCCTTTCTCGCCGCCGGCATCGTATGTTCGAGCACCATGATGAGCGCCTCGTACGAGACCATGTATTCGGGCTTCTCGCGCATGCATGTGCAAAAGACCTGGGACGGCATCATGAACGCGCCGCTGACACTGGACGACGTGCTGCTCGGCGAAGTGGTGTGGGCCGCGAGCAAAAGTTTTCTTTCGGGCATGGCGGTATTGCTGGTCGCGCTGGCGCTCGGGCTTACAAATTCGGCCCTGGTGCTGTGGATAATCCCACTGGTGTTCCTGGCCGGCCTGGTGTTTTCAGGCATGGGACTGATCATGACCGCGCTTTCACCCAGCTACGACTTTTTCATGTATTACTTCACGCTGGCGGTCACCCCCATGATGCTGATCAGCGGCGTGTTCTTCCCGGTCGAGCAGCTGCCGCCGGCGATTCAGGCCGTCACTCTGGCGCTGCCGCTTACCCACGCCGTCGCCCTGGCGCGGCCGCTGATGAGCGGCACCCTGCCCCACGACATCATCCTGCATCTGGCCGTGCTGACGGCGTATGCCGCGGCCGGCTTCTACCTCGCGCTGGTGATGACTAGACGCAGGCTGTTAAAGTAACGACATGCTTTGGGTCAAAGCCTTGCACATCATCTTCATGGTCACCTGGTTCGCGGTCGTCATCCTCGCCGTCGTCAAGCCGTTTTAATGAGCGTTTCACAATGGATGCCTATCAGAACGCTCTATCCCTCTCCCCGGCCCTCTGCTTCGCTTCAAGTGTTCCCTTGTCCCTGAGGAGAGGGTGAAAATGGCACTTATTTGCTGTGGTAAATTAGTGATATATCAGTAAGCGGGACATGGACAAGATCATTGATTATTATTTTTCGCCGTCCTCGCCGTGGACGTATCTAGGACATGCACGATTCACGGCACTTGCCGCCAGACACGGCGCGCGGATCAACGTTAAACCCGCTGACTTCGCCGGTGCGGTATTTCCCGCCACGGGCGGCCTGCCGCTGGCGCAGCGACCCAAGCCGCGCCAGGACTATCGCCTGGCCGAGCTGCGGCGCTGGAGCTCCTACCTCGGGCTGCCGCTCAACCTGCACCCGCGTTACTTCCCGGTTGCCGCCGATGCCGCAGCGCGCATGATCATCGCCGCAGATCTCAAACATGGCACGGCTGCCGCACTCGACCTGGCGGGACGCGTGATGGCCACGGTGTGGGTGAAGGAAGGCGATATTGCTGATGCGAACAGTCTCGCTGCACTTGCCGCGCAAGCCCGTTTGGGCGGCACCGCGCTGCTGCAGCGCGCGGAACATGAAGACGTCAGGAACCGTTACGCGCGCAATACCGAGGAAGCGGTGGCGCGCGGCGTGTTCGGCGCGCCGTTTTACATTTACCGCGACGAGCCGTTCTGGGGGCAGGACCGGCTGGATTTTCTCGACCGGGCGCTCGCGCGTGAGTGAGTGCGGGAGCTGCGCCTGTCATCCCGGCGCTGCTTCAGCCGTTTTAGGCGGCATGGACGCGCGTTTTCCCACCATGGCCTTGTGCCTGCTGCTCGCCTCGAATGCGGCGGCCCAGACGGCAGGCGCGCGCGCCAGCATCCTGGTGCAGAGCTCACCGCTGGCCGGTTTCCGCTATTACGACGCCAAGGCGCTGTGGGACAATATGCAGGTCGGAGATAGCCTCACGCTGGTGCGCGAACCCGCCAATCCCCACGACGCCAACGCCGTGCGCGTCGAATGGCAGGGCCATCTGCTGGGTTATGTGCCGCGCCGCGAGAATGCCGACGTCGCGCGCCAGATCGACCGCGGCACGGCGGTGCGCGCGCGCATCAGCCGCCTGCAGCACAGCCGCAGCCCGTCAAAGCGCATCGAATTCGAAGTCTATGTTGACTTATAACCGCCGCTAACCCCAGAGCCTATAGCCACAGAGGTCACAGAGCACACAGAGAAATGCAAAAGCTGCTTTTTGTTCATGGTTTTTTTCCTCTGTGATCTCTGTGATCTCTGTGGCAAATATTTTTTGAATTGGAATCTGATGGAAAACTTTTTCGCCACCTGTCCGCGCGGGCTGGAAGCTGCGCTTGCTTCCGAACTCACCGCGCTCGCCGCACAACACGTGAAGGCAGTCGACGGCGGCGTGCAGTTCGCCGGCCCGTTCGAGCTGTGCTACAGCGTCAATCTCGAAAGCCGCCTCGCGAGCCGCGTGCTGTGGAAGATCGCTCGCGCGCCCTACCGCAACGAGCAGGACATCTACGAGATCACGCGCGCGCTGCCGTGGTGCGGCTGGTTCGGCCCCGAACGCAGTATTCGCGTCAACGTCGCGGCGATCAAGAGCCCGCTCAAAAGCCTGGACTTTGCCACGCTGCGCATCAAGGACGCTGTCTGCGACGTGTTTCGCGCCGCGACCGGCCGCCGCCCTGATGTCGACACCCACAACCCTGACGTGCGCATCCACGCGTTTCTGACCGCGACCGATTTCACGCTGTATCTCGACACCTCGGGCGATGCGCTGTTCAAGCGCGGTTACCGCACCGTGACCGGAGATGCGCCGCTGCGGGAAAATCTCGCCGCCGGCATCCTGCGCCTCTCCGGCTGGCAGCCGGAGCAGGCACTGCTCGATCCGATGTGCGGCAGCGGCACCTTCCTCACCGAAGCCGCGATGATCGCCTGCAATATCGCGCCCGGCGCGAACCGCAGCTTTGGCTTCGAGAAATTCAAGCGCTTCGACGCCGGGGCCTGGAACACGCTCCGGGAGCGAGCGCACGCCCGCATAAATAAATCAATAAAAACAAATATTTATGGTAGCGACCGCTTTGGCGACGTGCTGGAACTGGCACGCACCAATCTCGTCGCGCTGGGGCTGGAAGACAAGGTCAGCCTGAAGCAGGCCAACGTGCTGGAAATGCCGCCGCCCGCGGCATCCGGCATCCTCGTCACCAACCCGCCGTACGGCGTGCGCATGGACGAACAGCAGTCGCTGGCCGAGTTCTATCCCAAGCTCGGCGACGCGCTGAAGCAGAAGTACAGCGGCTGGACCGCCTACATCCTCTCAGCCGACATGCGCCTGCCCAAACTGATCCGCCTGACCGCATCGAAGCGCACGCCGCTGTTTAACGGCGCACTCGATTGCCGGCTGTTCGAATACAAGGTGGTGGCGGGCAGCATGCGGAAATAAAACCGTATACCGTCACTCCTGTTTTTATTGCGCGTACCGTAGGTCGGGAATCCTTTCCCGACAAAGTATCGCCAAAGGATAGCCGGCCTGCGAATATACGGAATACTTTCAAAGTGCAGATTAACCGGGCTCTGATTCCTCGTGCTGCGCCGTGCCTTTAGCGCGTTTCTCCGGCTTGGCCGGCAGCGCCGGCGCCGGCCGGAACCCGTCGATCTTGTGCAGGATGCCGAGGATGGGGTGGCGCAGCAACATGCGCGGCCCCGACCATTTCATCATGACCCGGACCTGCTCCCGCATCTCCGCGCTGTAGCAGTGGACGGTGCAGTTGGCGCAGGTCGGCTTCGCGTCGCCGAACACGCAGCGCTCGAGGCGCCGCGTCGCATACTCGAACAGCGCCGCACATTCGGCGCACAATGTCTCGCCGCTGCCGTGCCCATGTCCACGGCAGTACATGCGCGCCATCGCTTCTATGGTCTTAAGTTCGCGGGCGCGCCGGATGAAGCGCTTGTCGGTGATAAATTCGGTGACCGGGTGGGACATGTCGTACTCGCGATGACAACGGTTGAGAAAGTGGGTCAGGTAAAACACGGCGTGGGTGCGGGACATCGCTCCTTTTCTAACCGCGTGCATTGATCCGCAAGAAATGCGCCGCCCACCATCTGAATTACCGCTATCTTACGGCCTTATGCCGCAAGATCAATCCCTTGTGCCGGGCCAACCCGGTCATGCCGGTCAGTGATCTGGCGGCCGGGTTCGGCCGGCCTGCGCGCGCAGCGGTTGTCTTCATCATCTGACCCGCGCACCCGCCCCCCGTAGCAACTCGCTGACCGTTCGCTGCCCACGCTGCTCGGCATGTGCGAACGGCGTCACGCCCTGCCTGTCGGCGAGATTGACGTCGGCGCGGTGCGCAATCAAGAGTCGGACAATTTCGGTGTGTCGCGGACCGCCATCGCCCAGGATCACCGCCTCCAGCAGCGCCGTCCAGCCGAGGTTGTTGACGTGGTTGATGTCGATTCCGGAGCTGAGCAGCACGCGCACCGTTTCCACATGACCATAGTGGCAGGCCGGAATCAATGCCGTGCCGCCATAGCGGTTGGTGCGCTTGAGGTCGGCGCCGGCCGCAAGCGCCAGGCGCACGATTTCGGTGTGGCCTCGTGCGCCCGCCAGCAGGAAGGCGCTGTCGCGGATGTCGTCCTGCGCATTGACGTCGGCGCCGCGCTCGATCAGCAACCGCGCAGCCTCGACGTGACCGCCCTGCGTGGCCGCAAGCACCGCGTTGCGGCCGCGTGTATCGCGGGCGTTAACAGGAGATCCGGCATCAAGCAGGCTGCGCAGCGTTGCAAGGTTGCCGCGTTCGGCCGCCTTGATCAGCGCATCATCCGCGGCGGCGGCCCCGGGCAGCAGCATCAGCAACACGAACCAGTTGCGCCACTTCACGACGGCGGCCCCGCGTCCGTAAGCGCATCGCCATGCACCATGCGCGCGATTCGCGCCCAGCCGGCTGCGGCTTCACACATGCGGCACGGGCGCGAGGTGGACACCAGTATGCAGCCGGAGAGGTCGCGGCTGCGCAGGCGCCGCGCCGCGTCACGGATCGCCTCCATCTCGGCGTGCGCGGTCGGATCGCCGGCGATCACCACGCGGCTCGGCGCCTCGCCCACGATCTGATCGCCGCGCAATACCACAGCGCCATAGGCCTGGTCACCGGAGCGTACCGCCTCGTCGCGCAGCGCGCGCGCCCGCTGCATCGCCAGTTGCAGCAACGGTGATGCGCCGGCCAAAGCCGGCAACAGCAGCGGCAGCATGATCAGGCACTGGCGGCGGTTAATCATGAAATTCCGGGTGTTCCTGCAGTCGCGCGGCGATGAAATCTGCGATTTCCCGGGGCATCTCGGCGGCAAGCTCCCGAAACCGCTTCAGCACCCGCGGGGCATCGAACACGCCGTCCGCCACCAGAATAGGCGCGTCATTGGACAGCGCGCCGCTTTCGCCATCGTCTACGCGATGGTGCGTGTAGCCGCGCCTGGCTTCCCAGCGTATGGCATGTTCGTCGCGGTACTTTCCATAGGCAAGTTGAAACGCCACTGGGACAGCGTCATCTCCAAACCATACCAACAGATCCTGCTCATGAGAAAAAAAACACCTGCGCCTGGGTTCTCCAGGCACCTGTTCGACGTTACGGATTTCCAAAAGCATATAAAAATGCCGGGGGCCGGGGCCTGTGCTTACTTGCCCGCCAGGAAAGGCTGCAGCTCGCGCACATTTTTCACGTCTTCCAGGGCGTTCACCCGCCGGATGACTTCCTCGGTCTGCTTGTCGCCCAGCACCGGCGCCATCAGCAGCCGCGCCTTGGCGTTCACGCTTTCCGTATCCATCGGATTTTCCTGCGTGCCCGGAGCGTGGCGGGTAAAGTGGCTGACGGTGCGGCCATCCTTGAGCGTCACCTCCACCATGCCGCTGCGCGGCGCGGCGCGATCCATGAGCTTGGGATCGGCGATCAGCTGCACGCGCGCCTTCGCTGCCTTTACTGTCGGGTCCGCCATCCGCTCATAGGAATGGCTGTCCTCGAACGAGACGGTGCCGGTCACCAGCGCGACCGCGATGATGTTCTGGCAGTTGATGTCCGGCATGGAGCGGTCATTGACGACGCGCGCGCCGTCCTCCGGCAGTCTCGCGACGATTTTTTCCACGTTGTCCACGGTGAGCCCGTGCTCGCGCTGCAGCCTGAGAAATGCGTCCAGCGGCGCCTGGATCGGATAGCCGACCGAGAACGGCTTGATGGCGGTTTCGGTGATGAAATAACGGCTGCCCAGCCCCGCCACCATTTCCTCTGGTTTCGGGTCGGTGGATAGCGCGATCAACACATTGTGCTCGCCGTCGAACACATCCCACACGCCGGAAAATCCCATCTGCGCCATGAGCGCCGCGGTCACGCCGTTGCGCGCGCCCATGCCGGAGAAATCGAATGCTTTTTCGACGTGCTCGGCGTCGCGCACCCAGCTCCAGATGCCCGAGACCTGCTGCGCGGCGTACGACAGCGCGTGGCGCATGCCTTTTTCGTCCAGCCGGGCCAATGCGGCCGCGGCGCCCACGCTGCCCATGGTGGAACTGGTGCCCTCGGCGCTGCGGTGCGTCGCGCGCACCAGATCCGCATTGAGCGCCATGAGAAAGCGGCAGCACAGATCGTAGCCGAGCGTGACTGCGTTGAGCAGCTCCGTGCCCGAACTGCCTTCGCGCTCGGCCATCGCCAGCGCCGCGGGCACGACGGAGCATCCCGGGTGGGCTTTGGTTGCCGGGTGAAAGTCGTCGGTCTCGTCGGCGTGGCCGAACATCGCATTGGCCAGCGCGGCATTGACGGCCGAAGTCCGGATATCGGTGGTGACCACGGTCGCCTCCGCGACCCCGCCCTGCGCCCGCGCGTACTTGATTGCCATCTCGCCGGGTTTGAGATGCGCGCCCGACACCATCGCGGCCAGCGAGTCGAGGATGCGATGTCGCGCCTCCCGGGCTACCTCCGGTGCAAGACGCCGCTCCCGCGCTTCCACCATATACCGCGCCAACCGCCCTGTAATATCAGTCGTAGACATCTAGGTTCTCCTTCTGCGTTTTGTATTGGTAGTCACTGCAATTTTATCGGAAGCGGGCATGCTTTTGATCTTATAGGCGCTCGGGTTTTTCTCCAAGCGCTTACCGGGCAACGAGATCCTGAAGGTTTTCCTCGCCGCCAAAGCGCCAGTGATGGAGCTCGGCGCGCGCGTACAGCTTCGACGCGGGATCGCCCAGAACGAGCGCTTCGGCAGCGGCGCGGTCCGGTGTCTCCAGCAACATCACCGTGCCCTCCCAAGTCTCACCGTCGGCGCCGAGCAGGGGACCAAACAGGATGACTTGCGCCGCGCGGTCCGCGTGGCCCAGATAGGCGCGTTGGGCGCCGAGCAGATTCCGGACCTGCTCCGGGGCGCCGGGCCGCGCTTCACCGATGAAGAAAAAACGCGGTCTTTGAGGATCGCCGCCGAACTGCCACATGGTACGGCCCAGGACATTGTGATACCGGCGCACCATGATGTCTTCGAACACGCCACCCCTGGCCAGCGGGTCGTCGTGGGCGAAAACCCGCGCGGCGTCGGCGTCGGGAAGATCGACCATGTGCATGCTGCCCGTAACCGCCTTGCCGTCGGCGGACATGGTCGGACCGCGCGCGATCATTGCGTCGATGTAACGACGCATGAACACCCAATGCTCTTTCAGCAGTCCCAGACGCGTCTTGCCGACGCCGGCCTTGTCACGGCAGTAGAAGAAGAATTGCATTACTGTCTTCTCTTTGAATCGGCTTGCCAGCGGCTTGCGTACATACTCAAAGGCTGTCCGCCTTTACTCCAAATGAACATCTATAGTGCCGCCCGATCGGGATAGGAAGAAGCCTCACGGCCCCTCCCTCCCACACCACCGGACGTACGGGTCACGTATCCGGCGGTTCGATGAATTGTATTCCTACCGTGGTGCAAGATTCGGCAGTCCCAAGTTTGTGAAGAAGCGCAATGGTAACGCGATCGCCAATGCCGGCGTCTTGGACAGCCGCCACGGGCCATGGGCCGACTTACTGGTATTCCACGCTTCGCGCACAGACACCCCGCGCTTGCGCAGTTCCCGATAGCCCGACGGCCCCCATTGTTTCCAGAGATAGAGGCGCCTACTTTTGGTGCCCTTCTCCTTGCCTTCGGCTCTGCGAAAACCTGGCCATAGGACTTTCACCTATGAAGTAACGCGCCATGCCCGGCGCACACGTTCCGGTTCAGGCGCGCGCGGCTTCACGCGCGTCGCCTGCAACCGGCGGTTATGCCCCTTGTTGGCCATGCGCTACTTGCCAACCACTGCCAGCAATGCTTTTGGATTGGTATGTGCAATTGTGAGCAGAGTACGTGCGGCACCGCTGGGCTGCTTGCGGCCTTGTTCCCAGCCCTGAAGCGTGCGCACGGACACACCAAGCAGCTTGGCGAACTGCGATTGGGATAAACCCGTACGTTCACGGGCTTCGATCGCGGGTGACAGGACAACGTGAGTCTTTCCAGCCTTCATTTGCCGCACGGACTCAAGTAACTCGGCAGCAAGGTCACGCTTGGCCTCATAGGCCCGGAGCTTTGCACTAGTAAGTGGTTTAGTTTTCAAGGACACGACGGATTTCCTTTAGTTTAGGACCGGTGATGTTGTCTGTCTTGGCCTTCGCATACATTAGTAGAAGAACGACTTCTTCCTCGGCGGTATGCGTGAAGTAGATGACGCGAACGCCCCCGGACTTACCAGTACCAGCCCGGCGCCAGCAGACCTTTCAAATACCGCCAGACTGGGCACCACGTCTCCGGCGCCGGGAAACTCGGCGATGTATGCCGCGAACTCGCCTCGATCTTCCTCGCTCCAGTAGAGCGGCCTTTGCTTCTGGAACAGGGAAGTTTCAACAACCGTGAACATAACTCGACTATACGCCCAAGGCGTATAACTGTCCAGTAGGTAGATTCATGGGGCATAACGTCCGCGATGATGTCCTCGAGCCACTGTCGAGCTTCGTCGGTCCACGCTATTGCCATGAACGGATGCGCCGCGCCATCTCTTCATTCGAGATGGTGCGTTTTGCGTCCGAATCGGCGAGCCCACGCTCGACCATCACATGAAATGCAAGCTCGCGCACAATTTCCTCGCGCGAGCTGTCGTCGGGCTAACCTTGAATCAGGCGAGTAAGTTCTTCCTTGACCGTGGACATAGCTTAAGCCTCCAAGTTACCGCTATCTTGCCACAACCACCTATCACAGGCGACTGCCACATAACGTCCGCGTTGAGCCGCGCTTATAACGCGTCGGCTCTCGAACGCGTTGTTAGGTGGCGCCGTGCCACCCGCGCCACTAAGCATTGACATTGGGTTTGAGGTTCAACAGACGATGCATAAGGACGAGGAGCGCAAACACAGAAGAAATGCTCAGTAAAAATACAAGCAACGATACGGGTGCGCTCGGTAACGCGTAAAGTTGCACCGCGCCGCGATCGAGTATTAGTCGGACCAGATCGGTCACGAAGACGATGGCAGCGATGCCATTTAGCCAAAGAAGACGACTCCAAAGCGAGCCCTGGAGTAGCAAGTACCCGAGAATTCCACCGATCGCCGGGACAACCGCCAGCCCATACCATCGGCTCCATTCACTGAATGGACGAAAACATGCGCATTCAGATGCTTTGAATCGCGCATCCTTACTACATGAGAGCATATCGGGATAGTTTCCAGAGACTCGGCCATCGCACAGAAGCTGGGCTTCCGTGACATTCGGTTCCGGCGCGAGCACAGCCATAATCATAAGCAGGAAGTACACTGCGACGATACGTGTTATCCCATGCCTAGCCCAAGATAAGTCCATGTCAAGCCACCTAACGTCGTGCTGTGCGGCGGGCCGGCACTGATGGTCGAATTGGCACGGCGCTGGCGGCCCGTCCGCACCAGCTACGGGTTAGGGTGCGCACTGCCCGATGCGCGCTCGTTGACCATGACTGCATAGCACCTCGTGCAAATAACGTAGGGCCGACCGTCGCTTGAGACTTCATGCCTCAGCACGTGGCCATTCTTCGAGCAGTATCGTCTCAATTCCCAGCTTACGTATCGATCCCGCACAACAAAAAGCAGACTGGTTGTGACCAAGCCAGCCACTGCCGAAATACCTGACGCTAATTCATCACCAAGGGGGCGCCTTAAGTAGATATACGCGATGTAGATGGGGACCCACGTCGCAGCAACGGCAACGATGCCAGCGATCGCGCCTCGTTCCCGGGCCTTGTGATCATCGAACTGCTTAGGGCTGGAAGTTTGCGTCGCTGACTGCTCACGCCTCGCCACCTCTTGCAGATTGCGGAGGGCAAGCTGGCCCAGATACTCGGCTCGTTGCCGCGGGGACAGTGCCCGAAGTTCCTCGAGCGACAAGGTTCGGAATTTCTGCTCAGCGCTCACGGTTCGCTATCTCTGTGCACCCTAACATGTTGTTCTGCGGCGGGCCACGATGACGCTTGTGATAGCACGATGCTGGCGGCCCGTCCGCAGCAACAAAGGGTTGGGCATCCGGTCACACATGAGGAAAGCTCGGGTTATGAGCAACTTCCCAGACAAACCCGTCGAGGTCTGTGAAGTATCCAGAGTAACCACCCCAGTCCGTAGGTTGTCCCGGCTTCGTGACCTTGGCCCCGAAGGTGGCAACACGCGCGAGCAATGCATCTACCTCTGCCGGGGAGCGCACGTTATGCGCAAGCGCGAAGCCACGAAAACCGGAGCCCTCAGCCGAAAGGCCGGCGTCGGCGGCGAGGCTCTCCCGCGGCCAAAGAGCAAGCCATGTCTTTCCAAGCTCAAAGAACGTGATTGACGGTGGCGTTTTCAGCCGCGGAAGGCCAAGGCACTCTTCGTAGAACCGAGTAGCTCTCTCAAGATCGGATACGCCGAGAGTTACAAGGCTAATGCGTGGTTCCATTGCGCGCCCCTTACTTGAGATGCCCAACGTCATGTTGGGCGGCGCGCGCTTTTTGTGCGTCCGCTCGAACTAAAGTTAGGCAACGGCATGATTACCGTACCAGTCGCCTGTTCATACGCTCGCAGCAGGCGCGCAAGTCTTGCCTTCTCCAAGACCAGCCGTTTGGTGAGACCCCAAGGGCTGCGGCCCCTTTGGTACTTGAAGTCGATCCAATGCGTCCGAGGACTGGAGTGTCTAAAGGTGACCCAGAGCATAGGGAGATAGTCGCCATCCGGGGCAAGCCCAACGATGTGTTTGATACTGATCCTTTCGGGATCTCCGCGTTGAAACCGGTACGTGATGCGTAGCGAGCGGCGTTTACATTTGCACCTGCGGTGCAGAAGGCGCTGATCCCAGCCGCTTGGCGCCAATTCGTCCCAGATGAAGGCGGCTATGCTGCGTGAATGACAGACCGTCAACCAAGCGGGGCGGTCGCCGCACGAGATGCATTGCCACCAATATCTGGCCATGTAAGCCGCTGCCTAACGTTCAATCATAAGCAAAAGTGCTTATTAACATGATTGTCCACGGTGTTCGTTTCGTCAACTTTCCTCTGAATCAGTGCGTTACACAAAGTATGTTTCTACAGCAGACATGATGAACAGCTATTTATGGGACAAGTCTCTGATTCCTTGCGGAATTCTTCAAATGCATCTAATGCGCCCCGCCTGATCGATCGCTTTCGCGCGGCGATCCGCTCGCGGCACTACAGTCCTCGCACCGAAAAAACCTATTGGTTCTGGATCCGCTACTTCATTTTCCATAACAACAAGCGCCACCCCGCTGAGATGGGTGCACCTGAAGTGACGGCGTTTCTCAGCTGGTTCGCCACGCATCTGCTTCAGTCTGGCTACGACATACGCACAGTGCAGGAGCTGCTGGGCCACTCGGATGTGTCAACCACGATGATCTACACGCATGTTCTGAACAAGAGCGGGCGCGGCGTGCGCGTCGGAGCCTGGAGCAGGGGCCCCACTTACTGGGAATGTGACGGCGAAGGCGCGCGTTACGACTGCGAAATTATGCCGACGCGCTCCGCCAGCTCCGGGGTCGCACCTACAGGCTGAGCCTGCAGGCACTGCTCCGCCCTTCGCAGTCGAGCCCGCTCGACCGTGTCGAGGAGCGGCGCGGGAAATACCGCACCGCCGAGGGAGAGGCGGGAAATATTTATTAGAACAAGGCAGTACGTTTTGCGCTGCACTCGTCAGCATGGCCTGATGTGATCCATAATTTTTTATTGTTCCTTCGTGTCCTTCGTGTACCCGTCAAGCGGGTATTGAAAAGAATCCTTCGTGTTTCTGCTTTCGTCCTTCTCTCAGGTTGATTGTTTGCTGTCAACCCACCCACGCGCCTTCGCGTTGCTCACATCATGCGGGGTTACCCATCCCGCTCCCACACAACGTTACGGAGGAAACCATCATGGAACGTGAACACACGCTCAGGATACTTAATGCGCTCGCCGGCGGCGTCGATCCGGCAACCGGCGAGAAGTTTTCCGCCGACAGCCCCTACCAGCACCCCGACACGGTGCGGGCCTTGTTCGACGCGGTGCGCGCCATCGAAGGCGGCCGCGCGCCTGCGCCTGCGGCCGCTGTCGAACACAAACCAGCCGCTCCGCCGCAAAGCGGCGCCGGATCGCGCTGGACTTCCGAGGAGGAACAGCGGCTTGCCGCGGGCTTCGACTCCGGAAAGACCGTCGCCGAACTGGCGAAGCTGCACGGCCGCACCCACGCGGGAATCGAAGCGCGTCTGCTCAAACTCGGCAAGATCGACGCATCCGCGCTGACCGCGCCGTTGCGCTATCCGCCGAAGCCTGCCGCCCAGCCCGCGAGACGATCACAATCAACGTAGCCCGGATGGAGCACAGCGCAATCCGGGGCGGGGTCTCGCATGGTTTTCTACCGGCGCAATCCCGTTCCCGGCGGAACGTTCTTCTTTACGGCAACGCTCGACGACCGGCGCGCAAGCCTGCTCATCGACCATCTTGACGCACTGCGCTGCGCATTCCGGATTGCCCGGCGCGAACGGCCTTTCGCGATCGCGGCGATCGTGGTTCTGCCCGATCACATACATACGATTTTCAACCTGCCGCCGGGCGATGCCGATTTTTCAGGACGCTGGCGACGCATTAAAAGCCTTTTCACCCACGCGCTCGTTGCGCGCGGCGTGCCGCTCGTCAGAAATCGCAAAGGCGAATACAACCTGTGGCAGCGGCGCTTCTGGGAGCACACCATCCGGGACGATGACGACCTCTGCCGGCATGTCGATTACATCCACATCAACCCTGTCCGGCACGGGCTGGTCGCGCACGTAAAAGACTGGCCGTATTCTTCTTTCACGCATTACGTCAGGCGCGGAATGTTACCGTTGGACTGGGGTGGAAGCGCAGGACTCGATGCGGGTGATTTCGGGGAGCCCCCGGCCTGACCCCGGATTCCGCGGCGCTCCATCCGGGCTACACTGGCCCGCGACGCGGTGCGGTAGCCTGGATGAAACAACGTGCAATCCGGGGCCGCGCTTTTAACCCTCCGAACTCCCGGATTACGTGGCGCTCCATCCGGGCTACGATACACCGAGCTCAGCGCGCGAGGTAGCTCGCGTCGAGCGCACTGACGCCCGGGCAGCCGATCAGCGCCATGAGGCGGTCGATCTCGTCGCGGTAAATTTCTATCGCGCGCGCGGCACCGGCCTCGCCGGCGACGGCGGTGCCGTGCAGCGGCGCACGGCCGATCAGCACCGCTTTCGCGCCCAGCGCCAGCGCCTTGATCACGTCTTCGCCGCGGCGAAAACCGCTGTCGACGAGCACGGTGACGCGGCTGCCGGCCGCGGCCACGACCTCGGGCAGGATCTCGATAGTCGCGCGCGCGCTGTCCACGGCGCGCCCGCCGTGGTTGGAGACGATGACGCCGTCGACGCCGCAGTCGGCGGCGAGCCGCGCGTCCTCTGCGCGCAGGATCCCCTTCACCATCAGCGCGTGCGGCCAGCGCCTGCGGATTTCACGCAGGTCGTCCCAGGTCAGCGAGTCGGTCACCATCATCGAGCGGCCCATGGGCAGTGCGGTGATGCGCGCCTTCATCTGGGTCGGGTAGTTCTGGTAGCGCGGCATGCCGGTGGTGAGCAGGTAGCGCGCGAGCACGCCCGCGAGCCAGCGCGGGTGCATAGCCACGTCGGTCACGTTGCGGCGCGTGAAGCGGAACGGCACGGTCATGCCGTTTCTCAGGTTGTACTCGCGCCCCGGCGGCACCGGCGTGTCGACCGTGACGACGAGCGCCTCGTATCCCGCCGCCCTAGCGCGCTCGATCAGGCCGTGCGAGAGCGAGCGGTCCGGCCACATGTAGACCTGGAACCACAGGCTGCCTCCGGCCTCGGCTGCGACGCGCTCGAGCGAAGTCATCGATCCGGTCGCCAGCGTGAACGGGATGCCCGCGGCTTTCGCCGCGCGCGCGAGCGCGATTTCACCTTCGTACCACGCAAGGCCCGCCGAGCCGGTGGGCGCGACCACGATCGGCATTTTCTGCGCCTTGCCAAGGAGCGTGATCGCCTGGCTGCGCGCGGAGGTATCGACCAGCATGTGCGGATTCAGCTTGATGCGCTCGAACGCCGCGCGGTTGTTGGCGACCGCCACTTCGTCGCCGTTGCCGCGGTCGAAGAACTCGAACACACCCTTGGGCAGGCGCCGGCGCGCGAGTTCGCGCAGATCGGCGATGTCGTACGCACCGAGCGTGTTGTCTTTCATGCCGCTTGTCTCCCCAGGCTGCCACAGCACATAAATAAATATATCAATAATATCATATACTTACAATTCTTCCGCGGATACGCTTCCTCAAAATACCGCCCGCCCCAGCAGCGAGAGCCCCATCAGCACCAGCAATACGGCGACGAAGCGCAGCAGTGCGGCATGCGAGATCCGGCCGTGGATGCGGTTGCCCAGCCATAACCCGGCGAATGCAAACGGCACCAGCATGACGAAGGCGATCAGCCGGTCGGCCAGCATCAGGCCGCTGAACGTAAAGACCAGCGCGCGTATGGTGACCGAAAGCAGCACGATGTTGGACAGGGTGGCGCGCAACCTGCCCTTGTCCTGGAGGCGCCGCGAAAGATAAATGGCATAGGGCGGCGCACCGGCGCCGAACAGCGTGCCCATGGTGCCGCCGGCAAAGCCCGCCACCGGCGCCCAGCCCCGGCTCACCCTGCGCGTGGGCACGCCCTCGTGCAATGAATAAGCGCCGTAGGCCAGCAGGAATACGCCCAGGGCAATGAGCGTGGCGCTGCGCGGCAGGGTCACGAGCAGCGTCACGCCCAGAATTGCGCCGGCAATCGAAAACGGGGCCAGCCACTTTAGTTCCGACTTGTCAGCCTCACGTGAAAACCGCCGCCCCAGCGCGAGCGCCGCGGCCAGATCAAGCAACACCACCATCGGCAACACGAAATCCAGCGGATAAAAAAACGACAGCAGCGGCACCGTGAACAGCGCGGCGCCAAACGCCGAAATGCCGAATATCACGTAGGCCGCCGCAACGGCGGCGGCGGCGATGACAAAGGTTGAAAGATCGAAAGGTATGGTCATAAAAAAAAGCCGGTTCTTACCCCGGCTTTTTCCAATCCGCACCGGTTGAACGGCGGCATTGCCGACCGTTCGAACCGGCGCATCTGATCCGGCACACAGTGTCCGGTATCAGACGATGTTCAGGTGTTCGATGCCGGACATGACATCCTTTTCCTTGGCATCCTTGCTGTTCAACTTGATCATGAGCCGCAGTTCGTTGACCGAGTCGGCGTTGCGCAGCGCATCCTCGTAGCTGATCTGCCCGGTCTCGTAGATATCGAACAGGTGTTGGTCGAAGGTCTGCATGCCGAGTTCACGCGACTTGCCCATGATACTTTTGATCTCCTGCACCTCGCCCTTGAAGATGAGGTCAGCGATCAACGGCGAATTGAGCATGATCTCTACCGCCGCGACACGCCCCTTGCCGTCTTTTTTCGGAATCAGGCGCTGCGAGACCAGTGCGCGCACGTTGAGCGAAAGGTCCATCAGCAACTGGTGTTTGCGTTCCTCCGGGAAGAAGTTGATGATGCGGTCCAGCGCCTGGTTGGCGCTGTTGGCATGCAGCGTTGACATGCACAGGTGGCCGGTCTCGGCGAAAGCAATCGCATAATCCATGGTTTCGCGGTCCCGGATCTCGCCGATAAGGATAACGTCCGGCGCCTGGCGCAAGGTGTTTTTGAGCGCGGCGTGCCAGGAGTCGGTATCCACACCCACTTCGCGCTGCGTGATCACGCAGTTCTTGTGTTCGTGCACGTATTCGATCGGGTCCTCGATGGTGATGATATGGCCATAGCTGTTTTCGTTGCGGTAGCCGACCATTGCCGCCAGTGACGTCGATTTTCCCGAGCCCGTGCCGCCGACCATGATGATAAGGCCGCGCTTGGTCATCACCACGTCCTTCAGCACCGTGGGCAGGTTGAGATCCTCGAATTTCGGTATCGCGGTGGTGATGGTACGCAGCACGATGCCGATGCGGCCCTGCTGTATGAAGGCATTGACGCGGAAGCGGCCGATATCGCCGGGGCTGATGGCGAAATTGCACTCTTTGGTCGCCTCGAACTCGCCGGCCTGCTTGTCGTTCATCATGGCGCGTGCAAGTTCGGCGGTGTGCTGCGCCGTCAGCGGCTGATTCGCCACCGGGGTCATCTTGCCGTCGAGCTTGATCGCAGGCGGGTAGCCGACCGTGAGAAACAGATCCGAAGCCTTCTTGGCGACCATCGCCCGCAGAAGGTCATGGGTGAACTTGACAGCCTGGTCTCTTTCCATGGATTACCTCTTGAATAGTCCAAACGGGCAACAGCTCGAAGCTCAATACGGCTATGCCGCGCGCTAAGCGCCCTGAAACAAATCCTTGTTCATCGCCTTGCCGCGTGCCTCGGATGCGGAAACGATGTTGCGCTTGACCAGATCCTGCAGGTTCTGGTCCAGCGTCTGCATGCCCACTCCCGCGCCGGTCTGGATCGCCGAATACATCTGCGCCACCTTGGACTCGCGGATCAGGTTGCGTATGGCCGGCGTTGCAATCATGATCTCGTGCGCCGCAACGCGACTGTTGCCATCCTTGGTCTTGAGCAGCGTCTGCGAAATCACTGCGCGCAGGGATTCCGACAGCATCGCGCGCATCATTTCCTTTTCCTCGGCCGGGAACACGTCGATGATGCGGTCTATGGTCTTCGCCGCGGAACTGGTGTGCAGCGTGCCGAACACCAGGTGGCCGGTTTCGGCCGCGGTCATTGCCAGCCGTATGGTTTCCAGGTCGCGCATCTCGCCCACCAGAATGATGTCCGGATCCTCGCGCAGCGCGGAGCGCAGCGCATTGGCAAACGACAGCGTGTGCGGCCCGACCTCGCGCTGGTTGATCAGGCATTTTTTGGATTCGTGCACAAACTCGATAGGATCCTCGACCGTCAGAATGTGACCCTGCTCGTTGGCATTGACGTGATCGACCATGGCCGCGAGCGTCGTCGACTTGCCTGAACCCGTCGGGCCCGTCACCAGCACCACGCCGCGCGGCTGGTTGGCGATGTCGACAAAACTCTTCGGGCACTTGAGGTCTTCCAGCGACAGCACCTTGGACGGAATGGTCCGGAACACTGCGGCGGAGCCGCGTTGCTGCACGAAGGCGTTGACACGAAAGCGCGCGAGGTTGGGGATCGCAAACGAGAAGTCGCACTCGAGGTTTTCCTCGTAGAACTTGCGCTGGCCGTCATTCATGATGTCGTAAACCATCGCATGCACGTCTTTATGCTCGAGCGACGGCAGATTGATGCGGCGTATGTCTCCCTGCACGCGGATCATCGGCGGCAGGCCCGACGACAAGTGCAGATCGGACGCTTTGTTCTTGACTACGAAGGCCAGGAGTTCTGAGATGTCCATTATAATTGCTCCGTTGCGGCGCAATCCGGACCGCAATCACGCTTAAGGTTTGATTTTACACTGAACAGCCCGAACGACACCGGGAAAATTATGGCAACAATTGCCGCAAACATGCAAGCCGTGCGTGAACGCATAGAACGCGCCGCGCAGACCGCGGGGCGAATCGCTTCCGAGGTCGAGCTGATTGCGGTCAGCAAAACCTTCCCGGCGCAAGCCATCGCAGAGGCCCATGCCGCGGGGCAGCGTGCTTTCGGCGAGAGTTATGTGCAGGAGGCCGTGGAAAAAGTCACGCAATTGTCGGATCTGCCGCTGATCTGGCATTTTATCGGGCCGATCCAGAGCAACAAGACGCGCGCCATCGCCGGGCATTTCCAGTGGGTGCACAGCATAGCGCGCGCAAAGATCGCGCAGCGCCTGAACGACGCGCGTCCCGCGCACCTGCCCCCGCTCGATGTTTGCATGCAGGTCAATGTCAGCGGCGAGGACAGCAAAAGCGGAGTTGCCCCCGGCGCGGAACTCGAACTGGCGCGCGCCATCCTCGCCCTGCCGCGGCTGCGCCTGCGCGGCCTGATGGCGATCCCCGAACCGACGCCCGATATGCAGTTGCAGCGGCGGCGTTTCGCGCTGCTGCGGGAGATCAAAGACCAACTGGTCGCGGCCGGCATCCAGCTCGATACGCTGTCGATGGGCATGTCGGACGACCTGGAAGCCGCCATCGCCGAGGGCGCGACCATGGTGCGCGTGGGCACCGCGATCTTCGGGCAACGGCAAAAAGCATAAACCACAGAGAACACGGAGAACACAGAGAAAGACAGGGCGGCTTGAATTGCGTAATATTCGCGTAAGAATTGTTGGTTTTCCTCTGTGATCTCTGTGCCCTCTGTGGCTAAAGTTTTTTATGAACATTACATTCATCGGCGGCGGCAACATGGCCAGCGCCATCATCGGCGGACTGCTGCAAAAGGGCTGGCATTCACACGCCCTGCGCGCGGTCGATCCCGACGCCGGCGCCCGTGCCCGCCTGGAAACCACATTCGGCATCAGGACATACGCCGAAGCGGGTCCCGGCATGGATGGCAGCGACTGCATCGTGCTCGCCGCCAAGCCGCAGCAGATGCGGGCGGTTGCGATGGCTGTTCGTCCTGGCCTCGCCTCACAATTGGTAATGTCCATTGCCGCCGGCATACGCGCCGCCGATTTATCGCGCTGGCTCGGCGATTACCCGCGCATCGTGCGCGTGATGCCCAATACCCCGGCGCTGGTGCTCTCCGGCATTTCGGGGCTGTACGCGATGCCCGCGGTGGCAGCCACGGACCGCGCGCAGGCGGAAAAGATAATGGGCGCCGTGGGCTCCACGCTGTGGCTGGCGCGCGAAGAGCAGATGGACGCAGTTACCGCGGTATCCGGCAGCGGGCCGGCCTATGTGTTCTACTTTATCGAAGCGCTGCAGCAGGCGGCAGCGGAACTCGGCCTGGACGCGGCGCAGGCGCGGCAACTGGCGCTCGACACCTTCTCGGGCGCCATCAAGCTCGCCGCCGGCAGCAGCGAAGACGTTTCTGAACTGCGTGCGCGCGTGACTTCCAAAGGCGGCACCACCGAGCGCGCGCTCGACACCATGGAAAAAGACCACCTCCGGCAGATCATCGCGCGCGCCGTGAGCGCGGCGGCACAACGCTCGCGCGAACTCGGCGACGAATTCGGCAAGTGATGCTTACCGGCGCCCTGATATTTCTGGTCGATACCGCATTCGGGCTGTTTACGGTCGCGCTGCTGCTGCGCTTTTACCTTCAGTGCACACGCTCGTCATACCGCAACCCGCTGTCGGATTTCCTTGGCGCACTCACCAATTTTGCGGTGCTCCCGGCGCGACGCATCATACCCGGGCTGTGGGGCTACGATCTGGCAACGCTCACGCTGGCATGGCTCGCGCAACTGCTCGAAGCGCTGATCGTGCTCCAGATCAAGGGCTATCAACTGGGCGATGCAGCCGGCACCACGCTGGCCCTACTGGCGCTGCTGTCCGTCGTGACGCTCATCAAGCTCGTGATCTACATCGTGATGGTGGCGGTGATCATTCAGGCGGTGCTGTCCTGGGTCAATTCATACAGTCCGCTGGCGCCGCTGCTGAACAGCATGACGCGGCCTTTTCTGCGCCTGTTTCAGAAACGGATTCCGCCGATAGGCAATGTCGATCTGTCGCCGCTGTTCGTCATTATCAGCTGCCAGCTGCTGCTGATGGTTCCGGTGGCCTGGCTCGAAATGACATTGTCGCGGATGCTCTAATGGCCGTGGCACCGTCCTGGTGCCGGCTGGATCCCGGCAGCGGGTGCCTGACGCTGAGCATTCATGTGCAACCCAACGCAAAAGTCAGTGAAATTGCCGGGGTACACGGGGATGCGCTCAAGATCAGAGTCGCCGCGCCCGCTGTCGACAACAAGGCGAACGCCGCGCTGCTCGATTTTCTGCACCGCTTCCTGCAGTTGCCTTCCTCCCGGATCACCCTACGCCATGGTGCGCGCGGCCGGCGCAAAGTGGTGGATATCGCCGGCGCCGGTAGTGCGATCCTCGCGCGGATCACCAGCGCCGCAGCGCCTGTCCACAGGCGCTAATCCTTGCTGCGTCCGCAGGTGCGGATGGAGGCGCTGAGTTAATAATGTAATTAAAACAACAAGTTATAAGCATCCCCTACCCGGGCGGGGCGCTGCATACTGCCTTACATCAGCACGATGTCGAACTGCTCCTGGTTGTAGACGCTTTCGACCTGCAGCGACACCGGTTTGCCAATGAAATCGGAGAGCATGGCGAGAGTCTGAGACTCCTCGTCGAGGAACATGTCGATCACCTGCTGCGAAGCGAGGATGCGGAATTCCCGCGCGCTGAACTGGCGCGCCTCGCGCAGCAGTTCGCGCAGGATCTGATAGCACACGGTCTGCGCGGTTTTGAGTTGCCCGCGCCCCTCGCACACCGGACACGCCACGCACAGCACATGGGCCAGCGATTCGCGCGTGCGCTTGCGCGTCATCTCCACCAGCCCCAGCTGGGTAAACCCGTTGACGGTCATGCGCGTGCGGTCGCGCGCCAGCGCCTTTCTGAATTCGTTCAACACGGCATTCTTGTGTTCCTCGGTGTCCATGTCGATGAAGTCGATGATGATGATGCCGCCGAGATTCCTCAACCGCAGCTGGCGCGCGATCACCTGCGCCGCCTCGAGGTTGGTCTTGAAGATGGTGTCGTCGAAACTGCGTACGCCGACAAAACCGCCGGTGTTGACGTCGATGGTGGTCAGCGCTTCGGTCTGGTCGATGATGAGATAGCCGCCGGACTTCAGATCGACGCGCCGTGCCAGGGCTTTTTCGATTTCGTCCTCGGTTCCGAAGAGATCGAACAGCGGGCGCTCACCCTGGTAGTGCTCGATGCGTTCCGCCCCGGCCAGCGTGAACTCGCGGGCAAAATTCTGCATGGTCTGAAAGGTCTCGTGCGAATCGATCAGGATGCGCTTGGTTTCCTCGTTCACGAAATCGCGCAGCACGCGCAGGCTCAGATCAAGATCGCGGTAAAGCAGGGCAAGCGCCGTGCCCGCCTGCGCTTTTTCCTGGATGCCGTGCCACAGTTTTCTCAGATAATCGATGTCGAGGGCGAGCTCACGGTCCGACGCGGTCTCGGCCATGGTGCGGATGATGTAGCCGCCCTTTTCCTCAGGCAGCAGCAGTTGCTGCAGTTTCTCGCGCAAATGCTGGCGTTCTTCCTCGTCCTCGATGCGCTGGGAAATGCCGATATGGGTATCCTGCGGCAGGTAGACCAGGAGCCTGCCCGCAATGCTGATCTGGGTAGACAGGCGCGCGCCCTTGGTGCCGATCGGATCCTTGATCACCTGCACCATCAGATTCTGGCCTTCGGACAACAGTCGCTCGATCGGCACGATGGGATCGCCATTGTGGCGATTGCTCCAGATGTCCGCGACATGCAGGAACGCCGCGCGCTCGCCGCCGATGTCGACGAAGGCCGACTGCATGCCCGGCAGCACCCGCACCACGCGCCCGGTAAAGATGCTGCCGACCAGACCGCGCGCGGAAGTGCGCTCGATGTGCAGTTCCTGCACGATGCCGTGCTCGATTACGGCGACGCGGGTTTCCTGCGGGGTGACATTGATGAGAATATCTTCGGCCATCGGGCGGGAGGGCGCCGGTTACAGTATTTCGATGTCGAACTTCTGCAGCAGTTCCGCCGTCTCGGCCAGAGGCAAACCCATGATGCCCGAATAGCTGCCCTCGATCCGGATGATGAATGCCGCCGCGCGCCCCTGGATGGCGTAGGCGCCGGCCTTGCCGAGCGGCTCTCCGCTCGCGATATAGCGGCGGATTGCGGTTTCGGAAAGATCGCGGAACTGCACCGTTGAAACCGAGATCTGCGTTTCGATCTGATCTTTTCGGGCCACCGCGACGGCGGTGATGACCGTGTGCTCGCGTCCCGACAGGCTGCGAAGTATGCGCGCCGCATGTTCTGCGTCATCGGGTTTGCCGATCACCTGGTCATCGAGCACCACCGTGGTGTCCGCGGCCAGCACCGGATTGAGCGGCAGCGCGCGCTGCGCGATCTGGCGCGCGGCAAAGCTGGCTTTGCTGGTGGCGACACGCAGCGCGTAAACGCCCGGCGACTCGTCCGGAAGCGGCGTCTCATTCACATCGAAGCCGCGCTTGGGATCCTCGCGCATCAACAGCAATTCGAAATTCACGCCGATTTGCTTTAAAAGCTCGCGGCGGCGCGGACTGCGTGAAGCGAGATAAATGCGTTTTTCTGCCATGTGATCGTTTGTAATGGGTCGCGGATGGAAAAGTATGCGGATGAGCTACGGCGCTTCCGTCGCAGCATCCTCACTCATTACTCATTACTCATTACTCCTCACTCGCGGTGATAGGGATGGTTCTTCAAAATCGATATCGCCCTGTAAAGCTGCTCGGCCAGCACCACCCGCACCAGCGCGTGCGGCAGTGTAAGGGGCGACAGCGACCACAACAAGTCCGCCTCCTCCCGGAGCGCCGCCGCGGTCCCGTCGGCTCCGCCGATGACGAACGCGATATCCCGCCCCTCCTGCTGCCACCGGGCCATGGTATCGGCAAGCTGCCGCGTGGGAAAGCTGCGGCCGCGTTCATCGAGCACCACTTTGCAGCACCCTGCCGGAAGCGCCGCAACAATCCGCTTGTGCTCGTCGCGCAACATCCGTGCTACAGCCTGCGCGCCGGCAGCACCACTGCCACGGCTTTCGGGCTTGATTTCCGTCAGGAACAGGCGCGCCTCGCGCGGCATGCGCTTCGCATACTCCTCGAATCCAGCGTTGACCCATTCCGGCATGCGGTGGCCTACCGCCACGACATGGAGTTTCATGTATATGTAATAATCAGGCGGCTGTCGCTTTTGAAGCGCGTCGTCGCGGTTTGGCTGCGGGCGGCGACCACAACTCCTCGAGATTGTAATACTGGCGGATCGTGGGCTGCATGATGTGAACCACGACCGACCCGAGGTCAACCAGCACCCACTCGCCGGTCTGCTCGCCCTCGACGCCATACACTTTCGAACCGATCGCCCTGAGCTTTTCCTGCAGGTTCTTGGAGAGCGCCTTGCCCTGACGCGCCGAATCGGCGCTTGCCACTATGACCTTGTCGAACATCGAGGTCATTTTTTTTACATCGAGCACCACGATGTCGCGCGCCTTGATGTCTTCCAGCGCGCTGATCGCAGCCTTGGTAATTTTATCGTGTCTCATTAATGTCCTGAACGTAAAGTCCCTTGGAATGAATATAGTCGAGAACGGAGTCCGGTAGCAAATAACGCGGACTTGCACCGCGGCCTACCCCGTCACGGATCAGGGTTGCCGAAATGTCCAGCGCCGCGATCGGCGCCACGGCCACGCCGCCGGCGGCGGCCAGATGCACGGCAAGCGGCTGCTGCATCAGCCGCGCCGAGTATTCTTTGGCGAGCGGCTGCGGCATGCGCGCCTGCCAGGTATCGACCGCGAACCCGGGACGGTGCGCGATCACGACATGGGCGAGGACAAAAAGCTCATGCCAGCGGCTCCACGTCGCCAGATCGAGAAACGCATCGGCCCCGAGCAGCAGGCAGATGGGGCGCGAGGCGCCCAATTCACGGCGCAGTTCGGTGAGCGTGTCCACGGTATAGTCGGTGCCTGCCCGCCGGATTTCGCGGTCATCGACACTGAACAGTGGATTATCCCCAATCGCCAGACTCACCATCGCCAGGCGGTCGGCTGCAGAAGCCTGCGGCGAGCCACGATGCGGCGGCGTGCCGCTGGGAATGAAGCGCACTTCGTCGAGTTTCAGCGCCTGCCCGATTTCCTGCGCCAGGCGCAGATGGCCGAAATGAACCGGATCGAAAGTGCCGCCGAGGATGCCGATGGGGGCGGTCGGAGTTGACATGCGTCAACAGCTCCCGTGAGGGGTGAGGAGTGATGAGTGAGGCGCAAAGCGCTTGCTGGCGCATCGACCCGCCTCTCGCCTCTCGCCTCTCGCCTTATTCACTAAAGCACCAGCCGGCGGATATCGGACAGCACCGAGCTCAGGAACGAGATGAAGCGCGCGCCCTGGGCGCCGTCTATCACGCGGTGGTCGTAGGACAGCGACAGCGGCAGCATCAGCCGCGGCGTAAATTCCTTGCCGTTCCACACCGGCTTCATCATTGCCTTGCCGACGCCGAGGATCGCCACCTCGGGGGCATTGATGATAGGGGTGAACAAGGTTCCGCCAAGGCCACCGAGGCTGGAGATCGAGAAGCATCCGCCCTGCAGGTCGGCCGGCGCAATCTTGCCGGCCCGCATGCGCGCGCTCATCTCTCCCAGATCCTTTGCAATCTCCAGCAGGCCTTTCTTGTCGGCATCCCTGATCACCGGCACCACCAGCCCGTTGGGCGTGTCGACCGCGACACCGATATGATAGTACTGCTTGATGATCAGGTTTTCGCCGTCGGGCGAGAGCGAGGCGTTGAATTCAGGATGTTGTTTCAGCGCCACCACCACCGCTTTCATCAGGAAGCCCAGCATGGTGAACTTGATGCCGCTTTTTTTGGCCTCATCCGCCTGCGATTTGCGGAACGCCTCGAGTTCGGTAATGTCGGCTTCATCGTGCTGGGTGATGTGCGGGATGCTGACCCAGTTGCGGTGCAGGAAGGCGCCGGAGAGTTTCCTGATGCGCGACAGCGGTTTCGATTCGACCGGGCCGAACTTGGCAAAATCGACTTGCGGCAGCGGCGGCAGATTGAAACCCATGCCGCCTGCAGCCGCAGTGCCGCCGCGAGGCTGGCTCAGCTCCGTCTTGACGTGGTTCTGCACATCCTCCTTGAGGATGCGCTGCTTGGGCCCCGTGCCTTTGACACGAGACAGGTCCACGCCAAACTCGCGCGCCAGTCGCCGCACCGAGGGGCTCGCATGCGCCGCAACGGCATCGCCGGCCGGAGCAGCGGATTCCGGTTCAGGCGCCCGGAGCTGCGGTTCGGCGGGCGCAGCGACAGGCTTCACGGGAGACGCCGGCTTGCGCTCGGCGGCTGGCGGCGCAGATACCGCCGGCTCCGGCTTCTGTAGTGCAGCGGCGGCAACGTCAGCCTCCAGCGTCAACACCAGCGTACCTTCGGACACCTTGTCGCCGACCTTGACCTTCAGCTCTTTCACCACCCCGGCTGCGGGCGACGGAACTTCCATCGTCGCCTTGTCGGATTCGAGCGTGAGCAGCGAATCTTCGGCGGCAACTTTGTCGCCGGGCTTGACCAGGACTTCGATGACCGGGATGTTCTTGTAGTCCCCGATGTCGGGGACTTTTACTTCGACCAGATTGCTCATGCTCAACCTTATATAGGATTCGGGACTCAGGATTCGGGATTCAGGGAAAACAGGTCACGCGGGCGGCTCTCGCTTTTGACCGAATCCTGAATCCTTGATCCTGAATCCTGGTTTTAAACTGTCGTCGGATTCGGTTTCTCCGGATCGATGCCATATTTCTTGATCGCCTCGGTGACTTTCTTGCGCGGCACCGCTTCCTGATCAGCCAGCGCTTTCAGGGCCGCGACCGCAACGTAGTGACGATCAACCTCGAAGAACTTGCGCAACTGCTTGCGGGTGTCCGAGCGGCCGAAGCCATCGGCGCCGAGCGTGATGAAATTATGCGTCGGCAGGAAAGCGCGGATCTGGTCGGCGAATATCTTCATGTAATCGCTGGCCGCGACCACCGGGCCGGGCCTGTCCTTCAGACACTGCTCGACATGCGAGAGGCGTGGCTCCGCTTCCGGATGCAGCATGTTCCAGCGCTGCGTCTCCAGCCCGTCGCGCCGCAGCTCGTTGAAGCTGGTCACGCTCCAGATATCGGCCGCGATGCCGAAATCCTTTTTCAACAACTCGGCTCCGGCAATCACCTCGCGCAGGATGGTCCCGCTGCCAAGCAACTGCACCCTGGGCTGGTTCTTCCTGGCCTTGCCTTCGCTGAGCAGGTACATCCCCTTGAGTATCCCTTTTTCGACACCTTCGGGCATCGCCGGATGCGTATAGTTCTCGTTCATCACGGTAATGTAGTAATAGACGTCCTCCTGCTCCTGATACATGCGGCGCATGCCGTCCTGGATGATCACCGCGAGCTCGTAAGCAAAGGTCGGGTCATAGGACACGCAGTTGGGAATGGTCGAGGCCAGCACATGGCTGTGGCCGTCCTCGTGCTGCAAGCCTTCGCCGTTGAGCGTGGTGCGGCCGGCCGTGCCGCCCAGCAGGAAGCCGCGCGCGCGCATGTCGCCTGCCGCCCAGGCAAGATCGCCGATGCGCTGGAAACCGAACATCGAATAAAAAATGTAAAACGGAATCATCGTCACGCCGTTGCTGCTGTACGAGGTGGCGGCGGCGATCCATGACGACATCGCACCCGCTTCGTTGATGCCTTCTTCCAGGATCTGCCCCTTCTTGTCCTCCTTGTAGAACATCAGCTGGTCGGCGTCCTGCGGCGTGTAGAGCTGGCCGACGTGGGAATAGATGCCGAGCTGCCGGAACATGCCCTCCATGCCGAACGTGCGCGACTCGTCGGGCACGATGGGCACCACCAGCTTGCCGAGCGTCTTGTCGCGGATGATGGTGTTGAGAATGCGCACGAACGCCATGGTGGTCGATATCTCGCGGTCTTCAGTGCCCTTTAACTGGGTTTCGAACGCAGACAGCGGCGGCACCTCGAGCGGCGGCGCGGTGCGGCGGCGCGCCGGCAACAGGCCACCCATGGCCTTGACTCGATCCATCAGATATTTCATCTCGGGGCTGTCCGACGGGGGCCGGTAAAACGGCACCTCCTCAAGCTTGTCGTCGGGGATGGGTACATCAAAGCGGTCGCGAAACGCCTTGATCGATGCCGTTCCCATCTTCTTCTGCTGATGGGTGATGTTCTGGCCCTCGCCCGCCTCGCCCATGCCATAGCCCTTGACGGTCTTGGCCAGGATCACGGTGGGCTGGTCCCGGTGCTTGACCGCCGCCGCATACGCGGCATAAACCTTGTGCGGATCGTGGCCGCCGCGGTTTAAGCGCCAGATATCGTCATCCGACATGTGGGCCACCATATCGAGCAATTCCGGATACTTGCCGAAGAAATGCTTGCGCACATAGGCGCCGTCCTTGGACTTGAAGGTCTGGTATTCGCCGTCCACGCACTCTTCCATGCGTTTCAGCAGGATCCCGGTCTTGTCGCGCATGAACAGCGGCTCCCAGTACGAGCCCCAGATCACCTTGATCACGTTCCAGCCGGCGCCGCGGAAATGGGCCTCGAGTTCCTGGATGATCTTGCCGTTGCCGCGCACCGGGCCGTCGAGACGCTGCAGGTTGCAGTTGATGACGAAGATCAGGTTGTCGAGCTTCTCGCGCCCGGCGAGCGAAATCGCGCCCAGCGATTCGGGTTCGTCCATCTCGCCATCGCCCATGAACGCCCATACTTTGCGGCCCTGCGCTTCGATGAGGCTGCGGTCCTTGAGATAGCGCATGAAACGCGCCTGGTAGATCGCCATCAGCGGCCCGAGGCCCATCGATACCGTGGGGAACTGCCAGAAATCCGGCATCAGCCAGGGATGGGGATAGGAGGACAGGCCTTTGCCATCGACTTCGCGACGGAAATTCTCGAGCTGCGCTTCGGTAATGCGGCCTTCCAGATAGGCACGGGCGTATATCCCCGGCGCCGAATGCCCCTGAACGTAGACGAGATCGCCGTGAAAGTGTTCGTTGGCCGCGCGGAAGAAGTGGTTGAAGCCGATATCGTAAAGTGTTGCTGCGGAGGCGAAGCTTGCGATATGGCCCCCGAGCTCGGAAGAGTCCTTGTTGGCGCGCACCACCATCGCCATGGCATTCCAGCGGACCAGCGACCGGATATCATTCTCGATTTCAGCATCGCCCGGCGAGCGTTCCTCACGGTTCGGCGGGATGGTATTCATGTACGCGGTGTTGGCGTTGTACGGAATATAGGCGCCCGAATGACGCGCCTTGTCGACCAGCTTTTCGAGCAGGAAGTGCGCGCGGTCCGGGCCCTCGTGTTCGAGCACGGATGCCAGCGCTTCCAGCCATTCCCTTGTTTCCTGCGGATCGGAATCAGGCAGGATGTCTCTCATATCCATGGCACTACCTTTGTGAGGTTTGTTCTGTAGGACTTTCAGGCACTTTTGGCGCCCAAGCGTCCGAACGTGATGAAACGAGCTCCAAGTCCCCGAATATGGAAATTATATCATCGCCCCCTCCCGCAACCCGCGCGCGCATGCTGCGCTGCGCAAGCAAAGACCTCGTGCGCAAGGGGGGAAATCCGGAAAGCGTTACCGGCCTTTGAACTTCCCGGCGCGCTTTTCGAGAAAGGCGCGCATGCCTTCCTTCTGGTCCTCGGTGCTGAAGGTGCGCGCGAACACATTCGTTTCCAGTTCGCAGGCGCTGGCGAGATCAAGATGCTGGCCGCAATGCACCGCCTGCTTGGCGAGGCTCACCGCCACCGGTCCCTTGGCGGCGATGGTGCGCGCCATCTCCAATCCCTGATCGCGAAGTTCCGCTGCGGGATAAACATGATTGGCGAGGCCGATTCGCAGCGCTTCGTCGGCTTTCACCTGGCGCGCCGTGATGATCAGCTCCAGCGCCATCGCACGCCCCACCTGCCGCGCCAGGCGCTGCGTGCCGCCGAAGCCCGGCGGAATGCCCAGATTCACTTCCGGCTGCCCGAACACCGCGTTGTCCGCTGCGAGGATCCAGTCGCACGCCAGCGCCAGCTCGCAGCCGCCGCCCAGCGCATAACCGTTGACCAGCGCGATCACCGGCACCCGCAGCGCTTCGAGCGCATGCATCACGCGCATGCCTTTTTCCGAAAAGGCGCGCGCCTCGTTTGCGGTCAGGTTCTGCATTTCGCTGATGTCGGCGCCGGCGACAAACGCTTTCTCGCCGCTGCCCGTCACCAGCAGCACGCGCGCGGACTCATCGGCCATGACCCGCGCGATCGCCTGCGCCAGTTCTGCGAGCGTCAGCGCATTGAGCGCGTTGAGCGCTTGCGGCCGGTTGAGCGTCAGCAGGTAGATGCCGGGCTCAGGTTGTTCTAGGAGAATGTTCTGGAAAGTCATGTCAAACCCTTAATCATTTTGCGTTCATCCGCAGCGCGCCATCCAACCGGATCACTTCACCGTTCAGCATCGGGTTGACGATGATCTGCTCGACCAGCATCGCGAATTCCTCCGGCCTGCCCAGCCGCGCTGGAAACGGCACCTGCGAGGCAAGCGAGGCTTTCAGCTCGTCAGCGAAGCCCGCCATCATCGGCGTCTCGAACAGCCCGGGCGCGATACTCATGACGCGGATGCCGTGTTTTGCCAGCTCACGCGCAATCGGCAACGTCATGCCGGCCACGCCCGCTTTGGACGCGCTGTAGGCCGCTTGGCCGATCTGGCCATCGAAAGCGGCAACCGATGCGGTGTTGATGATGATGCCGCGCTCGCCGTCGGCATTGGGTGCATTTTTTTCCATCGCCTGCGCCGCAAGCCGCGTCACGTTGAACGTGCCGACGAGATTGATCTGGATCGCCCGGTTGAATGATTCGAGGCGGTGCGGACCATTTTTGCCGAGCACGCGTTCGCCCGGAGCGATGCCCGCGCAGTTGATCGCGCCGTGTAGCGCGCCGAACTTGCTGCACGCCACCGCTATTGCGGCAGTGACCTGCGCTTCATCGGTAACATCGGCTGTAGCAAAGAGTACATTTTCACCCAGGTCTTGCGCCAACTGCTCACTCTGATCGCGATTGACATCGACTATCGTCACCAAGGCTCCAGCCGCAGCCAGTCTGCGCACGGTGGCCTCACCCAACCCGGAACCGCCGCCCGTCACGAGAAACACAGCATGTTTGATCTGCACCGGCCGTCCTCCAAAAACAGACCCCTCGCCGGCAAAGGATTGCCGGCCCGTGAAACCGCACCGCGGTTCGCCTGCCTGACGCCGTCACTAGGGCCTGTTAACAATTACCGCGTGAGATGTGGTAATTGTTAACAGGCCCTATACCGGCATCACGAATTGTAGCGCCACCGGGGCGCCGTAATCAGGGTTTGGACTTCCGTTTGTGGGGATGTGCGTCGACGTGCACTTTCACATACGCACCCGGCGCATCCTCTAGCGCTTTGAGTTTGCCCTTGCCCGGGATGCGCGCGGCGACTTTCCCGCCACCGTGCTGCGCCGCCCAGCGGCCCCAGTCGGCCCACCACGACCCCGGATGCTGCGCGGCCTGCACCAGCCATGCATCGGGGTCGGCAACCCGATCGTCGTTAGTCCAGTAACAGTACTTGTTCGCCGCCGGCGGATTGATGATGCCGGCGATATGTCCCGAGCCGCCCAGCACGAAACGCACCGGCCCCTTGAGCAGTTTCGCACCGGCATAAGTCGATTTCCACGGTGCAATGTGGTCCTCGACGGTGGAAATGAAATACGCCGGGGTCTTGATGCGGGTGACGTCGATCGGCACGCCGGAGAGCGTAATGCCTCCCGGCTCCCGGAGCAGGTTTCCCAGATACATGTTGCGCAGGTAGAAACTGTGCATCGCCGCTGGCATGCGCGTCGAATCCGAGTTCCAGTACAGCAGGTCGAACGGAAACGGGTCTTTTCCCAGCAGGTAATTGTTGACGACGAACGACCAGATCAGATCGTTGGCGCGCAGCATGTTGAAAGTGTGTGCCATCTCGCTGCCTTCGAGATAACCGCGCACATTCATTTTTTCCTCCAGCGCCGCGACCTGCTTCTCGTCGATGAACACCTCGAGTTCGCCGGGGCGCTCGAAGTCGATCATGGCGACGAAGAACGTCGCGCTGTGTATGCGGTTGTCTTTTTTGGCGTCCAGATAAGCCAGGGTGCAGGCGAGCAAAGTGCCGCCCAGACAGTAGCCGATGACGTTGATCTCCCGCTCACCGGTAGCGCGCTCTATCGCGTCGAGCGCTGCCAGCGCACCCTCCTGCAGGTAGTCGTCGAAGCTCTTGTGCGCCATCCGCTTGTCAGGGTTAACCCATGAGATTACGAACACGGTGTGGCCCTGACCGACCGCCCATTTGATGAAAGAATTGTTGTCGCGCAGGTCGAGGATGTAGTACTTGTTGATCCAAGGTGGAATGATCAGCAGTGGCCGCGCATGAACTTCCCTGGTCAGCGGCTGGTACTGGATCAGCTGCAACAACTCGTTCTGGAAAACCACCTTGCCCGGGGTCAGCGCAATATTCTCGCCCAGCCTGAAGGCTTCGGTGTCGGTCATTTTCATGCGCAGCTGCCCGCCTTCTCCGCGCACCAGGTCTTCGAGCAGGTTGTTCAGCCCCTTGACCAGGCTCTGTCCGCCCGAATTGACGGCCTCGCGCAGCACCTCGGGATTGGTCAGCATGAAGTTGGACGGCGACAGTGCGTCGATGTACTGACGCGTGTAAAAATCGACTTTCTGCGAAGTCTTTTGATCCAGCCCTTCGACCTTGCCCAGCGACTGATGCAGGTGCTTGGCTGCGATCAGATACGACTGCTTGATGTAGTCGTAGAAAAAATTCTGCTGCCAGTCCTCGTGCTTGAAACGACGATCGCCGTGCGCGGCCTCAGCCACGGGCTGGATGTCCTGGCCCATCATTTTAAGCATGGCGTTCTGCCACAGCGACATATAGTCCTGCCACGCCTTCATCTGCGCCTCGGCCAGCTTGGCCGGGTCAGACAGCATCTTGCTCCACGCCTCGAAAAATGCCTGGCTTAGCCCGAGTTCGTCGGAAAGCGCTGAATGCGTATCCTTGCCGCCGCTTGCCAGAAAGCGGTTCACGAGCTCACCGCTTTTTTGTGCAATGTCCGCGTAAAGTTTTGCCATATCAGCGGGATCCTGCTGCGGGCGTTCAGTCTGCTTGGTTTTGTTCATCTGGACTTTCCTTAGGTCTTGGCGAGTACGGCACAGCATATCAACCGGAACTTGACGCTTACGTAAACGACATATTATGATGCGCTGTCCTGTAGATTCTACATAGTTTTGCTGCATAGCACAATGACAACGACCTATACCATTTCCGACCTCGCCGCCGAATTCGAGGTCACGACGCGCACGATACGCCACTACGAAGAACAGGGGCTGCTGAATCCCCAGCGGGAAGGCACCAACCGCATCTTCAGCAACCGCGACCGGATCCGGCTCAAACTCGCATTGCGCGGCAAGCGCCTGGGGTTCTCCCTGAGTGACATCCGCGAGTTGTTCGAACTGTATGACCTGTCCAAGGACGAAAAAAAACAGGTCGAGGAATTCCTGGGCAAACTCGAGAAACGCCGCGCTTTTCTGGAACTGCAACGCGAGGACATCGAAGTCATGCTCAATGAAATCAATTTTTTCGCCAACCAGTGCCGCCGCATGTTGAGTGCAAAAAATAATGATGATAAAACCAAGTCTGCATAAAACCATGGCGGCGTGACATAGACTGCGACTTTCATTACGTTAACGTCAACGTAAGTATAAAATGTCCGAAACAGCATACAACACTGAAAAACCAAATCTGCTCAGGGCGCCCGGCCTGCCGGCGCCAAAAGTTACCGGCTGGCGCACAGTATTACTATGCTGAACTATTGAACAGGGGCAGCCGACGATGTTGCGATACCCGACCCTCGACTTCGGCCTGGACGAAACGCTGACACTCCTGCGCGAGACCGTGCAGGACTTTGCCGCAGGCGAAATCGCGCCGCGCGCCGCCGCCATCGACCAGGCCAACGATTTCCCGCACGATCTGTGGCGCAAGCTGGGCGCGCTGGGGCTGCTCGGCATCACCGTTGAAGAAACGTTCGGTGGTGCCGGCATGGGGTATGTTGCTCATGTCGTCGCCATGGAGGAAATCAGCCGCGCTTCGGCAGCGGTCGGCCTCTCATACGGCGCGCACTCCAACCTGTGCGTCAACCAGATCCGCCGCAACGGCAGCACGGCGCAGAAACGGCGCCATCTGCCCGGCTTGATTTCAGGCGAGCATGTCGGCGCGCTCGCCATGAGCGAGCCCAATGCCGGCTCGGATGTGGTCAGCATGCAGCTGCGCGCCGAACGCAAGGGCGACCGCTATCTATTGAACGGCACCAAGATGTGGATCACCAACGGCCCGGATGCCGACGTGCTGGTGGTCTATGCCAAAACCGATCCCTCGGCCCAGGCGCGCGGCATCAGCGCTTTCATCATCGAAAAAACGTTCAACGGTTTTTCCACCGCGCAAAAACTCGACAAGCTCGGCATGCGCGGCTCCAACACCTGCGAACTGGTGTTCCAGGACTGCGAAGTGCCCGCGGAAAACCTGCTGGGCGAGGAAGGCCGGGGCGTGGAAGTGTTGATGAGCGGACTCGACTACGAGCGCGTCGTGCTCGCCGCCGGCCCCCTGGGCATCATGCAGGCGTGCATGGACGTGGTGCTGCCCTATGTGCACGAACGAAACCAGTTCGGCCAGCCCATAGGTACATTCCAGTTGATGCAGGGCAAGCTCGCCGACATGTACACCACCATGAACGCTTGCCGCGCCTATGTTTACGCCGTGGCCCGCGCCTGCGACGCCGGCCATGTCGCGCGCAAGGATGCCGCCGGCGCCATCCTGTATGCCGCGGAGAAAGCCACCTGGATGGCGCTCGAAGCCATACAGTGCCTGGGCGGCATGGGCTACATCAACGAATCGCCTGCCGGGCGGTTGCTGCGCGACGCCAAGCTCTACGAGATCGGCGCCGGGACTTCCGAAATTCGCCGCTGGCTGATCGGGCGCGAACTGTTCGAGCAAACCGGATGAAAAACGATCCGATTGTCATCGTCAGCGCAGTGCGCACCCCCATGGGCGGATTTTTGGGCGATCTCAAACTAGTGCCTGCGCCGGAACTAGGCGCGGCGGCGATCCGTGCCGCGGTCGAACGCGCCGGCATCCGGCCGGAAGATGTGCAGGAAGTCATCATGGGCAACGTGCTGCCCGCGGGCCAGGGTCAGGCGCCGGCACGACAGGCGGCACTGGCCGCCGGGCTACCGCCGGCAGCAGGGTGCATGACCATCAACAAAGTGTGCGGCTCGGGCATGAAAGCGGCGATGCTGGCACACGACATGCTGGCGCTGGGCACCAACGACGTGATGGTGACGGGCGGCATGGAAAGCATGTCCAATGCGCCTTATCTGCTGCCCAAGGCGCGCGCCGGGTTCCGGCTCGGCCATGGCGAAATCAAGGATCACATGTTTCTTGACGGTCTGGAAGACGCCTATGACCGCGGCCGCCTGATGGGCACTTACGCCGAGGACTGTGCGGCGAAATATCAATTTTCGCGCGAAGCGCAGGATCGTTACGCCATCACCTCGCTGACCCGGGCGCAGGACGCCATCAGGAACGGCAGTTTCGCGGCAGAAATCGTGCCGGTGAATATCGTCACGAACAAGGGCAAGACGATGGTTGATACAGACGAGCAACCGCTCAAGGCGAATCCCGACAAAATTCCGCTGCTCAAACCCGCATTCAAAAATGACGGCACGGTAACTGCGGCCAATTCGAGTTCGATTTCCGACGGCGCGGCGGCCCTGGTGCTGATGCGCCTGTCGCAGGCGGAACAGCGCGGACTTAAACCGCTCGCCAGAATCGCCGGCCACGCCACTCACTCGCAGGAACCGCAGTGGTTCACCACCGCGCCGGTCGGTGCCATACAGAAACTGTTCGCGATCACCGGCTGGGACGAAAAAACCACCGATCTGTTCGAAATCAACGAAGCGTTCGCAGTCGTGGCGCTGGCAGCGATGCACGATCTGAATCTGCCGCACGACAAGGTCAACGTGCACGGCGGCGCCTGTGCGCTGGGACATCCGCTGGGCGCATCCGGCGCGCGTATCATGGTGACGCTGCTCGCCGCACTCCAGAAATACGATGTGAAGCGCGGCATCGCCTCCTTGTGCATCGGTGGCGGCGAGGCCACCGCCATCGCGCTCGAACGACTCGACTGAATAAGGAATCCGCCATGGCCGAACCCATCGACTTTTACTTCGATTTTTCTTCTCCCTATGGCTATTTCGCCAGCACTAAAATCGACGAGCTCGCCGCCAAATTCGGACGCAGCGTGATCTGGCGGCCGATACTGCTCGGCGCGGCGTTCAAGATCACCGGTCAGCAGCCGCTGCCGACCATACCGCTCAAAGGCAACTATGCCAATCACGACCTCGTGCGCTCGGCACGGCTCTTCGGCCTGCCGTACAAGCTGCCGTCGAAGTTTCCGATTTCGAGCACGGCGCCGAGCCGCGCTTACTACTGGGTCGGCGACAAGGACCGCGACCTCGCCGTAAAACTCGCGCAGGCGCTTTATCGCGCTTATTTCGCCGAAGACCGCGACATCTCCAATCCGGAAGTCACGGCCAACGTCGCGGCCAAACTGGGGCTGGATAAAGATCAGGTGTTGCAGGCGCTGAACGACCCTGCGGTGAAAGAACGCCTCAAGATCGAAGTCGATGCCGCCATAGAGCGCGGCGTGTTCGGCTCGCCATTCATCATCGTCGACAAAGAACCGTTCTGGGGTTCCGACCGCCTCGACCAGGTGGAAAAGTGGCTTGCCACCGGTGGCTGGTGAACATGAAACCGTTCAATGTTCCAAGTTCAAAGTTCCAGGTTCCGGGTTCAAGAGCACAGCGGCGAGCGGCCGACCTGGAACCTGGAACATGTAATGTAAGTAAGCGTATGCGCGAAAAACTACATGCACAGCAGGTCAACATAGTCACGCTCGAAGTCGATGCCATCGTCAATGCGGCGAACGCCGCGTTGTTGGGCGGGGGCGGTGTGGACGGCGCCATTCATCGTGCCGCGGGGCCGGAGTTGCTCGAAGCCTGCCGCGCCCTCAATGGCTGCGCGACCGGACAGGCCAAAATCACCCAAGGCTTTCGCCTGCCGGCAAAACACGTGATCCACACCGTAGGCCCGGTGTGGCAAGGCGGCACGCGCGGCGAGCCGGATCTGCTCGCCTCGTGCTACCGGATGAGTCTCGGGCTCGCGGTCGAGAACAAGCTTAGCAGCATCGCCTTTCCCGCAATCAGCTGTGGCGTCTACGGCTATCCGCTGGCAGACGCGGTGAAAATCGCGGTGCGCGAATGCGCCGCTGTTCTGACTGACGGGGCGAAACTGGAGAAAATCATGTTCGCATGCTTTGACCGCACCATGCTCGATCTGTACCGCGCGGAACTCGACCGGCTCCAGGACTGACCATGGCCGTCATCAAAACCCGTCTCGACACCGGTGCCGCTGAATTCAAGGCCGCGACACAGGCCATGCGCACGCAGGTAGACGAATTCCAGCGCCGGCTCGATCAGGTCAGGCAGGGAGGCGACAAGACCGCGCGCGCCAAACACCAGGGGCGCGGCAAACTGCTGCCGCGCGAGCGCATCAATGCGCTGCTAGACGCCGATACGCCGTTTCTGGAATTGTCGCCGCTCGCGGCATGGGAGGTGTACGACGAACCGGTGCCCGCGGCCGGCATCATTACCGGCGTGGGTCAGGTCAATGGCCGTGCCTGCATGGTCATCGCCAACGACGCCACTGTCAAAGGCGGCACTTACTTTCCGCTGACGGTGAAAAAGCATTTGCGCGCCCAGGAAATCGCGCTGGAAAACCGCCTGCCATGCATTTATCTCGTTGATTCCGGCGGTGCGCATTTACCCAGCCAGGATGAAGTGTTCCCCGATCGTGATCACTTCGGCCGCATTTTCTACAACCAGGCCACGATGTCGGCGGCCGGCATCGCGCAGATCGCGGTCGTGATGGGTTCGTGTACCGCAGGCGGCGCGTATGTGCCCGCGATGTCGGACGAGACCATCATGGTCAAGAATCAGGGCACGATCTTTCTCGCCGGCCCGCCGCTGGTCAAGGCCGCAACCGGCGAAGTCGTGAGCGCCGAAGAACTGGGCGGCGCCGATGTGCACACGCGCGTCTCGGGCGTGGCCGACCATCTTGCCGAAGACGATGCGCAGGCGCTGGCGCTTGCCCGCACCGCCGTAAAAAACATTCATAATAACAATATGTTACAAACGTCTCCCGCTGCCTTTCCCGCACCGCTATACGAAGCCGACGAACTCTACGGTGTGATCCCGGTGAGCCCGCGCACGCCGTTCGACGTGCGCGAAATCATCGCGCGCATTGTTGACGGCAGCGAGTTCGACGAATTCAAGGCGCGCTACGGCGCCACGCTGGTGTGCGGCTTTGCGCAGATCGAAGGCCATCGCATCGGCATCATCGCCAGCAACGGCATCCTGTTTTCGGAGTCCGCCCTGAAAGGCACGCACTTCATCGAGCTGTGCTGCCAGCGCGGCATTCCGCTGGTGTTTCTGCAGAACATTACCGGCTTCATGGTCGGTAAAAAATACGAGGCCGGCGGCATCGCCAAGGACGGCGCCAAAATGGTGACCGCGGTCGCCTGCGCCAAAGTGCCTAAGTTCACCGTCATCACCGGCGGCAGCTTCGGCGCCGGCAACTACGGCATGTGCGGACGCGCCTTCGGGCCGCGTTTTCTGTGGTCCTGGCCCAACGCCAGGATTTCAGTGATGGGCGGCGAGCAGGCGGCCAATGTGCTGGCACAGGTCAGGCGCGACGCACTGGAAAAAAATGACAAGGCATGGAGCGCAGAAGATGAGGCCGCATTCAAGGCGCCCGTCGTTGAACAATATGCGCGCCAAAGCAGTGCCTACTACGCCAGCGCGCGGCTGTGGGACGACGGCATCATCGATCCCAAAGACACGCGCCGGATGCTGGCGCTCGGACTGGCGGCAAGCTGCAATGCGCCCGCGGAGCAAACCCGCTTCGGCGTGTTCCGCATGTAGGCATGCATGTCACATTCCGAATACTGGCACGCAGCACTTAGAGTCCCTAACATAATGAAACACGTGTGCGTTGCGATCAAAATTGGTGATGACGCGAAGGACGGCGCAGAGCATATCGCGAATATGGTCAAGCCGGCCGACAAAGTCAGCGCCGATTTTGATCGCAACCCTTCGGGCTGGCACGAGTTTTGGCCCATGACTTTGTCGCTCCCCTTGCCCATATTCACGATAGGGCCTGCGGGAAGCTTCGCGTCCTGAGCCAAAATCGTGCCAGCGCATCATGCGTTTCATTATGTTAGGGACTCTTATAACCTGGAACCACACCATGAGTGACAAGGTACTCGCGCAAATCGACTCTGATGGCAATGCGACGGTGATCCTCAACCGTCCCGAAGTCCACAACGCTTTCGACCCCGAGATGGCGGAAGCGCTGGACGCAACGCTGAAACAACTCGAAGCTGATGCCAGGGTGCGTGCAGTGGTGCTCGTCGGCGCGGGCAAAAGCTTCTGCGCGGGCGCCGACATCACCCACATGAAAAAAAGCGCGACCTACACGCCCGAACAGAATTTCGACGCGGCGCACCTGACGGCCCGCATGCTGTACACGCTCTACCAACTCGCAAAGCCTACCATCGCCTGCATCCGCGGCGCGGTGCGCGGCGGGGGCGTGGGGCTGGCGGCAGCCTGCGATATCGCCATTGCCGCGCGCGACGCTACATTCCGCCTCTCGGAAGTGAAGATAGGCGTGATCCCGGCCATGATCAGCCCATACGTGATCGCCGCCATCGGCGAACGCATGGCGCATCGCTACATGCTGACCGGCGAGGAATTCAATGCCGCAGAAGCGTACCGCATCGGCCTGCTGCATGAGATCGTCGACGAGGACAAACTCACGGCAACCGTGGGCCATATGCTCGCGCATCTGCACACCAGCGGCCCCGACGCCGTGGCGGCCATCAAGCGCCTGATCCCGGTGAGTGCGCATGCGCCGCTGGGCTCGGACATCGTTGAGGAGACCGCGCGGCGCATCGCCGATGTCAGGGCCACACCGGAAGCGCAGGAAGGACTGAGTGCGTTCCTGGAAAAGCGCAAGCCGGCGTGGATTGAACCCGCTTCAGATCGGAATACCAAAAAAGCATAACGCAAAGGACGCAAAGGATCGCAAAGTAAGAGCAAGAACTGAAAAAGCAATTGCACAAATAATACAAATCAACACCATAATCTTTTGGTTTTTCCTTCGCGAACCTTTGCGCCCTTCGCGTTCATGCTGTTAATGTTCTGTTTATGACACTGCCAAAAAAAGTAAAACTGTTTGAAGTCGGCCCGCGCGACGGGCTGCAGAACGAACCCACGCCGGTGGCGACCGAGGTCAAGATCGAACTCATCCACCGCCTGCAGGACGCGGGGCTGCAGGCGATCGAAGCCACCGCCTTCGTCTCGCCCAGGTGGGTGCCGCAGATGGCCGACAATGCGCAGGTCATGGCCGGCATCCGCCGCAAGCCCGGCGTGACGTATCCGGTGCTGGTGCCGAACCGAACAGGCCTGGACGCGGCGATCGCCGCCGGCGCCGAGGAAGTCGTGGTGTTTGGCGCCGCGACCGAGAGTTTCTCGAAGCGCAATACCAACTGCACGATTGCTGAGGGGCTCGCGCGCTTTGCCGAAGTCTGCGCGCAGGCGCTGGCACAGGGACTTAAAGTGCGCGGCGATATCTCGGTGTGCCTGGGCTGCCCGTTCGAAGGCGAGGTGGCCCCGGATGCCGTAGTGCGCGTCGCGCGCGAGCTCGACGCCATGGGCTGCTACGAAATTTCGATCTGCGACACCATAGGCACCGGCACACCCGGAAAAACACGTGCCGCATTCGAAGCCGTGGCGAAGCACATCTCCCTGGATCGCCTCGCGGGCCACTTTCACGACACCTATGGCCAGGCGCTCGCCAACACCTATGCCGCACTCGAATGCGGGGTGGCGATTTTCGACAGTTCGGTGGCCGGCCTGGGCGGCTGCCCTTATGCCAAAGGCGCGACCGGCAACGTCGCGACCGAAGATGTGCTCTACATGCTCGACGGCCTCGGCATAGAAACCGGCGTAGACATGGCGAAGCTCATGGCGGCCGGCGAATATATCTGCGGCGTGCTGGGCCGGCCCACGCATTCGCGCGCGGCGCGCGCCATCGCGGCAAAGCAAAAAGTCTGAGCCGAAAATTAGACCAACCCTAAAAGGCTTTAGCCACAGAGGTCACAGAGGTCACAGAGGTCACAGAGAAAATCGAAACATCACAAATTCAGATCCATCCACAGCTAATAGCTTTTTATTAATATCTGTTAAGTCCTTCTCTGTGAACTCTGTGTCCTCTGTGGCTCAGGTTCTTGAATCCTGGAGTCGAACATGCCGTTGCCTGCCCCCGCCCCCCGCAAACTGAAGCACACCCGCGCCATCGAGTGCAAAGGCTATGAGCGCGTAGATGGTCTGTGGGATATCGAAGGTCATCTGGTCGACACCAAAACCTATGTCCACACGCGCCGTGATGGCGGCCGCGAGCGCGCGCCCGGCGAGCCGGTGCACAATATGTGGCTGCGTCTGACCATCGACCTCGATTTCAAAATCCATGATGTCGAAGCAGCAACCGACGATGGACCCTACACGATCTGCGGCGACATCACGCCCAATTTCAAGGCGCTGATCGGCGTCACCATAGGCGCCGGCTGGCGCCGCGACATCGTGGCGCGCGTGGGCGGCATTAAAGGCTGCACCCATCTGGTCGAGATGCTGGGCCCGCTGGGCACGGTGGCGTTCCAGGCCACGGGCCGCGCGCGCGAAGCGCGTAATGCCGGAAAACCACCGGCGAAAAAACCCTACCAAATAGGGTCCTGCCACGTGTATGCCGATAACAGCGAAGCCGTGCTTGAAAGGTGGCCACAGCACTACACCGGAGCCAAGGCCTGAGCCCGCTTCGCCGGCCGGTCTGCCGCTGCCTGGCAGCAAAAATATATGAACATTATCAGACACTTATAGCGGAGCACGCTACGGTGTTCTGCATCCGAAGTCAACGCCTTTTTTAACTCGACAACCTTGCGCGCCATGACAGCGACATGCCATGATAGATGTCAATTCTGTCTGCTGATGACAGACGGTTATTGATTACCCCACGGAGGCCGCACATGAAACCCCTGATCGCCGCCATAGCCCTGATGCTGATCGCCACACCCGCGCTGGCAAAAAAATCCTGCGATGAACTCAAGGCCGAAATCGAGGCCAAAATATCAGCCAGGGGCGTGAAGACGTTCACCCTTGAAATCGCGGGCAAGGACGAACAGAAGGACGGCAAAGTCGTCGGCACCTGCGACGGCGGGACAAAGAAGATCGTCTACAAGCGCGGCTGAAGCGCAGTTTGCGCTGAATCGCATCCGCCCTTTGCACAACAAAGAGGCGCACCATGCAATTCGGCATTCTGGAAATCCTGGCGCTCATCCTGATCGGCATCGCCGCGATCAAGATCGTCCTGCTGTTCACCAACTGGCCGTTGTGGATCCTCTGGATGAAGCGAATCTACGCGCGGCCGCAGGTTGTCGCAGTCGTAGCGCTGGCACTGGCCGCCGCCCTGCTCTACGCGCTCGTCGCATCGGGCATGAGCATCGTGCAGATTCTGGCGGTAAGTTTGTTCGTGGTGTTGATGCTCATGGCCGGCATCGCACCCTATGCCTCCCGGCTCATGGCCTGGGTGGAAACCCGCAGCATCGCGCAACTGCTGGCTGATGCATGGCTGTACACGCTGGCGTGGGTGCTGCTGCTGGCCTGGGGCCTGTGGGAAATCGTCACGCGCTAAGCGTCGTGAAATCCAGCGCTAGCTGAATTTCCCGCCGTAGAGCCGGCGGGCGATTGGGGCCAGCGCACCGAAAATGCCGATGCTGGCGAAAGCAAAGCCCCAGGCCACCGTGCTCTGGTTGCCGCCGGCCAGATCGAGCACCACCCCGAACACCAGCGGCGCCAGAAATGCGGCACTGAATCCGATCAGGGAATATATCGCCATGCTGGCGCCGCGCAATCCGGGCGGCGCGGAGGCGATGGCGCCCGAGGTGAGCGCCGCGGAGTCCCCCAGCATCAGCCCGTAATGCACGCTCATGATGATGAACACGATGATCCACGGCAGCGACGCGGTGAAACCGAGGAAGCACGCAGTCAGGCCCGACAGCGTCATGAACGTGAAAATAATGCGTTGGCGGCCGTAGCGGATCGCCAGTTCATTGCCCGATACGCTCATCACCGGGCCCAGCATGTTGATGATGGCGGCAAGGGTTGCGGCACTGAGCAGCATGGGGGCATCCACCGGCTGCAGCGAGGCGCAGAACACGAGGAAGGCCACCATCCAGCCGCGCTGCCCGAACAGTTCATAGTTGTGCGCCGAATAACCGATGATGTAGGCCAGCGTCTTGCGGTTTTTCAGCACCGGGCGAAAATCGAGCAGCGCCGGCTTGGCCACATTTTCAGGATGGGTGATGCCGCGCGGCATGCTGAGGCTGACCAGCGCCGCCGCCAGCAGGGGGCCGATGGCACCGAAAATAAACGCGGCCTGCCAGCCAAACTCCGCGCCCAGCTTGCCGCACACGCCTATGGAAATGCTGGAGCCGATGCCGAAGCTCGCGGTGTAGAACGCGGTGGCGCGCGACTGCACTGCACCTTCAAGATGGTCGGTAAGGGTCTTCAGCCCCGGCATGTAGGTGCCGCCCAGGCCAAAGCCGATCAGGAACTGGAAAAACAGCGCGCTCATCACGCCTTCGGCGAAAAAGGCAAAGCCGACTGCGCCCACGCTGGATATCAGACACGCCCACATATAAACGCGGCGCGAATCGATACGGTCGGTCAGGCTGGTGAGTATGGGCACCGCCGCCATGTAGCCGGCGAAGAAGACGCCGCCGATCAGCCCCGCCGCGGAGTTGGACAAGCCCCACTCGCGCTGGATCATGGGCAGCAGCGAAGTGTACCCGGCGAAACCGGTCATCGACATGGCTTCGGCCGCGCACATGATGAGCGTGAGCCGGATGGCCGAATAGGAATGTGTCAAACTCATCTCCCAAAATCAAAAACCGATTAGCTGCCGATGCATTCTTTTTTATACCCCCTTGAGGGGTACGCCGATAGCCGCCGATTAAAAGAGAAAAATCAGATAGATGTTTTCACATCTTATACTTTCTCTTTTCTCTGTGTGCTCTGTGGCTAAAGTTTAGAGGTTGATCTTATCTGCGTTCATCGGCGTTAATCGGCGGTTTCATTGCCCTTGAATGGCCGGGTCTTAAATCGCACCGGCTTTGCGCAGCAGTTCGGCGATGGCTTGCGCCATGCGCCGGTAGCCCTCGGCATTGGGGTGGATAGGATCGGACTTGGTGTCGGCGGAATACAGCACATCCTTGACGATGCCACCCTCGTAGGGGATGGCGAATTCCCTGGCCAGTTCCTCGTAGAATTCGGGCGCGCCGGCGAGCAGCGCGGGTCGCGGCACGCCGACCAGCACCGCCGCGATGCCGCGTTCCTTGAGCATCCTGAGCATGGCGCGCAGATTGGCCTTGGTCTGGGCGGGATCCGCCCTGCGCAGCATGTCGTTGCCGCCCAGACACACGATCACCAGTTGCGGGCGGTGTTCGTCGAGCATCTGCGGCAGGCGCTGCAGGCCCTGCGCCGTGACTTCGCCCGGCACACCGGCGCGCACCACCTGCCGGTTGATGAGCTGGCCCAGCACCACCGGATAACTTTCTTCTTCCCCGGCGCCGGTGCCGTAGGTCAGACTGTCGCCAAACGCCACGATGACATCATTCGCGGCGAGCGCCGGCAGCTTCGGCGCCTTGCCGCATCCGGCTAACAGCAGGACCAGCAGGACCAGGATGGCTGGCAGATACCCGGAATGTCGGCTTCTGTTCATCTGCATCTGCGATTTCATTTGCTTTGGTCTTTCAGCCGGCCTTTTTTGAAATCCCTGATGATTTCCCGCGCGGCGTTGTGCCCCGGTATCCCTGTGACGCCGCCGCCCGGATGGGTGCCGGCGCCGCACATGTAGAGCCCTTTTATGGGCCCGCGGTAATCGGCGTGGCCGAGCACCGGGCGCGCACTCCACAACTGATCCAACGTCAGCGCGCCATGAAAAATGTCGCCGCCGATCATGCCGAACTCGCGCTCAAGGTCGAGCGGCGAGAGGATGCTCCTGCCCAGCACGGCGTCCTTGAAATTGGGCGCATAACGGGTAACGGTGTCGATTACGAGGTCGGCTGCGGGTTCCCTGATCTCGTCCCAATTGAGACCATTGGGCAGTTCCGGATTGAAATGCTGGCAGAACAGGCTCGCGACATGTTTGCCCGGCGGCGCCAGCGACTCGTCTACAGTGGACGGGATCAGCACCTCCACCACCGGCGCGCGCGCGCAACCGAGCGTGCGCGCATCGAAATAAGCCTGCTCCATGTAGCGCAGCGAGGGCGCAATAATGATGCCGGACTGGTGATGTTCCTGCGCCGATTTGCCCGGCAGGCAGGTGAAATCCGGCAGCTCGGACAGCGCGACGTTCATGCGGAACGTCGCCGAACTGCATTTCCAGTTGCGTATGCGCTGTGCGAAATCCGCATCCAGCACGCTTTCGCCTATCAGTTTCTGATACAACAGTTTTGGATTCAGATTGGATACCACGCAGCGCGCGTCGATCACGCGCCCGTCGGCAAGCTGCACGCCCTGCGCGCCGCGGCCATCCACGCATACCTTGGCCACTTCGCAGTCGGTGTTGATTTCCACGCCGAGGTCGCGTGCCTGCTGCGCCATCGCCTGGGTGATCGCGCCCATGCCTCCTACCGCATGGCCCCACACACCGCGTTTGCCGTTCACTTCGCCGAACACATGATGCAGCAGCACATAGGCCGAGCCCGGCGCATAGGGGCTCGCGAAATTGCCGACGATGGCATCGAAGCCGAACGCGGCCTTGAGCGGCTCGGATTCGAACCAGGAATCGAGCAGGTCCGCCGCGCTTTTGGCGAAAAGATCGAGCACGTCGCGTCGCGCCGCCATGTCGAGTTTGCGCAGGCGGTTGCCGGTCTTGAGAGTGCTCACGAAATCCCGCAGGCCGCCGCCGATGTTGGGCGGGGTTTCCAGCAGCAGGCTGCGCAGCACCCCGGCCACGCGCTCCAGCATCGCGTAATACGCGGGAAGCTGCTGCGCGTCGCGCTTCGAATATCTCGCGACCTCGGCCTGCGTGGCCTCGAGCGAGCCGCCTATTTTCAGGTATTGGGTGTCGGACAGCGGCAGGAAATTGGAGATGGGGCGTTCGATGATGCGCAGGCCGTGCTCGGCCAGCTTCAGGTCACGGATCACCTTGGGGTGCAGCAGGCTGACCGTGTAGCTCGCGGTCGAATTGCGAAAACCCGGGAAGAATTCCTCGGTGACGGCGGCCCCGCCCACCACGGCGCGGCGTTCGAGCACCCGCACCTTGAGCCCGGCGGCCGCAAGGTAGCAGGCGCAGACCAGGCCATTGTGACCGCCGCCGACGATCAGCGCGTCATACGGTTTCGGGCTGGGCATCAGGAGTCGCGTATTGTTCAGGGAGTTGGCGCGCCCGGCGGGATCAAACCGGGCACTGGTCAGAACTCATTCAGATATCGTTTCCCGGCCCTTTACCAGCCGATCCGTCGCACATCAGGTAGCGCATCAAAGTGCTCGTCGCGACTGAGTATTGGTAACCCGTGTTGCATCGCAAGGGCTGCAATCCAGGCGTCGTTCGCAGGAATCGGTCGCCCCAATCGTTTGAGCGTGGCGCGCAGCGACGCGTAGGGCAAGGTCGTTTCAGCGGTAATTGCCAGAAGGTCGAAGTGGCGAAGATGATTCTCGAGCCATTCTTCATAAGTTTTCCGGTGTCTCGAACCCATGACGCCGTATCGAAATTCACCGAGCACAATCACAGGAATCGCCGCGCGCTGCTGCAGGCCCAAAATCGCTCCGACCTCGGGCGCGCCATCGACAAACGCCGATAGCGCGTTCGTATCGAGGATCAACGCCGATCCTCAGGTTCGATGACCTCGAACTCCTGGTCGACTACGGATTGCACGCGGACGGTTTCCTTATGCAGCCGCTTGAGCTTGCCAAAGCCCCTCATCCACTCCGGCTCGCTGGCGTAGGCGCGCCCAGCGTCAAGCACCAGCTTGTCGCGCAATGCCTCCGTGACGAATTCCTTAAGCGATTGACCGCGCTGGGCCGCGGTAGCCTTCGCTTTGCGGAAAAGCGGATCGGGAAGTTCCAGTGTCGTCTTCATGCACCCATATTGCCATATTTATGGGACGCTTGCCAAGCACGGCGCCAAAGGGAATAAAGCCGGGCATCGGCGATCTGCTTTCGTAATGTGAAGAAGAGGGAATTGGCGCGCCCGGCCCGATTCGAACGGGCGACCCCTGCCTTCGGAGGGCAGTACTCTATCCAGCTGAGCTACGGGCGCACAATGAGGGTCATTTTATCACAGCTGCACGGCCTGACTCTCGCTTAATCAAGGTTTTACCGAGGTGTGGATTGCCGCTATAATGTGCGCCTTTCGTACCTTTTCCGAGCCGCAGGACACTCCATGAGCGAAGTTCACCTCGAAGAACATTCTTCCCCGATCAAGACCCCCAAGCAACTGATCATCGTCATCCTGCTGGCGTTTCTGATACCGATCGGGCTGATCGTCATGCTGACGCAACTGGTAACCGGCGGCGCCGGTTTCGGCAAGGACCACCCCGGGATGACCGAGGAAGCGATCGCCAGGCGGCTCCAGCCGGTGGGCGTGGTGGTGGTCACCGATGCCAACGCGCCGAAAGTTGAAAAAACCGGCCAGCAGGTGGTTGAAATAGCGTGTGCAGCCTGTCATGCGACCGGCGCACTCAACGCGCCCAAGATCGGCGACAAGGCGGCATGGGGCAAGCTGATCGCCGCAGGCCAGGAAAAGCTGACGCAGAGCGCGATCAAGGGTGTGCGCCAGATGCCCCCGCGGGGCGGCAATCCTGACCTGACCGATATCGAATTTGCGCGCGCTGTTGCCTACCTGGCCAACCAGGCGGGCGCCAACTGGAAAGAACCTGAATCGAAGCCGGCGCCCGGAGTCGAACTCACGGGCGATAAAATCGTCACGGCCCAATGCAGCAAATGCCACCAGACCGGCGTGGGCGGCGCCCCAAAAATCGGTGACCGCAAGGACTGGCTGACGCGGGGCAAAAACGGCATCAGCGCCCTGACGCTTGCTGCCATCAGAGGCCACGACAACATGCCGGCCCGCGGCGGCATGGCCGAACTGACCGACGCCGAGTTTCGCGGCGCCGTGCTTTACATGTTTAACCAAAGCGGCGGGACTGCGACCGAAACCAAGGCGGAGGTCCCGGCCGCCGCACCGGCGAAAGCCGATGCCGGCAAGGGCAAGTCGGTGTATGACGCGAGCTGCGCCGCGTGCCATGCATCGGGTGTCGCAGGCGCGCCGAAAGCCGGTGACAAGGCGGCCTGGGCGCCGCGCCTCAAGAGCGGCATGCCTGCGCTTTATGCAAGCTCGCTCAAGGGCAAGAACGCGATGCCGCCCAAGGGCGGGAATATGGCGTTGTCCGAGGACGACGTCAAAGCCGCGGTCGATTATCTGGCGGGCCTGTCCAAGTGAACGGTGATTAGTGATTGGTGATTAGTGAACAATAAGGCGCAGCGCTGCTGCGCCTTATTGTTTTAGTAGCTTCGCCGGCACTGAGCGATCGCACAATAGGACACTCACTTTGCCGAGCGCACTGCGCCTCAGACAACGTGTGGTCACTCACCAATCACCAATCACCAATCACCAATCACGATTTACTATTCACCTCATATGTCCACCTACGCAATCGGCGATGTGCAGGGCTGCTACGATCAGTTGCAGCGTCTGCTCGACACCCTGACTTTCGATCCGGCCCGCGACCGCCTGTGGTTCGTCGGCGATCTCGTCAATCGCGGCCCGCAATCGCTGGCCATCCTGCGCTTTGTCAAAAGTCTCGGCGATTGCGCTGTAACCGTGCTCGGCAATCATGATCTGCACCTGCTGGTCGTAGCCGAAGGCGTCAGGAAGCCTCATCGCGGCGACACGCTGGACGACGTTCTCGCCGCGCCCGACCGCGACGAGCTGCTGGCCTGGCTCAGGCACAGAAAAATGATGCATGTCGAAAACGGCTACGCCATGGTGCACGCGGGGCTGCTGCCGCAGTGGACGGTCACGCAGGCGCTGGCGCTGGGGCGGGAAGTCGAGGAGGCGCTGCGCAGCAATGACTACCCCGGCTTCCTGCGCAAAATGTACGGCAATGCCCCCGGCTTCTGGCGCGATGAGTTGTCAGGCTACGACAGGCTGCGTGTCATCACCAATGCCATGACGCGCCTGCGGCTGTGCGCGCCGGACGGCACCATGGAGTTCTCGCACAAAACCGGGATTCAGAACCTGCCGACCGGATTCCTGCCCTGGTACGAGGTTCCGGATCGCCGGAGCCGGGATACGCCACTTATTACCGGTCACTGGGCGGCGCTGGGCCTGGTCGTGCGTCCCGGGCTGTTCGCGCTCGATACCGGCTGCGTGTGGGGCCGGCAGCTCAGTGCGCTGCGGCTCGAGGACCGGCGGATTTTTCAGTGCGACTGCGCGGAGATTGCGGGAACAGCGTCTGAAGGATAGCTTCAGTGCGTAACGCGCGATGTGCTGCCATCGGAGATGATGCGCACGCGCTCGCCCGGCTTGAACGCTTCGTCCGCTTCCTGGGTGATGGCGACCAGCTTGCCGCCGTCGAGCTTGACCGTGATTTCGAGACCCGTCTTGCGCGTCCCGACTTCTTCGGCAGCCTGGCCCGCGACGCCGCCTGCGACACCGCCAAGCACCGCACCAACCGCGGAGCCCCTGCCCTGACCAATAGTGCTGCCGGCAATACCTCCCACCACCGCACCGGCCGCCGGACCAATACCGCTGCGCGTGCCTTCGATCTGCACCTGGCGCACGCTCTCGACCACGCCCAGCCGCACGTTTTGCTCTTTTCTCGCCTGGTCGCGCGTATAAGCACCGCCCGACATGCTCGGCGCACAGCCGCTGACCAGGGTTACCGCCACCGCCGCTGAGGCCACTACTGTAATCAGTCTCATATCAATCTCCGCTTACCAAATCCGGTTGCCGAAACTTTCCTTGAAGCGTTGCGCAATCTCGTCGCGAGTGAAATGGTGATTCTGCCCGCCGCGACTGGCAATCTTGATCGCGCCCATTAACGATGCCAGTCTGCCGGTGAGCGGCCAGTCCAGCCCGGCAGCGATGCCATACAACAGCCCGGCGCGAAAGGCGTCTCCGCAACCGGTGGGATCGAGCAACTCTTTAGCATTAACGCATGGAATCACGATCTGTTGACCGTCGGTATGGATCACAGATCCGCCCGCACCCATTGTGACAATCAACGCCTTGACGAGTTTCGCCAATTCCGTGATTTTTTTCCCGGTTCGCTCCTGCAGCATCTGGCCTTCGTAATCGTTGACCGTGACATATTCCGCCATGCGCACGAAATCGAGCAGTTCCTCGCCGTTGAACATGGGCAGTCCCTGGCCCGGATCAAACACGAAGGGAATGCCCGCCGCGTGGAATTCGCGCGCGTGCTGCAGCATACCGTCGCGCCCGTCGGGAGCGATGATGCCGAGACCGACGTTTTCGGCATCCTGCACGTGATTCTCGTGCGAATGGTTCATCGCGCCGGGATGGAAAGCCGTAATCTGGTTGTCGTCGAGATCGGTGGTAATGAACGCCTGCGCGGTAAAGGTGTCGGGTATTTTGCGGATGTTCTGCTGCGGCAATTGCAGCTTGTCGAGGCGGTAGGCGTAGGGCTGATAGTCGTCGCCGACCGTGGCCATGATCAGCGGCTCCCCGCCCAGCATTCTGAGACTGTAGGCAATGTTGCCGGCGCAGCCGCCGAATTCGCGGCGCATGTCAGGCACCAGGAATGCGACATTCAGGATATGCAGCTGGTCGGGAAGGATGTGGTTCTTGAACTGGTCGCGAAACACCATGATGGTGTCGTAGGCGATTGAGCCGCAGATCAGTGTGCGCATGCCAAATCCGTCAAAAAAAGGTGAGGAATTATAGCATTGTAGTCAGGCTTGCCTGCGCCGCCGGCGCAAGACCGGCGCCATTTCCAGCAAGACTGCCCTTGAAGCATAATGGCTGCAGCGTTCGCAGACACCAGCGCGAAACCGCACTCTCATTCATCAATTGCGACAGGAGCGTTCATCATGCTGAAGGAGTTCAGGGAATTCGCGATGCGCGGCAACGTGGTCGACATGGCGGTCGGCATCATCATCGGTGCCGCCTTCGGCAAGATCGTCGAATCGCTGGTGAAGGACCTGATCATGCCGCCGATCGGCCTGCTGCTGGGCAAGGTCGATTTCTCCAACCTGTTTGCCGTGCTGAGGGAAGGCGCCTCCGCCGGTCCTTATCTGTCAGTCGAGGCCGCGCAAAAAGCCGGCGCGGTGACATTCAACTATGGCATGTTCATCAACACCTGCATCAGCTTCCTGATCGTGGCTTTCGCCGTTTTCATGCTGATCCGTACCATTAACCGGCTCAAGCGCGCGGAGGAGGCAAAACCCGCTGCCCCGGCCGCGCCGCCGGAGGAAGTGGTGTTGCTGCGCGAGATCCGCGATGCGTTGAGGAAGTAGTCCCGGCCGCTGTCCCGCCCCCCGCGGCGGGCGAGGCCCGCGGCCTTCCCTGACCGCAGCCTGTCGGGCTTGGCCCCATTTAGGAGTTTGTCGAACCCGAATCCGACAAACTCCTCGGCAGACTGCCGAAGCCGGTTACGCCCCCCCTGCGCGGTGAGTCGCCGCGGCCAGCATGGTCGCTATATGCTTCTTGACATATATATGGGACAGCGTATATTAACAATATGGATTCGCAATCAATTTTCGACGTCATCGGCGACGCAACGCGCCGCCGTATTCTTGCCCTGCTCGCCGCGGAGGGCGAATTGTGCGTCTGCGAACTGATGGCCGCTCTGGATGACATCCAGCCCAAGGTATCCCGGCATCTTTCGGTGATCCGGGAAGCGGGACTGGCAAGCGTGCGCCGGGAGGGAACCTGGGTCTACTACCGCCTCGCCGCGCCCCTGCCGCGCTGGGTGCGTGATCTTCTCGACACGCTGCGCACAGGCGCCGTCCCCGATTTGACCGCGGATCGGGCGCGTCTCAAAAAAATGCCTGGCCGGCCAGCGCGCGTTGCCGCGTGAGCAACTGACATGACGACGCTCACGAGCGATCTTCCCCGCCGCGCCCCCTGGGGCTGGATGATGCTCGCGGTCATTCTGTGGATTGCGGCATACGCGAACCTGACGCCGTTCGCCGACGCCATTGTCGCGCTCACCGGACTTCCCCGCCAAACGCATCTGGGGGAAGCGCTGCATTTCTTCCTATACGACACGCCCAAGGTGCTGCTGCTGCTCACCGGCATCGTTTTCGTGATGGGCATCGTGCACACTTTCATCTCACCCGAGCGCACCCGGGCTTTTCTGTCGAGCCGGCGGCTGGGAGCAGGCAACGTGTTCGCGGCTACTCTGGGTATCGTCACGCCGTTCTGCTCGTGCTCGGCGGTGCCGCTGTTCATCGGCTTTCTCTCGGCGGGCGTGCCGCTGGGCGTGACCTTCTCGTTTCTCATCGCCGCGCCGATGGTGAACGAAGTCGCGCTCGCGCTTCTGTTCGGGATGTTCGGCTGGAAAATAGCGGGACTCTACCTCGTCATGGGGCTTGCCGTCGCCATCGTTGCCGGGCTCGTCATCGGCAAGCTGGGCATGGAGCGTTACCTCGAGGACTGGGTCCGCGCCATTCAGGCCGGCAATACCGCTGAGTTGGCTGTCGATCGTCCTTCCTGGGCCGAACGCATCGATGCCGGCGTCAGTCATGTCAGGGAAATCGTCGGCAAGGTGTGGCCCTACCTGCTCGCCGGGATCGCGCTCGGCGCCGGCATCCACGGTTATGTGCCCGAGGACTTCATGGCCGGCATCATGGGCAAGGACGCCCCCTGGTGGTCGGTGCCCGCCGCAGTCGTGATCGGCGTGCCGATGTATGCCAATGCGGCCGGCATCATCCCGGTCGTGGAAGCCCTCATCGGCAAGGGCGCCGCGCTGGGCACGGTGCTGGCGTTCATGATGAGCGTGATCGCCTTGTCGCTTCCTGAGATGATCATCCTGCGCAAGGTCCTCAAGCTGCCGTTGATCGCGACCTTCACGGGGGTAGTTGCCCTGGGCATCCTGGTGGTGGGCTATGTTTTCAACGCCATTCTGTAAGGAGTCATTGTGAAAAACGTGAAAGTTCTCGGCACCGGTTGTGCCAATTGCAAGAATACGATCAAGCTGATCGATGAAGTCACCAAAGCCAAAGGCATCGAGGTCGAGCTCGAAAAAGTGGAACAGATCCAGGACATCATGACCTATGGCGTCATGTCGACGCCGGGCGTAGTGATAGACGGCAAGGTCGTGCATGCCGGCGGTGTGCCGGCGCGCGCCAAGGTCGAGAGCTGGTTCTGATGCGGCAGCGCATTGCTTTCGTCGCCTTGTGCCGGACGTTCGCTTTCATGCTGCTGCTGTTTGCGGGCTATGGGGCGGTTGCCGGCGAAGGAACCGAACCGGGCGAAAGGGCGGCGTCACCCACTGCGCCCACAGTGACGATTTACTATTTTCGTGCCGAAGGCTGTCCGCACTGCGAGCATGCAGGCGCGTTTCTCAAGCGTTACGCCGCGGATGCGCGGATCGCGATACGCGATTACGAGGTCAATTACGACCCGGTCGGCCGCGAGCAGTTCATCAAGCTGGGGGAAGCCCTGGGCCTGCGTGACGCCGGCGTCCCGTTTATCCTCATCGGCGACTGGGCGATGATCGGTTACCGCGGCGACGAATGGACCGGCGCGGCCATACAAGCGCAGGTCGCGCGCTGCCTGGACCAAAACTGCCCGGACAGCGTGGCGGCAATCCTGGCCGGCAAGCCGCTCGCGTCACCGATACGCGTGGACAAAGCCGGGCTGTTGCCGGAGACCATCACGCTACCACTGATCGGAGAGGTCGCCACGGCAACGCTCTCGCTGCCCGCCCTTACTGTCGTCCTCGGCGCCATCGACGGATTCAATCCCTGCGCCATGTGGGCGCTGGTCTTCCTGCTCGGATTGCTGATGGGCACGAAGGACCGCAAGCGCATGTGGATACTCGGCCTCACCTTCCTGTTCGGGTCGGCCTTGGTGTACTTTCTCATCATGGCGGCATGGCTCAACGTGCTGCTGGCGATCGGATTCTCCTTCTGGATCCGCATCGCAGTCGGCGTGGTGGCGCTGGGAGCAGCCGCCTACTATCTGCACGATTTCGCCACCAATCCCGACGCCGCCTGCGAGGTGTCGCACACCGGCAACCGCCAGCAGGTGCTCGGCCAGCTGCGGCGTTTCGCGCTGGAAGAGCGATTGTGGCCGGCGGTCGTCGGCGTGCTGCTGCTCGCCATCGCCGTCAATATGATCGAGCTGGTCTGTTCCGCCGGCATTCCGGCTGTCTATACACAGTTACTGGCGCTCACGCCCCTGCCGGCCTGGCAGTACTACGGTTATCTGGCGCTCTACAACCTCATCTACATGCTCGACGACATCGCGATGTTCTATGTCGCAGTGGCGACGCTGCAGATGACCGGCATCGGCACGCGTTACGCCCGCGCCAGCCGACTGGTCGGCGGCGTGGTTCTCGCCGCCATTGGCCTGATGTTGCTGTTCCGGCCCCAGTGGCTGGCGTTTTATTGAGGCGTTGCCCGGGAATGATATTTTAATGGACAGGGCGAACGGACTGATACGCCTCGGCAAGTCTTATTCATCCGGCTTGTCCTGAGATGGCCCATGACAACCACGATCACGCACTGCCATGGCGCTTTCAACCGCGCCTTCGCCAACGCCATCCTGCTGCTCGTTGCGATGGGATCGCTGGCCTGGGAAGCCATCTCCCGTTTGCACGCGCCGACGCCGACCGAGGGCCTGACCATCATCGCGGTCGCAGCGGCCGGGGTCGTCGTCAACGGCGTCACCGCGGCCCTGTTCATGTCTGGCAGGTCGACCGATCTCAACATTCGCGGCGCCTTCCTGCACATGGCTGCCGACGCGCTGGTGTCCCTGGGCGTTGTCGCGGCCGGCGCGCTGTATCTGTGGACCGGATGGGACTGGCTCGACCCCGTCACCAGCCTCGCCATCGCCCTGGTGGTCGTCATCGGCACATGGGGATTGTTCAGGCAGTCGCTGCACCTGATGTTCGACGGCGTGCCCGAATCGGTCGACCTGATTGCAGTGCAGGCCTATCTGCTGTCACAGCCCGGGGTCGAGGATGTGCATGATCTGCACGTCTGGGCCATGAGCACTTCCGAAATCGCGCTGACCGCGCACCTGGGAATGCCCGGCGGGCATCCCGGCGACGCTTTCTTCGAAGAGATCGCGGCAGCGCTGCATGATCGCCATGAGATCACGCATCCGACAATCCAGATCGAAATCGGCCGGCTCGATCACGGCTGCGCCCTGCCACCCCGACTCGCCGACCGAAAAACGATCTAGAAAAACCATGTGTGAACTCCTTGCAATGTCCAGCAATCGTCCGGCCCATTTGACCTTCTCGCTCAGTGCGCTCGCAGCCCGTGGCGGAGCCGGCGGAAGGACTCACGACGGCTGGGGCGCCGCGTTTTATCAGGACAATGATGTGGCGCTGTTTCGGGAGCCGATGGCGGCCGGTGACAGCCCTCTCGTTCGCTTTGTTGAAACGCAGGGACCGGGCACCACGCTTGCCGTCTCGCACATCCGGCGCGCAACCCGCGGCGCGGTCGCGCTCTCGAACACCCAGCCCTACGCGCGGGAGTTGGCGGGCCGCATGCACGTGTTCGCCCATAACGGTGATCTGCCCGGCATCGAGCGGACTGGAGATCTTGCGTTCGACCGTTACCGCCCGGTCGGCACGACGGACTCCGAACACGCGTTCTGCGCGCTGCTCGAGCGTATGCGTCGTCTTTGCGACTCGGCTTCCCGGCTGCCGTCACTCGATGAGCGCCTTTCTGTCGTATCGCAATTTGCTTCCGATCTGCGCAAGCTGGGACCCGCCAATTTTCTTTACGCGGATGGCGATACCCTGTTTGCGCATGGTCATCGGCGCATACAAGCGGCCGGCGACATCGCGCCGCCCGGTCTTTTTCTGCTGTCGCGCCGGTGTCCGGATGCGGACGAACCCATACACGCAAGCGGGGTGTCCGTCGCGCCCGGTTTCCAGGAAGTGTTGCTGATCGCCAGCGTTCCGCTCACCGACGGGAAGTGGCGGCCTTTTGCCGAAGGTGAAGTCGTGGCCGTGTCGGCAGGGCAAGTACTCGGCACCGTGATGCCGTAAGTACGGTCATGAATCCTGTCTCCATCGAGCCAGCGCGGTTCTGCCCGATTACCGCAGACGGTCTCAATCGCGGCTGCACCTGCCGCACCCTCAACCGCGACCGCCTGCGGCGTCAGCTGGAGGCGGACCCGTCCCTCGCCGGCCTCGCCGACGAAATCGTCCGTACCCGGCCCCAACTCTTCTCCGCCACTGCCGTTTTTATTTCTCCTGAGCAACTCGATCGCATGGCGGCTATCGTGGCTGCGGTGGAAAGTGTGGTGAATTTGCCCGGTTATCGGGAGATGGTCCTCGGCACGGACCCGGCGATCGCCCGGCTCGACCCCGGTCCACTCGGAGCTTTCCTGGGATTCGATTTTCATCTTGCTTCCCGTGGCCCGCAACTCATCGAGATCAACACCAATGCCGGGGGAGCGCTGCTTAACGTGGCGCTGGCCCGCGCCCAGGAAGCGTGTTGCCGGGAAATGATTACTGCCGCGTTCGAGCCCACGGCTGATCTGGACAATCTGGAACTAGCCTTTTTCACGATGTTCACCGAGGAATGGCGCCGGCAACGTGGGAAAGTTTCGTTAGAGCGAATCGCCATCGTGGACGATGATCCTGCTGCCCAATATTTATATCCGGAATTCCAATTGTTCGAGCGCATGTTCAATCGCTTTGGAGTAGAGGCCTTTGTCGCCGACGCCCGGGAGATGGAGTGGAAGAGGAACCGGCTGTGGCATAGAGGAGAACCGGTGGACCTTGTTTACAACCGGCTGACGGATTTCTATCTGCAGGAACCCGCGCACGCCGCTCTGCGCGCCGCCTACGAGGCTAAAGCGGTCGTAGTCACACCCAACCCCCGCGCGCATGCTCTCTACGCCGACAAGCGTAACCTCGTTACGCTGAGCGATGACCACGCGCTCGCCGCGCTGGGCGCAGATCCGGAAATGCGGAAAGTCCTCCTCGCGGGGGTTCCCCGCACCGCGCGGGTAACGCCCGAGACAGCCGACACGCTGTGGACAGAGCGCCGGAAGTTGTTCTTCAAACCCACCGCCGGTTACGGCGGCAAAGCGGCATATCGGGGCGACAAGCTCACGCGACGCGTGTGGACTGAGATACTCGAGGGGGATTACGTCGCCCAGGCCATGGTGCCGCCGAGCGAGCGCCGCGTGGAGGCAGACGGCGCCGGGACTGACTTGAAGCTGGATGTGCGGGCCTATGTTTATCGCGGCGCAATCCAGTTCGTTGCGGCGCGGCTCTACCAAGGCCAGACCACGAATTTCCGCACGCCCGGGGGCGGCTTTGCGCCCGTGTTTATCGTACGCGGGGAAAGCGGCTGAGTTTATTTACGCGGAATGCGGGGAATGCACGTAATATCGTGATTTTAATCATATTTCCACGCTGCCGCCTCGCCGTCGCTCAGGACTTCGCCGGCCGGAATACCAGGAAATACTGGTTTGGCAGGAAGGCGCGCGGCAAGGTACTTCACCATGTCGGGTTCGGTATCCACGCCATACACCCGGCCTTTGGGCGCCATGTGCGCGAAGCGCATCGAGAAGTAGCCGGTGCCGGAGCCGATGTCGGCAATGATGGCGTCGGGTTTGAGCGCCAGCGCCTGGATTACTTCGTGGGGTTTCTGCCACGCGTCGCGCTGCGGATCGTCGAACACCTGCGCCCATTTCTCGGCGCCGCTGAAGCTGTGTTCGTGGGTGTGGGGGGACTGCGCCACTGCGAGTCCTGTCGATAATCCGGCACAACTCAGCAGAATCAGGGCTGGGTTGAGCAACGAGGTCCGGTTCATTTATTCATCTCCTGTGCGCTACGCGGGTTTGTTTCGCTCTCGCGCTGCGCATCATTGCAAGCATCCCGTCCCGGGTCAACCCGCACCTCCGCGACGTGACCCTGCAGAAAAGTTAAGGGTCATTACTTCGGTCACTCGCTTTCAGCAATGTACACCGGCAGGCAGGCGGCCCCAGAAAGGCCCGTCAAACTAATAAGTTGTAACTGCTCATGGCACAGCAGCGCTTTTTTGTATCGCAGTCTTGCAGCCGGGCGAGCTGTTATGCTGCGATACAAATCTCCTGAACCGGTGCCTGTCTCTCCCGGTATATTGACCCCGTCTCAAAGCTACGGGAGATGCCGTGAGTCTGATACACGCACAAAATCTGGCGAAATCCTATCGCGTCGGCGATCTCGAAGTGCCGGCTCTGAAAGGGATCGATTTCGTCATCGAACCGTCCTCGTTTGTCGCTTTTGTCGGGCCATCGGGCAGCGGCAAAAGCACGCTGCTCAACCTGGTCGGCTGCCTGGACCACCCCACCAGCGGCAAGCTCACGGTGCTCGATACCGATGTGGCCGCGCTCAACCGCAGCGCGAGCGCGGAATTCCGCGGACGCCACATAGGGTTCATTTTTCAGGACTTCAACCTGATCCCGGTGCTGACCGCCTACGAAAACATCGAGTATCCGCTGGTCATGGTTCAGAACTGGCCGGCAGCGCAGCGACACGACCGGGTGATGAGCCTGCTGGACGCGGTGGGAATGGCGGACCAGGCGGGCAAGCGGCCGGACCAGCTTTCCGGCGGGCAAAAACAGCGGGTCGCCGTGGCGCGCGCGCTGGTCGCCAACTCCAAACTGGTGCTCGCCGACGAACCCACCGCAAACCTTGACCACGATACAGCGTATCGAATCATCGAGCTGATGCGCAAAATGCGCGACGAATTCGGCACCACGTTCGTATTCTCGACCCATGACGCCAAGATCATGCGCGAAGCAGAAGTCACCTTCACCCTCGAAGACGGCCGATTCATAACCAATCCGCCCAGCCATCATGATTAAAATCCTCAAGATCGCAGCTCGCAATCTGCTCCGCTACCGCCGCCGCACCCTGCTCACCTCGCTGCTGGTGGTAATCGGCGTGGTCGCGGTGCTGCTGTTCGTCGCCATCACCGGCTCGTTCAAAACCATGATGGTCGGGCAAATCACCGATTCCATGCTCGGGCACATGCAGGTGCACCGCCGGGGTTACGTCGCTTCGATAGAAAGCCTGCCGCTCAATCTCAACATGCCGCCGCAACTGGCTGCAAAAGTCAAAGAGGCGCTAGATGCCAATCCCGGCATTGCCGCCTACGCGCCGCGCGTCAAATTCGGCGCGATGTTCAGCAACTTCACCGAAACCACCAGCGTGCGCGTGAATGGCATCGACCCCGATGCAGAGGTCAAGGTGACGCCGCTGCTGCCGGCGCGCCAGCAGGACGGCGAGCGCGGCGGCCCGCTGGTCAAGCCCGGAGAAATGCTGGTGCCGGTGCTGGTGGCGCGCGGACTGCAGGTCAAGGCCGGCGACACCGTGGTGCTGATTGCCACCAACAAGGATGGATCGGTCAATGGCAAGACTTTTGTCATCCGCGGCACGCTGGAGAGCGCTACCGGGCCCGGTGGACGCGACGGTTATATCCATATTGACGATGCGCGTGAGCTGCTGCGCATGGCACAACCGGAAGTGAGTGAATTTGCGGTGAGCGTGAAGAACCCCGATCGTGTCGATCGCGTCCACGCCGCGCTCAATGGCGTACTGGCCGAGGTCAAGAACAAGCAGGGGCAACCGGCGCTGGAAGTACACCCGTGGCAGCGGCTCACGCCGTTCGCCAATATCGCCAACATGATCGACATCCTGACGCTCGCGATCAAGGTCATGCTGGTGTCCATCGTGCTGGTCGCAATCATGAATGTGATGGTGATGGCAGTCTACGAGCGCATCCGCGAAATCGGCACGATTTCAGCCATCGGCACGCCGCCGCGGCGCATACTGGCGCTGTTCCTGGGCGAAGGCCTGCTGCTGGGCGTCGCCGGCACCCTGATCGGCGTCGCGGTCAGCCTCGGCGCGATCTATGCGCTCAACCTGTCTAAATTCACCTACTCGTTCGGGCAGCAGCAGGGATTGCTGCTTGCCCCCACCATCGGGGCCGGCGACGTTATCACCATTGCCGCGATGGTGATCGGGGTCGCGATCATCGCGAGCCTGCATCCGGCATGGAAAGCCTCGCGCATGGATCCCATCACCGCGTTGCGCCATGTCTGACCCCATGCACATAAACTTTATGGACCATTCTATGATCAAGCGACTGCTGACCCTGTTTCTGATCGCGCTCGCGTTCCCGGCGTGGGCGATAGACGGCAATGAACTGCTCAGGAAAGTCGACCGCAATCTCGAGCCCGAATCGTATGAAATGTACCGCAAGCTGATCAACATCGAGCCCAATGGCAGCAAGAAGGAGTTCGTGCTCTACTCGGTGAAGAAGGGGCGCGACAAGGTCGTTGCGCTGTTTCTCGCGCCGTCCTCCGACAAGGGACGCGCGACGCTGCGCCTGGGCGACAACATGTGGCTCTACATCCCGAGCGTCGGCAAGCCGGTGCGCATCACCAGCCTGCAATCGGTGGTGGGCGGCGTGTTCAACAACGCCGACATCCTGCGCATCGACTACGCCACGGAATACAACGCCGAGAAGGTCGACGAGGAAAAGGACGCCTACGTTCTGTCGCTCAAGGCGCGCACCGGAGAAGTCGCCTATGACCGGCTTAAAATGTGGGTCGACCGCAAAACCGTGCTGCCGGTGATGATCGAAGCCTACGCGGCGAGCGGATTGCTGATCAAGACGCTGCATTTCAGGGATATCAAGGATTTCGGCGGCGGCATCCGGCGTCCGGCGACCGTCGAGACCGACAGCCCGCTGTACAAGGGCTACAAATCGGTGATGCTCTACTCGCAGTTGAAGAAGACTTCGTTGGCTGACGAAGTGTTCACGCTGAACTACCTGCCGCGGGTCGAAGACCTGCGCAAATAATGCTGTCCCGGGCGTTCGCGATCTGCTTTCTGGCGCTCGTCGCCGCCGGCGCGCGCGGCGCGGAAGAGTTCGCGTTCGATGCCGCGGAGTTCAGCAGGAAACCGCTGGAGTTCGGCAGCTACGTCGAATTGCGCCACGATCAGTTCCGGCTCAACCCGGATGGCGCGTTCTATAAGCTCAATTTCTTCAGTCAGCCGCGTTCCGTGCTAAACCGCAGCACGGCGATACTGAAGCCGTCCGGCAAATTCAGCGCGGGGATCGCAACGTTCAATTTCCGCGCGCATGTCGAGCGCCAGGTCAGCAGCACCGGCAACGACCAGGCCAACCGCTTCGAGGAATTCAGCCTGTCGCTCAAGCCCCACGCCGGTTTCACGCTCGATGCCGGCAAGGTGGCGATGAAATGGGGCAAGGGCTACGCCTGGAATCCGGTCGGGTTCGTCGAGCGCGCCAAGGACCCGAACGATCCCGAACTCGCGCGCGAGGGCTTCACCCTGCTGAGCGCCGATTTCATCCGCAACCTTGACGGACCGTTGCAGACCGTAGCGTTCACGCCGGTGCTGGTGCCCGTCACCTCTGACCTGAACAACAGTTTCGGCGCGCCGGACCACGTCAATGTTGCGGCAAAACTCTATCTGCTGTACCGCGACACCGACATCGACTTCATGTTTTTGTCGAACGGCAGCCGCACGCGGCGCTACGGCGCGGATTTTTCGCGCAACCTGTCGAGCAATCTCGAGATCCATGGCGAATGGGCGCGCATCGAGGACGCACAGCGGCCCGTAACCAATGCCGCGGGCGCCGTAACCACGACGACTTCGACCGTGCACAGTTATCTGCTGGGGCTGCGCTATCTCTCGGAACGAGACACGACCACCATACTCGAGTATTACCGCAACGGTTCAGGCTACACCGGGGACGAGATGCGCGGCTTCTACGGCCTCGTCAACAACGGCTACGCCCAGTTCCAGAACACCGCCAACCCGTCATTGTTGCAGCGCGCTCTCGCGCTGAGTCAGGGCGGCTACGGCAGTCCGAACTCAGGCCGCGATTATCTTTACCTGCGCATCTCGCAAAAAGAGCCTTTCGACATGTTGTACTTCACGCCGGCGGTGACCTTGATTTCGAACCTCGGCGATCGCAGTTTTTCGGTGACTCCGGAGTTGCTCTATACCGGAATTACCAACGTCGAACTCAGGCTGCGCGCGCTTTTTCTGGCGGGCGGGGCGAACACCGATTTTGGCGAGAAGCAAAATTCACGCCGTCTGGAATTGATGGCGCGAATTTATTTCTGAGCGATCAGGAGTTTGTCGGGGCTAAGTCCGACAGGCTGCTAGCCCAGCAGCACCAGCAGCCAGACCGCCGGCACATTGATCAGCGACAGCATCACTGCGGCGCTGCCGATATCTTTGGCGCGCTTTGCAAGCGTATGTTTTTCAAGAGATATTCTATCAACTACGGCCTCGACTGCGGAATTCAGCAGCTCGACGATCAACACCAGCAGCACGCTGGCGATCATCAGCGCCTTGCCGATGCCGCTTGCGGGTAACAGCAATGCCGATGGAATCAGGATGACGGCCAGCACAACCTCCTGGCGAAAAGCGGCTTCGTGCCGGAACGCCGCGGCAAGACCGTCGATCGAATAGAACAAAGCGTTCCAGACGCGTTTCAACCCTGTCCTGCCCCTGTGCGGTCTTTCCATGTTCATTTCTGCGGCTTATGCCGGCTTCTTCCAGGCGAGGTCGAGTTCGCGCGCAGCCCTGACCTCGTCGAGGCGGCGCACCGGCGTGGTATGGGGCGCGGTTTTCACCACTTCGGGCTGCGTGCGCGCCTCTTCGAGAATTTCTTTCATCGCCGCAACGAAAGCATCAAGCGTCTGTTTGGATTCAGTTTCCGTGGGCTCGATCAACAGGCACTCCGGCACCAGTTGCGGAAAATAGGTGGTCGGCGCATGAAAACCCTTGTCGAGCAGGCGTTTCGCCACGTCCATCGCGGTGACGCCGGTCTCCTCCTTGAGCTTTTTTAGCGTAACGACGAACTCGTGGCTCGCGCGCCGCGTGGGAAAGGCGATGTCGAAGCCCGCGCGCTTGAGTTCTGCCATCAGATAGTTCGCGTTGAGCGTGGAGAAATCGGCCACGCGCTGCATGCCCTCCCTGCCGATCAGCCGCATGTAGACGTAAGCGCGCAGCAGCACGCCGGCGTTGCCCATGTGCGCCGCCAGCCGTCCTATGGACAGGGGCAGATCTCTCTCGCCGAGCAGCCGGTACTCGTCTTTCACCTGCCCCACTACCTGCAACGGCAGAAACGGAACGAGCTTGCGCGACACGCCCACTGGCCCGGCGCCGGGTCCGCCGCCGCCGTGCGGCGTGGAGAAGGTCTTGTGCAGATTAATGTGGATCGCGTCGAAACCCATGTCGCCCGGCTTGACCTTGCCGAGGATGGCATTGAGATTGGCGCCGTCGTAATACAGCATCCCGCCTGCATCGTGCACAATTTTCTCGATGTCGAGTATGTGCTTCTCGAATACCCCCAGTGTCGACGGATTGGTGAGCATCAGCCCCGCAGTCTGCGGGCCGACCGCGGCCTTGAGCGCGGCAAGCTCGACGTTGCCGTCGCTGTCGGTGGCGATCTCGCGCACGGTGTAGCCGCACATCACCGCGGTCGCCGGATTGGTGCCGTGTGCCGCATCCGGCACCAGGATTTCGCGGCGAGCGGTGTCGCCGCGCGAATCGTGAAAAGCGCGGATCATCGCCACGCCGGTGAATTCGCCCTGCGCCCCGGCCATCGGCGCGAGGCTCACCGCCGCCATGCCGGTCACGTCCCTGAGCATTTCCTGCAGCTCGAACATGCAGGCGAGAAATCCTTGCCCGGTGTCGTCCGGCGCGTCGGGGTGGCGCGCGAGAAACTCCGAAAGCATCGCCAGATGATTACAGGCCCGCGGGTTGTACTTCATGGTGCACGAACCCAGCGGGTAGAAATGCGTGTCGATCGAGTAATTTTTTTGCGAGAGCGCAGTGTAGTGGCGCACGGCATCGAGCTCCGAGACTTCCGGCAGCGCAGGGGGGGCTGCGCGCAGATACTGCGGCGGTATCGCGCACTCCCCGCCCGGCGCGGCGGGCGCCTGCGCCGGATTGCGCCGGCCAGGTCTGGATAGTTCGAATATCAGCATCGTGCCCGCCCCTCTTTTCTCTTTACTCTTTACTCTTTACTCTTTACTTACTCCTTACTCTTCCCTCACTTCAGCTCCGCCAGCGCCGCATCATAGTTGGGTTCCTGCTTGATCTCGGGCACCAGCTCGGCATGCAGCACCTTGTTGTTCTCGTCCATCACCACCACGCCGCGCGCGGTCAACCCCCGCAACGGGCCGTCGGCGATATCGACGCCGTACTTGCCATGAAAATCGCGGTTGCGGAACGTCGACAGCGTGATGACATTCTCGAGGCCTTCGGCGCCGCAGAAACGGCCCATCGCGAAGGGCAGATCGGCGGCGATCACCAGCACCACGGTATTGCCGAGGCTGCCCGCCTTCTCGTTGAATACGCGCGTCGATTTTGCGCATACCGGCGTATCGAGACTGGGCACGATGTTGAGCACTTTGCGTTTGCCCGCAAAATCCTTGAGGCCGACTTCCTTGAGATCCTTGGCGGTAAGGGTGAAATCAGGCGCGGTATCGCCTTTTTTCGGGAAATTTCCGGCAACACTGATGGGATTGCCCGCGAGAGTGACGTTTGCCATGCTGTTCTCCTTAGAATTTATTGGGTGATGGTTTGAGGGCGCACGGGGCGGTGCGGAAATGCTTGCCCACAATGCGCGCCATATTCTCCGTGTAACGCCTGAGATCTTCCGCGGTCTTGGTCTCGGTCGCGCAAACGAGCAACGACTGGCCGAGTTCCGGGTGATCCTGCGCCAGATTGAGCCCGCCGAGTATGCCCTGCGCCTTGAGCGCTTTCAACAATAGCGCGAGCGGGGTCTTCAGGCGCAGCACGAATTCGTGAAACACCGGGCCGTTGAATGCGCGCTCGACACCTTCGATCGCGGTCAGGTCCTTGAGCAGCGCAAGCGCGTTGGTATGGGAGGCGCGGGCGGCTCGCGCAAGCCCGTCGGGGCCGAGCAGCGCCATGTAAATGGTCGCCGCCGTCACCATCAGTCCCTGATTGGTGCAAATATTTGAGGTCGCCCTGGAGCGGCGGATATGCTGCTCGCGCGCCTGCAGCGTCAGCACATAGCCGGGCTTGCCTTCGGTATCTACAGTGGCGCCGACCAACCGCCCCGGCAACTGCCTGAGCAACGATTTGCGGCAGGCCAGGAATCCGAAATAGGGGCCACCGCTCGCCAGCGGGATGCCCAGTGGCTGGCCATCGCCGACGGCAATGTCGGCGCCCATCGCGCCCCATGCCCCCGGCGGCTTGAGTATCGCCAGCGCCAGCGGATTGACCGCCGCGATCAGCAGCGCATTGTTGGCATGCGCCCAGTCGGTGAGTTCATCGGCCGGTTCCAGCACGCCGAAAAAATTGGGCTGAGGCACCACCAGCGCGGCAATCTCCTGTCCTTTGAATTGCGCCAGCGCATCGGGAAGAATATGGCCGGCCTCGGCGCAGTACGGCACATCGACCAGTTCTATGCCCTGGTTGCGCACGATGGTTTTAACGACTCTGCGCCACACCGGATGCACCGACAGCGGCAGCAGCACCCGCTTCGCACCCTTGTGCGTGCGCACCGCCATCAGCACCGCTTCGGCGAGCGCCGAAGCGCCGTCATAAAGACTGGCGTTGGTGACGTCCATCGCCGTCAGTGACGCCATCATCGACTGGTACTCATAGAGCACCTGCAGCGTACCCTGGCTCGCCTCGGCCTGGTACGGCGTATACGCCGAATAGAATTCGCCGCGTGTCGCGATCTGCCACACCGCTGCAGGGATATGGTGCTCATAGGCGCCGGCGCCGATGAAATTCAAATAGGTGCCGTCATGCGCCGCGCGTTCGCTCATGAGCCGCGTGATGTCCATCTCGTTCATCGCCGAAGGCACGTTCTCGAGACGGTCGTTGCGCAGCGACGCCGGGATTTCGTCGAACAACTGCTCGATCGAACCGACCCCGATAGCCTTCAGCATCGCCCGGATGTCTTCTTCGGTGTGGGGAATGAAGGGCATGTTTTTTCTCCGTGAAGGGTAAAGGGTAAAGGGTGAAGGGTGATCCCCCTTACCCTGGCCCTCTCCCCCGGCAACGGGGGAGAGGGTGGTTTTTACCCTTCACCCTTCACGCATTCACCCTTCACTTTAATGTTTATCCGCATCCGCGATTTTCTGATACGCCGCGGCATCGAGCAGTCCGGCGAGTTCCGCCGGGTTGCCGGGCTTGATCCGGAACATCCACGCCGAGTACGGATCCTGGTTGATTTTCTCCGGCGCGTCCACGAGCTCAGGGTTGGCGGCAACGATCTCGCCCGACAGCGGCGCATAAATGTCAGCGGCCGCTTTCACCGACTCGATCACCCCGCACTCCTCGCCCTGTTTGACCGTGCGTCCGGCCGCTGGTGTTTCGACGAACACCACATCGCCGAGCTGGCTCTGGGCATGGAAGGTGATGCCCACGGTGACCGTGCCGTCGGATTCCTGCTTAATCCATTCATGGGATTCTGTGTATTTCAGATTGTCTGGCGTTGTCATAACCCTCTCCGTGTAATGTTTAATTTTGAGTGTTGAGTGTTGAGTGTTGAGTGTTGAGTGTTGAGTGTTGAGTGTTGAGTGTTGAGTGTTGAGTTGAAATTAAATTGGATGGCCGGTCTTTCATTCAACACTCAACACTGATCAAAACCTTTCCATTGCGCACGAACGGTGGCTTGACCACTTCCGCGCGCAGCCATTTGTCGCGCACTTCGACTTCGACCGTGCCCCCGTTTGCGACCGCTTTCGGTATTCGCGCCAATGCAATCGACCGGTTGAGCGTCGGCGCAAAACCACCGCTGGTAATGACGCCATCGCCGTCCCCGCAGCGCACGTGCTGGTGACTACGCATCACACCCTTGTCCAGAAGAACCAGTCCCGTCAGCTGCCGCGTCACTGCTTTCTGAAGCAACGCAGCTTTGCCGATGAAGTCACGCGCCTCAGTCAGCGCCACAGTCCACGCCAGCGCGGATTCGAGCGGGCTCACTGTTTCATCCATATCCTGACCGTAAAGATTCAGACCCGCCTCCAGCCGCAGCGTGTCGCGTGCGCCCAGTCCCGTCGGCGCCACGCCGTGACAGTGCAGCGCCTGCCACAGCTGTTCCGCGTGCTCCGCAGGCAAAATAACCTCAAAACCGTCTTCGCCAGTGTACCCTGTGCGCGCCAGCATGATGTCTGCTTCCTGCGCCACATGGAAATATCCAAGTGACTCCGATCTGGCGCGAACCTGCGGCAGCGCCCGCCATGTTTTTTCACGCGCCCGCGGCCCCTGCACCGCGATGATCGCCAGGTCGCGGCGCGGCTCCAGATCAAATCGTAATGCAAACCGGTCACGCTGCGCGGCTATCCAGGCCATATCCTTGTCCGCGGTGCCGGCGTTGACCACCAGCCTGAACCAGTCCCCGGACAGATAATAAACAATGAGATCATCGAGCACGTCGCCAGTGTCGTTGAGCATGCACGAGTACAGGGCCTTGCCCGGGCGTCCGAGCTTTGCGACGTCATTGGCCAGCAACCGCCTCAGGAAATCGCGTACCCCGGCCCCGCGCAGGTCGATCACCTGCATGTGGGAGACGTCGAACATGCCGGCATCGCGTCGCACACTGCGATGCTCTTCGAGCTGGGAACCGTAATGCAGCGGCATATCCCAACCCGAAAAATCGACCATTTTTGCGCCCAGCGCGCGATGCGCCGCATTGAGCGATGTCGTTTTAATGAGCTTCACCCGTCAGACCTGAACGCCCGCTCAGTGTGCAGGCCCCGGCAGCAGGTCGAGACGAAAACCGGCGGCGCCGAGCGTGCCGGTATCGAGACTCAGGCGTATCGTAATTTCAGCATTGGCGGCAAGCCCGGCACGGACGTCCCTGCCGCGCTCCAGATATTCCGCAGGCTTGAAAATGCGGCGTGCCAGAGTGTGGTCCTTGCTGTTGGTCAGCACCAGGTCGAGCGCCGGATAACCCAGGTCATATTTGGCCTGATTGCGCAGGGTTGCGGTCAGCTGAATCACGTGCGGTTGGGCCGGATCGATCGCTTGCAGGTCCGAGGCTTCGACGCTGATCAACTTCGGACGCTGCGGCAGCGGCACAACGCATCCGAGCGCCTCGCAGGCCTGCATCATCACCGGTTTGAGGCCGGGATAATTTGCCGCCAGTTCTGTCCGGTAAAAATACGCCGCCTGGCCGGCCAGCGTGAGCAGCGCCAACACGCTGCCCACGGCCCACAATCTCGAGCGACGCGGCGGTTCGGGATACGCTTCAGGGACATCCATCTCATCCGCATGCAACGGTGGCGGCATGGCTGCAGCAGTCGGCGAGACATTCGGCTCAACCGGATTCTGCAGCGGTTCCGCGGCAACCACCTCCTGCGCGGCCAGCGGTTCTAGCGTAAATTCGGGAAAAGTCGGCGGGCTTTCAATCTCGATCGCCTGAGCAGGCTTGGTGACGGGTGCTGGGGCAGCCGGGCCCTGTTCCCGGGCTGTTGCCGGCGGCACCCGGGCCGCGGCCGGCGCGGGAGTGGAGGTCATTTCGCCAAGGCCATCGAACACCGTCATGCATTGCCCGCAGCGCACCTGGCCCCGCTGCGCCTGCAGTTGTTGCGGCGTAACGCGAAACAGAGTGTTGCAGGCGGGACACTTAGTGACCATGCTCATAACTCACCCCTCTTGATACCCCTGACGATATCCCTCACTTTTTCTTTCCGCTCAGCAATACCCAGCCGTCATCGTGTTCGGTCATATCCATGTCAAACCATGGCCGGTAGGCCTCTCGCACCTCGTCAGCCTGCTCCGCAAGCACGCCGGACAGCACCACCCGGCCCTGTTGAAGGGTGTGCTTGGCGAGCAGCGGCGCCAGCACCCGCAGCGGATTGGCCAGAATATTGGCAACCACAATCTGCGCCGGCTGTGCCAGGTTGTCGTCCGCATCCAAAAAGACGGCGCTTACCTGATTTTGCATAGCATTGTGCCGCGCCGCAAGCAGTGCCTGCTCGTCGATGTCGATCCCGCATGCCCGGGCAGCGCCGAGTTTCAGGGCCGCAATCGCCAGTATCCCCGAACCGCAGCCGAAATCGATCACCGACTCGCTGCCGTGAACATGCCGATCGAGCCAGCGCAGGCACAACCGCGTTGTCGGATGGGTGCCGGTGCCGAACGCAAGGCCGGGATCGAGCACGATATTGATCGCCTTGGGATCTGGCGCAGTATGCCAACTCGGCACCACCCACAGCCGAGGGGTAATCTGCTGCGGCGTAAACTGGTCTTGTGTGATCCGCACCCAGTCCTGGTCATCGACGCGCTCGACGCGATACTGCTTGGTAGCCGCAAGGCCGGCAGCCGCGAACGCCTTCGCGAGGGCCGGCTGCAAGTCCGCATTGGCCGGGAACAGCGCGCTCACCCGGCTGCGTTCCCAGCCGCGCGCGGTTGTGCTGCCCGGTTCGCCGAAAATCGGGGTTTCCTGCGGCGTACCGGCTTCGGCATCGCTGACATCAACCGCGGACGCACCGGCTTCGAGCAGCGCATCAGTGAGCAAATCGATGCGCTCGGGATCTGCTTCAAATAAGACTGCGAGCCAGGGCATTAGGAACGGGGGGGGGGAGGGGTGAGGGGTGAGGGGTGAGGGGTGAGGGGTGAGGGGTGAGGGGTGAGGGGTGAGG
>JAUXMZ010000029.1 GCA_030683105.1 Burkholderiales bacterium | reverse complement strand
TCTCCAAAACCGAAGGTTGGGGGTTCGACACCCTCCTGGCCTGCCAAACACCGGTTAGGGGTTCAGAGTTGCGGGTTCCGGGTATGGCGCCAGTTTTAGCGGAAACCGAATAACACGGAACGCGGACGAAATTTGATGCTTGATAAATTAAAGATTGTGGTTGCGCTGCTGCTGGTGGTCGCAGGCGTTGCCGGATTCTATTACTTCAGCGAAAGCGCGGCGATTATCCGTGTTTCGACGGTGTTGGCGGGCCTGGCGCTGGGCTTTGTCGTGTTCTGGATGAGCGAACCCGGCAAGCAGTTTTCCCTGTATGCGCAGGAGTCTGTTGCTGAAACCAAAAAGGTCGTGTGGCCGACGCGCAAGGAAACCTTGCAGGCGACGGCCATCGTGTTTGCATTCGTGGTAGTGATGGCGCTGTTCCTGTGGCTCGTCGATGCAAGCCTGTTGTGGGCCGTGAAAAAACTGATAGGCCGGGGCGAATAATGAGCAAGAAGTGGTACGTGGTGCATGCCTATTCGGGTTTCGAGAAAACCGTGATGCGGACACTGCTGGATCGCATCAAACGCGCGGGCATGCAGGACAGTTTCGGACAGATTCTGGTGCCGGTTGAGGAAGTCGTCGAGATGAAGGGCGGCCAGAAGAACATCAGCGAGCGCAAGTTTTTTCCGGGCTATGTGTTGGTCGAGATGGACATGACTGACGACACCTGGCACCTGATCAAGAACACGCCGAAGGTCACCGGTTTTGTCGGCGGCACGTCGACCAAGCCGACGCCGATCAGCGAGAAGGAAGTGCAGACTATTCTGAACCAGATTCAGGAGGGCGTTGAGAAGCCGCGTCCGAAGGTGTTGTTTGAGGTGGGCGAGGCAGTGCGCGTCAAAGACGGGCCGTTTGCCGATTTTCATGGCAATGTCGAAGACGTCAATTACGACAAGAGCAAATTGCGCGTGTCAGTGACAATATTCGGGCGATCGACGCCGGTAGAACTGGATTTCAGCCAGGTCGAGAAAGCGTAACAGGCAGGATCAAGGATGCGGGATTCGGTGCGGCATATCGAATCCCGGTAGTTGAGTTAACCGGGGAGGGTGTGATGAGCGCCCGCTTGGACCCAAAAGGAGAGTCAGATGGCAAAGAAAATCGTCGGCCTGATCAAGTTGCAGGTGCCGGCGGGCAAGGCTAACCCCAGCCCGCCCATCGGCCCCGCGCTAGGCCAGCGCGGTCTGAATATCATGGAATTCTGCAAAGCGTTCAACGCCGCAACGCAGAAACTGGAAGCCGGCCTGCCGGTACCGGTCGTAATCACAGCCTATCAGGACAAAAGCTTCACCTTCGTGATGAAGACGACACCCGCCACGGTGCTCATCATGAAGGCGGCCAAGATCGAGAAAGGCAGCCCGCGCCCGCATACCGACAAAGTCGGCAAAATCACGCGTGCGCAGGCAGAAGAAATCGCCAAGACCAAAATGCCCGACCTGACTGCGGCTGATCTGGATGCCGGGGTGCGCACTATCGCAGGCAGTGCGCGCAGCATGGGTATTGAAGTGGAGGGGCTGTAAATGGCACACATATCCAAACGTTACAAAGCCTTCACAGGCAAGGTTGATCGTGCCCGGCTTTATCCAGTGCAGGAAGCGCTCAGGATCATCAAGGAAAACGCGACGGCCAAATTCAACGAGTCGATCGACGTATCGATCAATCTGGGCATCGATGCCAAGAAGTCGGACCAGGCCGTGCGCGGGTCGATTGTGCTGCCGCAGGGTACCGGAAAGTCGGTGCGCGTTGCGGTGTTTGCGCAGGGCGACAAGGCGCAGCAGGCGAAGGATGCCGGCGCCGATATCGTCGGAATGGACGATTTGGCCGCTGAAATCAAGGGCGGCAAGATGGATTTCGATGTCGTGATTGCCACACCTGATGCCATGCGCGTGGTCGGCCAGTTGGGCCAGATCCTGGGACCCCGCGGGCTGATGCCTAACCCTAAAGTCGGGACCGTTGCACAGGATGTCGTGCAGGCGGTCAAGAATGCGAAAGCGGGTCAGGTGCAGTACCGCACCGACAAAGCCGGAATCGTGCAATGCACGATCGGCCGCGCCTCGTTCACGGTTGAAGCGCTGTCCGAGAATCTGAAGGCTCTGGTTGAGGCGGTCAACAGATCGAAGCCCCCGACTTCGAAAGGGATTTTCCTCAGGAAGCTGAGTCTTTCGAGCACGATGGGCGCGGGTGTGCGCATCGATCAGGCAAGCCTGTCGCAGTAAATTATTGGTCCCCCTGCAAGCGCGGGGGGTGGAACTTTGGGCCGCCGGGGGCGTACCCCGGTGGAGTGTCAAAGACCGTAGGGATTGAAGGTGAACGGTGAATGAGTAAAGGGTGAAGGGTAAAACCGGAACCCAGGCAGCACCCGCAGCCCGAAATTTAAGTTGCAGAACGATGGCAGAGTAAAACGGTTTAGAGCGAAGCACCTCTTCACTCTTCGCCTTTCACTCCTTCACGCGTGAAGCGCCCTACGCAGACGGTGTACCCAGAAACAGGTCAAACATTTCCATGTCTGGCTTCTGGATCAAAGGTCGCCGTATAGGTGTTGCGGGTTTAGCTTTTCGGGTCCTGGGTGGTTAACCCAGGGCAGGGAACACTGGACACGGAACAGAACTTGAAAAGGAGGTAGACCTTGAGCCTTAATTTGGAGCAGAAGCAAGCGGTAGTGGTCGAGATCAGCGCCGAAGTGGCGAAGGCCCAGGCCATCGTGTTGGCAGAGTACCGCAGCCTGAAAGCGGGTGAGATGACCGATTTGCGCAAAAAAGCGCGTAGCTCGGGCGTTTACCTGCGCGTCCTGAAAAACACCCTGGCGCGCCGCGCAGTCGCTGATACGCCATTTGCCGGCCTGACCGAGAAAATGGTCGGTCCGCTTGCATATGGCATTTCCAGCGATCCTGTTGCGGTTGCCAAGTTGTTGCATGAGTTTGCCAAGGGAAACGACAAGTTTGTAATCATGGCCGGCGCTATGCCGAACGTGATGATGTCGTCCAAGGATGTGGGCAAACTCGCCATGATGCCCAGCCGCGAGGTGTTGCTCTCCACCCTTATGGGAACGATGCAAGCGCCGATCGCGAAATTTGTGCGCACCCTTAACGAGGTGCCAGCCAGATTTGTGCGGACGGTTGCCGCGGTGCACGACCAGAAGCAGAAACAGGCCGCGTAAAGCATTTTTACCGTTTATTTTTTTGACATAGGAAACAGGAGTTAATCATGGCCTTAGCCAAAGCAGAAATTCTCGACGCCATTGCCGGTATGACGGTGCTCGAGTTGTCGCAACTGATTAAAGATATGGAAGAAAAGTTCGGTGTGTCCGCTGCCGCTGCCGCGGTTGCGGTTGCCGCGCCTGCTGGTGCTGCCGCCGCCGCTGTGGAAGAGCAGACCGAGTTCACTGTGATCCTGACCAATTGCGGCCCCAACAAGGTGAACACCATCAAGGTGGTGCGCGCGGTAACCGGACTGGGGCTGAAAGAAGCCAAGGATCTCGTGGATGGCGCCCCGAAGGCAGTCAAGGAAGGCATTTCCAAGGCTGACGCAGACGCGCTCGCCAAGCAGCTGACCGAAGCCGGCGCGACGGTGGAAATCAAGTAATCGCGGTACGAAGAGATGGCTGGCGGGAGACCGCCAGCCTTTCCCTTTTTTGACAGGTTGCAGACTACAGCATATCGCGCGGTTTTGCGGGCTGTGTTGCAGTCTTTAACTTTCGTTTCTCACTCTGCCCCGGAGTTGTGACATGGCATATTCATTTACCGAAAAAAAGCGCATTCGCAAAAGTTTTGCTAAGCGCGACAGCGTGTTGCCCGTGCCATTTTTGCTGGCGACCCAACTTGATTCGTTTGCAGCGTTTCTGCAGGAGTTTGTTCCTCCGGAAAGCCGCAAGCCCGAAGGGCTGCAGGCCGCTTTTAAAAGCATATATCCGATTGAGAGCCATTCCAAGAACGCCCGGCTTGAGTTCGTGAGCTACGGGCTGGGCACGCCGCCGTTCGATGTCAAGGAATGCCAGCAACGCGGGCTGACATTTGCCGCGCCGCTGCGCGCCAGGGTGCGGCTGACCATCATGGACAAGGAGGCGTCAAAGCCGACGGTGAAGGAAGTCAAGGAGCAGGAAGTGTACATGGGCGAGATCCCGCTCATGACCACGACCGGGTCTTTTGTCATCAATGGCACCGAGCGCGTAATCGTATCGCAGCTGCACCGCTCGCCCGGCGTGTTCTTCGAGCACGACCGCGGCAAAACCCACTCGTCGGGCAAGCTGCTGTTTTCCGCGCGCATCATTCCCTACCGCGGCTCGTGGCTCGATTTCGAGTACGATCCGAAGGACTACCTCTATTTCCGCGTAGACCGCCGCCGCAAGATGCCGGTGACGATACTGCTGAAGGCGCTGGGCTATACGCCGGAGCGCATCCTCTCTGAATTTTTTGCCTTCGATTCATTCCATCTGGGCAAAAACACGATCGAGTTTGAGCTGGTTCCAGAGCGCATGCGTGGTGAGACCGCGCGTTTTGACATCACCGCCAAAGGCAACAAGCTGATCGTTGCGAAAGACAAGAGAATCACGGTTAAACACGTGCGGGACATGCAGGAAGCCAACCTGACGCGCATGGTGGTGCCGGAAGACTTCGTCATCGGCCGCGCGCTCGCACAAAACGTCATAGACAAGGGCACGGGCGAGGTGCTGGCCAACGCCAATGACGAGATTACCGAGGATATGCTGGCCAAGCTCAAAGAGGCTGGCGTAGTGAAGGTCCAGACCATTTACACCAACGATCTCGACCAGGGCGCGTATATTTCGCAAACGCTGCGCATAGACGAGACCGCGGACCAGATGGCGGCGCAGGTCGCGATCTACCGCATGATGCGTCCGGGCGAGCCGCCAACCGAGGATTCAGTTAAAGCCCTGTTCAACGGCCTGTTTTTCTCGGAAGACCGCTACGATCTGTCGGCGGTCGGCAGGATGAAATTCAACCGGCGCGTTTCTCGTGCCGAGCTCGTGGGTTCGAGCACGCTGTCCCCCGAGGACATCGTTGCCGTGATCAAGATCCTGGTTGACCTGCGTAACGGCAAGGGCGAGATCGATGATATCGATCACCTGGGCAACCGCCGCGTGCGTTCGGTTGGCGAGCTTGCTGAAAATCAGTTCCGCGCCGGCCTGGTTCGCGTCGAGCGCGCAGTGAAGGAGCGGTTGTCGCAAGCCGAGTCTGACAATCTGATGCCCCACGATCTGATCAACGCCAAGCCGGTTTCTGCGGCGATTCGCGAATTCTTTGGATCAAGCCAGCTCTCGCAGTTCATGGACCAGACCAATCCCTTGTCCGAGATCACGCACAAGCGGCGTGTTTCCGCGCTTGGACCGGGCGGCCTGACACGCGAACGCGCCGGATTCGAGGTGCGCGACGTTCACCCTACGCATTACGGGCGCGTGTGCCCGATCGAGACGCCGGAAGGTCCGAATATCGGCCTCATCAATTCACTGGCGCTGTACGCGCGGACCAACCAGTATGGCTTTCTTGAGACTCCGTACCGCAAGGTGAAGGACAGCAAGGTCGGCAGCGAGATTCACTATCTGTCGGCGATCGAAGAAGGCCAGTTCATGATCGCGCAGGCGAATGCGGCGCTCGACAAGCACAATAAATTCTCCGACGAACTCGTTTCCTGCCGCAACCATAACGAATTCACGCTGTCTTCCCCCGAGCGTATCGAGTACATGGACGTGGCACCGGCACAGGCGGTTTCGGTTGCCGCTTCGCTGATCCCCTTCCTCGAGCACGATGACGCGAACCGCGCGCTGATGGGTTCGAACATGCAGCGCCAGGCGGTGCCGTGCCTGCGTGCCGAAAAGCCCCTGGTCGGCACCGGACTGGAACGCACGGTTGCCGTTGATTCCGGCACAGCGGTCCAGGCCCGCCGTGGCGGGATAGTCGATTACGTCGATGCTGCGCGCATTGTGGTTCGCGTCAACGACGATGAGACTTCAGCCGGCGAAGTGGGCGTGGACATTTACAACCTGGTCAAGTACCAGCGCTCGAATCAGAACACCAATATCAACCAGCGGCCGCTGGTCAGGGTGGGCGACCAGATTGCGCGTGGCGACGTGGTGGCTGACGGCGCCTCGACCGACATGGGCGAACTCGCTCTGGGCCAGAACATGCTGGTCGCGTTCATGCCATGGAATGGTTACAACTTCGAGGACTCGATCCTTATTTCCGAGCGGGTGGTGGCCGATGAGCGGTTTACCTCCATTCATATCGAGGAGTTGTCTGTAGTCGCGCGCGATACCAAGCTCGGCCCGGAAGAAATCACGCGCGATATCTCGAATCTCTCCGAACCGCAGCTTGCCAGTCTCGACGAGTCGGGCATCATTTATATCGGTGCGGAGGTCGAGGCGGGTGACGTGTTGGTCGGCAAGGTGACGCCCAAGGGCGAAACCCAACTCACGCCGGAAGAGAAGTTGCTGCGCGCGATTTTCGGCGAAAAAGCCTCGGACGTGAAAGATACCAGTCTGCGGGTGCCTTCCGGCATGTCGGGCACGGTGATCGATGTCCAGGTGTTCACGCGCGAAGGGATCGAGCGCGACAAGCGCGCCCAGCAGATCATCGACGATGAACTCAAGCGCTACAAGAAAGACCTGTTTGACCAGTTGCGCATCGTCGAGGACGACGCATTCAGCCGCCTTGAGCGCCTGCTGACCGGCAAGACAGCCAATGGCGGCCCGAAAAAGCTCGCCAAGGGCTCGAAGGTCACCAAGGCCTATCTTTCGGAAGTGGAGCGCCACAGCTGGTTCGATATCCGCATTGCCAACGACAAGGTTGCGGAGCAGATGGAGCAGTTGAAGGAAAGTCTTGCCCAGACCAAGCTGCAGTTCGACAAGGCGTTCGAAGAGAAGAAGAAGAAACTCACCAGCGGCGACGAACTGGCACCTGGCGTGCAGAAGATGGTCAAGGTATATCTTGCGGTCAAGCGCCGTCTGCAGCCCGGCGACAAAATGGCGGGACGTCACGGCAACAAAGGTGTGATCTCCAAGATAACGCCGGTGGAAGATATGCCGCACATGGCAGATGGCACCACGGTCGACATCGTCCTGAATCCACTGGGGGTGCCTTCGCGGATGAACGTCGGGCAGATCCTGGAGACCCACCTGGGTTGGGCGGCTAAAGGCCTGGGGCTGAAAATTGGCGCCATGCTTGACGCCCAGGCCAAGGCATCCGAGTTGAGCAAGTTCCTTAACAAGATCTACAACACCAGCGGCCGTAACGAAGACATCAACTCGCTGAATGAGCGGGAGGTGACCGAGCTTGCCCAGAATCTGAGAAACGGCGTTCCGTTTGCCACGCCGGTTTTCGACGGCGCAACAGAGGCGGAGATCAAGGGCATGCTGGCGCTGGCGGGGATGCCGCTGGGCGGCCAGGTCACGCTGCACGACGGGCGCACGGGCGACCCGTTCGAGCGTCAGGTCACGGTAGGCTACATGCATATGTTGAAACTGCATCATCTGGTCGACGACAAGATGCACGCGCGTTCAACCGGGCCCTACAGCCTGGTCACGCAGCAGCCTCTTGGCGGCAAGGCACAGTTCGGCGGTCAGCGTTTCGGCGAGATGGAGGTGTGGGCGCTCGAAGCCTATGGCGCATCGTACACGCTGCAGGAAATGCTCACCGTCAAGTCGGACGACACCGAAGGGCGGCGCAAGGTGTACGAATCCATCGTCAAGGGCGATCACCGCATCGAGGCCGGCATGCCGGAATCGTTCAACGTGCTGGTGAAAGAGATTCGTTCGCTTGCGATAGACATCGATCTCGACCGCAATCGCTATTGATGAATAACGTTATTTTTTTGCTTGAGACACCCCTGAGTCAAAACGGGAGTTACAGATGAAAGCACTGCTTGATTTGTTCAAACAGGTGACGCAGGAAGAAGAGTTCGATGCGATCAAAATTGGTCTTGCATCGCCGGAGAAAATCCGTTCATGGTCATACGGTGAGGTGAAAAAACCGGAAACCATCAACTATCGCACCTTCAAACCGGAACGCGACGGCTTGTTCTGCGCGAAGATATTCGGCCCGGTCAAGGATTACGAGTGCTTGTGCGGCAAGTACAAACGCCTCAAGCATCGCGGTGTGATCTGCGAAAAGTGCGGCGTCGAGGTGACGTTGTCCAAGGTGCGCCGCGAGCGCATGGGCCACATCGAGCTCGCGAGCCCGGTCGCGCACATCTGGTTTCTGAAGTCGCTGCCGTCGCGCCTGGGCATGGTGCTCGACATGACGCTGCGGGATATCGAGCGCGTGCTCTATTTCGAAGCCTATGTCGTGACCGATCCGGGCATGACGCCGCTGCAGCGCTGCCAGCTGCTGACCGAGGACGATTATCTGGCCAAGGTCGAGGAATACGGCGACGATTTCGCGGCGGCAATGGGTGCGGAGGGCGTGCGCGCGCTGCTGCGCAACCTCGATCTGAAAAACGAGATCGATACGCTGCGCACCGAACTTGCTGCGACCAGTTCGGATACCAAGATCAAAAAGATTGCCAAGCGCCTCAAGGTGCTTGAGGCGTTCTCCAAGTCCGGCATCAAGCCCGACTGGATGGTGCTGGAAGTGTTGCCCGTGCTGCCGCCTGAATTGCGGCCGCTGGTTCCTCTCGACGGCGGGCGTTTTGCGACTTCGGACCTGAACGACCTTTATCGTCGCGTCATCAACCGCAACAACCGTCTGAAGCGTCTGCTGGAACTCAAGGCGCCCGAGATCATCGTGCGCAATGAAAAGCGCATGCTGCAGGAATCCGTTGACTCTCTGCTCGATAACGGTCGCCGCGGCAAGGCGATGACCGGCGCCAACAAGCGGCCGCTCAAGTCGCTCGCCGACATGATCAAGGGCAAGGGCGGCCGTTTCCGCCAGAACCTGCTCGGCAAGCGCGTCGACTATTCCGGCCGCTCGGTGATCGTGGTCGGTCCTCAGTTGAAGCTGCATCAGTGCGGCCTGCCGAAAAAGATGGCGCTGGAGTTGTTCAAGCCATTCATTTTCCACAAGCTTGAGGTGATGGGACTTTCCACCACCATCAAGGCGGCAAAGCGCATGGTCGAATCGGAAGAACCGGTGGTGTGGGACATACTCGAGGAGGTGATCCGCGAACATCCTGTGATGCTGAATCGCGCGCCGACACTGCACCGCCTCGGTATCCAGGCATTCGAGCCGGTGCTGATCGAGGGCAAGGCGATCCAACTCCATCCGCTGGTGTGCGCGGCGTTCAACGCCGACTTCGACGGCGACCAGATGGCGGTACACGTGCCGCTGTCGCTGGAAGCGCAGATGGAGGCCAGGACGCTGATGTTGTCTTCGAACAACATTCTGTCGCCCGCCAACGGCGAGCCGATCATCGTGCCGTCACAGGACATCGTGCTCGGGCTGTACTACGCCACGCGCGAGAAGGTCGGTGCGCGCGGCGAAGGCTCCGCATTCATCAACATTGCCGAGGTGTCGCGTGCCTACGATACCGGCAATATTGAGGTCAATGCACGCATTCTGGTGCGCATCAAGGAATTCGAGGTTGACCCGCAAGGCAACAAACGCGAAAAAGTGACGCGTTATGAGACCACCGTCGGCCGCGCATTGCTGTCCGAAATCCTGCCTGCCGGCCTGCCGTTTGAGATTATAAATAAGCCTTTGAAAAAGAAGGAAATTTCAAAAATCATCAATATCAGCTTCCGGCGCTGCGGCTTGCGTGAAACGGTGATTTTTGCCGACAAGCTGATGTATACCGGGTTCGCGATGGCGACGCGCGCGGGGCTGTCCATCTGTGTTGACGACATGCTGGTGCCGGCGCAGAAGAACCACCTCATCGCCGAAGCCGAAAAGGAAGTGCAGGAGATCGAGAAGCAGTACACCTCGGGTCTTGTAACCCAAGGTGAGCGCTATAACAAAGTGGTCGACATCTGGGGCCGCGCCGGTGACCTGGTCGCCAAGGCGATGATGGAGCAGCTTGGGGTTGAGCCTGTCATGGACATGGACCGCAAGACAGGCGAAGCGGTCGTGCGCAAGGACAAGAAGGGCAATCCGGTCATGCAGGAATCGTTCAATTCGATCTACATGATGGCGGACTCCGGCGCCCGCGGCTCCGCCGCGCAGATCCGGCAGCTTGCGGGCATGCGGGGCCTGATGGCCAAGCCCGACGGCTCTATTATTGAGACGCCGATTACAGCGAACTTCCGCGAAGGGTTGAATGTGCTGCAGTACTTCATCTCGACCCACGGTGCGCGCAAAGGCCTTGCCGATACCGCGCTGAAGACTGCGAACTCGGGTTATCTCACGCGCCGTCTGGTCGACGTAACGCAGGACCTGGTGGTCACCGAGGACGATTGCACTACCAGCCAGGGTGTTTCGATGAAAGCGCTGGTCGAAGGCGGAGAAGTTGTCGAAAGCCTGCGCGAACGTATTCTGGGTCGTGTGTGCGCGACCGACATCATTCACCCGGAGTCCAGCGAAACGATTTTCGATGCCAACACGCTGCTTGATGAGGGTGTGGTTGATGCGATCGAGGCTGCCGGGATCGATGAAGTCAAGGTACGCACGCCGCTGACCTGCGAAACGCGTCACGGCTTGTGTGCGAAGTGCTACGGACGCGATCTGGGCCGGGGCACGCCGGTCAATGTCGGCGAAGCGGTTGGCGTAATCGCCGCACAGTCGATAGGCGAACCGGGCACGCAGCTGACGATGCGCACCTTCCATATCGGTGGCGCGGCCTCGCGTACTGCCGTGGTGAGCCAGGTCGAAAGCAAATCCAACGGTATCGTACGTTACAGCCCCGTTATGCGTTATGTAACGAATTCCCGAAAGGAGCTGGTGGCGATTGCACGCAATGGCGAGGTTGTCATTAACGATGACAATGGGCGCGAGCGCGAGCGTCACAAGGTGCCTTATGGCGCGACCCTGATAGTGCGCGACGGTGAATCGGTCAAGGCCGGCGTTCTTCTGGCGACCTGGGATCCGCATACCCGCCCTATCGTTACAGAATATGCCGGTCGCGTCAGGTTCGAGAACGTCGAAGAAGGCGTGACGGTCGCGAAACAGGTCGACGAGGTCACGGGTTTGTCCACGCTGGTGGTGGTTGATCCCAAACGCCGCGGCAGTGTCCAGGCCAAAGGCCTGCGGCCTCAGGTGAAGCTGCTTGATGCCAAAGGCGGCGAGATCAAACTGGCTGGATCTGACCAGTCGGTCAATATCACCTTCCAGATCGGGTCGATCATCACGGTGCGCGATGGCCAGGATGTCGGCGTCGGCGAGGTGCTGGCACGCATACCTCAGGAAACCTCGAAGACGCGCGACATCACCGGCGGTCTGCCGCGTGTGGCCGAGTTGTTCGAGGCGCGCTCACCCAAGGACGCCGGCGTGCTTGCCGAAGTCACGGGCACCGTCTCGTTCGGCAAGGACACCAAGGGCAAGCAGCGCCTGGTGATCACTGATCTCGATGGTGTGGCGCATGAGTACTTGATTCCCAAGGAAAAGCACGTGATGGCGCATGACGGCCAGGTGGTGAACCGCGGCGAGAGTATCGTCGACGGCCCCGCCGATCCCCATGACATCCTGCGCCTGCTCGGCGTTGAAGAACTTGCGCGCTACATTTGCAACGAGGTGCAGGACGTTTATCGTCTGCAAGGCGTCAAGATCAACGACAAGCACATCGAGGTGATTGTGCGTCAGATGCTGCGCCGCGTAGTCATCACCGATCCGGGCGACACGCGCTTCATCACCGGCGAGCAGGTTGAGCGTGCGGATGTGCTGAAAGAGAATGAACGCGTGGCAGTCGAGAACAAGAATGCGGCAGTCTACGAGTACATGCTCCTCGGTATCACCAAGGCTTCGCTGTCGACCGACTCGTTTATTTCGGCGGCATCCTTCCAGGAGACCACCCGCGTGCTTACTGAAGCGGCAATCATGGGCAAACGCGACGAACTGCGCGGTCTCAAGGAAAACGTCATCGTCGGCCGCCTCATTCCCGCGGGTACCGGTCTTGCCTACCACAAGATCCGGCGCAAGGACGCGGCAGCCAGCGTTGAAATTGGTGAAGCTGACCCGCTTGAAGAGGCGGCAGGCAGTGAAAGTCAGGAGCAGATTGCTTGACAGGGGTGTGATAAACCCATAAAATCTACGGTCTTTTTAGCCGATAACCTACCTCAACTGGGGCGGGCGGCGTGAAACGACATTTTAGAGCTGGGACGGTGGCAACGCCGTCCTCGCTTTTTTAAAAACGGTGGGCGCGCGCAGCGGCGCTGTCCCGCCGGGCAGGGTGCTGCACGGAAGCCCTTCATTAACGAATTGAAACCAAGCGATTTATGCCAACGATTAATCAGCTAGTGCGCAAGGGGCGGATGGCGCCCATTACCAAGAGCAAGGTGCCGGCGCTTGCCGGCAGCCCGCAGAAGCGCGGCGTGTGCACCCGCGTTTATACCACTACGCCCAAAAAGCCAAACTCGGCGCTGCGCAAGGTCGCAAAAGTGCGCCTGACCAATGGCTTCGAGGTGATTGGCTACATCGGCGGCGAGGGCCATAACCTGCAGGAGCACTCGGTGGTGCTGATTCGCGGCGGCCGCGTAAAGGATTTGCCCGGCGTGCGCTACCACGTGGTGCGCGGCAGTCTCGATACCCAGGGCGTTAAAGACCGCAAACAAGGCCGCTCCAAGTACGGCGCCAAAAAACCGAAAGCCGCGTAAGGGAAGTTTGATATGCCACGTCGCAGAGAAGTACCGAAACGCGAAATACTGCCTGATCCGAAATACACCAGCCAGGACGTCGCGAAATTTATCAACGTGCTGATGACCCGCGGCAAGAAATCGGTTGCCGAGCGCATTATTTACGGCGCGCTGGATCAGATCAAGAAAAAGAGCGGAAAGGATCCGCTCGAAGTGTTCAACCTGGCTGTCAATAATGTCAAGCCGGTGGTCGAAGTCAAGAGCCGCCGCGTTGGCGGGGCCAATTATCAGGTTCCTGTAGAAGTTCGCCCGGTGCGGCGGGCGGCGCTGGCTATGCGCTGGTTGCGCGATGCGGCGCGTGGGCGCGGCGAGAAATCAATGGGTGCGCGGCTTGCGAACGAGCTTGCCGAGGCGGCCGAAGGCCGTGGCGGCGCGATGAAAAAGCGCGAGGAAGTGCATCGCATGGCTGAGGCAAACAAGGCATTCTCCCACTACCGGTTCTAGCAGATCGACAATTCGCCGGCACTGCCGACGTGAATTATTTTGGATTGATGAAAAGTGGCACGTAAAACCCCTATCGAACGGTATCGCAACATCGGCATCATGGCCCACATTGATGCCGGGAAAACTACGACCACCGAACGCATTCTGTTTTATACCGGCGTATCGCACAAACTGGGCGAGGTGCATGACGGCACCGCGGTCATGGACTGGATGGAGCAGGAGCAGGAGCGCGGGATTACGATCACGTCTGCTGCGACCACCTGCTTCTGGAAGGGAATGGACGGCACCTTTCCCGAGCACCGCGTCAACATCATCGATACCCCCGGGCACGTGGATTTCACCATCGAAGTTGAGCGCTCGCTGCGCGTTCTCGACGGCGCTTGCACCGTGCTGTGCGCGGTGGGTGGCGTTCAGCCGCAAACCGAGACGGTATGGCGCCAGGGCAACAAGTACCGCGTGCCGCGACTGTTCTTCGTAAACAAAATGGACCGATCGGGCGCCGATTTCATGCGCGTCTACGACCAGATCAAGGCCCGGCTCAAGGCCGCGCCGGTGCCAATCCAGTTGCCAATCGGCGCTGAAGAAAAATTCGAAGGTGTGATCGATCTCGTAAAGATGAAGGCGATCTACTGGGACGATTCGACGCAGGGCATGAAGTATGAGGCGCGCGATATTCCGGCAGACATGCTCGCCGAATGCCAAAACTGGCGCGAGAAGATGGTTGAATCTGCCGCCGAAGCCAGTGAAGATCTGATGAACAAGTATCTCGAAAGCGGCGATTTGTCCGAGGAAGACATCAAGAAAGGTCTGCGTCAGCGCACTCTGAGCGTCGAAATATTCCCGATGCTGTGCGGCTCCGCATTCAAGAACAAGGGCGTGCAGGCGATGCTCGATGCGGTTATCGATTATATGCCGTCGCCTATCGACATTTTGCCGGTCAAGGGCGAGAAAGAAAACGGCGAAACCGACGAACGCCCGCCGAGCGACAGCGCGCCGTTCGCGGGCCTTGCCTTCAAAATTATGACCGACCCGTTTGTCGGCCAGCTGATATTTTTCCGTGTTTATTCCGGCGTGGTGAGTACGGGCGACAGCATCTACAATCCGGTCAAGGGACGCAAGGAGCGGCTGGGACGCATCCTGCAGATGCATGCCAATACCCGCGAGGAAATCAAGGAAGTGTACGCGGGCGACATCGCCGCTGCGGTTGGCTTGAAAGAGGCGACCACCGGCGATACGTTGTGCGATCCCACCAAGATCATCACGCTCGAGCGTATGATATTTCCGGAGCCGGTGATACACGTCGCGGTTGAACCTAAAACCAAGGCCGACCAGGAGAAGATGGGCATTGCTCTGAACCGTCTGGCCCAGGAAGACCCCTCGTTTCGCGTGCGCACCGACGAGGAATCAGGTCAGACCATCATTTCCGGCATGGGCGAGCTGCATCTGGAGATCATCGTTGATCGTATGAAGCGGGAATTCAGCGTTGAGGCCAATGTCGGCGCACCGCAGGTTGCGTACCGCGAGACCATCAGAAAGGTATGCGACAAGGTTGAGGGTAAATTCATCAAGCAGTCAGGCGGACGCGGTCAGTATGGCCATGTCTGGCTCAAGGTCGAGCCCAACGTGGCGGGTAAAGGTTACGAATTTGTTGATGCCATCAAGGGCGGCTCAGTGCCTCGCGAATATATTCCGGCAGTACAGAAAGGGATTGCCGATACCATTCCAAACGGCGTGCTAGCTGGTTTCCCGGTGGTCGATGTCAAGGTCACGCTGATCGATGGCTCATACCACGAGGTCGACTCGAACGAGAACGCGTTCAAGATGGCGGGATCGATGGCGTTCAAGGAGGGGCTGCGTCGCGCCAATCCGGTGCTACTCGAGCCGATTATGGCGGTGGAAGCGGAGACGCCTGAAGATTTCATGGGCAACATCGTTGGCGACCTTAGTTCGCGACGCGGAACGATCCAGGGCATGGAGGACATGACAGGCGGCGGCAAAGTGGTCCGTGCCGAAGTGCCGCTTTCAGAAATGTTCGGTTATTCGACGACGCTCAGGTCGCTGTCGCAGGGCCGTGCCACCTACACCATGGAATTTAAACACTACGCTGAAGCACCAAAGAACGTCGCGGAAGCGATCATCAACAAGAAGTAACCGGTAACAGAGGACACGACTATGGCGAAGGGTAAATTTGAGAGGTCGAAGCCGCACGTGAACGTGGGGACGATCGGCCACGTGGATCATGGCAAGACGACGCTGACGGCGGCGATGACGATGATCCTGGCGAAGAAGTATGGTGGCGAGGCGAAGAGCTAC
>JAUXMZ010000025.1 GCA_030683105.1 Burkholderiales bacterium | reverse complement strand
ATGCAATGTTAAAAAAGAACCAAACATGGAAAATTCAGCCTTCCTCTTGACACGGTTGCTCTCCCGCAAGCGGGAGAGGGGAGGCATTTGTTTCTCTTCTCCACTGGGGGATACCGAAGGGTAGGGGCTTCATCAGAAGGGTCAGGGATGAGGGCCGGGCGGTTACATCGGTCTTGGTCTTTTTGAAATGCGCTCTTAAGCTCCTGGCTGAAACGCATCTCGCGTTTCATGATGTCAGGGGTTCTCAGGAGGACTCATGTTCGAATCAGCCAATCTTTCGCACCAGGTCAGCAAGCTGGTCTATCACCGTGAAGAGCCGAAGCTGCGCGCGGCGTTGCTCAACGCCCAATATGACCTCTTCGAGAACGGGCGCTTTCCCGTATTGATTCTGATTGCCGGAGTCGAAGGCGCGGGCAAAGGCGAGACCGTGAACCTGCTCAACGAATGGATGGATCCGCGCCACATCTACGCGCACGCTTTTCCCGCGCCTTCCGACGAGGAGCGCGAGCGCCCGCCGATGTGGCGTTTCTGGCGCGCGCTGCCGCCTAAAGGCAAGATCGGGGTTTTCTTCGGCGCGTGGCACACAATGCCCATCGTTGGGCGCGTGCAGGGCGTGATCGGCGAAGGTGAATTCTCCCAGCACATCGCGGAAATTCTGCGGTTCGAAAAAATGCTTGCCGACGAGGACGTGCTGCTGCTGAAGTTCTGGTTCCACCTGTCGAAAGATCAGCAGAAGAAGCGCCTGAAAGCCCTGGAGAAGGATCCCAAGACGCGGTGGCGGGTCACCGACATCGAGTGGAAGTATTTCAAGATCTACAATAAGTTCGTCAAAGTGTGCGAGCCTTTCCTGCGCAAGACTTCCACCGGCGAGGCGCCGTGGATTGTGGTGGCGGGCGCCGATCCACGGTACCGCGCACTGACAGTCGGCCGGCATCTGCTGGCGGCAATGCGCGAGCGTCTTGACGAGAAGCCGGTCAAGCGTCTGCCCGGCAAGACCCCGCCGTTGCTGCCCGCGGCCGACAATCTGAATGTGTTGCGCGCGCTCAAACTCGACCAGCCGCTGACCAAAGCCGATTACGCAAAACAGCTTGAAAAGTGGCAGGGCCGGTTGAATGTCCTGTCGCGCCATCCGCGCTTCAAGAATATATCGGTGGTCATGGTGTTCGAGGGCAACGACGCTGCCGGCAAGGGCGGCGCCATCCGCCGCCTCACCGGAGCGCTGGACGCGCGCAGTTATCACAGTGTGCCGGTTGCCGCCCCGACCGAGGAGGAGCGGGCCCAGCCGTATTTATGGCGCTTCTGGCGGCATGTTCCGCGTCACGGACGGATCACCATTTTCGACCGCTCGTGGTACGGGCGGGTGCTGGTGGAGCGTGTCGAGGGGTTCTGCTCCGAGGGCGACTGGATGCGCGCTTACACCGAGATCAACGACTTCGAGCAGCAGCTCACCCGGCAGAATATCGTGGTCGTCAAGTACTGGCTGGCCATCAGCAAGGATGAGCAATTAAGGCGTTTCAAGGCACGGGAGAAAGTCGCCTTCAAACACTTCAAGATCACCGCGGATGACTGGCGCAACCGCAAGAAATGGAACGATTACGAGCTGGCGATATGCGATATGGTGGACCGCACGTCGACCTCGATAGCGCCGTGGACGCTGGTCGAGGCCAACAACAAGTATTATGCGCGGCTCAAGGTGCTCAAGACCTTGTGTCAGTCGATTGAATCAGCGCTGGAGCAGGTGAAGGTCGGGAAATAGCGCTGCCTACCAGTGTAGTGCGCGAAACTGGGCGGTCTTCTTGCGCTGGTGGTGCTGCATGCGGCCCACGACATTATCGAGTACCGACATCGCCTGAAACAGGTAGGGGCCCTTGTTCAGCATCACGCACTCGGCGCGCCCCGCCATTGCGGCATCGCTGATTTCGGCGCGTGACGGCCGGCCGCGCTTGACCAGTCCTTCCAGCACCTGGGTGGCCCAGGTGACAGGCACGTGCGCAGCCTCGCACAGCCACAGAATCTCCTCCTGGATTTCCGCCATGCGTTCATAGCCGATTTCCACCGCAAGATCGCCGCGCGCGATCATCACGCCAAACGGATGGCTGCCGGCACCGTGAACGATGATTTCGGGCAGGTTCGTGACAGCTGCGCGCGTCTCTATTTTTGCGATGATTCCGATTTTTGGCCGCTCACGCTCGGCCAGAGCCTGCACCAGCGCATCCATGTCGGCGGCGTTGCGGACGAACGAAAACCCGACAATATCGGCATGTTTCGTGGCGAAATCGAGATCGGCGAGATCCGTTTCCGAGAGCGCCGGCAGCGGTATTTCACTATCGGGGAAATTAAGTCCTTTGCCGGGGGCTATGCGTTCCCCGCCGGGGCGCGAGTGGGTGACGCGCAGCCACGCGCCCCGCTCATCAAGCGCTTCCACGACGGCCCCGACCTTGCCGTCATCGATCCAGACGTGGTGCCCGATTTTGAGTGCTGCAAAGACCCGTGGTTCGCTGCAGGAGATGTGCGCAGGCGCGATCACCTTGCCGCGCTTGTTTATGCGCCGGGGCTCACCCGGCAGCCCCTCTCGCGTCAGGAGCAGAAGATCGTCATGTTCGAGCCGTATCTCAAGCGGCGGCATGGCAAAGCCCCCAACCGCGGTGATCGCGCCGGGTTGCTGCCTGCCGCGTCCCGGCAAGTGTGTCAGGACCGTAGTCTGATCGATCCAGGCGCTGCGTTGCGCGTGCGTCAGGCACGCTGACTCCGACAGCCGCTTTACCACGGTGAGGCTACGCTCGCGCTTCCGCAGATCGACAAAATCAACGCAGTCCCCGGGTCGAAGCTGGTCCAGCCAGTAGCGTGCGACTGCTATGCGCACCGGTGCGCTGTTGCCGGTTTTGGCATCTACAGCCGCGTGGCTGGCCTGTCCCGAAGCATCGAGGATAACCAGCGCAGGCTGCTGCGAGTGCCCCCGTTCATCGCGCTTGACCCTGATACGCAACAGCGGTTTTCCGCTGTTGACCGGACCGGTTCGCAGTTTCGGCCCTCCCAGGTCCATCAGGATACGGCAGGACCGGCCTGCTTCACGTTCGGCGCGGCGGAGGTTTTGTATCATGGCCTGCCATGCGGCGGGGTTGTCATGTGCGCAATTGATGCGCGCGCAATTCATGCCGTGTTTAAATAGTTCCTGGATGAAACCATAGTCGGTTGCGGCTTCGCTGGGCAGCGTCACCATGAACCGGGTCCAGCGGTTTGTGGACGCCGCGCCGAACAGGCGGTTGGTGTGGCGGCGCAACAGCGCCTGGTCACGTGTCATCGCGAGCGCAACGCTGGCGGTGCGCAGCCGTCCGACACGCCCGCCGGTCATTTGCCTGAGCGCCTGGATAACTGCGGTGAGGGCTGCCAGCACATGACCTTCGCAGCGGCCGAGGGACGAGAGTCCGAGCGTGGCAAGATGGGCCTGGATCGGGCGCAGATCGTGGCGGCGCAGCGCGATGTAAGCGGCCAGGTTTGCCGCGCTCCAGCGGTAATCGCGTCTGCGTAAATGCGGGCGCCAGTTTTTGGCAAGTGCATGACTTATTTCATTCACCGCGGTATGCAGCGCCTGCAGCCGTTCCAGCAGCGTGCGAGGGTCGGCATTATTGCCCGGCAAGCGCAGGTCGGCGATTTTGGGAGGTTCGCGCTGGGACAGGCGCTGCGTGCGCGGTTTTGCGCGCACGCGCTTAGGAACAGGGTCAATTTTTGCCAGCGCAGGCCGTACCGCAGATGGCTGATGTTTGTCCCGCAGCACTTTTTTGTCTTTTGTTGCGGCCTTACTCAGAGATCTCGTCGGCAGCGTCCAGCTCCGGCAGCCCTTTGATGTTAAGCTCGAATCCGAGTGCCTGCCATTCCTGAATTTCGTCATGAAGCGCAGTCACAGTAAGAGGATAGCGCTTCAGCCATTCCGAATCCAGTGACAGACGAAACTTGCGGCCCTGTGCCCTCGCTTGCAACGGCGGCAGCGCGGTGTCGGTGCGGCCGCGATAGAACAACACCGCGAGTCGCAGCGCGAGCACCATTTTCCAGTCGGTTCCCGGGTCGAGCTGATCCCAGATCTTGCGTAAAGAGCGCCGGTGCGTCAGCACCAGCTGGCTCAACCTGGTTTGCTCCTTGCGTGAAAACCCCGGCATATCGGCATTGCTGATGATGTAGGCTGAATGCCGATGGTAGCCGCTGTAGGCGACGGAAATGCCGATTTCGTTCATCTGCGCGGCCCAGGTGATGAAGCGCGGCGCGTCCTCATCCTGCGCATCGCCGTTGGCGGTCAGCTTGTTATTGAGCTCCAGCGCCAGCGTGCCGACGCGCCGCGCCTGTCGCCCGTCGACATGATAACGTTTCATGAACTGGCTGACCGTGACATCGCGCATGTCCTGGTGATGAAAGCGGCCGAGCATGTCGTAAAGGATACCCTGGCGCATCGCCCCCGACGCCGTCTCCATGGCGTCGATATCCAGCTCAGACAGCACGGCATTCATGATGGCCAGCCCGCCGGGCAGCACAGGCACGCGGTCGGGGCGCAGGCCGGCGAGTTCAACCCTGCTCATGTCGCCCGCTTTGATCAAATGCGAACGCAAGCGGTCGATGCCGGCCGGGGTGATGCGGCCGTCCTCGAAGCCGTTTAATTGCATGATCTCCGCCAGCGCGCGCGCCGTGCCTGACGAACCGACGGCATGGTGCCAGTTGCCGCGCGAAAAATTGGCGGCGACGGGCTGCAATTCGGTCCGCGCCGCCAACTCGGCCTGTTTCATTGCGGATTTACTGACCTTGCCGCCGGGGAAAAATTTCAGACTGTAACTCACGCAGCCCATGAACAGGCTCTCCAGTTTCTGCGGCGTGTGGCCGGCGCCGATAATGATTTCGGTCGAGCCTCCGCCGATATCCACGACCAGGCGTTTTTTTCTGGAGACCGGGAGGCTGTGCGAAACGCCGAGATAGATGAGCCGCGCTTCTTCGCGTCCGGCTACGACCTCGATCGGGTAGCCGAGCGCAGACTCGGCTTTTTTCAAAAAGGCGGCGGCATTCTTGGCCACGCGCAGGGTGTTGGTGCCGATGGCGCGCACCGTATGGTGATCCAGCCCGCGTAACCGTTCGCCGAAACGCTCGAGACACGCCAGCGCGCGATCCTGAGAAGTTTCATCGAGCCGCTTGTCCTTGCTAAGCCCGGCGCCAAACCGCACCGGCTCGCGCAGCGCATCGAGCGGGTAGATCTGATCGCCCACCACCCGTGCGATCTGGCAGTGAAAACTGTTGGTGCCGAGATCGACCGCTGCCAGGGTCGAATATTCAGCCATGTTTTGATGTTCTCAGCGCGGCTCCAGCGCCTCGCGTTCGAACGCCTCGACGCCGGTATGACGCACGTCCTTGCCCTTGACCATGTAGACCACGTACTCGGACATGTTTTTCGCATGATCGCCGATGCGCTCGATCGCCTTGGCGATAAACAAAATATCGATGGCGTTGGAAATCGTGCGCGGATCTTCCATCATGAAGGTGATGAACTGGCGCAGGATGGCGCGGAACGCCTCATCCACCTGTTCGTCCTGGCGCACGACTTTTGCCGCCACGGTGAGATCGAGGCGGGCAAACGCGTCCAGCGCGTTCCTCAGCATGCCGAGCGCAAGCTCGGCGACATGCCGGATTTCCGTGGTGCGCGGCACGGATGGCCGGTCGGATTTGTAGATCAGCTGCGCCATGCGCGCGATTTTCGCCGCCTCGTCGCCGATGCGCTCGAGATCGGTAATGGTTTTAACGACCATCATCAGCATGCGCAGGTCGCCTGCCGCCGGCTGGCGGCGCGCGATTATGGTGCTGCATTCCTCGTCGATCGCGACTTCCAGCGCATTGACGCGGTGATCGTCATCGACCACGCGGCCGGCGAGCTGCATGTTGCCATTGGAGAGCGCATCGAGTGCGCCCACGATTTGCTGCTCGACGAGTCCGCCCATCTGCAGCACGAGCGCACGCACCGCTTCGAGCTCGGTGTCGAACTGCTTCAGGGTATGTTCGCTGTTGGACATCTAAGTGCCTCTCCGTCAAAAGAAATGCTTAACACTAACACCGGATTATGACACTTTTGTGTCGTGGCGACCCGCGGTCAGCGTCATTACGCCGTCGGCCGTGCCCAGCAGCAGGACGTCGGCGCCGCGTCTCGCGAACAGGCCGTTTGTCACCACGCCGACAATCTGGTTCAACATCGACTCGAACGCGACCGGATCAGGAATCTGAAGGTGGTGAACGTCCAGGATAATATTGCCATTGTCGGTGGTAAATCCCTGCCGCAGCAGCGGTTGTCCGCCGAGCCGGGTGATCTCGCGTGCAACCTGGGCGCGCGCCATCGGGAGCACTTCGAGCGGCAGCGGGAACCTGCCGAGCATGTCGACCAGCTTCGACTGATCGGTGATACAGACAAACTTGCGGGCGACAGCCGCCACTATTTTTTCCCGGGTCAGCGCGCCGCCGCCGCCTTTGATCATGGCCAGGTTCCGGGTGATCTCGTCGGCGCCATCGACATACACCGGGAGTTCGTCGACGCTGTTCAGGTCGAGCACGGGAATCCCGAGATGCTTTAACCGCTGGGCCGAGGCCTCGGAACTCGCTACTGCCCCCCCAATCCGCTGCTTGATGTGGCCCAGTTCTTCTATAAAGAAGTTCGCGGTGGATCCGGTGCCTACGCCGACAATGCAGCCGGCCGGGATATGGGCGATGGCCGCCTTGGCAACCGCCTGCTTCATTTCGTCTTGAGTCATGGTAAGCAATAGTAAACGGTAAGCGGTGGGCGGTAAATGGCGAGCGGTAAATGGTGAACGGGCGTAAGCGGTGAGCGGTGAGCGGTAAGCGGCAAAAGCAACTCGGGGTTTCGGGGTTGAACCGCTCACTGCTTACTGCTCACAGCTTACCTTGCCGGCCCATTCCTGCTACTCTTAACGACTGACTTTTGGTGCCTGTCGCATGAAGAAAATCGATTACCTGGAGCGCATACTCAACGCCCGTGTCTACGACGTCGCGATCGAGACGCCGCTCGAGGCGGCCGCGAATCTGTCGCGCCGCCTGCACAACCGGTTGCTGCTCAAGCGCGAGGATATGCAGCCGGTGTTTTCATTCAAGCTGCGCGGCGCCTACAACAAGATGGTGAGGCTGCCGGCGGCAGCATTGGCGCGAGGCGTGATTGCCGCCTCCGCCGGCAACCATGCCCAGGGCGTGGCGCTGTCGGCGCAGAAGCTCGGCTGCCGCGCAACCATCGTGATGCCGGTCACCACCCCCCAGATCAAGGTCGATGCGGTCAGGCAGCGCGGCGCAAAAGTCGTGCTTTACGGCGATTCCTATGACGAGGCCCACGCCCACGCCCGCGATCTGGAGCGCAAGCAGAAGCTGACCTTCGTTCATCCTTATGACGATCCCGACGTCATTGCCGGCCAGGGCACCATAGGCATGGAGATCCTGAGGCAGCATGCCGACCCGATACATGCCATATTCGTCGCCATCGGCGGCGGCGGGCTGATCTCGGGGATTGCCGCCTACGTCAAGCGCCTGCGACCGGAAATCAAAATCATCGGCGTCGAGCCCGTGGACGCGGACGCCATGTACCGCTCGCTCAAGGCCGGACGGCGGGTCAAACTGGCACAGGTCGGGCTGTTTGCCGACGGGGTAGCCGTGAAGCAGGTCGGCGCCGAACCCTTCCGTTTGTGCCGCGAGCTGGTCGACGACGTGATCCGGGTCGACACCGATGCGATGTGCGCAGCGATCAAGGACGTCTTCGAGGACACCCGGGCGATTCTGGAGCCGGCGGGGGCCCTGGCCATCGCCGGCGCCAAGGCTTACGTCGAGCGCACCGGCATCAAGGGCAAAACGCTGGTGGCGGTGGCCTGCGGCGCCAACATGAATTTCGACCGCCTGCGCTTTGTCGCCGAGGAAGCCGAACTGGGCGAAAAACGCGAGGCGATACTCGCCGTCACCATTCCCGAGCGCCCGGGCAGTTTCAAGACGTTCTGCGAACTGCTGGGGACACGCAGCATCACGGAATTCAATTACCGGTATGCCGACCCCAGCGCGGCGCAAGTGTTCGCCGGCGTGCAGGTGCGCAACAAGGAAGAGACCGGGAAACTGGTGCGCTCACTGCGGCGTCACGGGCTGAAGACGCACGATTTCAGCGAGAACGAGCTGGCCAAGCTTCACATCCGCCATCTGGTCGGAGGCCACGCGCCGACGGTGAAAGACGAGATACTCTACCGCTTCGAGTTTCCGGAGCGGCCCGGCGCGTTGATCAAATTTCTCACCAGCATGAGCCGCGGCTGGAATATCAGCCTGTTCCATTACCGCAATCATGGCGCTGATTACGGGCGGGTGCTGGTCGGCATGCAGGTGCCGCCATCAGACCAGAAAAAATTCAGCGCGTTTCTCGCCGAGGTCGGTTACCCGTATACCGACGAGAGCAAAAATCCGGCGTACCGGCTGTTCCTTGGCTGACAGGCCGCCGCAGCCGAATGGGTTGCGGGCGTTTCCTGGCGAGGGCCGCCAGGAAACATATGCGCGCCGGCCTTGTCTAATTTCTGTTCAGTTTGCCGAAACCAGTAGAATAATTATCGCAATATGACAGCCATCGCTTTGAACGCCAGGATGCTCCTGGGTTGCGGGATGATCGTGTTTGCCTCGCTTGCGTGCGGTGCGGGCGGGGACGATGATGTGCTCGCCGCGCGCGAGGCGTTTCGCGTCGGCGACAGCAGGAAACTCGCGCTGCTGGCCAAGCGCCTCGACGGCCATCTGCTCGAGCCTTATGCTGTTTACTGGCAGTTGCAGGTGAAGCTGGTGGCAGCCGACCCCAGGGACATTCGGGCTTTTCTCGCCGCCTATCGCAACAGCCCCCTGTCCGAACGGCTGCGTGTCGACTGGCTGAAGCAGCTTGGCAGGAACCAGCAGTGGGACATGTTCGATGCCGAACTGCCGAATCTCGTCAGCGACGATATCGAAATGACCTGCTATGCGCTGCAATCCAGGGTCAGGCACGATACCCATGCGCTGCGGGAAGCGCGGCCGCTGTGGTTCGTGTCGCACACGATTCCCGAGAGCTGCAATCCGCTGTTCGGCGCGCTGGTCGAGGCGAAAATGCTGTCGGCCGACGACTTGTGGTCGCGCATCCGGCTGGCGCTGGAAGCGGGGCAGGTCGGGCTGGCACGCCGCGTCGCCGAATCCCTGCCGGCTTCACAAGCTGCCGACACCGGGCAGTGGGCCGCGATTTCCTCCAATCCTGCCGGGTATCTCGACAAGCGGCATTTTGATTTCAAGAGTCGCGCCGGACGGGAAACTATCCTGTTTGCGGTGCATCGCCTGGCTCGCACTGCGCCGCAACAGGCGGCGGCGCACTGGTCGCGACTGGAAGATCGCTTCAGCGATGACGAGCGCGGCTATGCGTGGGGGCTGATCGCCCATCTTGGCGCGATGCGCCACGATCCGGAGGCGCTGTCCTGGTTTGCAAAGGCCGGTGACATGAGCGATGTGCAGCTGGCCTGGAAGGCGCGCGCCGCACTGCGCGCCGGAAACTGGGGGGAAGTCATCGCGGCGACAGAAGCCATGACGGGCAGGGAAAGCGCCGATGCAAGCTGGCGCTATTGGAAGGCGCGGGCGCTGAAAGCACTGGGACGCAACGAGGAAGCGGCAGTCATTTTGACGCCGCTTGCCGATGAATTCAATTTCTACGGGCAGCTCGCGACCGAGGAGCTTGGCGCCAGAGTCGCCAGTCCGGCCACCACATTCAAACCCGGCGCCGCAGACGTGGCCGCGATCAGCCAGCTCCCGGGCATCAAGCGCGCGCTGGCGTTAATTCGCCTCGATCTGCGCCTGGAAGGCGTGCGCGAGTGGATCTGGGCGATCCGCGGCTTTGACGACAGACAGCTGCTCGCGGCGGCGGAAGTAGCGCTGAGCAACGGCGTCTACGACCGTGCCATCAATACCGCTGACAAAACCGTCATGCTGCACGACTTCAATCTGCGCTACCTTGCACCCTATCGCAACGTGATGAAGGTGCGCGCTGGCGAGATGAAGCTCGATGAGGCATGGGTCTATGGCCTGATCCGCCAGGAGAGCCGGTTTATCGCCAGCGCGAAATCGCGTGTTGGCGCGAGCGGCCTGATGCAACTGATGCCAGGCACCGCGAAATGGGTGGCCGGCAAGCTTGGTCTCAGGAATTGGCGCTGGTCGGACGTGTCGGAAATCGACACCAATATCAGCCTTGGCACCTATTATCTGCGGCATGTGCTCGATACGCTGGACAGCCATCCGGTGCTGGCATCCGCGGCGTACAATGCCGGACCGGGCCGGGCCCGCGGCTGGCGGCCAGAGACCGCGATTGAGGGCGCGGCCTATGCCGAGACCATCCCGTTCAACGAGACGCGCGACTATGTCAAAAAAGTGATGGCGAATGCCACCTATTACGCCCATGTGCTGGGCCAGCAGACCCAGACGCTGAAGCAGCGCCTGGGGGTCGTCGCGCCGCGCAACCGTGGCAAGGAATCCGGGTTGGGCGATACCCCGTGATTATAAATTAATGTAATATAAACAAATACTTATACAAGGAACGGCAATGGATATCACCACGGTATGTGTGATCGGTGGCTCGGGGTTTATCGGTCGTCACGTCTGCCAGAGGCTCGCTGCCCAGGGTTACCGGGTGCGAGTGCCGGCGCGGGACCGCGAACGGGCCAAGGCGCTGATACTGTTGCCGACCGTGGATGTGGTCGCTGCCGATATCCAAGATGCCGGGCAGTTATCGCAGGTCATCGCCGGCTGCGATGCGGTGATCAACCTGGTCGGTGTGTTGCACGACGGGCGCGGCAACAACAGCTTTACCGCGGCGCATGTCGAACTGCCGCGCAAGATCGCGGCCGCGTGCCGGCAACACGGCGTGCGGCGGCTGCTGCACATGAGCGCGCTCAATGCCGATCCCGGCGCGGCCAGCGCCTATTTGCGCACCAAAGGGGAGGGCGAAGCCATCGTCCGCGATTCCGGGCTGGAGGTGACGCTGTTCCGCCCTTCCGTGGTGTTTGGCCGCGGCGACACCTTCCTCAATCTGTTTGCGCAACTGCAGCGCGTGCTGCCGGTGGTGCTGCTGGCCAGCCCGAACGCGCGTTTCCAGCCGGTGTTTGTCGAAGACGTCGCGCGGGCATTCGTGAAGAGCATGGAGAACCTGCAAAGTGTCGGTCGCGCCTACGATGTGTGCGGCCCCCGGGTCTACACGCTGCGGGAACTGGTTGAATTCGTCGGCATGACCATAGGCCGGCCGCGCCCCGTCATCGGTCTGAACGACAGGCTGTCCTATTGGCAGGCGTTTGCGATGGAACTGCTGCCGGTGAAACTCATGACGCGCGACAACTACTACTCGATGAAGGTCGACAGTGTATGTAATTGCGATTTTCCGTTGGGTATCCGGCCGGCCGCGCTTGAAGCGGTGGCCCCCGCATGGCTGAGGCCGGGCGCAACACCGCGTGCGCGTTACCAACGCTTGCGCGCGAGCAGATAGACGCGCATGGCTCTTAAGCTCGTCATCGGCAACAAGAATTATTCTTCGTGGTCGATGCGGCCGTGGGTGCTGCTGCGCGAAGCGGGTATTGCGTTCGAGGAAGTTCAGCTCAAGTTTGACGATGCCGGGCACATTGCCGAGGCACGCCAATATTCTCCGGCAGGCCAGGTGCCGGTCCTGTTGGTCGGTTCCGGGCCGGTGTGGGATTCTCTGGCGATCTGCGAAACCGCGGCGGAAATGTTTCCGGATAAACAGTTGTGGCCCGCAGAGACCCGGGCGCGGCAGCTAGCGCGATCGATCTGCGCCGAAATGCACGCCGGTTTCCGCAATCTGCGCCGCGCCATGCCGATGAATATCCGCAGCAGCTTTCCCGGCAAAGGCATGAGCCCGGAGGTGCAGCATGACATCGACCATATCGTCGCCATCTGGCACTCCTGCCGGGAACGCCATGCCGGGCAGGGAGACATGCTGTTCGGCCGCTTCAGTGTTGCCGACGCCTACTATGCGCCCGTGGTGATGCGCTTCATGACCCATGCCGTGGCGTTGCCGCCGCAGGCGCAAGCCTATGCCGATGCCGTGTGCGCGCTGTCCTCGGTGCGGGAATGGATGGCGGCGGCGCTCCTTGAAACCGAGTTCGTAGCGGCCGACGAGCCCTATGCACAAGTGAGGAGTGAGGGGTGAGGAGTGAGGAGTAACACCGTTTTCCTGGCTTCTGTCGGTGGCGGAGGAAGGATGGGCGCACCATTCACTAATCACCAATTACCAATTACCGCCTTATGAAGATCTATTCCGTAGGTGGCGCGGTGCGCGACGAATTGCTGGGCCTGCCAGTCAAGGACCGCGATTATGTCGTGGTCGGCGCCTCGCCCGAGGAGATGGTCAGGCTGGGTTACAGGCCGGTGGGCAAGGATTTCCCGGTATTCCTGCATCCCAAGACCCACGAGGAATACGCGCTGGCGCGCACCGAGCGTAAGGTCGCGCGCGGCTATCACGGCTTCGAAATCAGCGCGGCGCCCGATGTCACGCTGGAGCAGGACCTGGCGCGGCGCGATCTCACGATCAACGCCATTGCCAAAGACGAGCAGGGCGGCATCACCGACCCGTATCATGGCGCGGCTGACCTCGAGGCCGGCGTGCTGCGCCACGTAAGCCCGGCGTTCGCCGAGGATCCGGTGCGCATCCTGCGCGTGGCGCGCTTCGCGGCGCGTTTCGGCTTTGCCGTCGCTCCCGAAACCCAGGCGCTGATGTGCAGCATGGTGAAAGAAGGCGAGGCCGATGCGCTGGTCGCTGAGCGCGTATGGCAGGAAGTGGCGAGCGGCCTGATGGAACAGCACCCCTCGCGCATGTTCAGGGTGCTGCGTGAGTGCGGTGCACTTAATCGAGTCATGCCCGAGATCGATGCGCTGTTCGAGCCCGGCGCAGACGGCGGCGCGGCGCTCGATGCGCTGGATGCCGCGGCGCAGGCCGGGTCAGCGCTCGAAGTACGGTTCGCGGTGCTGGCGCGCACGCTGGCGCCGCTCGCGGTCGAAGCGCTTGCCGAGCGTCTGCGCGCGCCTGCCGCATGCCGCGACCTGGCGCTGCTCGCGGCGCGCCATGCCCATGCCATTGTCGATGCTGCAGCGCTTGATGCCGCAACCCTGCTCGAACTGTTCAACGTCGCGGATGCGTGGCGCCGGCCCGGGCGCTTTACCGATCTGATGACGGCGGCGCTGACCGCCAAGCCGTCAGCGCCGGCGGCACGCGCCAGACTGGAGCACGCGTGGCAGGCGGCGGCAGTCGACGCTGGAGAGATTGCGCAGGCCGCGGGCAAGGATGGCGATATCCGCGATCGCATCACCACGGCGCGGCTGGAAGCTTTGCGCCGCGCTCTCGATGCAAATTAAAGACGAACTAAATTAGCCACAGAGAACACAGAGATCACAGAGAAAACACAGCCGATCATTTCTAATGGCGGGGAAATAGATTTTCGCTGTTTGTTTTTACCTTTGTGATCTCTGTGACCTCTGTTGCAATTGTTTATAGCGGATTTGAGTAAACAAAACAGGAGAAGTCATGATCGATCTTTACACCTGGACTACGCCCAACGGCCGCAAGGTTTCCATCATGCTCGAGGAATGCGGCCTGCCTTACAACGTTCATCCCATCAACATTGGCAAGAACGATCAGTTCACGCCCGAATTCATCGCGATCAGCCCCAACAGCAAGATTCCGGCGATCGTCGATTCCGAAGGACCGGACGGCAAGCCCTACGCGATGATGGAGTCGGGAGCGATCCTGCTTTACCTCGCCGACAAGACCAGCAAGTTCCTGTCGCAGTCGGCGCGCGGCAAGTACGATGCGATGCAATGGGTGATGTTCCAGATGGGCGGCGTCGGTCCGATGTTCGGCCAGGTGCATCACTACTTGCGCGCGGCCAAGGAACCGGTGCCATACGCGATCGAGCGCTACACCAGGGAAACCCAGCGGCTCTACGGCGTGCTCAACGACCGCCTTGAGAATCACGAACATCTTGCCGACGAATACTCGATCGCCGACATCGCGACTTATCCGTGGGTGGCGCGCTTCGAATGGCACAAGACCGACCTCAACGATTTTCCGCACGTGAAGCGCTGGTTCGACACGCTCTCGGCGCGGCCGGCAGTGCAGCGTGGCATGGCCGTGCCGGCGATGCCGTGAGGCGTAACCTGGTGAAGGGTGAAGAGTGAATAGTGAATAGTGAAGCGGTTAAACCCAATCTGGCAAAGACGGCCGCTACATTGTCACGACTATACTGCCCGGAGAATATCCCGGCCGCCCTCGGCATATCCATTGCTGCGTGAGCGCAACGTGCTATGTCCCTATGTCGGCAAGAATGCTTTTGACCTCGGCACGACCTGCCTCGGATAGCGGTGTCTGAGGCGACAGCGGCGCGCCAACCTCGTAGCCCTGAAGTTCCAGGCAACCCTTGATGCATGCCGCCAAATTGTGCTTGGCGAAGACCCGGTTCATGCGCCAGAGGCTGCGCTGCAATCGCATCGCCTCCTCCCATTTACCGGCGCGGCACAGATTGTAAAGCTGGACACTTTGCCGCGGCACGACGCACGCCGGACCCGCCATCCAGCCCACACCCCCGATCAGCATGACGCAGGCCGGGATATGGGCTGAAGCGCTGAATACGCGGATGCGGTCTCCGACGGCATTGATAATGCTGAGCAGCCGGCCCGTATCCGAAGAAGCATCCTTGATATAGCAAATATTCTCTATCTTCGCGAGGCGCTCGATGGCGGGCAGCGTGAGGTCGCTGCGCTGAAACTGCGGATTCGTATAGAGCACGACCGGCAACACGGTAGCGTTTGCCATTGCGGTGAAATAGGCCACCACGCCGTCCTCGGTGAGCGGAAAGTAGGCTTCGAGTATCCCCAGGATGCCGTCGACGCCAAGCGCCGTGTAAGCCTCGACCTGCGCGACCGCATCGGCTATGGTGGTCGCCGCGACACCGGCCACGACCGGCACCCTGCGGCGCGTTGCCTGTACTACGACCTGCACGATGCGATGGCGTTGCTCTCGATTCAAGTAGGCGAACTCACCGGTCGAGCCGAGCGGCGTCAGGCCATGGACTCCGGCGACAATCAGATCGTTCACGAGCCGCGTCAGGACCGCGTCCTTGACCCGGCCGCGCTCGTCTATCGGTGAAACCAGGTAAGGAAAGACGCCGTGAAATCCATCGTGTGCCATGATCAGCTCCAAAAAAATATCCAGGCCTATTGCTGTGCGCCGCGCCGGGAAAGCGCTGACGTCGGAACTCGCGCGCTGTCCGGCACCAGCACCGCCGCGCCGGTGATTTTCCCTTCGCGCAGCCGCGCCAGCGCTTCGTTGGCCTGGGTAAGATCGAACGTCTCGGTTGCCGTGCGCACCGGCACCTGCGGCGCGAGCTTCAGGAATTCCTCACCGTCGCGGCGCGTCAGATTGGCCACCGACTGGATGCGGCGCTCGCCCCACAGCAGGCTATAGGGGAAGGCCGGGATGTCGCTCATGTGGATGCCGGCGCATACCACGATACCGCCTTTGCGCGTGGCGCACAGCGCCTGCGGCACGAGCGCGCCGACCGGCGCAAAAATGATCGCGGCGTCGAGCGGTTCGGGCGGCGTGGTCGTGGAAGCGCCGGCCCAGGCTGCGCCGAGCCGGCGCGCGAATTGCTGTCCTTCAGCATCACCTTGTCGGGTAAACGCATAAATCTCGCGGCCTTGATAACGTGCGACCTGGGCGACGATGTGCGCGGCGGCGCCGAAACCATAAAGGCCAAGCCGCTTGGCATCGCCGGCCATGACGAGCGAGCGGTAGCCGATGAGACCCGCGCACAGTAGGGGCGCCGCCGAGACATCGTCGTATTCATCGGGAATGGCGAAACAATAACGCTGATCGGCAAGCGTGTATTCGGCGTAACCGCCGTCGAGGTGGTAGCCGGTAAAGCGCGCATGGCCGCACAGGTTTTCCTGTCCACTTGCGCAGTAGCGGCAGGTGCCGCAGGTGTAACCTAGCCAGGGCACGCCGACGCGGTCTCCGACATTGAAGCGTTCAACCGCCGCGCCTTTTCCGGCGACAACGCCGACGATTTCATGGCCGGGAATTATGGGCAGCTTGCCGTCGGCAAGATCGCCATCGACCACGTGCAGGTCGGTGCGGCACACGCCGCAGGCATGGACCTTGATCAGCACCTGGCCCGCCGCGGGTTGCGGCATCGGCAGCTCCGCCAGTTTCAGCTTGCGGCGCGGTGCATCAAGGACCATGGCTTTCATATATATTCAGCCACAGAGAGCACAGAGAAATCGAGATCAGAACCTGGACTATCATTCTCTTTGTATCTTGTTTTCCTCTGTGATCTCAGTGTACCCGTCAAGCGCACCCGTCAGGCGGGTATTGAAATGAAGGTATTATAAAGAATCCTCTGTGGCTAAGGCTTTTGTATTGAGGGTTCCTGTCGCGCGTTGCGCTGGAGGAAGCGAACGATTTCCTCGGTCTTGAGCACGGGATTGGTGCGCAACTCGCTGGCGCCGACCACGACATTGCCCCACGACATATGCTGCTTCATGCGCTGTACCACCCTCGGCCATTCGCGCGCAGTGTGGCGGTGCGGGTCGGGCAGGGCGTGGCATTGCGAGCAGGCGATGCTGAACATCTGCCCCGCAGTGGTGGCAAGCGCCGGATGCCGGGGGTCGATTTCCTTCTGGCCGTGTTTCTGCAGATAGCGCGTGAGCGTTGCCAGATCTTCTTCAGGCGGCGCCTTGACGTTATCCATCATTTCTTTCATCAGCCTGCCCATATTGCCCTTGCCCTGCATGCGCCAGACCATGCGCTCCACGGTCTTTTCCCAGTTGGCCGCGGTGTGCATCTGCGGATTGGGCAGGTAATGGCACTGTATGCAGTATTGCGCGGCGAGGCGCGCGCCTTCCGATTTCGGTTCGGGCAGCTGGCCGGGCTCGATCACCCGCGGCAGGATGCGTTCGAGCATGGCGCCGTGCGGACTTTGCGACCAGAGGTAGCGGGCCTTCGCGATATCCGGCGCATCAGCAGAGAGTGACCCCGTCGCCAAAACAGCGATCAGCATGCCCATGCCCCAGTTGACTTTACGCAGAACCGTCATCAGCCGTCCTGTCATGCGCGTCCCGGTGAAAATCAAACATTGAGCCACAGAGGACACAGAGCACACAGAGAAAACCATCGCCGCGTCTTATTTTAGTATGAATCACAAATTGGTGTTTTTCTCTGTGTGCTTTGTGTACCCGTCAAGCGGGTATTGAGAAGAAATCTCTGTGGCTAATTAGTCCTTGATTCTGATGGGCAGTTTAAAAAATGCCAGGCCATTTTTATAACGTATGGCTTTTATCGCCGCTGCTGAATCCGAGCAGCGGCGACGTGAGGCCTTTGCCGAATGCAATGACCTTGAACAGTTCACCCATTTCGGCGGGCGAGAGCAGCTTCTGGGCCTGTGACGCGAGCGGCAAATAGGCGTGCGTGTCGGAGGCCGGCGTCTCCCCCAGTATGTCGGTGATGCCGCAGTTGATCAGGAACTGCGCCTGATTGGCATAACCGAGCACGTCGAGGCCGATGGCGGCACCCGCGTGGGCGATGGCGCTGAAATCGACGTGAGTCGTGATGTCCTGCAGGCCCACCAGACACAGCGGGTCGGCATGGGCGTGATGACGGTAATGGCACATCAGCGTGCCGCTGTTGCGCTGCGGGTGATAATACTCGTGCGCCGGGAAACCATAGTCGATGAACAGAATGGCGCCGCGCTTTAAAAGGCGCGCGAAACTTTTCACGAACGCGCGTGCCGCAAGCTGGATTTCAGTTTCGTAGTCATCGGGCAGCCCGAGATACCGGGCGGCGGTCAGCAATTCGCCATCAGCTGCGCGATAAGCGCGCGCATAAGGATCGCCGTTTGTTCCGCGGGTGACGCCCAGCTCCTCGACGGCGCCGTCGTGCGTGCGCACGATGTGCGCCGGAATCGCGTCGAGCACCTCGTTGCCGATGATGATGCCGTGGAAGTTGGTCGGCAGCACGTCCAGCCACCGGACTGTTCCGGCCTGCTGCGGCGCGCGCTCGGCGATGCGTTGCTGCTGGCGCTGGCGCAGGTCGGCGCTGACCTCAAGAATAAAATAATGCTCCGGCGCCTGACCCAGCGCAGCCAGTTCCGGCAGCAGATCCGCCGCAAGTGCGCCGCTGCCGGCGCCGATTTCCAGAATATCGGCCAAGCCCTGGCCGATCAGTTCGGCTAGCTGGCGCGCCAGGCAGCGGCCGAACAACGGCGACAATTCAGGCGCGGTGACGAAATCGCCGTCCTGCCCCAGCTTGCGGCTGCCGGCGCTGTAGTAGCCGAGGCCGGGCGCATAGAGCGCCAGAGTCATGAAGTGTGCGAAGTTGATCCAACCGCCATTGGCGGCGATCTCTCCGGTAATCACTTCAGTCAGCTGGTCGCTTATCGCCTGGGCTGCGGCAGACGGCGCCTGCAAATGCGCGAGATGGGGCGGAATCTTCACGTCACGGATGATGCGCGAATAGGCTAAAATTAACAATATGCTGCAAGCGGTCTGCGCTTACCGCCCCCGCCCATTTTATGACCCAGAATACTCATCTCGAAGGCAAAGTTGTGCTGATCACCGGCGGCGCCAAGCGCGTCGGCGCGGCGGTCTGCCGCCGCCTGCACGCCGCGGGCGCCAATCTGATGGTGCATTATCATTCCTCGACGACCGAGGCGCGCGCGCTCAAGTCGGAGCTTAACGCCGAGCGCGCCGGCTCGGTTGCTTTGATACAGGCCGACTTGCTGAAAATGACGGCGCTGGCGGGACTCATCAGGGATACGGTGAAGGAATTCGGCCGGCTCGATGCGCTGATCAACAACGCCTCGAGTTTTTATCCGACGCCGGTGGGCGAGATCACCGAGAAAGCCTGGGACGATCTCATCGGCACCAATCTCAAGGTGCCGCTGTTCCTGTCGCAGGCCGCGGCGAAAGAACTGAGAAAAGCGCATGGCTGCATCGTCAATATCATCGACATCCACGCCGAGTTCCCGATGAAAAATTACGTCGTCTATACCGCAGGCAAGGGCGGGCTGCTGGCCCTGACACGCTCGCTCGCTCGCGAGCTCGGCCCCGAGGTGCGCGTCAACGGCATCGCACCCGGCACCATCCTGTGGCCGGAGGACGAGAGCTGGCAGGACGAAATCTCGCGCCAGCGCATCATCAACCAGACGGCATTGAAGCGCATCGGCGAGCCCGACGATATCGCCAAAGCGGTTGAATTCCTGGTGGCAGACGCGCCCTATGTCACCGGCCAGGTGATCGCGGTTGACGGCGGCCGCAGCGTCAACCTTTAAAAAATAAAATTTAACCGCCGATTAACGCCGATAAGCGCCGATAAGCGCCGATGAAAATCAACAATGACAAACTGCCGAGTCCAGTATCTGCACGATTTAATGTTTCGAAATGCTTATCATTTTGTCGATTCTTGTAAGAACTGCCGAGGTGGGTTGGATCTGCGTTCATCTGCGTTCATCGGCGGTTTCATTGATTTTTGTTTCTTTGATATCTGATCCTGATTAATGTCATGAAACTCGAAACCTGGCTTGCCCTGTTCATCGCGTCCTGGGCCATCAGTCTGTCACCCGGCGCCGGCGCGGTTGCCGCGATGTCGAGCGGCTTGCGGCATGGCCTGAAGCGCGGCTATTGGATCGTGGCCGGATTGCAACTGGGCGTGCTGATCCAGCTCGCCGTGGTCGCCATCGGCCTTGGTGCAATCATCGCCGCTTCCGGCCTGGCGTTCGAGATCATCCGCTGGTTGGGAGTCGCCTATCTGTGCTGGCTCGGCATCCGCCACTGGCGCGCCGCGGCGCACCCGGGTGCGATTGTTCCCGAGAAAGCCGGGAGTTCATCGGTCGGCGGCATGTTGCTGCACGGTTTTTTGGTGAACGCCAGCAATCCCAAGGCGACAATATTCATGCTTGCGGTGCTGCCGCAGTTCATCGACCTTACGCTGCCGCTGCTGCCGCAGTACCTGATAGTCGCGGCGACCATGACCGTTGTCGATCTGGTGGTGATGGGCGGTTACGCCGGGTTCGCCGCACGGGTGTTGCGGGTGCTGCGACAGCCGCGCCATGTGCGCTGGATCAACCGCACGTTCGGCGGCATGTTCGTCGGCGCTGCTGCCCTGCTGGCGGGCTTTCGCCGTGCGGTATGATGGGCTGATATGAACGCACCTGATTCCAGACTCGCCCTGAAGCAGCAGTACGAAGCGAACAAACTCGCCAAGCGCCTGCGCCGCCTGACCGGGCAGGCGATCGCCGATTTCGACATGATCCGCGCCGGCGACAAGGTCATGGTGTGCCTGTCGGGCGGCAAGGACAGTTACGCGCTGCTCGACGTCCTGATGCATTTGCGCGAACGCGCACCGATCGCGTTCGACATCGTCGCGGTCAATCTCGACCAGAAGCAGCCGGGATTTCCTGCACATGTGCTGCCCGATTATCTGACGCAGCTCGGCGTGCCGTTCAGGATAGAAGAGCAGGACACCTACAGCGTGGTAAAGCGCGTCATACCCGAAGGCAAGACCATGTGCTCGCTGTGTTCGCGGCTGCGGCGCGGCGTGCTCTACCGCGTGGCGGGTGAGCTGGGTGCGACAAAAATTGCGCTCGGCCACCATCGCAACGACATTCTTGAAACGTTTTTCCTCAATCTGTTTTATGGCGGCAAGCTGAAGACGATGCCGCCCAAGCTGGTGTCCGACGACGGCAGGCATGTCGTGATCCGGCCGCTGGCTTACTGCAAGGAGGAGGACCTGGCCGAGTATGCCGAAGTCAGGCAGTTTCCGATCATTCCGTGCACCCTGTGCGGTTCGCAGGAAACCCTGAAACGCAGGGAAGTGAAGGCGATGTTGCATGAATGGGAAAAGCGCCATCCCGGGCGCGTCGAAACCATATTCACCGGCATGCAGAATGCGCAGCCCTCGCATTTGCTGGACCGCGCGCTGTACGATTTCGCATCCGTGGCGGCGACCGGGATCGCCCCGGAAGATGGCGACCGTGCTTTTGACCCTCAGGACGAAGAATAATATAACTAATAATATCAAATATTTAGCATATTTCCTCGCCGGGCTTTGGGCACCAACTCAGGATTGTCAAAATAATTGCGACATGGTAATCTGGCGCAACTTATGAACTGCGCTGAACGCCTAGTCGCCATATTCGGAAGCCAGGCCGAAGTCGCCCGCCGCTTTCGTCTTGCCCGCGCCGTCGTCAATAACTGGGTCAAAACCGGTTACGTGCCGGCGCGCTGGGCGATGGAAGTCGAACACGTTACCGATGGCCAGATTCCGGCAGTAGAAATACTCAGTGAAGCCAATACCCGAAAACCGGTCCGCCTGAAGTCGCGGCCGGACGGGAGTAATTTTTTTGATACGACTTTTTCAGGGAGTAACACGATGAACAAATTTGCGCCCGCAAAACGCATCAGCTCTTTCCACCCCCCGCGCCGCACGCTGATGGGGCCGGGGCCGACGGAAATTCATCCGCGCGTGCTCACCACCATGAGCCAGCCCGCCATCGGCTATCTCGACCCGGTGTTCGTCGAGATGATGGACGAGCTCAAGACGCTGCTGCGTTATGTTTACCAGACCAAGAACCCGCTGACCTTCCCGATTTCCGGTCCGGGCTCGGTCGGCATGGAATTTTGCTTCGTCAACCTGGTGTCGCCCGGAGACAAGGTGATCGTATGCCGCAATGGCGTGTTCGGCGGCCGCATGATCGAGAACGTCGAGCGCTGCGGCGGCATCCCCGTCGTGGTCGAGGACAAATGGGGCGAGCCGGTCGATCCGCAGAAGCTGGAAGACGCACTCAGGAAAAATCCCGAAGTCCGCGTTGTTGCTTTTGTCCACGCCGAGACCTCCACCGGCGTGCTGTCGGACGCCAAGACCCTGGTCGAGATTGCCCATAAGCATAACGCGCTGACCATCGTCGATGCCGTGACCTCGCTCGGCGGCTCCCCGGTGCTGGTCGATGAGTGGCATTTCGACGCGGTGTATTCCGCCAGCCAGAAATGCCTGTCGTGCACGCCGGGCCTGTCGCCGGTGTCGTTCTCGGAGCAAGTGGTCGATTACGTCAAGGCGCGCAAGGACAAGATCCACAGCTGGTTCATGGACATGAATCTGCTGCTCGGTTACTGGGGCGAGACCACCCGCACGTATCACCATACCGCGCCGACCAATTCGCTGTATGCGCTGCACGAAGCGCTGCTGCTGATCAACGAGGAGGGCCTGGAGAACGCCTGGGCTCGCGTGCGGCGCGACCATGTCGCGCTCAAGGCCGGCATCGAAGCCATGGGCCTGAAATTCTTCGTCAAGGAGCAGTACCAGGCCCCGCAGATGAATGCGGTGCTATGCCCCGAGGGCGTCAATGAAGCCGAGGTACGCAAACGGCTGCTGTCCGAGTTTAGTATCGAAATCGGGGCTGGGCTGGGTCCGCTTGCCGGAAAGATCTGGCGCTTTGGCCTCATGGGTTATTCCTGCCGGCCCGCCAACGTCATGCTGTGCCTCTCGGCGCTGGGTTCGGTGCTCGACGACCTGGGCTATGCGGTGCATGTCGGTGATGCCGAAGCCGCGGCCCACGGCGCCTACGCCGCGATGCATGCCGAGGCGGCTAAAACCAAGAAAAAGCGCGAAGCGGCCAAAGCCGCCGCTTAACGTTTGCAGTTTTTCGCTACAAACGGCCGCCTAGTGCGGCCGTTTTATTATTCAGGAGCCACCGCAACACACTGGATTTCCACCATCATGTTGGGACGTGCGAATCCGGCTACGGTGATCAGCGCGCTGGCGGGATACTTCTCTGACGGGAAAAACTCTTTTCTGATGTCGACGAACCGGTCACCATAACGCGCATCGATGATGAACGTCGTCATGGTGGTGATATCTGCGAGACTGCTGCCCGCTTTTTCGAGCGTGGCTGCAAGATTCCTGAAAGCCTGGCGCGCCTGCCCGTCAAAATCACCATCTAATGGCTTGCCTTCAGCGCCGTGTATGCCTCCATGCCCGGCCACCCAGATGATCCGGCCCCCCGTTGTTGTCACAGCCGGCGAGAATGCCCGCTGCTGCTGCCAGTTTCCCGGATAAAACGTTTTCTTCATTATTTCCCCCGCCGAATCAGATGGCGCTAACGTCAGTACGCTGCCAGAAAATGATGCGTTGGCGCAGCAAGGTAATGATCGTGTTGAGTACGACGCCCATTACCCCGAGAATGACCAGCACGGCAAACATTCCCGAGACGTCCATCGTATAGTTCATTTGGATGATCAGATATCCGAGTCCTGCTTTCGATCCCACAAATTCCCCGACAATCGCACCCAGAACAGCGAGCACAATCCCGATCTGAAGACCGGCGAATATATAGGGCAGGGCCTCGGGAAGCTTTACCAGAAAAAAGGTCTTCGTCGGCGACGCGGTGAGTGCGAGCATGAGTTCGAGCTTATCGGATGATGTCGATTTTAATCCGGCGATGGTGTTGACGAGCATAGGAAAAAAAGACACCAGTGCCGCGATGATGATCTTGCTTTCGATACCAAGTCCGACCCATACCAGAATGAGCGGTGCAATCGCGATCTTAGGCAAAGTTTGCAGCGCGACGACGTAGGGATAGATCATCGCTTCGAGCAGCCGAATCTGGCTGATCAGCGTTCCGAGTATGAACGCCATGGCAGCCGAAAACAGGAACCCCAGGACGATAGCCTGAAGGGTGACCATAAGCGCTTTAACATAAATGCCATTGGCTAACCCATCGTAAAGTGAAACCAGGATTTTCGAGGGCGCGGGCAGAATCAGTTCGCTCACCTGGTAGGTATTTACGTACCATTCCCAGCCGCCGAATATCACGACGAACATGAGTGGTGTGCAGACCCATTCCGGCTGGCTGCGTACCCGCAACCACCATCGCTGTGTCAGGGTGGGGGGCTTAGAGGCTGTTCCGGAAGCGGCTGGATCGTTCATTGCACTTTGTACTCGCGAGCCTGCTTGATGATTGCTGCCTCGTCGAACTTGTTGATCTCGGCGATCAAATCATTGGTGTAGTAGCGATTGACGTCGGTCGTCTGCGGCAGCACCGAGGTTTCCACCAAATAGGCCTGGAATTTCTCCATCAACTCCTTTGGCACATCTCCCCAGCGGTTGGTGCCCATGGAGTTGCGCACGGTGATCGCCTTGCGCACGGCGATGATCTCAGTTTCGCGCTTCGTTGCAGAATCGGTAATCCCGTCTTTGGGCGCGGTACTGGGATAGACTTTCCAGTGGATGCGGATGGCGGCTTCGGGGTTCGCATCCTGGAACACCTGGGCCTTGGCGATAGCGCGCGCCACACCGATCAGGACGCTGCGACGCTTTGTGAAATCTTCGTTCTTGGCCAGGATCGAGCCCGCAATGTGCTCGTGCGCACGCGGATCTTTGATGATGCTCGCCATCGCCACGCCGTTCTGTGACATCGACGCGTATTCCTCGTCCCACAGCGAGAACGCCTGCACCTGCTTCGAACGGTAGGCGCCAAGCGCCCGCGCCCGCACGCCGATCTCGACCAGGTTGTAGTCCTTGCCGGACTCGAGCCCCACCGTTTTTAGCAGCCCCTTGGCATAGTTGGCGCCACCGCTGGCGAAACTCGAGACCCCGATCGTTTTGCCTTTGAGGTCGGCAAGCCCCTTGAGGCCGCTGTCTGACGGGAGCCCGATGCCGAAAATGTCGCCTCGAATCGAGGTGTAATAGAAGCGCACGTCGGCGTTTTTCTGGATCGCGATCATTGCGCCAGCGGGATTGCCGATCGCGAAATCTGCGCGACCCCCGATCACGAGTTGCATGGCCTGCGAGGCGCCTGCCATCGGGTTCACCTCGACATCCAGCCCTTCTTCCCGAAAATAGCCAAGGTAGACCGGCAGCGAACTCGAGTAGGCGAAGGTTGATGTGATTACCGGCTGCGAGTGAAGCACCGTCAGCTTCTGCAGCGTCTGCGCGGACGTACCCCCGGCAAATGCCATTGCAAGCAGCAGCGATGCGATACCGTATGTTTTGAATTTCATCATCCATCCTCCTTTAATGATAAAAAGCTTTTTGGACTCAATCGAGTACGCCGGCAACCATCAGATGTCGGCGAATTTTTGTTACCAGTTGACCGAATTCGGGGGAACCCATGACATCAAGCGAGCGCGGACGCTCAAATTCGATCTTAAACTCAGCAAGCACGCGTCCCGGCCGTGCCGACATTACCACCACCCGATCAGCAAGAAACACAGCTTCGCTGATGCTATGCGTGATCAAAAACACGGTTTTTTTCGCAGTCGCCCAGATGCGCTGAAGATCGAGGTTCATCTGCTCGCGAGTGAGTGCGTCCAGCGCACCAAACGGCTCGTCCATGAGCAGCACCGCGGGGTCGTGCACAAGCGCACGCGTGATTGACACGCGTTGTTGCATGCCGCCGGAGAGTTCGAAAGGGTATTTGCGTTCGAAGCCATCGAGTCCGACCATCTGAAGCAGACTTTTGGCTCGCTCAGTGTGGGTATTCTTGTCCAAACCCTGAACGTCGACTGGCAGCAGAGTGTTTTGCAGAACATTGCGCCATGGCAGCAAGGTCGCGGTCTGGAAAACGATGCCGATGTCGCGCCGCGGTCCGGCGACTTGAGAGCCGCGCACGAAGATGTCACCTGAGGTGTGCGACAGGATCCCTGCGATCAGCCGCAGTAATGTGCTCTTGCCACAACCGCTTGGGCCGACAACCGAGACAAACTCACCATCAGCGACGGAAAGGTCGATATCGGCGAGCGCGTGAATCTTTTCACCTTCCAGCGTTTCGTAATACTTGCTCACCGCACGGCACAAAATCATCGGATCGATGTTTTTTCCTTGGGGGCTAATCTTGCTTTCTGCACTGCACATGCCAATTTCATGCGGAATCGCTGGTTGGTTACCGTGTTTGCTGGCAATAAAGCCTTAAGGTTTAGCCACCTCTGGCGGTCGCGGGCTGGCTGCACAAGGTGAGGGCCGCATCGAGATAGACTTTGGCGGCGGTAACCATGTCTTCTACATACACGTGTTCGCCGACCGCATGCATCAATCCTTTGGCGTCGGGGTGCATTCGACCGCCCGGACCGTAGACGATGCAGGGCACATCGTAGCGGTTGAGGTGGGTGGAATCAGCGCCCGGGCGCCGGATGATCAGCTGGGATTCCTTGCTGGTTACCCGCTTGTGGGCCGCGCAGACTACTTTTGTAACAAGTTCCTCAGCGCTAATTGTGGTGGCTGGATCGTTGACGAAGAACTCGAGTGTCGGCTCGGGACAATGGTTTGAATTTGAAAATGCCCTCAAGGTCTTGCGTAAGGAGCGCTTGACATCGTCTGCAGTCTGTCCGGGGATGGTCCGTATATCCAGATAGAGGCTGCATTCGAATGGGTTACGAGCCAGTCGCCACGGCATGCCGCCGCGGATTGCAGAGATGGTCACGTTCGGGCGTTCCCCCATATAAATGTGCTCTGCCTCGTATTCCGCAGACCACTGCAGGAGGCTCGTTTGCAGGGTGTGCATTTGCTGAATTGCATTGACTACGCCGGGATTGCGCGAGAATGCGGCGTGGCTGACTGTCCCGCCGACACTGATTTTGGCCCAGATAGCCCCCATGTTTGCGGTGCAGACCTTGAGACCGGTCGGCTCAGCGAGAATCGAATAGTCGGCAGAAATGCCGTGCAGCACCAAATGGCGCGTACCGACGCCGTAACCCGTTACTGAATCACCTCTGAATTCGTCGATCGCCGCTTTTTCCGTTTCGCCCACAACGCCGCCGTAAAGCAGGTCACCCTTGAGTTCGATGCCCTCGCGACAGATCGCCTCAAGTGCGACCAGCGCCGATGCGAGCCCGCTTTTCATGTTGTGGGAGCCCAGCCCCCAGATCCAGCCGTCCCGATAAACTCCCTTGGCCTTGAAGCCTTCGCCCTGGAGGTAATCCTCGTCGCCGTCGTAGGAGGTGTCCATGTGACCGGTGAATAGAAGATTGATGCCGTCGCCGGTGCCGGGACGCACCCCGACCGCGTTTGGCCGGTTCGCACTGACTTCCTGGGGATACGCCGTGAAGCCTGCTTTCCGCAGGCGTTGGATCAGATATTCGGCCATTGCGCCTTCGCGTCCCGTGGGGCTCGCGATGTCGACCATATCCACCAGGGTGTCTCTGACAGCTTCGGAGGTGATATGTTGCGCCGCACGCGCGTAATCCGGATGGGCCATCGTTTATATTCTCCTTACTGATCGCCAGCATGAATGGAATCAGGCGGGAAATATTCCCGAACCAAAACTATTTAATTCTTCACGTCAAGATAGCAGAAACATTCACGGGGCGCTACACAATTAGCATGATGGCGCAGCGGCTTGCCGGGGGATTCATTTTTTATTTGGGTGGCGCTGCTGTCACGCCATTCAATCCCGTACGTTGAATCGACTTTCGTACAAAATCCGATGTCTTCGCGGTCTTGATAAATCCGTTGCGTGGGGCCGTGTTGCTTTCTGACTTTGCATTTAACGCTGGAATTTAACAAGAAAACGCGACACCGTCCTCATCCGGCGATGTTTTCCGAAAAACCACTGTGAGCCACCAATTGCCTTCGGCAAAAGCGCGAGCCTTTGCTGTCAGCGGATCAGCAGCGTCGCCAGCCCGAGCAACAAGCCCATGCTCACCACGTCGGTGGCCGTGGTGAGGAAAATGCTCGAAGCCGTCGCGGGATCGGCGCCAAAACGCTTGAGCGTCAGCGGCACCATGGCGCCGGAGATGCCGCTCGCGACACAGCTGCCAATCATCGCCAGCCAGACGACGACGGCAAGCAGCAGTGCATTCGGCGTGTGCTGGTAGCTGGCCACGATGTACATGCCGAGCGCCGCGACCAGACCCACCAGAGCCCCATTCATGAGCCCGAGTAAAGCCTCTTTGGTCACCAGCATTCTTTCATTGCCGGGTTTGAGTTCGCCCAGGGTGAGGCCGCGCAGCGTTACCGCCAATGCCTGGCAGCCGGTATTGCCGGATTGCCCGGCGAGCACCGGCAGAAACAGGGCGAGTATCACCAGGCGATCGACGGTATCCTGGAATAGCGCGACCACAGCGCCGGCGACAAATGCCGTGAGCAGGTTCAGTTGCAGCCACGGATGGCGAAACTTCAGGCTTTGCTGCCACGGTGTGGCCAGCCGCTCTTCTTTCTCGACGCCGACCATGCTGCCGACCTGTGCCGTGATTTCGAGGTTCTGCTCCTCGAACATCGCCTGGCCGCGCACCAGCCCCAGCAGTACGCCGTTGTCGTCACACACGGGGTAGACGGGATAATGGCGGTCGAGCACCAGTTTCATGGCACCGGCGAGCGGTGTGCCGGGTTTTAGATAGAACGGGTTGCGCAGCATGATGGTTTCGAGCAGCGTCCCGTTTTCTGCAAACAACAGGTCGCGCATGGTGATGATGCCCGTCAGCTTGCCGCTTGCATCGGTGACGTAGCAGTAGGTGATGAAGCGGGTCCTGACCAGTGTGCGCAATTGTTCGGTGGCAACGCCGACCGTGATCTCCGGGCGGAACACGGCATAAGCCGGCTCCATCATGCGGCCGATGCTGCCCTGCTCGTAATCGAGGTTGCGCTCCCACTGGCGGGCGATTTCGGCGGGCGCTGCGCTCAACACTTCGTGGCGAAAGCCTGCAGCAAACTCCGCGAGGATGTCCTGGGCGAACCCCGGGTTGAGCGCCTGCAGCGCGGGGGCGACGGTAGCCGCCGGGTGTTCGGCCATAATCGCAGCCGCGCTTTGCGCCGGCCGCAACTTGGCTTCCTGAACGAGTGTTTTCTGCTGCGTGGTTAGCGTGGACTGCTGCGTAGCGGGCGAGCCGGCATTCACGGGAGCCTCCCCTTCCATGAGATGGTCGTGGCGGGCGGCCACGATCACGGCGACAGTATAGCCGTGGAAGGCGCCGGCGCGGCAACGGCCTGCGCGAGGCGGTCCCGCGGTGGTTACAAACCCAGCCGTTGCCAGATGGTCGAGGCGAGCCCCGCCTGATTGAGCGTGTAGAAGTGCAACCCCGGCGCATCGTTCTCCAGCAGGTCGTCACACAGGTCGGTCACCACATCGAGCCCGAAAGCGCGGATGGAGGCGGTGTCGTCGCCATAGCCTTCGAGTTTCCTGCGGATCCAGCGCGGGATCTCTGCGCCGCAGGCATCAGAAAAGCGCGCGAGCTGGGAGAAACGGCCGATCGGCATGATGCCGGGAACGATGGGCACGCCTATTCCCATGGCGCGGCATTCATCGACGAAATGGTAGTAAGCATCGGCATTGTAGAAATACTGGGTAATTGCGGAATCGGCACCGGCTTCGACCTTGCGCTTGAAGTTCAGCAGGTCGTCCTGGGCGTTTTTAGCCTGGGGATGGTACTCGGGGTAGGCTGCTACCTCGATAAAAAACGTGTCGCCAAATTCCTCGCGGATGAAGGCCACCAGCTCGTTGGCATAGCGGAACTCTCCGGCAGCAGCGAGCCCCGATGGCAGGTCGCCGCGTAGTGCGACCAGGTGGCGGATGCCGTTGTCCTTGTACTTCTGCAGCATCCCGCGGATGCTGTCCCGGGTCGAGGCGATGCAGGAGATGTGAGGGGCGGCCGCGTAACCCTGGGTGCGGATGTCGAGCACAGTGTCCAGCGTGTGCTCGCGCGTCGAGCCGCCCGCGCCGAACGTTACGGAAAAGAACTCCGGCTTGAGTTGGGCGAGCTGGCGGGTGCACGCGCGCAGTTTTTCCACGCCTTCCGGCGTATTCGGCGGAAAGAACTCAAAGCTGAAAATGCGTGAGGCGTGAGGCGCGAGGGGTGAGGCGGCCATTATCTTGCTCAATAACGGTAATGATCGGGCTTGTAGGGCCCGTTGATGTCGATGTCGAGATAGCGGCTTTGCGCCTCGGTCAGCGTGGTGAGCTGCACCCCGAGTTTTTTCAGGTGCAGGCGCGCCACTTTCTCGTCGAGCTGCTTGGGCAGCACGTAGACCTTCTTCTCGTACTTGCCGATGGCGGTATGGAGCTCGATCTGCGCCAGCACCTGGTTGGTGAACGAGTTGGACATGACGAAACTCGGATGCCCGGTGCCGCAGCCGAGGTTGACCAGCCGGCCTTCGGCCAGCACGATCAGGCGCTTGCCGTTGGGGAAAATCACGTGATCGACCTGCGGCTTGATGTTTTCCCACTTGTATTGCTTCAGGCTGGCGATGTCGATCTCGGAGTCGAAGTGGCCGATGTTGCACACGATGGCGTTGTTTTTCATCTTGGCCATGTGGTCGTGGGTGATGACGTTGAGGTTGCCGGTCGCGGTGACGAAAATGTCGCCCATGCCGGCGGCTTCATCCATGGTCACGACCCGGTAACCTTCCATCGTCGCCTGCAGCGCACAGATCGGGTCGATTTCGGTCACGCAGATGATGGCCCCGAGCCCCCGCAACGACTGGGCGCAGCCTTTGCCGACGTCGCCGTAGCCGGCCACAATCGCGACCTTGCCGGCGATCATGACGTCGGTGGCGCGCTTGATGCCGTCAACCAGCGATTCGCGGCAGCCGTAGAGGTTGTCGAATTTCGACTTGGTGACCGAATCGTTGACGTTGATCGCGGGGAAGGGCAGCTTGCCTTCCTTTTGCATCTGGTAGAGCCGGTGTACGCCGGTGGTGGTCTCTTCGGTCACGCCGCGGATGGCAGCGAGGTTTTTCGAATACCAGCCGGGGTGCGTCGCGAGGCGTTTCTTGATTGCGCCGTAAAGTGCATGCTCTTCCTCATTGGCCGGCTTGGCGATCACCGAAGGATCCTTCTCGGCCCTGGAGCCCAGGATCACCAGCAGCGTGGCATCGCCGCCGTCGTCGAGGATCAGGTTGGGCGTGCCACCGTCCGCCCACTCGAATATGCGGTGTGTGTATTCCCAGTATTCCTCGAGGCTCTCACCCTTGAGGGCGAACACCGGCACGCCGGAGGCAGCGATGGCTGCCGCGGCGTGGTCCTGGGTCGAGAAGATGTTGCACGACGCCCAGCGCACTTGCGCGCCGAGCGCGACCAGCGTCTCGATCAGCACCGCGGTCTGTATCGTCATGTGCAGCGATCCGGCGATGCGCGCGCCCTTCAGCGGCTGCTGGCCCTTGTATTCCTCGCGCACCGCCATCAGTCCCGGCATCTCGGTTTCGGCGATGGCGATTTCCTTGCGGCCGAAATCGGCCTGCTTGATGTCGGCGACCTTGTAGTCGGCTTTGGCATTCATTACTGCTGCGTTCATGCGAAACTCCTGAAGTGTAGGGGCGCGGTTCCACGTACAGGGCTATTTCCGAGCCTGGCCAGACTGTGCTGGTCGCAGCGCCCCTCGGAAAATCGACCCACAAAAAAATAGCGCTCGCACCGTTTCAGGTGCGAGCGCCGTTGGTTCTTGCTGAGCCTGGCCGGCACATGGGGCTATACCCCGGCCGGTCGCAACGCTCCTCAGCAGTTCTATTTTAACTCAAAACCCGGCCTGCCGGGCGGGGTGAAATAAGGCTAAATGCCCGCGTCCGCTTTGAGCGCGGCAGCTTTGTCCGTAGCTTCCCAGGTAAATTCCGGTTCGTCGCGGCCGAAGTGGCCATGCGCGGCGGTCTTGGTGTAGATCGGGCGCAGCAGGTCCAGCGACTGGATGATGCCCTTGGGACGCAGGTCGAAATGTTTTTCGACCAGCTTGGCAATCTTGTCCTCGCTGATCTTGCCGGTGCCGAAGGTATCGACCAGCACGCTCACGGGACGCGCCACACCGATGGCGTAGGCGACCTGGATTTCACATTTTGTGGCCAGGCCCGCCGCCACGATGTTTTTCGCGACATAGCGCGCGGCATAAGCCGCGGAGCGATCGACCTTGGAAGGATCCTTTCCGGAAAATGCGCCGCCGCCGTGGCGCGAGTAACCGCCGTAGGTGTCGACGATGATCTTGCGGCCCGTCAACCCGGTGTCGCCCATCGGGCCGCCGATGACGAAGCGTCCGGTCGGGTTGATCAGGAACTTGGTTTCCCTGGTGATCATGTTTTTCGGCAGCACCGGTTTGACGATTTCTTCGATCACCGCTTCGGTCAGCGGTTCGTGGGAAATGTCGGGGCTGTGCTGGGTCGAAATCACCACGGTATCGATGTGATGCGGCTTGCCGTCCACATAACGCACGCTGACCTGGGATTTCGCATCGGGCCGCAGCCACGGCAGGCGGCCGTCTTTGCGCAGCTCGCTCTGGCGTTCCATCAGGCGGTGGGCGTAGAAAATCGGCATCGGCATCAACTGCGGGGTCTCGTCGCACGCAAAGCCGTACATGAGGCCCTGGTCGCCCGCGCCCTGCTCGAGGTCCATGCCCGTGCCTTCGTTCACCCCTTGCGCGATATCCGGAGACTGGCGGTCGAACGCGGTCAGCACCGCGCAGGTCTTGTAATCAAAGCCGACATCGGAACTGTCGTAGCCTATGCGTTTGACGATGTCGCGCGCGATGTCCGCGTAATCGATACGGGCTTCGGTCGTCACTTGACCGGCCATCATCACGAGCCCGGTCGCCACCAGCGTTTCGGCGGCAACGCGGCCGTGCTTGTCCTGGGTCAGAATGGCGTCGAGCACGGCATCGGAGATCTGGTCCGCTACTTTATCGGGGTGGCCTTCGGAAACAGATTCGGAGGTAAACAGGAAGTCGCTCATGGCTCGCGTTTCGTGAATTGAAAAAAGGCGCTTAGAATATCAGATAAGCTCCGATTTATAAAACAAAATTCATGATAATCCCGTTGTTGCGACTGATTGCGCGGCTGCCCCTGGCATGGCTGCACCGTGTCGGAGCCGCGCTGGGCTGGCTGGTCTATTGGGCCTCCCCCACCTATGCGGCGCGCCTCAGGGATAACCTCTACTCCAGCGGGGTATGCGCCGACGCCCCGTCCTGCACGGTGCTGCTGCGCCAGGCCGTGGCTGAAGCAGGAAAAGGCGTGGCTGAACTGGTTCCGGTCTGGTTTGGCGCTGACGAGCGCGTCGCGCAGTGGGTCCGCTGCGACACCTGGCAGGTCGCCGAGCAGGCCCAGCACGGCGGCAAGGGCCTGATATTCCTGACGCCGCATCTCGGGTGCTTCGAGATTTCCGCGCTCTACGGCGCACAGCGTCTGCCGATCACCGTGCTCTATCGTCCGCCCAAACTGCGCTGGATAGAGCCGCTGATGATCGCGGGCCGCAACCGCTGGCGGTCGACCGTGGCGCCCGCGACCCTGCGCGGTGTGCGCACCCTGTACAAGGCATTGCAGCGCGGCGAAGCAGTCGGCCTGCTGCCGGACCAGGCGCCGGGTGTCGGCGAAGGCGTCTGGGCTGATTTCTTCGGCCGTCCCGCCTACACCATGACACTTGTGGCGCGGCTGCAAAAGGCCACGGACGCGGCGGTGATCATGGCGTTTGCCGAACGCCTGCCGCATGGCGCCGGCTACCATCTGCATTTGCAGCAGGTGCCGGTTTCCGGCCTCGATGAGACCGCGCTCAACCGCGCGATCGAAGCCGTGGTGCGCACCTGCCCCGCGCAGTATTTGTGGAGCTATAACCGGTATAAGGTGCCCGCGGGGGCTCTGCCCCCGCGGGCACGTGAATGAGTGAAGGGTGAATGAGTGAAGGGCAGCACCCCCATGCTCGAATATGCCCTTTTGTCATTGGGGGCATATGGCAGCGTTAAAGCAGTTTCCACTGTTGACGGATTTTTTTGGGCGTGCTTCCCTTCACCCTTCACTCTTCACCCTTCACTTGCAAGATGACCCGTCTCGGCCTCGCACTCATCTGGGTGTTGCATTTTCTGCCGCTGACGCTGCTCGCGCCCGTTGGCCGCGCTTTCGGCCTGCTGCTTTACCTGCTTGCACGCGAGCGCCGGCACGTCACGCTCACCAATCTGCGGCTGTGCTTTCCCGATTTGAGCGACGCCGCGCGCGTTCAGTTGGCGCGCCGGCATTTTCAGGCCTTCGGCAGGAGTCTCATCGAACACGGCATCCTGTGGTGGTCGGCCAAGTCGCGCGTGCAGCGCCTGATCCGCATCGAGGGGCTGGAGCACTGGCAGGCGGTCGCCGGCCGGCCGGTGATCTGGCTCGCGCCCCATTTTGTCGGGCTCGACATGGGCGGCATCCGCCTGGGTTCCGAATATCAGGTCGCATCGGTCTACGGCCACCAGAAGAATCCGGTGTTCGACGCCATTCTTTATCATGGGCGCACGCGCTTTGTGATGCCCGAACTGTTCTCGCGCCAGCAGGGCATACGCCCGTTGGTGAAAGCAATGCGCCGCGGTCTGCCTTTCTATTATCTGCCGGACATGGATTTCGGCGAGCGCGACTCGGTGTTCGTGCCGTTTTTCGGTGTGCCGGCGGCAACGATCACGGGCCTGTCGCGCATCGCGCGTCTGGCGGGTGCGGTCATCGTGCCCGCGGTGACGCGCCAGCTGGCCGGGGATGCCGGCTACGAGCTCAGGTTTTATCCGGCGTGGGAGAATTTTCCGACGGAGGATGTCGAGGCCGACACCCGGCGCATGAATGACTTCATCGAGGAGCGCGTGCGCGAGATGCCGGAACAATATTACTGGCTGCACAAGCGCTTCAAGACGCGGCCGCCGGGGGAGCCGCGCTTTTATTAGCGCGGCGTGAAGAGTGAAGAGTGAAGGGAAAAATCTTTGTCCGGAAATTTTGCCGGTCGGGCCCGGCGACGTGGAGCATATCGCGGCGCTCGCGCGCGAGATCTGGCTCGCGCATTACCCGGACATCATCGGCATCGAGCAGATAGAATACATGCTGCGGCAACGTTATGCCCCCGCGATCATCCGGGCTGAATTGCAACGCGACGATTTATGGTGGGACAAGCTGCTGCTGGGTGACGACATCATGGCGTTTTCGTCTTATTTTCTGAGCGGCCCGGGGGAAATGAAGCTCGATAAATTGTATGTGCGGCAGGAGAGTCAGCGTCATGGCTATGGCGGTATGCTGATCGAGCGGACTTGCCGCCTCGCGCAGGAGCGGGGTTGCTCGCGGCTCGTGCTGGCGGTGAACAAAAACAACCGCAATGCGATCGGCGCTTACCGCAAATACGGTTTCGGGATCAGGGACACGGCGGTAAAAGACATCGGCAGCGGGTTTGTGATGGACGACTACATCATGGAAAAGCGATTGCAGGGCCAGTAAGAACCGAACATCCAGCCACAGAGGGCACAGAGTTCACAGAGAAAACCATAACAATAGTTTGAAATAACTGGATACGAATCATGTTGCGTCGTTTGTTTTTCCTCTGTGTTCTCTGTGGCTAAAATTTTTCGATTTTTAAAATGAGTTTGGGAATGTTTGAAAATCCAACCCCGGAGCAATGCTGCGCGCTGCTCAAGACCGTGAAAAACATCGCCGTGGTCGGACTGTCGCCCAATCCGGCGCGTCCCAGCTACGGCGTGGCAAAAGCCATGCAGGGCTACGGCTTCAACATTATTCCGGTGCATCCCGCGGTGAAGGAAGTGCTGGGGGCCCAGGCTTATCCGCGGCTCGCCGACATCCCCGGCCCTATCGATCTGGTGAATGTGTTCCGTCAGGCCGAATTCATCGACGGCATAGTGGATGAGTGCCTGGTGCTCAAGCTGAAATCTCTTTGGATTCAAGAGGGTATCGTTAACGAACCGGCTGCGCTGCGCGCCCGGCAGGCCGGGATGTTCGTGGTCATGAACCGCTGTATCTACCGGGATTATCGGGCATTCTGCATCTAAATGCGTCTAAAATTCACTAAAATGCATGGATTGGGCAACGACTTCGTGGTTTTGGATGCCACGGCCCAGCCGCTGAGCCTGGATACCCAGCAATTGCGCTTTATTGCCGACCGCCACTTCGGAATCGGCTGCGACCAGATCCTGCAGGTGGAGCTGCCGCGCCAGGCGGACACCGATTTTTATTACCGTATATTCAACGCCGATGGCGGCGAGGTCGAGCAGTGCGGCAATGGCGCGCGCTGCTTCGTGCGTTATGTGCACGACAAGGGCCTCAGCAACAAGACCGAAATCCGTGTCGGCACCCTGGGCGGCGTCATCGTGCCGCGGCTGGAAGCCGACGGCCAGGTCACGGTGGACATGGGCGCGCCCGTGTTTGAGCCTGCGCAGATCCCGTTCGATGCGGGTAAGCGGGCGCTCACCTATCCTCTCGAGGTTGATGGGAAAACCTTTGTAATCAGCGCGTTATCCATGGGTAACCCGCATGCCGTGCAGATCGTGCCGGACGTGGAGGCCGCGCCGGTCGGCAGCGAAGGCCCGCTGATCGAACGCCATGCACGTTTTCCGCAGCGCGTGAACGCGGGCTACGTGCAGGTCGCCGGCCGCGGCCACATCCGGCTGCGGGTCTTCGAGCGCGGGACAGGAGAGACGCTGGCCTGTGGCACCGGCGCGTGCGCGGCGGTAGTCGCGGGAATCATGCGCGGGCTGCTGGATGCCCGCGTGCGCGTCACGACGCGCGGCGGCGACCTCGTTATATCATGGGCGGGAGAGGGGCAGCCGGTGATGATGACGGGGCCGGCGATGACGGTATTCGAAGGCGAGATAGAAATATGAGTTTCAATTTTCGGGGTTGAAGTTCCCGGGTATCAAATCAGCGCGGGACCTTAACTTTGAACATCGAACTTTGAACATTGAACCAGTTTTTAAGGGAACAGAATGAAACCAGACGAGGTCGCAGGCTACCTGCAGGAGCACCCCGAGTTTTTCGAGCACTACGCGGACGCGATGGCGGAGATTTATATCCCGCATCCGCACGGCGGCCGCACCATCTCCATCAGCGAACGCCAGATCCTGACGCTGCGCGAGAAAAGCAAGCAGCTCGAGAACAAGCTGCGCGAGCTGATCCAGTTCGGCGAAGAGAACGACGCGATCAGCGAGAAAATTCACCGCATGACGCTGGCGCTGCTGAACGCGCGCGATGTGCGGGCGGCGCTCGATGCCATCAGCTTCAATTTGCGCGAGGACTTTGCGGTGCCGCACGTAGTGTTGAGAGTGTGGCGCGGTGACGGTCACACCAATCTGCCCGAATTCGCGGCGGTGAGTGAGGCCACACGAGACTTCGCGTCCAGCCTGTCCGGCCCGTATTGCAGCAACCATGCGATGGTCGATACCGCCATTCTGTTCGGTGAAGCCGCTCAGCATTTGCGCTCGTTTTCCTACGTGCCGCTGCGCAGCGGCGAGACCTTCGGCCTGCTGGCGCTGGCCAGCGAGGATGCGCAGCGTTTTTATCCGGAAATGGGCACGGTATATCTGAAGCGTCTCGGGGAAATGGCGGCCGCCGCGCTATTGAGGCATCTAGATGATGCGTGAGGAGTGAAGAGTGAGGAGTGAGGCGCGGGCAGAGCAGGACGCCGCATCGACGGCCAGCCCGGACGCCGCACAAAAATATCTGCGGGATTACCTCGCCCATCTCACTCACGAGCGCCGCCTCTCGGCACATACTGCGACCAACTACGCGCGCGACATTACCACCCTGTTCGAACTTGCCGCCGACACACCGCTGGCCAAACTACAGGTGCACCAGATCAGGCGCTTCGTTGCGCAGTTGCATGGGCGCGGTCTGGGCGGCAAGACGCTCGCCCGCATGTTATCGGCGTGGCGCGGTTTTTTCCGCTATCTCGCGCGTGATCACGGATACGACAACAATCCCTGCCTGGGCATACGCGCGCCCAAATCGGCCAGGACGCTGCCGCACGCGCTGTCGCCCGACGAGGCGGGGCGGTTGATGGACACCGGCAGCGAGGACGCGCTTGCCGTGCGCGACAAGGCGATACTCGAGTTGTTTTATTCCTCGGGTCTGCGGCTGTCGGAACTGACGGGGCTGGCGCCGGCCGACATCAATTACAGCGACGCCACCGTGCGCGTGACCGGCAAAGGCAACAAGACGCGCATCGTCCCGGTCGGCACTCATGCGCTTGCGGCGCTGAAAGCGTGGTTGGATACGCGAGCACTGATGGTTAAAAAAGAGGAGAGCGCCCTGTTTCTCAGCAAAAACGGCGGCCGCCTGGGTCCGCGCGCGGTGGAAGCGCGGGTCAAGCACTGGTCAACAAAGCTGGGGCTGAGCAGCAAGGTTCATCCGCACATGCTGCGCCATTCGTTCGCGTCGCACGTGCTGCAGTCGAGCGGGGATCTGCGCGCGGTGCAGGAGATGCTCGGGCATGCGAGCATCTCGACGACGCAGGTGTATACGCAGTTGGATTTTCAGCATTTGGCGACGGTCTATGATGCGGCGCATCCAAGGGCGAAAAAGAAAAATTAGCCGCCAAGGCCGCCAAGAAGATCTAAAGCGGAGACACAGAGGACACAGAGGACACAGAGGACGCAGAGGAAAAGCAACAGCGGAGACACGAAGGACACAAAGGACACAAAGGGAAAGCAAAATAAACGAAATGCTCAGCTGTTGATTATTGGTCATTCATTACCCATTACCGACTTTCTGAACCGCCAAGACGCCAAGGCACCAAGAAGGCAAAAAAACAGATATTGAACCGCCAAAGCTTCTTTTCAATACCTTCTTTTCAACACCCGCTTGACGGGTGCGCCAAGGAGAACAGAAAAATAATTAAGGGGGGAAGCGGGGGAGTGGAAAAAGTGTGCGTCCTCTCTTTATGCCTTTGCTTCGGGTGCGATTGTCTCAGCGGCGTGGCGCATTGGATTCGTTTGAATAATATCTCAATTAATCAGGAACTTATTCCATAAATAGCTGTTCATCATGGATACTGTAGAAACATACAGTTCCGTAACGCACTGATTCAGGGGCAGATTGACGAAACGAACACCGGGGGCGACCATGTTAATCAGCACTTTTGCTTTTGATTGAACGTTAGTCGGCATGCAGCTGCAGCGCGATGAATTCGAGGACAAGTTCCAGAAGTATCGAACGTCTCTAAGCATGGAGATACATCGGTTCTGGGACAGTGCGTCTGTCTATCGCCAGATTACGGAGCGAACTCAGGACCACCTTGCCGAGCTGAACCTCGCCCCAGCCTTTTTCCGAACGGTGGAGGATTCGTTGTTCACGACCATCGTCCTATGGGCCGACAAGCTGTTTGATGAAAAGGGAGAGCGCGGACTCTTCGATTTTCTTACCTTCATTGAATACAACCGCAAGTGGATGGATATTGCGGAGTTGAAACGCCGTAAGAACTATCCCGACGATCACTGGATGCTTAAGGGACGCATACCGATAACTCTTGAATCAATCGAAGCGGATCGAGAGAAGATTCGCTCTCTCGCGGCGCTAAAAGGTATTCGCACGCGCCGCGACAAATTCCACGGCCACTTCGACAAAGATTACTTTTTTGATCGCGGGCGACTACAGGAGGAAGCACCAATTCGATGGATGGATCTAGACCAAGCGGCTGATGTCATGGGTGGCATGCTCAACGACTACTCGGTGGACTTTGATGGTCAAATGTTTTCTTGGAAGACCGTTGGCATTGATGACCTTAGTGCGCTACTCAGAGTTGCGTCGCGTGGTAGATAGCGACATGCCGACTAACAGCGCGTTCGAGGCGACGCGTATGAAGCCACGCACGCCTCAACGCGGACGTTAAACCGTCCTCAGGATTTTCATTAACGCAATTCCCCTTTCCCGGTTATTTTTCTTAAATTCGCGGTTTTACCGATTTTGGATTGCATCTCAAGGGATATTGAAAAGAATTCTTGGCGTTCTTGGCGTACCCGTCAAGCGCACCCGTCGAGCGGGTGTTATAAAGAAGGTATTGAAAAGAAGCCTTGGCGGCTAAATTATTGTTCTTGGTTGCGGTTGATGGCCGCGCTTGACACGCGCAGGACACTTTGAAAGTGAGTTACACTGGTACGAAGCTACAGGAATCGGGCGCAAGGAATTCAAGATCAAATACCTGCTGGATTGACCTAATATGCGTTCCACAACTAGAAAATTCGTCATCTGCCTGAAAAACAAGGGCTATGAGGCGTCGCTGGAGCCGCGGAAGATCTATCAGGCTCTTCCGGACCCTGTGGCTGAGAAACATCGGCAACTTCGCGTTATCGATGAATCGGGCGAAGACTATCTGTACCCGAAAAGCTTCTTTGCTCCCCTCGATCTACCTCAACCCATACGCAAGGCTGTTTTAGCGGCCGCCTGATTCTTTGCCGGGCGTTTGCAATGGTAAGTGCTCTGTGCGGTCGTAGCGATACGACATTGACCTCATTTATCTCCCATCATTAATGCGAATCCCGCTCGTGCCCATCTTCGTCTGGCTTGTCATCGTCATTGTGCTGCTGGCATTGGTAGCTGTACTGGCCGGTCAGCTGGGCATGTTACAAGGCACGCCGCCAACCGATCTGGGCGTACGTGACGGCAGGCTGAAGCCGCCGTCCATGACCGAAAACAGCGTGACCAGCCAGGCCGCGCTTTATCCCGATCATCCGCAACGCAACTACGCCGATATTGCGCCGCTGGCAGTGAAGGGCGACGGTCCGGCCACGCTGGCCAGGATCAAGGCTGTCGTGGAACGGATGAACGGCGCCAGGGTCGTGAAAAGCGAACCCGATTACCTGTACGCGCAGTACACCACCAGGTTTATGAAGTTCGTGGACGATATGGAGTTCTGGTTCGATCCGGCGAACAACGTGATTCAGGTCCGCTCCGCTTCCCGCGTGGGTCGCAAAGACCTTGGCGTCAATCGCAAGCGCATCGAGGCGGTGCGGGCGGCGTTGGCAGTTCAATAGGTATTCATGCATAAACTAATCCTCAAACCCGGCCGCGAGAAGTCGCTCAAGCGCAAACATCCATGGGTGTTCTCGGGGGCGGTCGCGCGCGTCGAAGGCGAACCCAAGGAAGGTGAAACCGTTGCGGTGCGTTCATCGGACGGCGAGTTCCTGGCGGTGGCGGCCTACAGCCCGAACTCGCAGATCCGGGCGCGCGTCTGGGACTGGAAAGAACGCACCATAGACGGCGCGTTCTTTAATGAGCGCATCAAGCGATCGGTGGCGCAGCGCCGGACAGTACTCGACGCGAATGCCAGTGATGCCATGCGGCTGGTCCATGGCGAGTCGGACGGTTTGCCGGGGATCATCGCCGATCGCTATGGCGACACCGTGGTGGTGCAGCTCACCAGCGCCGGGGCCGAGCGCTGGAAAGAAGAAATAGCCGAAGCATTACTGCAGGTTACTGGCGCAGCCACGGTGTGGGAGCGTTCCGACGCCGAGGTGCGCCATCTCGAAGGCCTGCCGCCGCGCACCGGCCTGCTGCGCGGGACCGTGCCCGCCGCGCCGCTTATGGTCAGCGAGCACGGCCTGCGTTTTGAGGTCGGGTTCGAAGGCGGCCACAAGACCGGCTTTTATCTCGATCAGCGCGACAACCGGCTCAAGGTGCGCGCGCTGTCCGCCGGCCGCGATGCGCTCGACTGTTTCTGCTACAGCGGCGGCTTTGCGCTCAACATGCTGAAGGGGGGTGCTAAATCGGTGACCGCCATCGACAGCTCGGCCGATGCGCTGGCGCAGGCGCAGCGCAACGCTGCGCTCAACCAGTTGCCGCAGGCGGACTGGATGGAAGGTGATGTATTCCAGAGCCTGCGACGTTTCCGTGACCAGGGCCGCAGCTTCGACCTGATCGTGCTCGATCCGCCCAAGTTCGCGCCGACTGTCTCGCATGTGGAAAAGGCGGCGCGCGCCTACAAGGACATCAACCTGCTCGGGTTCAAGCTGCTGCGGCCGGGCGGTGTGCTGGTGACGTTCTCGTGTTCGGGCGGCGTGTCGGCCGACCTGTTCCAGAAAATCATCGCCGGCGCGGCGCTCGATGCCGGCGTCGATGCGCGCGTGACGGACTGGCTGCACGCGGCGCCGGATCACCCGGTGGCGCTCAACTTCCCGGAAGGCGAGTATCTGAAGGGGCTGATCTGCCGGGTGGGAGCATTGGGCTGACGCGCTGAATGCTTAGGAAAAAAGCTTTAGACACGAAGGATTCTTTTTAATACCCGCTTGACGGGTGCACAAAGGACACGAAGGAATAGCAGGTGAAAAATCACTCCGGTGAAGACTGAGCCCAGTAGTAACTGGCGTTCGAACTGCACAAATATATGACCTGCTTCTGTCATCTTTCGATTTTTGATCTTCCTTTGTGTCCTTCGTGTTCCAGCTTTTAGCTTTGTTTCGGCGGGACAGGGTCAACGCCGCCCGGATGCCACGGATGGCATTTGAGTATGCGCTTCGTTGCCAGCCATGAACCCCGGAGCGCGCCGTGCATTTCGATGGCTTCATGCGCATAGCTCGAGCAGGTCGGGTAGAAGCGGCAATGCATGCCGATAAACGGCGAGAGCAGCAGCTTGTAGCCTTTGATCAGCGTCAGCAGCAAAGTTTTCATGCTGCCGAGTATAGGCCAAACCCCGCACCCTGAAACGGCGGGAACCGGTAGAATGCGCGCTGCAGGGCGATAGCGCCTATTGAGCGTTTCTAAATGGATTAAGCTGGGGTACCGCTCAATCCCTCTCCCCGACCCTCTCCCGGAAGGAGAGGGTGAGAACGGCACTAATCCGCTGTCGCGAATTAGTGAAAGCTCCGTATGGAGGACAACGCGTGTTCGCAGTTCAAAATCTCCGGCATGCCTATAACGGCCAGGACGTGCTGCGCGTCGATGCGTGGCAGGTGGAACAGGGCGCGCACTGGCTGCTGCTGGGCGCTTCAGGCAGCGGCAAGACCACGCTGCTGCACATCCTCGCCGCGATCCTCAGGCCCAGCGCCGGCAGCGTCACGGTTGCGGGGCAGGACCTTGGCGCCTTGCCGCCGGCCGGGCTGGACCGCTTTCGCGGCCAGCATGTCGGCATCGTGCTGCAGCGCCTGCATCTGGTGACGAGCCTTAGCGTGACCAACAATCTGCTGCTGGCCCAGTATCTCGCCGGCCTGCCGCAGGATCGGGATCGCGTGCGCGAGGTGCTGGCCAGTCTCGACCTCGCCGACAAGGGCGATGCCTGGCCGCATGAACTGTCGCACGGGCAGGCGCAGCGCGTGGCGGTGGCGCGCGCGGTGGTAAATCGTCCGCAATTGCTCCTCGCCGACGAACCGACCTCCAACCTCGACGATGGGCGCTGCGCGCAGGCGCTGGATCTGCTCGAATCCCAGGCGCGCGCGTGCAAAGCGACGCTGGTGATCGCCACCCACGATCAGCGCACCAAGGCGCGCATTCCCAATCACTACGCGATGCAGGAAGTCGCATGAATTTCGCGACCATCAGCATCGGCTATCTGCGCGCCCGCAGTTTGAATACCGCGCTCAACATCGCATTGCTGGCGCTGGGGATTGCCACCATCACGCTGCTGCTGCTGGTGACGCACCAGCTCGAAGAGCGCATGCAGCGCGATGCGCGCGGCATCGATCTCGTCGCCGGCGCCAAGGGCAGTCCGCTGCAGGTCATCCTCTCCGCCATCTACCACCTCGATGTGCCCACCGGCAATATCCCGCTCAAGCAGGCGCAGGAAATCGCCAAACACCGCATGGTGAAGAAGACCATCCCGCTGGCGCTGGGCGACAGCTACAAGGGCTTTCGCATCGTCGGCACCAACCACGATTACATCGCCCACTATGGCGCAAAGCCCGCCAGCGGCAGGCTGTGGGAAAAGCCCATGGAGGCGGTGATCGGCGCCGAAGTCGCGCAGCGCACGGGGTTGGCCGCCGGCGGCAAGTTCACCGGGGCGCACGGCATTGCCGAGGCGGGCTCCGGTCACGATGAGGCGTTCTACGACGTCGTCGGCGTGCTCGCACTCAGCGGCAGCGTGCTCGACCGGCTGGTGCTGACCAGCGTGCAAAGCGTGTGGGCGGTGCACGACGAACACCAGGGTGCGGATGCCAAACAGCACATGAGCGAGGATGACAAGGAGATCACCGCGCTGCTGATCCAGTACGCTTCGCCGCTGGCGGTGGCAATCCTGCCGCGCTATATCAACAACAACAGCGAGATGCAGGCCGCTTCTCCCGCGTATGAAACCGCGCGCCTGTTCAGCATCATCGGCGTCGGCGTCGATGTGCTGCGCGGCTTCGCGCTGGTGCTGATTTTGTCGGCGGGCCTGTCGGTATTCATTGCGCTTTACAACGCACTCAATGAGCGCCGCTACGATCTGGCGGTGATGCGTACGCTGGGTGCGAGCCGCGGCAAGCTGATGCGCCTGATGCTGTTCGAGGGCGTGCTGCTCGCCCTGCTGGGCGCGCTGATCGGCGTTGCGCTCGGCCATGCGCTGACCGAAGCACTGGGCGGCATGCTGAAAGCGGCGCAGCAGGTCGCAGTGACCGGCTGGATCTGGGTGCCTGCGGAATTGTGGCTGATCGCGCTGGCGCTGGGCGTGGGCGCGGTTTCGGCCGTGCTTCCGGCATGGCGTGCCTACCGCACCGACATTGCGCGCACGCTGGCGCAGGGGTGAAGGTCAATGTTGAGTGTTGAGCGAAGGAGAGAGTCAAAATGAAACTGAACGTAATGGCCGTTGCGGGGCTTGCTGTGCTGTGGGGTGTGCTGACGCTGCCCGCCGTTGCTGCCGAAAATAAGGGGCATGGCGCCGCGGAAATCCGCAAGGACATCGGCGATCACCGCGCTCTGGCCGAGGCGCATCTTAACGCTGCCGCGTGCCTCGAGTCGGGCAAGTCCGAAAAGATCTGCCTGGAACAGCTGGCCAAGGACTGCAAGGGGCTGGGCATAGGCAAATACTGCGGGATGAAGCACAAGCACTAGGAGTTTGTCGGACTCAGCCCCGACAAACTCCTAAAATAAAAAAAACTAAAGGACGAGGTGAAAAGAACGCCATGCAAGTGACGTTGGTTCCGGCCAACACGGCGTTGCGACACGCAAAGCTTCTTTCTAAACACACCGGCGTTGGGGAACTGCAGTAGAATCATGCCGTCTATGTTGGTGCAGGCAATGGCCAGGAGTTCACGATGAAATATAACAAGTTGTTTTTATTAGTATTTTTGTTTTTTACGGCGCCGGCTTGGGCATTTACCGGCGCGACCAACAAGGGCCTGCCGGGCAAGGATGCGGTGCCCATGGATGCGCCATTGCCGCCTTCGCCGTACATGGGCAAGCCGTTGCCGGAACTGAAGGGCGTGGTGTCATGGAAAACCCTGTCGCAGGTCGAGGCGGTGCGCCAGAAAGACAAGTTCGTGCCGAAGTTTTCCGGCGGCATCACCGCGCTCGACAAGAAAGAAATCAAGCTGCAGGGCTTCATGCTGCCTCTGGACATGGGCGAGAAGCAGAAACGCTTCATACTCACCGCGCTGCCGCCATCGTGTTCGTTCTGTCTCCCAGGCGGTCCCGACCAATTGGTCGAGGTGCAGGCCAAGACTCCGGTCAAATACGGCTTTGAACCCATAGTCGTCAACGGCAAGTTCGTGGTGCTGAAAGACGACGAGATGGGCCTGTATTACCGCCTGACGGACGCGGTCGTCGTCTCACAGTAGTGGCCGCAAGACCGGCAAGGTAGTTCCCGACCCTTTTCGTTATCTGCCGGCCGCGCATCTCGTGCGGTAGCAGCGGGTTTTCGGACGGACATGATCAACCATCCGGCTTCCTGTGCGGGCCGTGGGTAGTACCCATGCGGGCTGCGGTATGCTGCGCATGATCATGGCTGAAGATTTTCAACCCCAGTTGTCCGCTCCTTCCGGCCACCGGCCGCTGGCGTTTTTTATCGCGCTCAGCGTGGTGGTGCATGCGTTGGGATTGCTGCTGTTTCCGGGAGAGTCGCGTGATACCGGCCGCAACGCACAGGTGCAGGCGCTGGAGGTGATGCTGCTCAAGCCGGAAGCGCCGCCACCCGTGCAGCAACCAAGCGTTCCGGCGGCCAAGCCTGCGCCTGTCAGATCCGAGGCGGCGCGCAAACCCGAAATCATCACCCAGCCCAAATCCGTGGCGCCGCCTGCCGCCGTTATCGAGGCGCCGCGTGTTCCCGAACCTGCCGCACCGCCCATGCCGCATGCACCGGTCGCCGTGCAGCGCGCTCCGGCAGGGGAAGCCAGGGTGGAAAAACCATCCGCCGCGCCCGTGGTGGAGCCCAGTTTCAACGCGGCCTATCTGCGCAACCCGGCGCCGCGCTACCCGATCATCGCCCGCCGCAACGGCGAGCAGGGCACAGTGATGCTCAAGGTGCTGGTCACGCGCGAGGGCGCGCCCGCGAACGTCAGCGTCGACAAGACCAGCGGCTCTGCGCATCTGGACAGCGCAGCGTTGGAGACCGTACGCACCTGGCGCTTCATGCCGGCACGCCAGGGCGCGCAGCCGGTGGAGGCATGGGTGCTGGTGCCGATCGTGTTCAGGTTGGAACCCGCCTCATGAACGCTGCGCGGATCACGATGGAGGAAGCCCGGGTCGTGCGAGTCAATGACGAGGGGTATAATCAGCACTTGAATCTGTTGCGATAGCCCGCATCTTTTATATTTGGCGACGCAAATCAAATGTATATCCGCTGCCGGTGCGTCCGCAGCAAACGGTTTCCGATCCGAAAACACTCCTTATGACGACTGAAATTTATCACGGCACGACCATACTATCCGTGCGGCGCGGCAAGCGTGTCGCGCTGGGGGGCGACGGCCAGGTGACGCTGGGCAACGTGGTGGTGAAATCCAGCGCGCGCAAGGTGCGGCGCCTGTATCACGACCGGATACTCACCGGTTTCGCCGGCGGCACGGCTGACGCCTTCACTTTGTTCGAGCGCTTCGAAGCCAAGCTCGAAAAGCACCAGGGCAACCTGCTGCGCTCCGCCGTGGAACTGGCGAAGGACTGGCGCACCGACCGCATCCTGCGCCGGCTCGAAGCCATGCTGGCAGTGGCGGATGTCGATACCTCCATCATCATTACCGGCAGCGGCGATGTGCTGGAGCCCGAATACGGGCTGATCGCCATCGGCAGCGGCGGCCCATATGCCCAGGCCGCCGCCTGCGCACTGCTGGAAAATTCCGACTTGCCCCCGGAGGAGATCGTCAAAAAAGCGCTGACCATCGCCGGCGATATGTGCATCTATACCAATCAGCAGCACGTAATTGAATTACTCGAGTAAGGAGTAAAGAGTAAGAAGTAAAGAGTAGGAAATAAGGCGTGAAGCGCAAACCCGGCGCTTTGATCGCTTCACTCCTCACTCCTAACGCCTTACTCCTCACGCATATGAGCCAGATGACCCCACAGGAAATCGTCCATGAACTGGACAAGCACATCATCGGCCAGGACGAGGCCAAGCGCGCGGTTGCGATCGCGCTGAGAAATCGCTGGCGCAGACAGCAGGTCGTCGGTCCGCTGCGCCAGGAAATCACGCCCAAGAACATCCTGATGATCGGCCCCACCGGTGTGGGCAAGACAGAAATTGCGCGCCGCCTGGCCAAGCTCGCCGACGCGCCGTTCATCAAGGTCGAGGCCACCAAGTTTACCGAAGTCGGCTATGTCGGCCGCGATGTGGATACCATCATCCGTGACCTGGTCGAGACCTCGATCAAGGACACGCGCGAATACGAAACACGCAAAGTCCGCCACCAGGCTTCGGACCTCGCGGAGGAACGCATACTCGATGTGCTGCTGCCGCCGGCGCGGGATGGCGGGGGGGCAGATACCGACAACACGACGCGACAGAAATTCCGCAAGAAACTGCGCGAAGGCGAACTCGATGACAAGGAAGTCGAACTCGAGGTTGCCGCGACACAGTCATCCATGGAGATTTTTGCGCCGCCGGGCATGGAAGACCTGACTTCACAGATCCAGGGCATGTTTCAGAATCTCGGCGCCGGCCGCAAGCGCCAGCGCAAGCTCAAGATCCGGGATGCGATGAAGCTGCTCACGGAGGAAGAGGCGGCAAAACTGATCAACGACGAGGACACGAAGCTGCGCGCGATCGACAATGTCGAGCAGAACGGCATCGTGTTCATCGACGAAATGGACAAGATCGCCAGCCGCTCGGAAGTGTCGGGCGCCGATGTCTCGCGCCAGGGTGTGCAGCGCGATTTGCTGCCCATGGTCGAGGGCACGACGGTTTCAACCAAGTACGGCATGATCAAGACCGACCACATTCTGTTCATCGGCAGCGGCGCATTTCATTTCGCCAAGCCGTCCGATCTCATTCCTGAGTTGCAGGGGCGTTTCCCGATCCGGGTCGAACTGAAAAGCCTCAGCGTTGCCGATTTCGAGCAGATCCTCACCAATACCGACGCCTGCCTCACGCGCCAGTACGAGGCGCTGCTCGCTACCGAGGGGGTCAAGATTGAATTCAGGCTGGAGGCGGTCAAGCGCCTCGCGGAAATCGCCTGGCACGTCAACGAGAGGACCGAGAACATCGGCGCGCGCCGGCTTTATACCGTGATGGAGAAACTGCTCGAGGAAATATCGTTCAACGCCGGCAAGCGTTCGGGTGAAACCATCGTGATCGATGCCGCTTACGTCGACGAGCGGCTTAAAGCGCTGGCGCAAAGCGAGGATCTGGCGCGCTACGTGTTGTAACTAAAAACCGGTAAGAAGTAAGCGGTAAGCGGGTAAGCAGTAAAACCGCTCACCACTCACGACTTATCTGACCAACACCATAGGCTTGATGCCCATGCTCTGGCTGATGCGTTCAGCGGCCAGCCGCGCGTCCTGCTCGGTCGCATACGGCCCGGCGTGTACCCGGAACAGGCCGTCTCTTGGGTAGATGTGCATGGTCTGGGCCAGCCAGTCGATCTGGGTCTTGAGCCTGGAAAGAAAACTATCCGCATTTTCCTGCGATCCGAACGCGCCCAACTGCAGGTAATGGCCGCCGGCGTCGCGAGTTACCGGAACTGACGGAGTCGCCGCAGGCCGGAGATCAGACGGAGGCAGCGGTGTCGCCGCCGGTTCGGATTCGCGTTGGAGCACCGCGACCACGGGCGCTGCGCCGGGCTGGACTGCCACCGCCGGTGCAGGTTGGCCGGGCAGGATGCTTTCGACCTCGACCATGGCGCTGCCGCCGCCGAGCACGCCCAGCTTGTGGGCGGCAGTATAGGAAAGATCGATCAGGCGGCTGTCGATGAACGGGCCGCGGTCATTGACGCGCACCACCACCGACCTGCCATTGGCGATATTCATGACGCGCACGTAGCTCGGGATCGGCAGCGTGGTGTGCGCTGCGGTCATTGCGTACATATCGTAGATGTCGCCGGACGCGGTTTTTTTGCCGTGGTAGCGGCGCCCGTACCAGGAGGCGACGCCGCGCGCTTTGTATGGCGCAAGCGCGGTCATCGGTGTGTAACTTTTGCCCATGACGATATACGGGCGGCCGGTGCCGCGGTGCAGTGGTTCCACTTTCGGCACGGCATCCGCGATGCTGTCGAGGTTGGCGGGCGGATTGGCGCCGGGCCCGTCGTCCAGATAATAACCGCCGCCGCGCGGTCCGGGAGCGCAGCACGGCCCTGTCGCCGTGCCAGGCGCCCGTTCGATGCGCGGGGGTGATTTGGCCACGGTGCCGCAGCCCGCGAGCGTCATCGCTGTGATCACGGCGATGACGCGGAGAAGGGTGAAGAGTGAAGGGTGATCCCCCTCACCCCGGCCCGGCCCCCTCGCTCGCTGCGCTGGCTCTCCCCCGGTGACGGGGGAGAGGGTGACCTGTTGTACCCCTTCACGCATTCACTCTTCTCCCTTCACGTTTGGACAAGCTTCTTGTGCGTCTGTATGCTCATCAGGATCCCGAAACCCAGACAGACGGAAACCAGGGAAGTTCCGCCATAGCTGATGAGCGGCAGCGGCACACCCACCACCGGCAGGATGCCGCTGACCATGCCCATGTTGACGAAGGCGTAAGTGAAGAAGGTGAGCGTGATCGCGCCCGCGAGCAGGCGCGTGAACAGCGTCGGCGCATTGGCGGTAATGACCATGCCGCGCGCGATCACCAGCATGAACAGCACCAGCAGGATGAGGTTGCCGAACAGCCCGAATTCTTCGGAATAGACCGCAAAAATGAAATCGGTGGTGCGCTCGGGGATGAAGTCGAGATGGGTCTGCGTGCCGTTCATCCAGCCTTTGCCGAGCAACCCCCCCGAGCCGACCGCGATCGTGGACTGTATGGTGTGATAGCCCGAGCCCAGCGGATCCTGCGCCGGGTCGAGCAGGGTCAGCACCCGCTGCTGCTGGTAGTCGTGCAGCACCGACCACAGAAACGGCAGGCTGGCCAGGCCGGCAACGACGATGCCGCCGATGATGCGCCAGGCCAGCCCGGCCAGAAACAGCACGAAACAGCCGCTCGAGAAAATCAGCACCGCGGTGCCCAGATCGGGCTGGCGCGCGATCAGCCCGACCGGCACCATCAGGAACACGACCGCGATCAGATAGTTCTTGAGCCGCAGCGTCGCTTCATAGCGGTCGAAGTACCACGCCAGCATCAGCGGCACCGCAATTTTCATCAACTCCGAGGGCTGGATGCGGGTAAAACCGATAAACAGCCAGCGCCGCGCGCCGTTGACGATGTCGCCGAACAGCGCAACGGCGATCAGCAGTGCCAGCCCCACCACGAAAAGGGGCAGGGACAGCCGCATCAGGTAATGCGGCGCAATGTTGGCGAACACCCACATCACCGAGAGCGCAACCAGCATATTCATCACCTGGCTGGTCATACGCGCCATGCCGGCGTTCGACGCGCTGTACAGGATGATGAGCCCTGTCGCCATCAGCAGCAGCACGGCGCCAAGCAGCAGCCCGTCGAGGTGGGCCGTGAAAAAACGGGCTATGCGTCTAATTAGCAGAGGCACTGTCGTCTTCCCTGGCCGGCCTGGCGGGTTGCTTGCCGAGCAGATAGTAATCGAATACCTGGCGCGCGATCGGCGCCGCCGCGCGCGCACCGAATCCGGAGTTTTCCACGACTACCGCAAGCGCTATTTTGGGCTTGTCGGTGGGGGCGTAGGCGATGAACAGCGCATGGTCGCGATGCCGCTCCTGCACGCGGCTCTCGACGTATTTCTCGCCCTGCTTGATGGCGATCACCTGCGAGGTGCCGGTCTTGCCGGCGCTTTCGTATTCCGCGCCGGCAAAGGCGCGCGCGCCGGTGCCTTCCTTGTTGACCCCGACCAGCGCGTTTTTGACGACCGCGATATGCTCGGGTTTCAGGTCGAGGGTACGCAAAGGTTGCGGCTCGATAAACTTGCGCTCGGCGGTGGTGATGTTTTCCACGTAATTGACGATGTGCGGCCGGAACATGACGCCGTCGTTGGCCAGGGTCGCGATGGCAGAGGCCATTTGCAGCGGGGTGTACGAGTTATAACCCTGCCCGATGCCGATGCTGATGGTTTCCCCCGCGTACCATTTTTGCTTGAAGCGGCGCATCTTCCACTCCTGCGAGGGCAGCACGCCGGCCGACTCACCGGCGATATCGATCCCGGTGCGGCTGCCGAAGCCGATTTTCGCCATGAATTTCGATATGTTGTCGATCCCGAGGTCGTTGGCGAGCACGTAATAATATGTGTCGCAGGAGACCACGATCGATTTGAACATGTCGACCAGCCCATGCCCGCCTACCTTGTCATCCCGGAACACGTGGCCGCCGAAAATGAATTGTCCCGGATCGCTGATGGCCTGTTGCGGCGTGCGCTTGCCGTAGAACAATGCGGCGAGCGCCATGAACGGCTTGAAGGTCGAACCCGGGGGATAGGTGCCGGCAAGCGCGCGGTTGACCATAGGCCGGTCGAGCGAGGTATTGAGCTCATTCCAGTTCTGGGGATCGATGCCGTCAACAAAGAGGTTGGGATCGAAGCCGGGGGTGCTGACGAATGCCAGCACCCCGCCGGTTTCCGGCTCGATGGCAACCAGCGCGCCGCGCCGGTCACCGAATGCACGGTAGACCATTTCCTGGAGTTTGGCGTCGAGCTTGAGAACCAGGTTGTTGCCGGAGACCGGCGGCGTGCGCGACAGGCTGCGCACGGCGCGTCCCGCGGAATCCACCTCGACTTCCTCCACGCCGGTGGTGCCGTGAAGAAAACGCTCGTAGCTGTATTCCAGGCCGGTTTTTCCCAGATAGGCCGTGCCGCGGTAATTGGACAACCGGTCGTCGGCTTCGAGTTGCTCGAGATCGCGCTGGTTGATGCGGCCGATATGGCCGACGACGTGGGAGAACATTTCCCCCTGGGGATACTGGCGGAACAGGCGGGCATTGATTTCCACGCCCGGAAAGCGATAGCGGTTCACGGCAAAGCGCGCGATTTCCTCGTCCGAAAGGCGGGTGCGGATCGGCAGGCTCTCGAAATTCCTGCTCTCCTCCAGCAGCTTGGTGAAACGGCGCCGGTCCTTGGGGCTGATGTCTATCAACGCGGTCAGATCATCGATCAGCGCCGTGAGATTTTCCACCTTGCTGGGCGTGATCTCCAGCGTGTAGGCCGAGTAGTTGTGGGCGAGCACGACGCCGTTGCGATCGACGATGATGCCGCGATTGGGAACGATAGGCACGATGGAAATCCGGTTGGCTTCGGCCAGCGTGTGGTAATGCTCGTATTTTACGACCTGAAGATAGAAGAAGCGGACGAAGAGCAGCGCAAACATCAGGATCACGAAACCCGTTGCGACCGCCAGCCGCCACCGGAAGTGGTAGATCTCGAGCTGGGAATTGCGCAGCTCGACGCCCTGGTTGATCATCAGCTCAGACATGATCGGGGTCGGGCCTGGTGCGTTGCGGCAGCTTGAGCATCACGGACAGCGGCGGCCACAGCAGGCCCGCCACGAAGCTGCCCAGAAAATACTGAAATCCGGGAAAGTCACCGCCCGCAAGCATTCTGATGGCAAGCATGATCAAATCGTTGAACAGCAGCAGCATAATCACCTGCAGTACCTGGGCTGTCAGCGTGAATCCCTGCACCCGGCGGTGCAGGACGATGCCGGCATAAGCCAGTATGGAATAAGCCAGGGCATGTTGACCGAACAGGCTGCCATCGGCCACGTCCATCATCAGGCCCAGCAGCCAGGCCGCCGTAAATCCCAGCTTGCGCGGCTGATGGATGCACCAGTAGAGCACGACGAGGGCCACAAAATCCGGTTTGATCCAGAACAGCAGGCCAGACCAGGGCAACAGGTTCAGGAGCAGGGCGGCCACCAGGGTCGCAGCGATGAACGCTGGCCTGACCGGCAGCAGGATTTCCTGGGGAGGGCTGGCGCTAAACTGCATCAGCCGCTCCGTTTCGGTTTCTTGCTGCGTTGCGGCTTTGTCTCTTCCGCCGGACGCTCCGGAGCCTCGCTGTCCTGGCGCACGACCAGGACCTGCCCGTAATTGTTCACACCGGCCAGCGGTTTGCATCTGATGCGCGCAAACAGGTAAGCGGAATTACGTTCAACGTCGGTGACTTCCGCGATCGGCAGCCCCGGCGGATAGACGCCGTCGATTCCGGAAGTCACCAGCTGGTCGCCATTTTTGAAGTCGGCATTAAGCGGTATGAATTTAAGTTCGAGCACGCCGTCGGCGCCAGTGCCGGTGAGAATCGACCTCAGCCCGTTGCGCATGTTCTGCACCGGCACGACCTGTCCCTTGTCGGTGATCAGGGTAACCTCGGACAGCCAGGGGTAGACGCGCGTGACCTGGCCGATGACGCCGATGTGGTCTATGACCGGCTGTCCGCTCCTGATGTCCTGCTGAAAGCCTTTGTCGATGATGATCTTGCGCGTAAAGGGATCGCGGGCCGCGTACAGTATTTCCGCAAGGGTCGAGTGGATCTTGGTGCGTTCGCGCGCATCGAACAACTCGCGCAAATGCACGTTTTCCGTCAGCAGGGATTTATGCTGCTGCAGCAATATGGTGTTCCCGAGAATTTGCTGCGTCAGCCGCGCATTCTCGGAGCGAAGCGAGGAGTGCGTGACGAAAAACTCGCTGGCGCGGTTCGCGATGGCAAGGGGTGCGGTGGCGATTCGTTGCAGCGGATAGACGGCGACCGAGAAGACGTGGCGCAGGGATTCCAGGTATTTGAATCGCGCATCGGTAAACAACAGCACGAACGACAGCAGTGAAAAAATCAGCAGGCGGGCAAGCGGGGAGGGGCCGGTCTTGAAAAAGGGTGGAGGTTGATATTCCATCAACGGTGAAACGTGAGGGGTGAGGCGTAAGGTGTGAGGCGTCGATCGGTGCGGCACCAAAGAGCGGAGAACGGCCGCCGGTCGTTACTGCGGGTCATCGTTGCAGCGGCACCCCGGTTCCCGCACTTTTCACTTTTCACTTTCCACGCCTTGTCAGTCATTCGTGAAAATTCCAACCAGCCGGTCTATTTTCTCAAGTGCCATGCCCGAGCCGCGCACCACGCAAGTCAACGGGTCTTCGGCGATAATCACTGGCAGCCCCGTTTCTTCCATCAGCAGCCGGTCGATATCGCGCAGCAGCGCGCCGCCGCCTGTCAGCACCATGCCCTTTTCGGCGATATCGGCGGCAAGCTCGGGCGGGGTCTGTTCGAGCGCGGATTTGACGGCGCTGACGATGCTGTTCAGCGGATCGGTCAGGGCTTCAAGTATCTCGTTGCTGGAAATGGTGAAGCTGCGCGGGATGCCTTCCGCAAGATTGCGTCCCTTGACTTCTTTCTCGCGTACTTCCGAGCCGGGGAACGCGGAGCCGATTTCTTTCTTGATCTGCTCGGCAGTGGTTTCGCCGATCAGCATGCCGTAGTTGCGGCGTATGTAGTTGATGATGGCTTCGTCGAATTTGTCGCCTCCAACGCGCACCGATCCTTTGTACACCAGGCCGCCCAGCGAGATGACGCCGACTTCGGTGGTGCCGCCGCCAATGTCGACCACCATTGATCCGGTCGCCTCGCCGACAGGCAGATTCGCGCCGATTGCCGCCGCCATCGGTTCCTCGATCAGATAGACCCGGCTCGCGCCCGCGCCGATTGCCGATTCGCGGATCGCACGGCGTTCAACCTGGGTCGAGCCGCACGGCACGCAGATGATGATGCGCGGACTGGGTTTGAAAAAGCGCGAATCATGGACTTTCTTGATGAAGTGCTTGAGCATCTGCTCGGTGACGGTGAAATCAGCGATGACGCCGTCTTTCATTGGCCGGATCGCGGTGATGTTGCCGGGCGTGCGGCCGAGCATCTGCTTGGCGGCGAGGCCGACTTCCTGGATCACTTTCTTGCCGTTGGGGCCGCCTTCCTGGCGTATCGCCACCACCGACGGCTCATCGAGTACGATGCCTTTGCTGCGCACGTAGATCAGGGTGTTCGCCGTACCGAGATCGATGGCGAGATCATCATTAAAGTAGCTGCTTAAGAAACCGAGCATAAGGCTTTCCAGGTAAAGGAAATGGTGCTGCGCATTAACGGGTTATGATACCCTATACGGCTGCGTTTTTTAAGGGGTTTTACCGGGGATTTATGGCATTGACGATCGATGACGTTAAGCGGGTTGCTCATCTGGCGCGAATTGCAGTTGAGGAAGCGGAAGCCAAGACTGCGCTCGGCCAGCTGACCGGAATTTTCGGGCTGATAGAACAAATGCAGGCTGTTGATGTTGCCGGCATCGAACCGATGGCCCACGCCCAGGACATTGTGCTGCGCTTGCGCGACGACGTGGTCACTGAGCACGATCAGCGTGAACTGTTCCAGGCTATCGCACCCCAGGTCGAGGCCGGTCTATACCTTGTGCCCAAGGTCATCGAATAGTAAGGCGTCAGACTGATAACCGGACGGATTTCTTACCCCACGCCTGACCCTTTGCACCCTATCAGTACATGCTTAACTCAACCCTAGCCAGCCTGTCCCGCGAACTTGCCGCCAAGAAGCTCTCCAGCGTCGAGGCATCTGAATATTATATCAATAGAATCAACAGGTTATCTAATAAGTATAACTGTTTCATCACGCTGAACGAGGAACTCAGCCTGGCTCAGGCGCGTGCAGCGGACCAGCTTCGCGCCGCCGGGCGGGCACAGCCGCTGACCGGTGTGCCGATCGCGCAAAAAGACATTTTCTGCACCAAAGGCTGGCTGACCACCTGCGGCTCGAAAATCCTGTCGAATTTTGTTTCGCCCTATGACGCCCATGTCGTCGAGCGGCTGAACGCCGCCGGCGCGGTCAATCTCGGCAAGACCAATATGGACGAGTTCGCGATGGGTTCGTCCAATGAAACTTCCTACTATGGCCCGGTGAAAAACCCGTGGGATGTCAGTACCGTGCCCGGCGGCAGTTCCGGGGGATCGGCAGCGGCGGTGGCCGCGCGGCTGGTCCCGGCCGCGACCGGCACCGACACCGGCGGGTCGATACGCCAGCCGGCGGCGCTGACGGGGATATCGGGTCTGAAGCCCACGTACGGCGTGGTGTCGCGCTACGGCATGATTGCGTTTGCATCCAGCCTGGACCAGGCTGGCCCGATGGCGCGCACCGCCGAGGACCTGGCGTTGATGCTCAATGCGATGGCGGGGTTCGACGAGCGCGATTCGACCAGCCTGCGGCGCGACCCCGAAGATTACGGCCGCGATCTGGCGCGGCCGATAGCCGGGCTCAGGGTTGGCCTGCCAAAAGAGTTTTTTGCCGATGGCGTGTCACCGGATGTCGCAAAAGCGCTCGATGAGGCGATTGCCCAGTATAAAAAACTCGGTTGTGAAATGGTGGAAGTCGCGCTGCCCAATATGGCGCTGTCGGTGCCGGTCTACTACGTGCTGGCGCCGGCGGAAGCTTCGAGCAATCTCGCGCGGTTTGACGGGGCACGCTACGGGTACCGCGCCAAAGAGTACGCTGATCTGCTCGACATGTACAAAAGGACGCGGGCCGAAGGTTTCGGCGCCGAGGTCAAGCGCCGCATCCTGATCGGCACTTACGTGCTGTCGCACGGGTACTACGATGCGTATTACATCCGGGCGCAGAAGCTGCGGCGCCTGATCGCGCAGGACTTTGCCGCGGCGTTCGAGAAGTGCGACATCATCATGGGTCCCACCACTCCGACGACGGCGTTCAAACTCGGCGAAAAAGCCGCCGACCCGGTGCAAATGTATTTGTCGGACATCTACACCATCGCGGTCAATCTGGCGGGGCTGCCCGGCATGTCGATCCCGTGCGGCTTCGACGGCAAGGGGCTGCCGGTCGGGCTGCAGATCATCGGCGACTATTTCCGCGAGGCGCAGATGCTCAACGTCGCGCACCAGTACCAGCTCGCGACCGACTGGCACGAGAGGATGCCTTCCGGCATCCTCAGTGAAGGGTGAATAGTGAAGAGTGATGCCCCCTCCCCAACCCTCCCCCTGCCAGGGGAGGGAGGATTTGCCCCTTCACCCTTTTCCCTTCACGCTTCACGGAGCGAAGCGATATGAAGTGGGAGACCGTCATCGGGCTCGAGACCCACGCGCAGCTGTCGACGCGCTCGAAGATTTTTTCGGGCGCGGCAACCGCATACGGCGCCGCGCCCAACGTCCAGGCGTGCGCGGTGGATATCGCGCTGCCCGGCGTGCTGCCGGTACTGAATCGCGAGGTAGTGACCAAAGCCATTCGCCTCGGCCTCGCCGTGGGCGCCAGGATCAACCCGCGGTCGATTTTTGCGCGCAAGAATTATTTCTATCCCGACCTGCCCAAGGGCTACCAGATCAGCCAATATGAAATTCCCATCGTCGAAGGCGGCTCACTGACGGTGCTGGTCGACGGCCAGGAAAAGACCGTGCGTCTGACCCGCGCGCACCTCGAAGAAGACGCCGGCAAGTCTTTGCACGAGGACTACCATGGCGCAACCGGCATCGATCTGAACCGCGCCGGCACGCCGTTGCTGGAAATAGTGACCGAACCCGACATGCGTTCCGCCGCCGAGGCGGTCGCTTATGCACGCGCGCTGCATGCGCTGGTGCGCTGGATAGACATTTGCGACGGCAATATGCAGGAGGGATCGTTCCGCTGCGACGCCAACGTATCGGTGCGGCCGGCCGGTTCGGACAAACTCGGTACCCGCACCGAAATAAAAAACCTGAACTCGTTCCGCTTCCTTGAACGCGCGATCGAGTTCGAAGTGCGGCGCCAGATCGAGGTCATCGAAGACGGCGGCACCATCGTGCAGGAAACGCGGCTTTACGATTCGGACCGTGACGAGACGCGGACTATGCGCACCAAAGAGGATGCGCACGACTATCGTTATTTTCCAGACCCGGATTTGCTGCCACTGGCGATCACTCCCGCCTGGGTGGACGAAGTCAGGGCGGGGTTGCCTGAGCTGCCGCAGGCCAAGTGCGCTCGCTTCATCGCCGAATATGGACTGACTGCGTATGATGCCGCGGTGCTGACTGGAAGCAGGGAAATGGCGGCCTATTTCGAGCAGGCGGCACGGGGGGCGGAAGCGCAGACCGCGAAGCTGTGTGCCAACTGGATAGCTGGAAATCTGAGTGCCCGGCTCAACGAGTCGAACCTGGAAATCGAAGCGAGCAAGATCGGCCCGGAAATGCTGCGCGGCCTCATTGATCGCGTTGTTGACGGCACCATTTCCGGAAAAATCGCAAAGGATGTATTTGATGCCATGTGGGGCGGTGAAGCCCGGGGCAGGAATGCCGCGGAGACGATCATTGCGGCCAGGGGATGGAAACAGATATCCGACAGCGGCGAGATCGAGAAAATCGTGGATCAGGTGCTGGCCGCCAACCCGCAGCAAGTGGCGGATTACAGGAGTGGCAAGGAAAAAGCCTTTAATTCCCTGGTAGGCCAGGCCATGAAGGCGACCAAAGGCAAGGCCAATCCGCAGCAGGTCAACGAAATCCTCAAGCGCAAGCTCGGCGGCTGATAGGAGTTTGTCGGACTTGTGTTCGACAAACTCCTAATGTGTTCTGATGAATGGGACCAAGTCCGACAGGCTGCTGGACCGATCATTTTTTTGGTGACGAGCCTGTGGCGGGCGTGGGGGGTGCTGCAGGCGGCTGAGTGCCTTTCAACTCGGAAAATCGTTTTCTGTATTCGGCATAGCGCACGCGGAGTTCCTCCATTTCCTTTTCCTTCGCGACAATGCGCTGCTGCAGCCTGTTTATATCATCTGTGGCCTGGGCCTTTTCGGCCTTTACGTTATCGGGCACCGCTTTCTTGCTTTTCTCGATGGCGTCGCTGCGCGTGTTGATTTCGGTCTGGCGATTGCTCGCGTTCTTAAACGATGCCTTGAACTGGTTGAGCTGCAATTCGAGGCTCTGCAGTTCGCGGTCACGTTTCCTGTCGATTTCATTCTCGTTGGCGAACGTGTTGATCAGCGCATTGTCCTGACGCTTTTGATCGGCCTGTTTCCTCTGCTCTTCGATCTGCAGCTCTTTCTGTTTGGCGAGATCAGGGTCCGGCGCCTTGATTCTGGCCGCCTGGTCCGCGGCTGACTCGGTGGTCTTGCGGGTGACGCCGCGCTTATCGAGTTCTTTGGTCGCGCTCGTTTGATACTCCGGGGGCACGGAATCGCCGCAGCCCACGGTTTTCCCCGAGCTGTCTTTCCAGCAGACGATTTTGCCCTTGATCTCGACCGGGGCCTTGGTCTGCGCCAGGGCCGAACCCGCGCTTACAGCAAGCCCCAGCGCCAGTATTGCCGAAATAATTACACGAATGAGGTTATCCATTTGTTGTCACTCCATATTGATCGCGATAACGGCCGACGGCATCCAGGTCCGTCGCACGCGCCGGATCGGTCTTAAGGTAAGAGACCAGATCATCAAGTGTGGCGACACTGATGACCGGAATCTTGTAGATTTCCTGCACTTCCTGCATTGCCGACAGTTTCCCGGTACCGCGCTCCATGCGGTCGAGCGCAACCACGACGCCGCATGGCGTGGCGCCTGCTGCACGAATAATGTCCAGGGATTCGCGCACTGCGGTGCCTGCCGAAATCGCGTCGTCTATGATCAGCACGCGCCCCGTGAGCACGGCACCGATGATATTGCCGCCTTCGCCGTGATCTTTGGCTTCCTTGCGGTTGAAGGCGAAAGGCAGGTTGCGGCCTGACTGCGCAAGCGTCACCGCCGTAGCCGAGACCAGCGGGATGCCCTTGTAGGCGGGGCCGAACAGCATGTCGAACCCGATGCCGGACGCGAGAATTGCTTTCGCGTAGAATTGCGCGAGTTGGTACAGCGAGCCGCCGTCACTGAACAGGCCTGAATTGAAAAAATAGGGCGACAGCCTGCCGGCCTTGGTCTTGAACTGGCCGAAGCGCACGGCCTGTTGCGCGATCGCAAAGCGGATGAATTCCTGCCTGAAATCAGTCATAGATTTTCTTAAATAATTTAAGTTTTCATGTTACGCATAATCACGCTTAATCTCAACGGCATCCGGTCAGCGGGCAGGAAGGGGTTTTTTGAATGGCTGGGCCGCAGCGGTGCCGACATTGTCTGCGTGCAGGAACTCAAGGCCCAGGCGGCTGATGTCCCCGCTGACATGCTGGCGCCGCACGGATACCGCGGCTATTTTCATTACGCCGAGAAAAAAGGCTACAGTGGGGTCGGGCTGTTCACCCGGCATCCGCCGGTTAAAGTCATCGAGGGCATCGGTATCGCCGACATTGACAGCGAAGGACGCTACCTGCGCGCTGATTTCGGGAAATTGAGTGTGATATCGCTCTATCTGCCCTCCGGTTCAAGCGGCGAACACCGGCAGCAAGCCAAATTCCGCTTTATGGATCATTTTTTTCCTCACCTTAAGGAACTCGCGGCCGCGGGTCGCGAAGTCGTTTTGTGTGGGGACTGGAATATTGCACATCGCGAGATCGACTTGAAAAACTGGCGCGGTAACCAGAAGAACTCGGGATTCCTGCCGGAAGAGCGGGCGTGGCTTACGCGGGTTTTTGATGAACTGGGCTGGGTCGACGTGTTCCGCCGTATAGACGAGCGCCCGGAGCAATATACATGGTGGTCGAACCGCGGCCAGGCCTGGGCCAAGAACGTGGGATGGCGTATCGACTATCACATCGCAACACCGGGCGTGGCGGCGACGGCAAAACAGGTGTCGATTTACAAGGACGAACGGTTCTCCGATCACGCGTCGCTGACGATAGATTATGAATTCGGGCTTTGAGCAGCGCTTTGGGCGGGTGTGCGGATGATTTTCTCGCGCCAACCTGTTGTCGTTGTGAAACGCTCCTGGACGGACGCCCTGAGGGCGATGTTCAGCGGCCGCATGCTGGTGGCGATACTGATGGGATTTGCATCGGGGCTGCCGCTGCTGCTGACCGGTTCAGTGCTGCAGGCGTGGCTCAAGGACGGCGGCGTCGATCTCGCGAGCATCGGGTTGTTCGCCCTGGTGGGTTTGCCCTACACCCTTAAATTCCTGTGGTCCCCGTTGTTTGACCGTTACATCCCGCCGTTATTCGGCCGACGCCGCGGATGGATCATGGTCACGCAAACCGGATTGGTAGCCGCGCTTATTTTGCTGAGCATGTCGCAGCCTGCGGCCCATGATCTGCTGTGGGTATCGGTCGCAGCATTGCTGGTTGCGTTCTTCTCCGCATCCCAGGACATCGTCGTCGATGCCTACCGGCGCGAGAGCCTGGCCGACGACGAACTCGGGCTGGGATCCGCGCTATACGTGAATGGCTACCGCGTCGGCATGCTGCTTGCCGGCGGCGGCGGGTTGATACTTGCCGACTGGATCTCCTTCGAAACCATGTACCAGGGGATGGCTGCCGCCATGGTCGCCTGCATGGTCGTCACCTTGCTGGCGCCGGAGCCGCCGCTGCCGGAAGGCCGGCCGACCACGCTGGTCAACGCGGTAATCCTGCCGTTCCGCGATTTCTTTGCCCGCGACGGCGCGTGGTTGGCACTGGCTTTCGTCTTGTTCTACAAGTTGGGTGACACCATGGCCTCAGCCATGACTACGCCGTTTTATCTGGACTTGGGTTACAGCAAGACCGAGATAGGGACGGTGGTCAAGCTGTTCGGTTTCTGGGCCACCATCGCCGGCGGCACGCTGGGCGGATTATGGATCCTGCGCGTCGGCCTGAACCGCGCGCTGTGGTGGTTCGGACTGGGCCAGATGCTGTCGACGCTGGGTTTCGTGGTGCTCGCGGGAGTCGTACCCAGCATCGCCGCGTTGGCTGCGGTGGTTGCCGTTGAGAATCTGACTGCGGGTCTGGGCACGGCGGCGTTCGTCGGTTTCATGGCGTCATTGACCGATCGGCGCTTCACCGCGACGCAATATGCGCTGCTCTCGAGCCTGATGGGGGTGCCGCGGGTGCTCGCTTCTGCGCCCACAGGCTGGCTCGCGCAATGGCTGGGCTGGCCGGGCTTTTTCCTGATGTGCACGCTGATTGCGATTCCGGGTCTGCTGCTGCTGCGCTGGATTACCCGGCAGGAGTTTGTCGCCCCGAGTCCGACAAACTCCTAACATGAGAAGCACCTAAAGAACGTAGTGACAAAAACGCCATGCAAGGGATGTTTGTTCCGGCCGACCCAGCGTTTCGATACGTAAAGCTTTTTTCTTAAGCAGTCTGTCGCTCCGGCTTCGACAAAAGGCATGCCGGTTGCATTCACCACTGCATACACCAGAAAAGTCCGACAGACTGCTCCTAGCTGCCGAAGTGATAAACGGCGAGTGACCCGAGAAAATTAGGCCACACGCTGACGGTCGCGCCGTTGGTCAGCACCTTGCGCTCGACTATGCGTATGCCTCGTTCGCGGCAAAAGCGCTCAAAATCAGCAATGGTGCACAGATGTACATTGGGTGTGTCGAACCACTGGTACGGCAGGTTGTCGGATACCGGCATATGGCCGCGGGCGAACTGTACCCGGTTCTTCCAGTAGCCGAAATTCGGAAAGGTGACGATGCCCTCAAGCCCGACCCGGAGCATCTCCTTGATGATGCGTTCGCTGTTCTTCATCGCCTGCAGTGTCTGCGACAAAATCACGTAATCGAACGAGTTGTCCGCGAAGTCGGACAGCCCGCGTTCGAGGTCGCCCTGAATGACGTTGACGCCGTTCCTGACGCACGCCAGGATGCGGGCATCGTCGATTTCGATGCCGTAGCCGATGATGCTGCGCTGTTGCTTCAGGTAATTGAGCAGCGTGCCGTCGCCGCAGCCCAGGTCGAGCACGCGCTTGCCCGGCTTTACCCATTCGGCGATGGCGGCGAAATCGGAACGTTGGATGCCGGTAGCGTTATTCATGTGCGGTCTCCTGGGCGATCCGCTCGAAGTAGGCCGCGACCAGGCGGTGGTAACGCTCATCGTCGAGCAGGAAGGCATCGTGTCCATGCGGAGCATCGATTTCCGCATAGGTCACGTCGCGGCGGTTGTCGAGCAGCGCCGTGACGATTTCCCGGGAGCGCTCAGGGGAAAAACGCCAGTCGGTGGTAAAGGAAATCACCAGATAGCTTGCCTTGGCCGGCGCCAGCGCGAGCGTGAGATTCCCGCCACACTCGAATGCCGGGTCAAAATAGTCGAGGACCTTGGTAATGCGTAAATAGGTGTTGGCATCGAAATACTCGGCAAACTTGTCGGCCTGGTAACGCAGGTAGGATTCGATCTGGAATTCGACGTCGAATGAATAGCTGAGCCTGCCGTGCTTCAGCTGCCGCCCGAATTTGTCCGCCATCTCGTCGTCCGAAAGATAGGTGACGTGGCCGACCATGCGTGCCACGCGCAGGCCGCGCCTGGGGGTGACGCCATGCTCATAATAATTGCCGTCGTGAAAATCCGGGTCGGTAATGATGGCCTGGCGCGCGATCTCGTTGAACGCAATGTTTTGCGCGGAGAGGTTGGGCGCACAGGCGATAACCAGCGCATGACGCAGACGCTCGGGATAGCTGATGGTCCATTGCAGGGATTGCATGGCACCGAGGCTGCCCCCCATCACCGCGGCAAACTGTCTTATCCCGAGCCGGTCGGCGAGACGTGCCTGGCTGTTGACCCAGTCTTCGACGGTCACCACCGGGAACTGCGCCCCCCAGGGTCTGCCGGTTGCAATATTAATGCTTTTCGGGCCGGTCGATCCGTGACACCCGCCGAGGTTGTTGACGCCGATCACAAAAAAACGATCGGTATCGACCGGTTTGCCGGGCCCTATCATATTGTCCCACCAGCCGACATTATCCGGGTCGCCGGCATAAACACCGGCGACGTGGTGGGCGGCATTGAGTGCGTGGCACACCAGCACCGCGTTCGAGCGTTCGCTGTTGAGCGTACCGTAGGTTTCATAGACGAGTTCGTACTGCCCGAGCACCGCCCCGCATTTGAGCGTGATGGGCTCGTTGAATCTGGCGACCTGCGGCGTCACGAAGGGCGTCGACGGTCCGGTGGTTCTGGCTTCTTCCATAAGCATGATCAATAAAAAACCCGGTGGGCTTGCGCTGGCACCGGGTTCGAGAATCAACAGACATCTCTTTAGCCGGATTTGTTACGCGCCCGCAAGCTGACATCAAATCGGCGCGATAAAACAAGTTGTTACACGTTACAACGGGATGCCGTGCTTGTCAAATTCAGGAGCCGGGAGCGTAGAGCGCTTTTGCCGGCCCGGAAATTTCACCCTGGGGCATTTCAGGTGTTGATGCGCTCGAGCAGCAAGAGCAGCTTGATCGGGTCGGTTATGCGCAACATTTTCTGCGCCAGCGGCCGAATGGTTTCAAGGTTCGACTTGAGGATGCATTGTTTGACGTCGGGCAGGTGCGCGGAGTGCATCGAATACTGGCGCAGCCCCAGGCCCAGCAGCAGGCGTGTCATATGGATGTCTCCGGCCATTTCTCCACACAGCGCCACCGGCACCCCCGCCCGCCCCGCGACCTTGAAAATGCCCGCAAGCAGGGTCAGTATGGCTGGGTGCAACGGGTCGTACAGATGCGCCACGGTGTCGTCGGTGCGGTCGATCGCCAGCGTGTACTGGATCAGGTCGTTGGTGCCGACCGACAGAAAATCGAGTTTATCCGTGAACATGCCCAGTGCCAGGGCCGCGGCCGGCACCTCTATCATGCCCCCGACCTGGATATTGCGGTTATAAGGCACTCCCGCCTCATCCAGGCTGAGCTTCGCGCGCTTGAGCAGCTGCAGTGCCTGGACGGTTTCATTGGCGTTGGTCAGCATCGGGATCAGGATGTTGATATTGCCGTAGTGCGATGCGCGCAGCAGCGCGCGTAACTGAATCAGAAAACGCTGCGGCTCGGTCAGGCACAGCCGGATTGCGCGCAGGCCCAGCGCGGGATTGGCGGTGATCCGCTGCGTTTCGTCGGCCTGTTTGTCGGCACCCAGATCGTAGGTGCGTATGGTCACCGGCATGCCGTCCATGTCCTGCGCCGCCTTGCGGTAGGCCTCGAACTGCTCGTCCTCGTCCGGCAGGCTGTTGCGGTTGAGAAACAAAAACTCGCTGCGGAAGAGACCAATGCCGGTTGCGCCGTTTTCTTTTGCCTCCATCACGTCGTCCGGCGATTCGATGTTGGCGTGAAGCGCCACTTTGCAGCCGTCGATTGTGGTGGCGAGGGTATGCTTGAGCCGCTTGAGCTTCTGCCGCTCGATATCGAACTGATGCTGGCGCAGCTGGTACTCGGCAAGAATCTGCTTGCCGGGATCGACGATCACCACGCCCTGGGTGCCGTCGATGATCAGCAGGTCGTTTTCGCGGATCAGGTGGCGCGCATAGTGCAGCGCGACGATGGAGGGGATGTTGAGGCTGCGCGCGACCACCGCGGTGTGGGAGGTGGTGCCGCCGAGATCGGTGATAAAGCTGGCAAACTGGTGCTGCTTGAACTGTACGACGTCGGCCGGGGAAAGGTCGTGCGCGACCAGAATGCGCTCGTGTTCCGGGTCGGTGGGGGGCGGCGGCACATGGCCGGGCTGGCCGGAGAGTACTTTGAGAACGCGCTCGACAACCTGGATGACATCGGCCCGGCGCTCGCGCAGATAGGGATTCTCCATGGTGTCGAATTGCGCGAGCAATGCATCCATCTGCACCTTGAGTGCCCATTCCGCGTTGCACTGCTCTTTTTCTATGATCGTGCGCGGCTCGACGGATAACATCGAGTCGTTGAGTATCATCAGGTGCAGGTTGATAAACGCGGCAAATTCCGTAGGAGCGGTCGCCGGAACGCTTTCGTGCAGCAGTTCGAGTTCTTCGCGTACGGATTGAACCGCGGCGTCGAAGCGCGAGGACTCCTCCGGCACCTGATAAGGGGGGACCACGTAGTGGTCGACCTCAAGGGTGGCATGAGAAACCAGATGAGCGTGTCCGATGGCAATGCCGCCGCAGACACCGATGCCGTGGATGGTGAAACTGTTGGCTGTCACGGTTACTCGCCTTCGCCGAAGCGGTCGGCGATCAGCGCCTGCAGTGCGTGCATCGCCTGTTCTTCATCCGGCCCGTCGGTCTCAATGCCGATTGTAGAGCCTTTGGCTGCGGCCAGCATCATGACGCCCATGATGCTTTTGGCGTTGACTTTCCGGCCGTTACGGCTCAGCCACACGCCGCTTTTAAACTGCCCGGCAGTTTGCGTGAGCTTCGCCGAAGCCCGGGCATGAAGCCCGAGCTTGTTGATGATCTCAGCTTCCTGTTGCAGCATTGTGAACGGCCAGCGAAGGAATCCGTACCACCCCTTCGCAGCCGCCGCTCACCGCTTTGGTGAGGATGGTCTGCAGCGGCTTGTCGCGGTAAGTCAGCGCGCGGATCAGCATCGGCAAATTGACGCCGGCCACACCTTCAACTTTACCCGGGATCAGCAGCTTGGCGGCAATGTTGGCGGGAGAGCCGCCATACATGTCCGAGAGTATGAGCACTCCGCTGCCATCATCGAGATCCTTGACCAGAGCGCGCGCCTGCGGCAATAGCAGCAGTGGGTCGTCCTGGGCGGTGATGCCAATCTGTTTTAAGCGCGCCGGGCGCTTGTTGAGCACATGACTCGCACAATGGATCAGGCTTTCGCCCAGCGTGCCATGGGTGATTAACAGTATCCCGATCATGGGGTAGTTCGGCCAGCGATGTAATGAAAACCCGCCTATTTTACCCCTTCGCGCCGCGTAGCGCATCTGGAGAACCGGTCCGGGAATTACCGCAGAACCGCCTGCTCCAGTGCGTCCAGCATCATCCCGGCAACGTTGAAGCCAGTTTGTTCGGTGATCTCCTGGAAACAGGTGGGACTGGTGACGTTGACTTCCGTCAGGTAGTCGCCGATCACGTCGAGACCGACCAGAAGCAACCCATGGGCGTCGAGTTCCGGAGCCAGCGTGGTGGCGATCTCTCGGTCGCGCGGGGACAGCTCACGCGCGACACCGGTGCCGCCGGCGGCGAGATTGCCGCGGGTTTCGCCCTGCCGGGGAATGCGCGCCAGAGAATAGGGCACGACTTTGCCGCCGATCACCAGTATCCGCTTGTCGCCATCGCGGATTTCCGGGATGTAACGCTGCGCCATGATGGTGCGGCGGCCGTAATGCGTGAGCATTTCGATGATGACGCCAACGTTGTGGTCGCCGGCGTGAACGCGGAACACCGAGGCGCCGCCCATGCCGTCGAGCGGCTTGAGGATGATGTCACCGTGCTCGGCGAGGAATTCGCGGATGAGGGTTTCCTGGCGCGTGATCAGCGAAGGCGGGGTGTAGCGGGGATAGCGCGCGATGGCCATTTTTTCATTGTAGTCGCGGATCGCGCGCGGCCGGTTGAACACCCGGGCGCCCTGGGTTTCCGCGAGTTCGAGCAGATAAGTGCTGTAGACATATTCCATGTCGAACGGCGGGTCTTTGCGCATGAGCACGGCATCAAACTGCTGTAATGGCGTCTCGGCAGCATTTTCAACGCGATACCAGTTTGTTTTGTCGCCGGTCAGATGCAATCGCGACGCATTGCCGGACACGACGTTGCCGCGCCACAGCAGATTTTCCTGCTGCATGACATGGAGTTCGTGACCGCGCGCCGCGGCCTCGCGCATGATGGCAAACGTGGTGTCCTTGTGGATTTTGAATTCGTCGATCGGGTCGACGATGAAAGCAATTTTCATCGGGGCTGGCCGGTGGTCATATCGGGCGCGGGCATGTTTTTCTCATTAGGCCGTCATTGTAGCTGATGCGCGCGCAGGGCGAGTCCCAAAAAAACGGGCGCCGTAAAGGCGCCCGTTCAAGCTTTGAAGTATTGCCTGAATTACATGTGGTAGGCAGCTTCGCCGTGTTCGTTGACATCGAGGCCTTCGCGTTCGACTTCTTCGGAGACCCGCAGGCCGACGATCAGGTCGACGATCTTGAAGGCGATGAATGCCACCACCGCCGACCAGACGATGGCCGTGCCCACGCCCCACAGCTGGCTGATGATCTGGTTGCCCATGTCGAAATCGGCGACCTTGTTGGCAACGTAGTCGTAGACGCCCGTGCCGCCGAGCTTGGGCGACACGAACACGCCGGTCAGGATGGAACCGACGATGCCGCCCACGGCATGCACGCCGAACACGTCGAGCGCGTCATCCGCACCGAGCATGCGCTTGAGGCCGTTTACGCCCCACAGGCAGACTGCGCCGGCGACCAGACCGATGATGATGCCGCCCATCGGGCCGACGAAGCCGCAGGCCGGCGTGATCGCCACCAAGCCGGCGACCGAGCCCGAAGCAGCACCCAGCATCGAGGGCTTGCCCTTGATCATCCACTCGAACAGCATCCACGAGAAGGCCGCGGCGGCGGTTGCGAACAGCGTGTTCACGAGCGCCAGTGCGGCCGTGCCGGTGGCTTCGAGGTTGGAACCGGCGTTGAAGCCGAACCAGCCTACCCACAGCAACGCCGCACCGACCATGGTGAGCGTCAGGCTGTGCGGCGACATGGCTTCCTTGCCGTAGCCGATGCGCTTGCCGAGCATGTAGGCGCCGACCAGGCCGGCGATGCCGGCATTGATATGCACCACGGTGCCGCCTGCGAAGTCGAGCGCGCCCTTGGCCCACAGGAATCCCGCAGCTGCGGTGACCTTGTCGAGCGAAGCGGCATCGGTGATCGCATCGGGGCCGTCCCAATACCAGACCATGTGCGCTATCGGCAGGTAGGAGAACGTGAACCAGATGATGGTGAACAGCAGCACCGCCGAGAACTTGATGCGCTCGGCGAAGGCGCCGACGATCAGCGCCGGAGTGATGGCGCAGAACGTGGCCTGGAACGCGATGAACACGAACTCGGGGATGACCACGCCTTTACTGAATGTGGCGCCTACCGAATCTGCGGTAACCCCGCTCAGGAACAGCTTGTCAAAGCCGCCGAAAAAGGCCCCGCCCCCGGTGAATGCAATGCTGTAACCATAGATCGCCCACAGCACCACGCACATGGAGAACACGATATACACCTGCATCAGCACCGACAGCGTGTTTTTGGCGCGGACCAGGCCGCCGTAGAACAGTGCCAGCCCCGGTATCGTCATGAGAACGACGAGCACGGTGGCCATCAGCATCCAGGCGGTATCGCCCTTGTTGGGTGTGGGCGCAGGAGCGGCCGTCGCTGCCGCGGGTGCGGCTGCGACTGCTGCTGCAGCCGGAGCGGTCGCCGCCGGCGCTTCGGCGGGCTTGTCCTGGGCGTGCACGGTAAAGCCCGCCAGGCTCAAAGCGCCGAACAGCGCAATCATGGTAAGTAGTTTCTTCATGCCGTTCTCCTTATAGCGCTTCTGCGCCGGTCTCGCCGGTGCGGATGCGGATCACTTGCTCGAGCTCGAAGACAAAAATTTTGCCGTCGCCAATTTTGCCGGTATTGGCAGATTTTTCGATCGCCTCGATCACCTGTTCGAGCATGTCGCTTTTTATCGCGGCCTCGATTTTGACTTTGGGCAGGAAATCCACCACGTACTCGGCGCCGCGGTAGAGTTCGGTGTGCCCCTTCTGCCGCCCGAACCCCTTGACTTCAGTGACAGTGATGCCGGTCACGCCGATCGCGGACAGCGCTTCACGCACCTCGTCAAGCTTGAACGGCTTGATGATTGCTGTGACTAGTTTCATTGCGATTCCTTATGGATAGGGGGGCTGGTTGCCCAGCCCCCGGGCTGCAGGTTGTTAGAAAGTCTTGGATACGAAAACGGTGAAGGTATCCTTGCCGGTAAAACGGGTGTCAGAAGCGTTGGTGTAAAACAGTTTCTGGTCCGCTTTCATGCTGGTGCCGGTGAAGAACCCGCCTACGGTGAAATCTTTCGGGAGGGCATAGCTCAGCCCGATCTTGTAGTCTTCGAAGGACGCGAAGGAATCGTTCGAAACGCCCAGGGCCGCATTCGTCCCGGCGAATTTTTGCTTGCCGTAGTGCAGCACGCCAGTCAGCTTGTCCGTGATGGGATAGTTGGCAGTGAGGTCCAGATACCAGGTGCCTCTGCTGTCTTCCACGCCGAACGTCTTGTTGCCGATACTGTAGGAATACTTGGCGGAAACCCATTTCCAGGTCAGTGCGCCGTAGATCTCCTGCGTGTCCGCCTTGCTGATGCCCAGGGGCTTGGGCGCTGCCGCCGTATTGAAGCTGCCCGGGTAGACGTAGAAGAGAACGCCCACGTCATAGCCGAAATCGGATTTTCCGATTGTCCCTTTGTAGCCGCCGTAGACATCCCACTCCAGGCTCGAGCTCGAATAACCGGTGGCACCGGGAGAATCGGTGAGCCAGCTGATGTTGGACAGCCAGGTGCCGGCATAAAGACCGCTCGAGTGGCTGTAGTCAGCGCCGCCCTGGAGCGCAGGACCGGTATTGGTTTGCGTGTTGCCGCGGAAAATATACTGGCTGAAAATGCCGGCGTTGCCGGTCAGCGTATGATCTGAAGCAGGTGCAGCTTGTGCCGAGGCAAGTCCTGGAGCGAAGGCGGCGGCGACAACACCCGCCATTATGGTTTTCTTGATCATGATCATCCCTTTCTTTGTTAAGAATAAAAAAATACGCAACATTGCGAGTGACTATGAGCATGGATCGTGCCAGATATTTATATTAATAAAAACAATAAGATATGAATATCATGCGGATGACCGCGAAACGCGGCGCACTATCGTGGTGCGCTGAAATTGCCGTGGGCACCACATCCGTGCGTTGCGGGATACCGGTAAAAATTTGTTACACTTTTTGTCAAACAAGGAGCGCGGCTGAGCATGGATCAGAATTTGCTGAATGAGATAAATGACAAGATCAAAACCGTAATGGCGCAAAGCCCGGCCGCGGACCTTGAAAAGAACCTGCGGGCGATGCTGACCGCAATGTTCAGCCGCCTCGATCTGGTCACGCGCGAGGAGTTCGACGTGCAGCGCCAGGTGCTTGCGCGCACCCGGGAAAAGCTGGGCCAGCTCGAAACCCGGCTCGCCGAGTTCGAAAAGAAGCGTGAGGAGTGAGGAGTGAGGAGTGAGGAGTGAGGAGAACCCCCTTCATTCCCGCTGCTTTGCTGCTCCCTGATTTAGCGTTTACCTTCCTGCAATTTTTTTCTTGAGGCTTGGGTGCTTGTCGTCGCCGCGGTGACTTCGGACGTTAAATCCTGATCTGAACCCCGCGTCCAGCGCCCTATGCCAGTCGCCGTTCTCCATAGCCGTGCCCTCGCGGGCATGGAGGCTTTGCCGGTAACGGTGGAAGCGCACCTTGCCAACGGCTTGCCGAGCTTCACCATCGTCGGCCTGCCGGAGACCGAGGTGAAAGAAGCCAAGGACCGCGTGCGCGCTGTGCTGCAAAACGCGCGCTTCGAATTTCCCATGCGCCGCATCACGGTCAATCTGGCACCGGCCGATCTGCCCAAGGAGTCCGGGCGCTTCGATTTGCCGATCGCACTCGGCATCCTGGCCGCCTCCGGGCAGATACCGATGGGTAAACTGGGAGAATATGAATTTGCCGGCGAACTTGCGCTGACCGGGGAATTGCGTCCGGTGCGCGGCGCGCTGGCGATGACGCTGGGCGCGGCACGCGATAAACGCGGATTCGTGCTGCCTCAGGACAATGCGGCTGAAGCGGCGTTGGTAGAAGACGCGGTAGTTTATCCGGCGCGCTCGTTATTGCAGGTCTGCGCGCACCTCGCCGGCCGGGAGATGCTGGTGCGCCATACCGCGCAGCCAGTGACGGCCACGGAAACGTACCCCGACATGCTCGATGTCAGAGGTCAGACGCATGCCAAGCGCGCGCTGGAAATTGCCGCGGCGGGCGGCCACAGCGTGATCATGGTCGGTCCGCCCGGCAGCGGCAAGACCATGCTGGCGACGCGTCTGCCTGGCATCCTGCCGCCGATGACGCAGGAAGAAGCAATCGCCTCTGCCGCCATACAATCCGTGGGCAGCGCGGGCTTCGACGTGGCCAACTGGAAAAAACGCCCCTATCGCGCGCCGCATCACACCGCATCTGCGGTAGCGCTGGTCGGCGGCGGCAGCAACCCGCGCCCAGGGGAAATCTCGATGGCGATGAACGGCGTGCTGTTTCTCGACGAGTTGCCGGAGTTTGGCCGCCAGGTGCTGGAGGTGCTGCGCGAACCGCTGGAGTCGGGGCGCATCAGCGTGTCACGCGCGGCGCGCCAGGCCGAATTCCCGGCGCGGTTTCAACTGATTGCGGCGATGAATCCCTGTCCCTGCGGTTTTCTCGGGCATTACAACGGCAAATGCCGCTGCACGCCCGACCAGGTGGCGCGCTACCGCGGAAAAATTTCCGGGCCGCTGCTCGACCGTATCGACCTGCAGATCGAGGTGCCGGGCGTGCCGCAGGAAGATCTCACGCGCGGGGAACAGGGCGAATCGTCGTCAACGATACGCGCTCGCGTGACTGCCTCCCGTGAACGGCAGCTGCAGCGCCAGGACAAGCCCAACGCCCGTCTGGGCACGCGCGAGATCGACCGCCACTGTGCGCCGGATGCCCGGGGCGCGGAGCTGCTGAAACAAGCGATCAGCCGCCTCGGACTGTCGGCGCGAGGCTATCATCGCGTACTCAAGGTGGCGCGCACTATCGCCGATCTTGCGGCCACGCCAGGCATCACCCCAGCCCACGTTGCGGAGGCCATACAGTATCGTCGGTTCGACCGCGGCTGATACACTGCGAAGAGCGCCTAACATAATGAATCACGCGTTTCATTATGTTAGGCGCTCTAAAAGGCCGCCCAACTTGCACAGCAAACCGATAGCCATGCCGCTGCTGGCGGCCATCCTCGCCGCCCTCGCGATGATCGGGCCGTTCACGATCGACACCTATCTGCCGTCATTTCCGGCGATCGCAGGCGCTTTTGCGGTGAGCACGCTGGAAGTGCAGCAGACGTTGTCCGTTTATCTGCTGTCGTTTGCGGTGATGACCCTGTTCCACGGCACGCTGTCCGATTCGTTCGGCAGACGACCGGTGATTCTCACCGGTCTGTTCATTTTTTCGGTGGCATCGGTCGGCTGCGCACTGGCCCAGGATTTCAGCCAGCTGTTGTTGTTCCGCGGTTTACAAGGCCTGTCGGCGGGAGTGGGCATGGTGGTGGGGCGCGCCATTATCCGCGACAGCTTCGAAGGCCATGAGGCGCAGCGGCTGATGTCGCTGGTGACCATGATCTTCGGGCTGGCGCCGGCGATCGCGCCGGTCATAGGGGGATGGCTGCAAAGTGCATTCGGATGGGCGTCGGTATTCCTGTTCCTGGCGCTGTACGGCGCGCTGTTGCTAGTGGCCTGCGCCTGGCGCCTGCCGGAGACACTGCCGCTGCCCGCGCGCCAGCCTTTTGCATTGCGGCCGCTGGCTAAAAATTACGTGAAACTCGCGAGCAGTTCCCGACTGCTGGTGCTGTCTACGGCCATCGCCCTGAATTTCTGCGGTTTTTTCCTCTACATCGTTTCGGCGCCGGCGATTATTTACGATCTGCTGGGACTCAATGAACACCAGTTTGCGTGGCTGTTCGTGCCGGGGATCGCGGGGGTGATGCTGGGGGCGTTTTTGTCGGGCAGGCTGGCGGGCAGAATTACGCCGCGCCAAACGGTGAACATCGGCTACCTCATCATGTTCGCTGCCGCAGCATTTAATATTGCCTACAGCAGCCTCTTCGAGCCGGCGCTGCCGTGGACCGTGCTGCCGGTGATGTGCTATACCGTCGGCATGGCGCTTGCGATGCCCAGCGTGACCCTGGTTGCGCTCGACCTGTTCCCGCATAACCGCGGCCTGACTTCTTCGCTGCTGGGGTTCCAGCATAGCTTCACGATTGCAATCATCGCCGGCGTGGTATCGCCGCTGCTATCGCATGCCGACCATGCGCTGGCTTTGGGCATGGCTGGCCTGCTGCTGAGCGGCTGGATTTCCTGGATGGCTTATCTGTACCTAGAGAAGAGCCCGCATCATGCATGAACTCGAAAGCCGGGCTGATGGCAAGGTTCCGTGTTCAAGGTTCCAGGTTACAGGTTCCAAGTTCCAAGTTCCAAGTTCCAAGTTCCAAGTTCCAAGTTCCAAGTTCAACCCCCACGCTTAGGGCGCCGGGGTTCAGAACATTGAACATTGAACCTGGAACTTTGAACGGAACAATGCTAATCGCAGATCAGCATTGTTCCCAGGGCAAACCCTCGTGGCGCCAGCCCGTTTTCTCGTTGCGGTGATGAGTGTCGTCGAGTTCGCCTTCGAAGCCATGCAGGACGTTATACACCTTGGTAAAGCCTGCTTCTTCCAGCGCATTCCCGGCATCGAGCGAGCGGTTGCCGCTGCGGCAGATCAGCACGATAGGGCGGTTGACGCTGGTCGCTTTTTTGACATGGGCGACGAAGTCGGGATTGATCTCCCAGTTCGGGCCGTCGTTCCACGGCACGAGGATGGCGCCCACCGGATGACCGACGAACAGAAATTCCATTTCGCTGCGGCAGTCGACGAATACCGAATCGGGCGTTTTCTTGAGAAATTCGTAGGCTTCCTTGGGTTCGAGGTGCTTCATATAAAAAGCTCGTGGCAACTGGGGAAGGCAATTATAGGCGCAACTGCCTGAGCGGTGCCAGTTCGCGCGGCCCCAGGAGTTTGTCGGACTTGGCCCCGACAAACTCCTGAAATGAAAAAATTAATGAGCGGAACGAAATGAACGCCAGGCACGTGGCGTTTGTTCAGGCCAACACGGCGTTTCGACAGGCTGATAATGCGGCCGCGTGCTAAAATTGCATACTTCATTTACGCCATGGTTTTTCCGCCTGCGGCGGCTCCTTTCAGAACATGAATAATAAACCCACTTCACCGCTCGCGTCCGCCCTCGGCGAGCGTATTCTGATCCTCGACGGCGCAATGGGCACGATGATCCAGCGCTACCAGCTGGACGAGGCGGCTTATCGCGGCGACCGGTTCCGGGACTTCGCGCATGACGTCAAGGGCAACAATGAGTTGTTGGTGCTGACGCAACCGCAGGTGATCCAGGAGATCCACGAGCAGTACCTGGCCGCCGGCTCGGACATCATAGAAACCAATACCTTTGGCGCCACCCGGGTCGCGCAGGCCGACTACCACATGGAACATCTGGCCTATGAGATGAATGTGGCGGCGGCCCGGCTTGCGAAGGCGGCCTGCGCCAAACATGCGACGCCGGCCCGGCCGCGTTTTGTTGCTGGTGCGTTTGGCCCAACGCCCAAGACCGCGTCCATCTCACCCGACGTCAATGACCCGGGCGCGCGCAACGTCACGTTCGACGAGCTGGTGGCGGCTTACCTGGAGCAGGCGCGCGGGCTGGCCGAGGGCGGCGCCGATCTGTTCCTGGTCGAGACCATTTTCGACACGCTCAACGCGAAAGCGGCATTGTTCGCTATTGACCAGTTTTTCGAGGAAAGCGGCGCTGCGCTGCCGCTCATGATTTCCGGCACCGTGACCGATGCCTCGGGCCGCATCCTGTCGGGACAGACGGTGGAGGCGTTCTGGAACTCGGTGCGTCATGCGCGGCCGATCACCATAGGCCTCAATTGCGCGCTCGGCGCGGCGCTGATGCGCCCGTATATCGAGGAACTGTCGCAACTCTGCGATGCGCACATTTGCGTTTATCCCAATGCCGGACTGCCGAACCCGATGAGCGACACCGGCTTTGATGAGACGCCGGCCATCACCTCGTCGCTGCTCAGGGAGTTTGCCGAGTCGGGTTTCGTTAACGTTGCCGGCGGCTGCTGCGGCACCACGCCCGACCACATTCGCGCCATCGCTGCAGCGGTGAAATCGGTGCCACCGCGCCCGGTGCCGTCGCCCGATCACAAGCTGCGGCTCTCCGGCCTGGAGCCCATGAACATCGACGACGCATCGCTGTTCGTGAACGTCGGCGAGCGCACCAACGTGACCGGTTCCAAGGCATTCGCGCGCCTGATCCTGAACGGGCAGTACGACGAGGCGCTGGTGGTGGCGCGCCAGCAGGTCGAGAACGGCGCGCAGATGATCGACGTCAACATGGACGAGGCGATGCTCGATTCCAAAGCGGCGATGGTGCGTTTCCTGACCCTCATCGCCTCCGAGCCGGACATTTCCCGCGTGCCGATCATGATCGACTCCTCGAAGTGGGAGGTGATCGAAGCAGGGTTAAAGTGCGTGCAGGGCAAGCCGGTCGTCAACTCCATCAGCATGAAAGAGGGCGAGGCCGAGTTCCTGCGCCAGGCAAGGCTGTGCAAGCGCTATGGCGCGGCGGTGATCGTGATGGCCTTCGACGAGCAGGGCCAGGCTGACACTTTCCAGCGCAAGACCGGGATCTGCAAGCGCGCCTATGATCTGCTGACGCGCGAGGTCGGGTTCGCGCCGGAAGACATCATCTTCGATCCCAACATCTTCGCGATCGCCACCGGCATCGAGGAGCATAGCAACTATGCGGTGGACTTCATCGAGGCCACGCGCTGGATCCGCCAGAACCTGCCCTATGCCAAAGTCAGCGGCGGCGTGTCGAACGTGAGCTTTTCATTCCGCGGCAACGACCCCGCGCGCGAAGCGATCCATACGGTGTTCCTGTACCACGCGATCAAGGCCGGCATGACCATGGGCATCGTCAACGCCGGCATGGTCGGCGTCTATGACGAGCTCGATCCGGAACTGCGCGAGCGCGCAGAGGATGTCGTGCTCAACCGCCGGCCCGATGCCACGGAGCGCATGATCGAGTTCGCCGGCACGCTCAAGGCCGGCGGCGCGAAGCAGGAGCAGACCCTCGAATGGCGCAACGACCCGGTCGAGAAGCGGCTCTCGCACGCGCTGGTGCAAGGCATCACGCAGTGGATCGTCGAGGACACCGAGGAGGCGCGCCAGAAAATGGAACAGCAGGGCGGGCGCCCGATCCATGTGATCGAAGGCCCGCTGATGGCGGGCATGAACATCGTCGGCGATCTGTTCGGCGCGGGCAAGATGTTCCTGCCGCAGGTGGTGAAATCGGCGCGCGTGATGAAGCAGGCGGTGGCCCATCTGATTCCTTACATCGAGGCCGAAAAAGCCCGTTTGGGCGATTCCAAGCCCAAGGGCAAGATCGTGATTGCAACGGTCAAGGGTGATGTGCACGACATCGGCAAGAACATCGTGTCGGTCGTGCTCCAGTGCAACAACTACGAAGTCGTCAACATGGGCGTGATGGTGCCCTGCCAGAAAATACTCGACACCGCCCGCGAGGAAAAATGCGACATCATCGGGCTGTCGGGACTGATCACGCCCTCGCTCGAGGAAATGGCGCACGTGGCGCGCGAGATGCAGCGCCAGGGGTTCACGCTGCCGCTGCTGATCGGCGGCGCCACGACCTCGCGCGTGCATACCGCGGTCAAGGTCGCGCCGGGCTATACCAACGGGCCCACCGTGTGGGTGCCGGATGCTTCGCGCTGCGTGGCCGTGTGCAGCAGCCTGCTCTCGGATGAATTGAATGCAGACTATCTGAATGAAATAAAAACGGATTACGCGCGTATCCGCACTCAGCATGAAGCAAAAAAAGGCCCGGATCTCATCACGCTCGAGGCGGCGCGCGCCAACGCGCTCAAGACCGACTGGAGCCAGTACGTGCCGCCGCGGCCGGGGATGATCGGCATCAAGCTGCTCAGGAACTACGATCTGGCCGAGATCGCGGAATATATAGACTGGGGGCCATTCTTCCAGACCTGGGAGCTGTCGGGACCCTATCCCGCGATCCTCGACGACGCGGTGGTGGGCGAGGCCGCGCGCAACGTGCTGGCCGAAGGCCGCGCGATGCTCAAAAAAATCATCGACGGCCGCTGGCTGACTGCGAGCGCGGTGTTCGGGCTGTTTCCGGCGGCGACGGTCGGCGCCGACGACATCGAAATCTATGCCGATGAGTCGCGGCAGAACGTGCTGATGACCTGGCACAACCTGCGCCAGCAGAATGTGAAGCCGGGCGGCAGACCGAATCTATGCCTTGCCGACTTCATCGCGCCCGGGGAGTCGGGCGTCAGGGACTATATCGGCGCCTTTGCGGCGACCGCCGGCATCGGCATCGAGAAGCATCTTGACGCCTTCGAGAAAAAGCACGATGACTACAGCAGTATCATGCTCAAGGCAATCGCCGACCGGCTGGCCGAGGCGCTCACCGAACTTCTGCACAAGCGCGTGCGGCGGGAATTCTGGAGCTATGGCAAAGCCGAAGGCCTGGACAATGAGGCGCTGATCGCCGAAAAGTACCGCGGCATCCGTCCTGCGCCCGGTTATCCGGCCTGTCCGGATCATACCGAGAAAGGCGCGCTGTTCGAATTGCTGGATGGCGAGAAAGCCGGCATCAGGTTGACCGAGAGCTATGCGATGTATCCGGCGTCGTCGGTCAGCGGGTTTTATTTTTCGCATCCCGATGCGCAGTATTTTGCGGTCGGGAAAGTGGCGCGCGATCAGGCAGAGGATTACGCGCGGCGCAAAAACATGCCGCTCGCCGAAATCGAGCGCTGGCTGGCGCCGGTGCTGGCCTACGATCCGGGCGCCTAGCAGCCTGTCGGACTTGGCCCCATTCAGCGGAACGCGTAGCGATGAGCACGTCTTCTTTCAGTGCGGACGACGTCACGCAGTTCCGGCGTGACGGCTATATTATCGTCCGCGGCCTGGCGACCCCCACGCTGTGCGATCAGTTGATGAGGCTTGCTCGGCAGCATCTTGCCGCGCGGATCGCGCCGCTCGAGTACGAAGCCGAGGTGAACTATCCCGGCGCGCCCGCAGCGCTGGATGCGCCGGGCGGGCGCACCGTGCGCCGCCTGCTTCAGGCTTATGCGCGAGAACCCCTGTTCCGGCAATGGGCGACTTCACCCGCAATGGGCGGCCGTCTGCAGCAGTTGCTCGGCCCCCGGGTGGCGCTGTCGCAGGCCCACCACAATTGCATCATGACCAAGGATCCGAACTACGGCAGCAGCACCGGCTGGCACCGGGACATCCGCTACTGGTCGTTTGAACATCCCGGGCTCGTTTCGGTGTGGCTGGCGCTAAGCCGCGAGCATGACAGGAATGGCTGCCTGCTGCTGCTGCCCGGCACGCACAAAATGGAATTCCGAAGCGACCAGCTCGATGCGGCGCAGTTTCTGCGCCCCGATCTCGAGGAAAACCGCGAGATGCTGCGCACGCAGATCGCCGCCGAGATGGAAGCCGGTGATGTGCTGTTCTTTCACAGCCGGCTGTTTCACGCCGCCGGAAAAAATGAAACGTCCGACACCAAGTATGCGCTGGTGTTCACCTATCATGCAGCCGGCAATCGGCCGCTTCCCGGCACGCGCTCGGCGTCATTGCCGGACGTGATGATATAGTGCAGTTTCGTTCCTTTTTGAACCGATTGTAAAATGATGTCGACAATGATTATCCGCAGCACCATGCTGCTTCTCATTTTTTCTTTCGCCTCGACTGTGTTTGCGCAATCGCCCGAGATCACCAGCAAACCCCGGGACAAAGCGCAGTTCGACAAGCGTTTTCGCGCTGCAGACAAAGATGGCGACGGGACGCTTACGCGCGAAGAAGCGCGCCGCAGCATGCCCTCTGTTTATCGCCTGTTCAGCAAAATCGACACCGACAAGAACGGCAAGGTGACGCGCGAGGAGATCGAGGCCGCATTCAGCGCGCGCGCCAACGAGGAACGCCGGCGGTTCAAGTCGCTCGACGCCAACGGCGATGGGGTGATTACCCGCGACGAAATTCTGCGACACAATGCCTCGGCCTCGTCGCGCGCGATCGACAGCATCGACACCAACAAAGACGGCAATGTCAGCCAGAGCGAGCTCGATGGCTTCATCCAGCGCCGCTACTACCAGGATCTCGACCGCAGTATCGCGCCCAACGTGCTCATACGAGGGCGGTTTTGACGGGTGCTTCACTCGGCGAGCCGGTTTAAATAATGCACATCCATATCCTCGGCGTTTGCGGCACCTTCATGGGCGGCATCGCGGCGATCGCGCGCCAGGCCGGCCACGAGGTCACGGGTTGCGACGCTCAGGTTTATCCGCCTATGAGCACCCAACTCGCTGACCAGGGCATCACGCTCATCGAGGGATACGCGCCGGACCAGGTGAATCTCAAGCCCGACGTGTTCGTGATCGGCAATGTGGTCACGCGCGGGAACCCGCTGATGGAGGAGATCCTCAATCAGGGGCTGCCCTACGTATCAGGGCCGCAGTGGCTGGCCGAAAATGTGCTTCACGGGAAATGGGTGCTGGCGGTCGCGGGTACCCACGGCAAGACCTCCACGGCCGCCATGCTGGCGTGGATACTCGAGCATGCGGGATTGCGGCCGGGTTTTCTGATCGGCGGCGTGCCCGAGAATTTCGGTGTCTCGGCGCGTTTGTCCGATACGCCTTTTTTCGCCATCGAAGCCGACGAGTACGACACCGCATTCTTCGACAAGCGCTCCAAGTTCGTGCATTACCGGCCGCGCACCGCGGTGCTCAACAATCTCGAATTCGATCACGCCGATATTTTCCCCGACCTCGCCGCGATCGAAACCCAGTTTCATCACCTGGTGCGCACTATTCCGGCCAATGGCCTGATCGTCACCAATGGCGCCGATGGCAACCTCGAGCGCGTGCTCGCGCGCGGTTGCTGGACGCCGCTCGAGCATTTTGCGGCGGCTGAGGGCTGGAACGCTGGCGCGCAGGATGCGTCCGGCGCCTTCGATGTGCTGTGGAAAAACGAAAGCGTGGGCCGCGTCTCATGGGATCTGCTCGGCGTACACAATCAGCTCAATGCGCTGGCCGCCATCGCCGCCGCGCGCCACAGCGGCGTGCCGCCGGCAGCGGCGATCGAAGCGTTGGCGCAGTTCAGGAACGTCAAGCGCCGCATGGAAATAAAAGGCGTGGCCAACGGCATCACGGTCTACGACGATTTCGCGCATCACCCCACGGCCATCACCACCACGCTGGCCGGGCTGCGCGCCAGGGTTAACGGCGCGCGCATCATTGCCGTACTCGAGCCGCGATCCAATACCATGAAGCAGGGCGTGATGAAGGACAGGCTCGCCGCAAGCCTTGCTGTTGCAGATCGGGTGTTTTGCTACAGCGCGGGCCTCGCCTGGGACGCGAACACCGTGCTCGCGCCGCTGGCCGACAAGGCCGTAATTTGCGACGACATCGACCGGCTGCTTCGGCTGATCGTCAAGGATGTGCGCGCCGGCGACCACGTGCTGATCATGAGCAACGGCGGCTTTGGCGGCATACACGACAAATTGCTGGAACGGTTAGGAGTTTGTCGGACTTAGCCCCGGCAAACTCCTAAAATGAAAAAACTTTGGAACGAGGAGAAAAGAACGCCATGCAAGTGACACTTGCCAATCTTTTTCTTAAGCGGCCTGTCGCCGCAGCGTCGATCAACGGTGATCCGTTAACACTACCCGTTCCGGCGAATGGGAGCCAAGTCCGACAGGCTGCTGGCCTGACATGAATCCAGTTCTTCCCCGCGACCCGCTAGGCGCATTCTGCACGCACACGCATGCCGCACTCAACGGCTCGGGGCAAGGCGTGCTCGCCGGCCTCACGTTTGGCGTCAAGGATCTTTACGATATCGCCGGGCATAAAACTGGCTTCGGCAGCCCCGCATGGCTCACGACACACGACGCCGCGCGTGCTACGGCGCCGGTGGTACAGCAGTTGCTCGATGCGGGCGCCGATATGGTCGGCAAGACGCACAGTGACGAACTGGCTTTCAGTCTCAACGGGGAGAACGCGCATTACGGCACGCCGGTCAACGTCAACGCGCCCGGGCGCATTCCCGGCGGGTCGTCGAGCGGCTCGGCCGCGGCGGTCGCCGGCGGGCTGTGCGATTTCGCGATAGGCACCGACACCGGCGGTTCGGTGCGCGCACCGGCGAGCTTTTGCGGCATTTACGGCATGCGGCCGACGCATGGCCGGGTGTCGCTGGAAGGTGCGTGCCCGCTCGCCTGGAGTTTCGATACCTGCGGCTGGTTTGCGCGGGATCCTGCGCTGCTGGAGCGCGTCGGTCGTGTACTGCTGGGCGCGGATGTTCCTCCCAAGCCAGGCCGGTTGCTGCTTGCTGCCGACGCGTTTGCACTCGCTGGCGACGCAGTGACACAGGCATTGCAGCCGGCGGTCAAGCGCATCAGCGCTTTGTTAGGCGCTGCTGCGCCGGTGACGGTCAGCGCAGAAGGGCTGCCGCAGTGGTTCCAGATATTCCGCCTGCTGCAAGGCGCGGAAATCTGGGCGCAGCATGGCGCCTGGGTGACGCGGGTAAAGCCGGATCTCGGACCCGGCGTCAAGGAGCGCGTGCTGTGGACCTCGACCATCGATGAAAAGGACGTTGTTTTGGCCAAGGCCAAGCGGGAAGACATCGCGCGGCGCATGGATGCGCTGCTTGCCGGGGATGCCGTGCTGGTCCTGCCGACTGTGCCCGGCATCGCGCCGCTCCGAAACACGCCGCCCGCCGAACTCGACGATTTCCGCGGCCGCGCGATGGGCCTGCTGTGCATCGCCGGACTGGCGCGGCTGCCCCAGATCACTATTCCGCTGGGCAGCCTCGATGGCTGCCCGCTCGGCCTGTCGCTGATTGCGCGGCGCGGCGCCGACGAGATGCTGCTCGCCCTTGCCCGTGAACTTGGCTTAGAGCCCGTAACAAAATAAAAAAATTTAGCCGCCGATAATCGGCGGTTACATCGGTCTTGGTCTTTTTGAAATGCGTTCTTAGGCGTGATCCTCTACATCCACGGTTTCAACAGCTCGGCGCAATCGTTCAAGGCGCGGCTGATCGGCGGGCGCATGGCGGCCCTCGGTCGCGCAGCAGAGTTCGGCTGCCCGGATCTCGATCACCGGCCTGCCCACGCCATGGTGCAACTCGAGGCGGTGCTGGCGAAATTCCCTGATGCGGTCCTCGTCGGCAGCTCGCTGGGCGGTTTTTACGCGACGTATCTTGCGGAGACGCGCGGATTGCGGGCGGTCCTTGTCAATCCCGCTGTGCGTCCGTACGATTTGCTGCGCGACTTTGTGGGTTCGCAGCAAAATCTTTATACGGGCGGCGAATACCGATTCACGGCGCAGCATATCGCCGAGCTGCGCGCGCTCGAAGTTCCGCAGATCACGCCCGCGCGTTATCTTTTGCTGGTCACGACCGGCGACGAGTTGCTCGACTATCGCCATGCCGCGGCGCGGTACGCCGGTTGTGAGCAGATCGTGATATCCGGCGGTGACCATGGTTTCAGTGGTTTCGCCGATTATCTTGACCCCATGCTCGCCTTCTGCGGCGTTGCGGATACCGTTGCCCGCCACCCGGTTCTCCGCTAAGCTATCCCCGGTTCACAGGCCGTCCGGCAGCTGCCCCGGAGCGGAAACGAAAACAACAGGCGGCACGACAACTCACAAGGGAGTTCATCATGAGGAGCAAGTCAGGAGGTTTTGTTTCACTGAAAGTCAGCTTTTTGATGTTGCTTGCGGGTCTCGCGCTCGCCGGTTGCCAGACGACCCCATCAGCCCCCCAACTCGACGCGGCCGACCCGACGCCCCCAAAACGCATGATCACGCAGGGACCGGCGACGAAGATCGTGGCGCAGAACCTCACCAAATGCGCCAACCCCAATCCCAAGATGAATCTGCGCGTGGCCGCAGTCGGCGAGATCACTGCCACCGACGGCACGGTCATCACCGTTCCCGCGGTGACGGCGCTGCAGAAAGGGCTTGGCCCGTTGAGCCACGACCTTTACAACGAATGTAATCTGAAGACGCCCAAGAATTCGGCCGAGGTTTCCTCCGCCAGCGTTCCCGTCGTCGAGATCGATGCGGACGGAGAGGTCATTACCGGCTACATGGTCGGTGACAACTACTTCGAGATGTACGTGAACGGGAAACTGGTGACGGTCGACAACACGCCGTTTACCCCGTTCAACTCGGCGATCTTCAAGTTCAAGGTGAAGCGGCCGTACACCATCGCCGTTCTCGGCGTCGATTGGGAGGGGCACCTGGGGCAGGGGATGGAACTCTTCCCGGTGTCCGGTCCCAAGCAGAACCCGTGGCATCCGGGCGACGCCGGCATGATCCTCAAGCTGAGCGACGGCACCGTCACCGACAGCAGCTGGAAGGCGCAGTCGTTCTATATCGGCCCGCTCAATAATCCAGAGGAAGTCGTGGAACGGGGCCATACACATGACACCACGCCGCTCGGCCGCGTGCATCCCGTGGCGAAGAAGCCGCCGTGCCAGGAGAAGTGCTACGCCGTGCATTATCCCATCCCGGCGAACTGGCAGTCCCCGCGGTTCAATGACGCCAACTGGCCGCGCGCCTACGAGTACACCGACACCGACATCGGGGTCAACAATCTGCCCGCGTACACGCGCTATCCGGAACTCTTCGCGGGTTCGCGCTGGATCTGGAGCTTGAACCTGGTTTTCGACAACGTGGTGATCATGCGCAAGACCGTACAGTAGTTCGGTACGTCCGGTTTTTCGTCCGACGGGCGCAGTCTTCTCGGCTGCGCCCTTTTTTACGTGCCGGCCGCGCGTTTGCAACAGGCGGCAGCGCGGTGGACAATGACGCACATCAGATGGCAGCGAACCCGCCTACGCAGGAAGCCCACAAGGACGCTCCGGTCCAACCGGACGCGGCCGCCGCGCGACTCATCGATTTGATCGAGGCTTTTCTGCGCGAGTCGAGGCCCGGGCGGCCGGTGCGGGTGGCGCTCGACAGCACGCTCGAGCGCGACCTTGGCATCGACAGTCTGGGGCGGGTCGAACTGCTGCTGCGCGCCGAACGCGAATTCGGCGTCAGCATGCCGGAGCGCGCCCTGTCCAGCGTCGAGACGCCGCGCGACCTGTTGTTGGTCCTGATCTCCGCGCATGCGCCCGAGAAGGTAGCGCAAAAAACGGTGCGCGAGCTGGTCGTGGCGTCCGATACGCAATTGCCGGAGCAGGCGCAAACTCTGATCGAGGTGCTCGACTGGCATGCGGCACAGCATCCGGATCAACTGCAGATTCACCTCTACGACGAGGATGAACGCGAACACGATCTGAGCTACGCTGAACTCAAGGCCGGGGCCGAAGCGGTAGCCGTGGGATTGGTGGACGGCGGGCTGGAGCCGGGGCAGATGGTTGCGATCATGCTGCCTACCGGCCGCGATTATTTCTTCAGCTTCTATGGCATCCTGATTGCGGGCGGCATCCCGGTGCCGATTTATCCGCCCCTGCGGCTGGCCCAGCTCGAAGACCACATGCGCCGCCATGCCGGGATTCTGGCCAACGCGCAGGTGGCTATGATGATCACCATGCCGGAGGCGAAACCGGTGGCGCTGCTGCTGCGCTCGCAAGTACAGTCGTTGCGCGGCGTGATGATCCCGGCTGAATTCAGACCCGGCCGCAAACTGGAGCTGCATCCGCGCATCGGCCCCGGGGATACCGCCTTCCTGCAATACACCTCTGGCAGCACCGGCAACCCGAAAGGCGTCGTGCTGACCCACGCCAACCTGCTGGCGAACATCCGCGCCATGGGCCAGGCCGTTGCTGCCGCGCCCTCCGATGTGTTCGTGAGCTGGCTGCCGCTATACCACGACATGGGATTGATCGGGGCCTGGCTGGCGGGGCTTTATCATGGTTTTCCGTCGGTCGTCATGTCGCCGCTCGCTTTCCTGTCGCGCCCGCAGCGGTGGCTGTGGGCGATACACCGCCACCGCGGCACGTTGTCGGCGGCGCCGAATTTCGCCTATGAGTTATGCCTGCGCAAAATAGAGGACGCCGACATCGAGGGTCTCGACCTCAGTTCGTGGCGTTATGCGTTCAATGGCGCAGAGCCGGTGAATCCCGACACGATCGCCGCGTTCCGTGACCGCTTCGCGAAATACGGCTTGCGAGCGGAAGCGATTGCGCCGGTTTATGGCCTGGCCGAATGCACGGTCGGGTTGGCCTTTCCCCCTCCCGGGCGCGGGCCGGTGATCGACCGCATCCAGCGCGATCCCTTCATGTCTTCAGGGCGGGCGATTCCGGCAGACGAGGGCGAGCGCGATGTGCTGCGCATGGTCGCGTGCGGGATGCCGTTGCCCGGGCACGAGGTACGGGTGGTGGACGCGGCCGGTTTCGAGACGGGAGAACGCCAGGAAGGCCGCCTGCAATTCAAGGGGCCGTCCGCGACCAGTGGTTATTACCGCAATCCCGAGCAAACGCGCAGGCTGTTTGCCGGGGAGTGGCTCGACAGCGGTGATTATGCTTATCTCGTCGGCGGCGAGGTCTATCTCAGCGGCCGCGTAAAGGACATGATCATCCGCGGCGGGCGCAACATTTTTCCGTACGATCTCGAGCAGGCGGTCGGCAACCTTCCCGGCGTGCGCAAAGGGTGCGTCGCGGTGTTCGGCAGCGCCGATGCGGCTTCGGGCACGGAACGCCTGGTGGTGCTGGCCGAGACGCGCGAAACCGGGGAAACGGCGCGCGAGCAACTGCGGCACAGGATCAACGAAGTGGCGGTGGATGTGCTCGGCATGCCGGTCGACGACGTGGTGCTGGCGCCACCGCACACCGTGCTCAAGACCTCCAGCGGCAAAATCCGCCGCGCCGCTAGCCGCGAGTTCTATGAGCGCGGCGGCCGCGCCAGCCGGCCGGCGCCGGTATGGTGGCAGGTGACGCGGCTGATGTGGACGGCAGCTTTGCCGCAATTGCGGCGCGGCGGTCGTGCCTTGGCGGATCTCGTGTACGGCTGCTATGTGCTGGCATGGTTTGCCCTGCTCGCGCCGCTCACCTGGCTTGCGGTGGCGCTCATCGCAAGGCCGCAATGGTGCCGCCCGCTGATTCACTATGCGGCGCGCCTGTTCCTGTGGCTGGCTCGAATTCGCGTGACCGCCCGCGGTCTCGAAAACCTGCCGCCGGCGCCGTGTGTGCTGGCGGCAAATCACACCAGTTATCTAGATGGCATTGTGCTCTCGGCGGCGTTGCCGCCGCAGTTTCGCTATGCGTTTGCCGCCAAGCGCGAGTTCGCGCGCCAGCTGATACCGCGGTTGTTCCTGCGCGGCATCGGTGCGGTGTATGTCGAACGCTTTGACGTGCGCCAGGGCAGCGAGGATGTCGAGCAGTTCGCAGCGGTGCTGCGGGCGGGGAATTACCCCGTTTTTTTCCCGGAAGGAACGTTTGACCGGCGCACCGGACTCCGGCCGTTCCGCAGCGGCGCGTTTGCGGTGGCGGCGCGCGCCGGCGTGCCGGTCGTGCCGGTGGCCATCCGCGGTGCGCGCGCTGTTCTGCGCAGCGAAGTCTGGCTGCCGCGCCGCGGTGCGATCGCAATCACGTTCGGGTTGCCGCTACAATCCCCTGGCTCGGACTGGGAGGCCACAGTACAATTGCGCGACGCGGTCCGTGGCGAGATTTTGCGCGCGGGCGGCGAGCCGGACCTCGCGGAGTAACGCGGCGGGCCGCCAGGCAGTTTTTAAACCAATCCAGCGCCGGTTTGTTATTGTTTCCTCCGGCGCGCGCAATCACCCTACTCCATACATGAATGTATTTTACGAAGAAGAAGGCGCCTTCAAGGCCGGCACCATCCTTGCGGACAACAATACGTCGCTCCAGGTCGAGGCGCCGCATGGCAAGCGCTCGAAGGTGAAAGCGGGCGCGGTGCTGTTGCGCTTCGAGCAGCCGCCGCCGGGTGCTTTTTTGGAAGAGGCGCAGACTCTGGCCGAGGGCATCGACGTCGATTTTCTGTGGCAGTGCTGCGGCGGCGGGGAATTTGCCCACGATGACCTGGCGCGCGAGTATTTTGGCCATGCGCCCAATCCGGTCGAATCCGCGGGCGTGCTGTTTCGGCTGCACAGCGCACCGATGTACTTTTACAAAAAAGGCCGGGGCCGCTACAAGCCCGCGCCGGAGGAGTCGCTCAAGGCGGCGCTGGCCGGCCTGGAGCGCAAACGCCAGCAGGCCCTGAAAAAGGAACAGTACGTCGACCAGCTTGCCGCAGGCAGGCTGCCCCCCGAACTGGAGCCCGTGCTCGCCAGCCTGCTGTACAAGCCGGACAAGAACAGCATCGAATGGAAAGCGCTGGAAGAGGCAAGCGCGGCGCTGCGAATTTCGCCGGCACGGCTGCTCGAGCGTTGCGGTGCGCTGCCTTCCTCCCACGACTATCACCTCAACCGCTTTCTGTACGAGAACTTTCCGCGTGGCGCCGGGTTTGGCCCCGTGCCGCCTATCGTTGCCCCTGCCGGCCTGCCCGATGCCGGGGTCGAGGCCTTCAGCATCGACGATGCGTCTACCACCGAGATCGACGATGCGTTTTCGGTAACGCCGCTCCCGGGCGGTCATAGTCTCATTGGCATCCACATCGCCGCACCCGCGCTCGGGATCGAGAGCGGCACTGAAATCGACCGTCTGGCCCGCGAGCGCCTGTCGACGGTTTACTTTCCGGGCGACAAAATCACCATGTTGCCCGGGGAAGCGATACGCGCGTTTACGCTGCATGAGGGCTGCGAGTGCCCGGCGGTGTCGCTCTATGTTGAAATCACGCCGGAATACGACATCGTATCCACCACGAGCCGGATCGAGAGCGTGCACATTGCCGCCAACCTCAGGCACGATACGCTCGGGCCGGTGTTCAGCGCGCAGGCCGCCACCGAAGGCACCGTCGATCACCGCTACTCACAGGAACTGCAACTGCTCTGGGAGTTCGCCGCCGGGCTTGAGCGAAAGCGCCGCGGTGATGTAGCCGAAACCGAGCAGCGCCCGGAATACAGCTTCAGCGTCGAGGGCGACCGCGTGACTATCGTGAGCCGCCCCCGCGGCACGCCGATCGACAGAGTGGTGTCCGAGCTCATGATCTACGTCAACAGCGAGTGGGGGCGCCAGCTTGCCGCCAGCGGGACTGCGGCGATATACCGTGTGCAGGGCAACGGGAAAGTCAGGATGAGCGCGCACCCTTCAGGCCATGAGGGTTTGGGTGTCGAGCAGTATGCGTGGTCGAGCTCGCCGCTGCGCCGCTATGTCGATCTCCTCAATCAGCGTCAGCTCATCGCGCTGATCCGCGGGGAGACGCCACCGTGCCAAGCGAACAGCGAAGGACTGCTGTCGGTATTGCGTGATTTCGAGGCCACCTATGAAATCTACGGCGATTTTCAGCGGGCCATGGAGCGCTATTGGTGCCTGCGCTGGCTGCTCCAGGAGCAGGTCGATACGGTGACGGCGGGAGTGCTGCGCGAGAACCTGGTGCGCTTTGACCTGTTGCCGCTGGTGCTCCGGGTGCCTTCGCTGCCGGCGCTGGAAACCGGCGCCCGGGCCGAACTGGCGATATCGGGCATCGATCTACTTGAGCTTACCTTTCATTGCGAATTTCTCAAGCTGGCGGTGGCTGGAACTGAAACTACCGGGCCTGTCGGACAGGTTTCATGATTTAACTTTAACGATTTGCCGCAACCTCAGGTTATAAAACGAATTTCTATGCAGAGGCCCTGTCGTTAGGTAGAATGGGGATTATGGGTTCGCTCTCAGCCAGGAAAGTGGTGCCATTGCCGCGGCGCGGGCGGCATGAGCGGCACGCGTCATGGCGCGGCGCGGTGGCGGGGCTGGATGCGCGTGTTGCCGACATCGAGCGCCGATTTGCCGCACTTGACCGCCGTTACGCTTCTCTGGACATGTCGCAGCGCATGCAGGTTGCGGTGCTGGTTTCCCTCATGGTCCACGCCGTCGCCCTGTTCGGCATCACGTTCAAGATGCCTGACCCTTCAAAATTCAACAATCTTGCCCAGCCGCTGGAAGTCGTGCTGGTCAATACCAAGTCGACGACCAAGCCGCTCAAAGCCGATGCGCTGGCCCAGCACAATCTGGATGGTGGCGGCAATACCGATGCCAATCGCCGCGCCAAGAGCCCGTTGCCGGTAACGCGCGATGACAAGCAAGCTTCAGAACTGAGCGCGGCCGCGAAGCGCGTCGAACAACTTGAGCGTGAATCCCGGCAGCTGATGACCCAGGCCAAAGCCAAGGCCAAAATCGAGTCCGCGCCTGCCCAGCCCGAGCCCCAGCCTCAAAGTGAAGCCCGCGTCTTGCCGAATGCCTCGGACCTGATGCAGCGCAGTCTGGAAATCGCGAGACTGGAGGCGCAGATCAGCAAGGACTGGGATGAATACCAGAAACGGCCGCGCCGCCGGTTTGTCGGCGCGCGCACGCAGGAATTCCGCTTTGCGCGCTACATCGAGGATTGGCGCGTGAAAGTCGAGCGCGTCGGCGAACTCAATTACCCACAGGCCGCGCGCGACCAGAAAATCTACGGCACCCTGGTGGCCACGGTATCGATCAAGGCCGACGGCGCGCTCGACAAAATCGAGATTAACCGCTCTTCCGGGCACAGGGTGCTTGATGAGGCGGCGCAGCGCATCGTCAGACTCTCTGCGCCATTCGCCCCCTTTTCCGCAGATATCACCAAGGATACGGACATCCTCAGCATTACCCGGACCTGGACCTTTACCCGGTCCGACCAGCTCCTTACCGAATAGATGCTTGTTCCGAGTTCCGTGTTCAAAGTTCCGGGTTCCGAGTTCCGAGTTCAAGTTTGGCAGCCTGTCGGCTGATAAACTTGAACCTTGAACCTTGAATCGTAATCCACGAGCATGAGCGATAAATACGCAGTAATCGGCAACCCGGTCGCGCACAGCAAATCGCCGCTGATCCACGCGGAATTCGCGCGCCAAACCGGGCATGACATTGCATACACGACAATCTTTGCGCCGCTCGACGGTTTCAGGGCAGAGGTGCTGAAATTTCGTGATGCCGGCGGCAAGGGTCTCAATGTTACCGTGCCATTCAAACACGAGGCATGGAATCTCGTGGGGGCTCACGCAGGTTATGCTTTGGACGCCGGTGCGGTGAATACCATTAAGTTCATCGACGGCCAAATGGTGGGTTATAACACCGACGGCATCGGGCTGGTGCGCGATATCCAGGACAACCTAAAGTACCCGATCCAGGGCCGGCGGGTGCTGCTGATGGGCGCTGGCGGAGCAACCTACGGGGTAATGCATCCACTGCTCAGCGAGCATCCGGATACGCTGATTGTGGCCAACCGGACTCCCGATAAAGCCGTAAGCCTGGTCGCGCATTTTCAGAAATTTGAGAAGTTTGCGATAAACGGAATTTCAGCTCGGCCCTATTCGCAACTCTCTGATACAAAGTTCGATCTGATCATCAATGCCACGTCAGCGGGTTTGAGCGATGAAATGCCGCCGTTGCCGAACGATATTTTCGCGGCAGATGTGCTGGCCTACGACATGGTCTACGGCAAGACGACGCCGTTTTTGCGCTTCGCACAGGAGCGCGGCGCCCGCAGCGCCGATGGCACCGGCATGCTGGTCGAGCAGGCCGCTGAATCGTTTTTCATCTGGCGCGGGGTGCGGCCGCAGACGGCGCCGGTGATTGCGCGCTTGCGCGGTGAAGGGTGAGGAGGGAGGAGGGAGGAGTGAGGAGTAAAGCGTGAGGCGAGAGGCGAGAGGCGGCAGGATGAATGCGGAAATGTCCGGGTTTTCCTTCGTCCTTAGGTTTTCAGCATGCTGAGAACCGTGTTCCGCTGGGCGTGGCGTGCGCTGCTGCTGACGCTCATCGCGCTGCTGCTGATCCAGTTCTGGTTCGTGGCCCATATCGGCTACTGGGCCAATCACGATCCCGATGTCACGGCGTTCATGCAAAGCCGGCTGGAAAAACTGCGGGTAAAAGCGCCCAAAGCGACTCTTAAGCACCAGTGGGTACCGTATAACCGCATTTCAATTCATCTCAAGCGCGCCATGGTTGCCGCCGAGGATGCCAAGTTTCTCGATCACGAAGGCTTCGACTGGGAGGCGATCCAGAAAGCCTATGAAAAGAACCTGAAAAAAGGCAAGGTTGTCGCCGGCGGGTCCACCATCAGCCAGCAGCTCGCCAAAAACCTGTTCCTGTCAGGCGAGCGTTCCTGGTGGCGCAAGGCGCAGGAAGCAGCGATCACGGTGATGATAGAGACCATCCTGACCAAACGCCGCATATTCGAGATTTATCTCAACGTCATCGAGTGGGGTGACGGCGTGTTTGGCGCCGAGGCGGCCTCGCGCCATCATTTCGGCACATCGGCTGCGAATCTTACCGCCGAGCAGGCGGCGCGGCTGGCGGCGATGGTGCCGAGCCCGCGCCGCTACGGGCCGGGAAGCGAAACCGCTTATTTGCAGCGGCGAACCGAAATTATCCAGCGCCGCATGAATTCGGCGCTGGTGCCGTGAAGTTCGCGCAGGACCCCGCCAGAAGCGTTCGCCATGGGCGATTGGGTGCCGGAACGGAAGGTCGAGGTCTGGTCACCCATGGTTTACTTGTGGCGCATCCCGGTGCGTGCCTGACGGCAATCCGGGGAAAACCATACGACTGACTGGCGCGGGGGCGCGCACATTGAATCGCGTGTTTTCGCGGCCAGACGGGGAAATTCCGTCTTCAGTCTATTCATGTTAGCGTTCTTGGACTCTGCCATACTCATCAGCGAGCATCATCGCAACCTTTGCATCCTGTCCGACGCCCAATACTGATCCCTAAGCCCCTGTTACGGCATGAAGATCAGGGAGAAAAAATGGCGTAATGCAGCTGCTGCTGCAGCGCGGCACGGATGCGCGGCAGCAGGGTCGCCAAGTTCAGCTTGACCCCTGCCGGCAGTGGTAATAATCTTGCGCCTCCAGCTGTTGCATCAGGGATCTAAAACACCGCGGCAGTCCGACTGCGGGAGTAATAATACTGTCCGAGGAGTCTGCTGTTCGCCTGCGCCCGCAGGAGGAACGGATCTCGTAATAAATCATCATCATGAATCAACGTGAGGAGACGTCATGTACCAGCTCAATATCAACGGCCGCTCGCATCAGGTCAATGTCGAACCCGATACGCCCCTGCTGTGGGTTCTCCGCGAACAGGTCGGTCTGACCGGCACCAAATACGGCTGTGGTATCGCACAGTGCGGTGCATGTTCCGTGCATATCAACGGAGAAGTGCGGCGGTCATGCTCGCTCCCCGTGAGCAGCGTGAAAGCCGGCGACCGGATAGTCACCATCGAAGGGTTGTCGAGTGACAGTTCCCACCCGGTGCAGAAAGCATGGGCGGCAATCGACGTGCCCCAGTGCGGTTTTTGCCAGTCGGGGCAGATCATGGCGGCGGCGGCATTGCTGAAAAACAAGCCCAAACCCACCGACAAGGATATTGACGAGGCCATGACCAACATTTGCCGCTGTGGCACCTATGCGCGCATCAGAGCAGCGATACATGCGGCTGCGGGCAATATCAAGATGGGCAGCGCGGACGCTGTCACCACCGAAAAAACCGGCGCCTGAGACTGAGGAATAAACCATGAAAACCACCAGTTCCGGAAAAACACCGAATCTCTCGCGTCGTAAATTCATCATCAGTTCCGCTGCGGCTGGCGGCGGGCTGACGCTGGGCTTCCATCTTCCCTTCGGCATCGGTTCGGCGGCGGCGCAAAGTGCTGCCGATGTGACCGAGATCAATGCGTGGGTAGTGGTCAAACCTGACGACACCTGCGTCATTCGCATTGCGCGCGCCGAGATGGGGCAAGGCACGCTTACCGGTCTTGCGCAGCTCGTTGCCGAGGAACTTGAATGCGACTGGAAGAAAGTAACCACGGAAAGCATTACCGCCGGCCAGAATCTCGCCCGCAAGCGCGTATGGGGAGACATGTCGACCGCCGGTAGCCGGGGTATCCGCACTTCACATGATTACGTTCGCCGCGGCGGTGCCGCTGCGCGCATGATGCTCATGCAGGCGGCTGCGGACCAGTGGAAAGTCCCGGTAGCCGAGTTGCAGGTTGCCAACAGCGTGATCACCCATGCGGCGTCCAGTCGTTCCACCACCTACGGGCAGGTCGCCTCCGCTGCGGCGAAGCTGACCACGCCAGACCTGAAGTCGATCAAGCTCAAGGATGCCAAAAACTGGAAGATCGCCGGCAAGCCGGTCAGGCGGCTCGATACGGCAGACAAGCTTAACGGTCAGAAAGTCTATGCGATCGATCTCAAACTGCCGGGGATGCTGAATGCGGCAGTCAGGGATTGTCCGGTGTTTGGCGGCAAGCTCGCCAGCTATGACGAATCCAAGATCCTGGCCATGCCCGGGGTGAAGCGCGTCATCAAGGTCAATGATTCCACCGTTGCGGTGGTGGCCGACACCTGGTGGCGGGCCAAGAAAGCGCTCGATGCGCTGCCTATAGTCTGGGATGAGGGCCCTAATGCCAATGTGACGAGCGCATCAATCGCCGAGCACCTGAAGTCGGGCTTGACCTCGGATGACGCCTTCGCCGACATCAATACCGGCGACGCGGTGAAAGCAATTGCGGGCGCCGCAAAGAAAGTCGAAGCGGTCTACAGCCTGCCATTCGTCTCCCATACCACGATGGAAACCATGAATTGCACGGTGAAACTCACCGCTGACCGGGCCGAAGTGTGGATTCCGACGCAGAATCCGGAAGCGTCGCTGGCGGCTTTATCGTCGGCATCCGGTCTGCCGCTCGAAAAGTGCGAGGTCTACAAGCATGATCTTGGCGGCGGTTTCGGCCGGCGCATCGGCAATCAGGATGTGGTGCGACAAGGGGTGACCATCGCCAAGCAGTTCCCCGGCGTGCCGGTTAAAATGATCTGGAGCCGGGAGGAAGATCAGGCGCATGATTTCTACCGCCCGATAGCGCAGTGCCGGCTGGCCGCCGGTGTGGATGCCAATGGCAATCTGGCCGGTCTGCTGGTCCGCGTGTCGGGCCAGTCGATCAACGCGTTTGCGAACCCGGCGGCGATCAAGGACGGCAAGGATAAAAGGCAATTGCAAGGTCTGTGGCCGGAGCCCGGGGATGCGCAAATCGGTTACACCCATCCGAATCTGCGCACCGAATATGCGATGCGCAACACGCACCTTCCGGTCGGGCCGTGGCGCGGCGTGAACACCAACCAGAACGGCATTTTTCTGGAATGCTTCATGGACGAGGTGGCGAAGCTCGCCGGCAAGGATCCGCTCGAATTCCGCCGCGCGCTGATGGCCGAGCGCCCGAAGCACCTGGGTGTGCTGAACGCGGCCGCCGAGCGCGCGGGCTGGGGCAAGCCGTTGCCCCCGGGTGTTCATCGCGGCATCGCACAGTTCATGGGTTACGGCAGTTATTCCGCGGCGGTTGCAGAGGTTTCGGTCAGCGCCAAAGGCGAGGTCAAGGTACACCGTATGGTATTCGCGCTGAATTGCGGCAACGTGGTAAACCCGGACCAGACCACGGCGCAGATCGAAGGCTCCGTTGCCTACGGCATGACCACGTTGCACAGCGAGATTTCCGTGGACGCGGGGAAGGTTGTCGAGACAAATTTTCACAATTACCGGGTGATGAAGATTGCGGAAATGCCCAAGGTCGAGACGGTGCTGGCGCTGACCCACGATTTCTGGGGTGGGGTCGGCGAGCCGACGATATGCGTGGTCGTGCCCGCGATCTTGAACGCGATCTATGCCGCAACCGGCAAGCCGGTGCGCAGCCTGCCGCTTGGCAAGCAGGGCATGACGCTGGTCTGATCTTCAGGGGAGGGCGGTTGCGCGTGCGTGTTCCGGTCTGGTGTGCATGGTTTGTCGTCATGACGGGTTGCGCTGCCGCACCGCCTGGCCCGCTGGTAAGTTATCGCATCGAGTCAGACGCGATCAACCAACCGCTTGCGGCACCGGGTGATGCCGCCCGTGGCCGCGATGTGTTGATGGGCCGTGAGTCCAACTGCCTGCTGTGCCACGCCGTGCCGGAGACCGGGGCGCGCTTCATGGGCAACATTGCACCTTCGCTGTCCGGCGTTGCGGGCAGGCTGTCGGAGGGGCAGTTGCGGCTGCGCATCGTCGACCTTGCGCGGCTCAATCGTGATACGGTAATGCCTTCATATTACCGGACCGAGGGCCTCAGCCGTGTCGCCCCCGCCTACAGAGGCAAGCCCATACTGAGCGCCCAGCAGATCGAAGACGTTGTCGCTTATTTGAGAACGCTGCAATAAGGATACGAGAGCTCACATGCCGACTCGCCGCCGTTTTCTGGCCACCCTGACTGCTATTGCCGGCGCGCCGTTCGCAGCGCGCGCCGTACCCGCTCAGGCCGACGGGCGCGACTTTCTGATCCGGCAGGTGACAGGAGGCGGGGCCCTGGTAAGAGAAGGGCGGGTCAAAGTGGATACCCCCGAACTGGCCGACAACGGGCATTCTGTGCCGTTGCGCGTGATTGTGGACAGCCCGATGACGGCAACCGATTACGTGCGCAGCGTGACGCTGCTTGCCGAGCGCAATCCGCGCCCGATCGTGGCGACCTTCAGTCTCGGACCGTGGGCGGGCCGGGCGGAAATTTTCACCCGCATACGGCTCGCGGATACGCAGGAGGTCCTTGCGCTTGCGCAACTTTCAGATGGATCGTACTGGTCGGGAACCGCCAAGGTGATCGTCACCGAACTGGCGTGCCTGGACGGAAGCTGACCGTGCTTGCCATAGTGCTGATTCCACGGGAAGCGCGCCGCGGGGAAATCATCCCGATCCGGATCGCGATCCAGCATCCGATGGAGACCGGTTTCCGTCCGGACAATTTCGGCAGGCGCATTCCAAAGAATGTGATCAACAGCCTCGTCTGCCGCTACAACGGCGTGGAAATTTTTCGCGCCGAGATGGGCTCGGGCATTGCCGCCAATCCCCAGCTCCAGTTTTACACGGTGGCGCAGAAGAGCGGCGATATTATCTTTGAATGGGTCGATGATGCCGGCCAGGCTGGCGGCGAGCGCGCCGCGCTTACCGTATCCGGATGAAGGCAGAAGAGTAAATTGTGAAAGCCGGGCTTTTCTTCCGATCATTATTTGCCGCGTACTGCTCGACAGAACTCATCTGCGTATTGTTTTTATCTTTCCCCGCCATTGCGGCATCCGCGGCTGAACCGCATCGCCCTCAACCGCTGAAGTCCGGAGTCGAATTCGCAAGCACGGATATTCGCGCCATGCAGTCGGATGATTTTTCCAACCCCGGCATGCTGTGGGTGGCCCGTGGCGAGAAGCTGTGGATGACACCGGCGGGCGGCAGCGGCAAATCATGCGCCACATGCCATACAGAGGCATCGCAGGGCATGAAGGGCGTGGCGACACGCTACCCCGCCATGGATCCCGGCAGCGCACGACTGGTCAATATCGAAGGCCGCATCAATCTGTGCCGTGCCCGGCATCAACAGGTCGAAGCCTTCCAGTACGAATCAGAGGAACTGCTGGCATTAACCGCCTACGTTGCCCACCAGTCCCGGGGCATGCCGGTGAAAATCGAGATCGATGCCCAGAACCGACGCCATTTCGACCGCGGCCGCGACTTATATAACCGGCGGATCGGGCAAATGAACCTGTCCTGCGCCCAATGCCACGATCAGAACTGGGGCAAAAAACTGCTGACCGATACCATCAGCCAGGGTCATGGCAATGCGTACCCCATTTACCGTCTGGAGTGGCAAAACGCAGGATCGCTGCACCGGCGCTTCAGGAACTGCCTATACGGTGTGCGCGCGGAACTGCTGCCGGCAGGCAGCGCAGAATTTCTCGATCTCGAATTGTTCCTGGCGTGGCGCGCACGGGGCCTGCCGCTCGAAACGCCGGGGGTGCGGCGCTAGGAATTTGTCGGACTTGGACCCGACAAATTCCTAAAATGAGCAACCTAAATCGATTTCAATTTTAGCAGTCTGTCGCCCGGCTTCGACAAAAGCCATACCGGTTGCATTCGTCACTGCATATGTTAGAAAACTCGGCAGACTGCTAGCGCAGGCTGGCGTTGATGCGTTCCAGCGCGACCGAGCCCGGGCACAATTCGCTTGCTTCAAGCTGGTTAAGCGGCGCTTCGACGGTATCGAGGTGTTCGTGCAGATCACTGGACTCGGGATTGATATACAGCAGCCCGGTCACGACTTCGCCAGCAGCAGAGCGTTGTTGCAGATAATGCATCACCTTGATGCGGTCGGTCGGATCATAGTCGGCCGCGAGTTTTCTCAGTCGCAGCACCGAGCCGTCGTGCTGGGTCACGCTGACGACTTCGCCGGGCGCGTAATCAGTGGTGATCTCATCCCGGGCATCGATGAAGTCGAGGCGGTTGACCGCTTCGTTGTGATGGCGCACATAGTCGTAACTCTTGGTCGAGCCGGCGTGATTGTTGAACGCGACGCAGGGGCTGATCACGTCGATGAAGGCGGCGCCCTTGTGCTCGATGGCCGCCTTGATCATGGGTACCAGTTGCGCCTTGTCGCCGGAGAAGCTTCGCCCGACGAAGGTTGCACCCAGCAGCAACGCCATGCCTATCATGTCCAGCGGTTCATCGCTGTTCGCCACCCCGCGCTTGGATTTGGATCCCTTGTCGGCGGTTGCAGAGAACTGGCCCTTGGTCAGACCGTATACACCGTTGTTCTCGACGATATACACCATGTTGACGCCGCGGCGTATGCTGTGCGCGAACTGGCCCAGCCCGATCGAGGCCGAGTCGCCGTCACCGGACACACCCAGGTAGAGCAGATCGCGATTGGCGAGGTTGGCTCCGGTCAGAACCGAGGGCATGCGGCCATGCACGCTGTTGAAACCGTGCGAATTGCCCAGAAAATAAGTTGGCGTCTTCGAACTGCAGCCGATTCCCGAGAGTTTGGCGACGCGATGCGGCTCGATGTCGAGTTCCCAGCACGCTTGTATGATGGCGGCCGAGATCGAATCATGGCCGCATCCCGCGCACAGCGTCGATACGGTGCCTTCGTAATCGCGACGAATATAGCCGACCTTGTTTTTTGCAAGGGCAGGGTGATGCAGTTTCGGTTTGGCGAGATAAGTCATGACGCCCTCTTCAGCGGAACAACGGTGCGCGCACTGGCGTGCTGCGCGATCTGATCGACAATGAAACGTGCGGTGATCGGCGTGCCATCGTAATGCAGCACCGACAGCAGTCTGGTCGGATTAACCTTGGCTTCGTTGACGAGCAGGGTTTTAAGCTGCGCATCGCGGTTTTGCTCAACCACGAACACCCACGGGTGCGAGGCGACGAAATCGTTGATTTCATCCTGGAACGGAAAACCCCTGACCCGCAGGGCATTGACATGTATGCCACGGGAGGCCAGCACATCGAGCGCCTCCTCCATTGCCGGGCTGGTCGAGCCGTAGAAAATCGCGCCAAAACGCGCCGGCTTCTCAGCCGGATAGAGCAGTGGCTTGGGCACCAGCGACTTTGCGGTTTCAAATTTGCGCAGCAGCCGCTGCATGTTGTCGAGATAATCCGCCCCGGCTTCGCTGTAGCGCGCGTAGCGGTCACGGGTCGTGCCGCGCGTGAAATAGGCGCCGCGTGTCGGGTGCGTGCCGGGATAGGTGCGATAAGGGATGCCATCGCCATCGACATCGAGATAGCGTCCAAAGTCCCTGCCCGATTCGAGATCGGCACGGGTCATGATCTTGCCGCGATCATATTCGCGTGCATCGTCCCACTGAAACGGCTTGCACATACGCGTATTCATTCCGATGTCAAGATCGGTCATCACGAACACCGGTGTCTGCAGGCGGTCTGCAAGGTCGAGTCCCAGCGCCGTGAAATCAAAGCACTCGGTGGGATCCTCCGGGAACAGCATGACGTGCTTGGTATCGCCGTTGGACGCGTAGGCGCACGATAACAGGTCTGACTGCTGGGTCCGGGTGGGCATGCCGGTCGAGGGTCCGCCACGTTGGACATTGATGATCGTAACCGGAATTTCAGCGAAGTAGGCCAGTCCGATGAACTCGGTCATCAGCGAGATGCCGGGCCCGGAGGTAGAGGTAAAAGCCCGGGCGCCGTTCCAGCCGGCACCGATGGCGATGCCTATCGAGGCCAGTTCGTCCTCGGCCTGTATGATGGCGAACCGGTGTTTTCCCGTCGCGGCGTCGATCCTGAGTTTGTAGCAGTAGCGGCTGAAGGTTTCGGCCAGCGAAGATGAGGGGGTGATCGGATACCACGCGCAAACCGAGGCACCGCCGTAGACTGCGCCCAGCGCAGCGGCACTGTTGCCGTCGACAAAAATCTGGTCGCCGACGTTGTTGGAGCGCTGGACCCGGAGCCCGATCGGGCATTCAAAGTTCTGCACAGCGTAGTCGCGTCCCAGTCGCAGCGCATTAACGTTGGACTGCAGCAGCGCTTCCTTGCCCTTGAACTGCTCGGAGAACAGTTTTTCTATCTCGGCAGAATCGATATCGAGCAGCGCCGAAAGCGCGCCCACGTAAACGATGTTCTTGAAAAGCTGCCGCTGCCGCGAGTCCGTATAGGCCGCATTGCAGATTTCCGTGAGCGGGACTCCGATGACATTGAGATCTTCCCGCAACTTCGCTTTCGGCAGCGGCTTTGAACTGTCATAGAGGATGTAACCGCCCAACTCGATCTCCTCGAAATCCGAGGCCCAGGTTGCAGGGTTCATCGCCACCAGAAGGTCTACGCCGCCGCGGCGTCCGAGCCAGCCTGACTCGGAAACGCGCACTTCATACCAGGTCGGCAGGCCTTGGATGTTGGACGGAAAAATGTTGCGTGGTGAAACCGGCACGCCCATTCTCATGATGGATCGTGCGAAAATCTCGTTTGCGGACGCAGATCCCGAGCCGTTGATGTTGGCAAACTTGACGACAAAATCGTTGACCGCCTCTATCCGCTTAATCATGGCCGTCCTGTTCCGAAACTTGGTTCATGGCTAATTCCTTGTCTTTCGTAACCCCTGCAGGGGCCTGGCGGCTCGCGCCGGCTGCCTGAGTCATGTTGATCACGCGGCTTTGCGCTGGGGTTTATTGCGACAACCCGGACCTGCATGGGTCATTTCGAGCAGGAATTTCTGCATGTCCCAGGCGCTGGTCGGGCAGCGCTCGGCGCACAGACTGCAGTGCAGGCATACGTCCTCGTCCTTGGCCATGATACGACCGGTCTTGAGCGGGCCCGACACATAAATGTCCTGTTCCAGATTCAGCGCGGGGGCATTGAGCCGGCCGCGCAATTCGGTTTCCTCGCCGTTAAGGGTAAAGCTGATGCAGTCCATCGGGCAGATGTCGACGCACGCATCGCATTCGATGCACAGCTTGTCGGTGAACACCGTCTGCACGTCGCAGTTCAGGCAGCGTTGCGCTTCGGCATACGCCGTATTGGGATCGAAACCCAGTTCGACCTCGACCTTGATGTCCTTCAGTGTGATCTTGGAGTCCTTCCACGGCACCTTATAGCGCTGCTCCGGGGAAATCTGGTTGTCGAAGCTCCATTCGTGTATGCCCATTTTCTGCGATCTGATCCGGGTCATCGGCGCGGGCCGGTCACTAATGTCCTCTCCGTTAAGCAGTTTGTCGATGGAGATGGCCGCATCGTGGCCGTGCGCCACCGCCCAGATGATGTTTTTCGGGCCAAACGCGGCATCGCCGCCGAAGAACACTTTGGGGTGCGTCGACCGGAAAGTGATTTTGTCCACCACCGGCATGCCCCATGTGTCGAATTCGATGCCGATATCGTGCTCGATCCACGGGAAGGCATTTTCCTGGCCGATGGCCACGAGCACGGCGTCACATTTGTGAAGCTCGTCCGGCTCACCCGTCGGTACCAGCTTGCGGCGGCCTTTCTCATCGTGGACCGCCTTTACCTTCTCGAACACAACCCCGGTCAGTTTGCCGTCGAGATGCGTGAATTCTTTAGGTACGAGGTAGTTGAGTATCGGGATGCCCTCGTGCACCGAATCTTCTTTTTCCCAGGAACTGGCTTTCATTTCCTCGTAACCCGAGCGCACGATCACCTTGACGTCTTCGCCGCCCAAACGCCGCGCCGAGCGGCAGCAGTCCATCGCGGTATTGCCTCCACCGAGCACGATCACGCGCTTGCCTATGCGATCGATATGGCCGAACGAGACACTGGAAAGCCAGTCGATGCCGATATGAATGTGGGCGGCCGCTTCCTTGCGCCCCGGGATGTCGAGGTCACGTCCGCGTGGCGCGCCGCTGCCGACAAATACCGCGTCATAGTCCTCGGTGAGAAGCGCTTTCAGGCTGTCGATGCGTTGGCCGCCGCGAAAATCGACACCGATATCGATGATATAACCGGTTTCCTCGTCGATCACGGACTCGGGCAGCCGGAAGCGTGGGATCTGGGTGCGGATCATGCCGCCCGCGCGCGAGTCGCCGTCGAACAGCGTGACCTGGTAACCGAGCGGCGCGAGATCGCGTGCCACGGTGAGCGATGCGGGGCCGGCGCCGATCAGCGCGATGCGCTTGCCGTTTTTCTGTTTCGGTGCTTTCGGCAGCCGGTTGCGTATGTCTTCCTTGTTGTCCGCGGCAACGCGTTTTAAACGGCAGATCGCCACTGGTTCTGGTTTGTCGCCGTTGTTTTCCTCGACGCGGCCGCGGCGGCACGCCGGCTCGCAGGGGCGGTCGCAAGTGCGGCCGAGAATCCCGGGAAATACGTTGGATTCCCAGTTGACCATGTAGGCGTCGCCGTAGCGGCCTGCTGCGATCAGCCTGATATATTCGGGGACAGGGGTGTGGGCAGGGCATGCCCATTGGCAATCGACGACTTTATGGAAATAGTCGGGCTGCTGGATATCTGTAGGCTTCAAACGTTTTCTCCGTTACGCCTTTTCGTTCTTTGCTGCATGGCGATACTGGCAGAAACGTACAACGCCTGAGCCACAAAACGGTTTAATGGCGCCATCAAGACCGCGTATATTACCCGTTTGTTCTGTGGCTGAAAAGCACAGCGATTTCAAGTACTAGCCCGTGCTGCTCTCAGGGTTTTAAAGAAGGCCTGCCGGATTTTCAACGGGTAATTGCGTCCAGATGCAGATTTATAGCGGTGCGGCATTGCCGGTGCGTAGCGCCGGTATGGGCTGACCACAGATGTGCTGCAGATACAAAATCCCCATGATAGTTGATTTCCGGCGGAGCCCGTATCTGCGGTAAGTGCCCGTTGAATTCGTATTAATCAAGCAAGTAGGCCCGGGAAGGTCTAAAATACCCTTTTATATGAAGGGTGTGGCATGAAACCAAAAATCACTGAAGCGTGGGAGCGGCTCGGTGCCGTTGCCGGTACACGCTATGATTTATCCAGGTGGAGCGAAGATCGCTCTACACTATGGGTTGCGCTGTGGTCTGACGGGCTAAAGCGTGTGGAAAGTGGTGTTTACCGCTATACCCTGTGCGAAGAAAAGGACCTGGCGCGCAGTACGGGCGAACGCCATCACGCCAATGTCCGCGAAGCCATCAAGCGGGGCGTGCCTATACACGGATTCCTGGTATGGCCAAAGAAAGCGCCCACTGCCCAAGGTCATCGCGGCATCGAGGATGTGGATGCCACCCGGCAGTATGAAATTGAGGTCGAAAGCCACGACGACCACGCCGTGGTGGTGCTGGCCCGCGGGTTGTAACGCGGCCGCGCTGCCTGTTGCTTATGAAACGTCGTTTTGGGGTGTTTCTGGCGCAGCGGCAGGCTGATCCGGGTCTTCCGGTGACGGCGAAGTTGGCTGCTCAGTCTTGCGCAGCCGTTTTTCTTCCTGTTTTCTTTTTTTCGCCAGCTCTTTCTGCCGTTTCTCGTACTGGTAGTTTGGCTTTGCCAAGTTGATTATCCTTTCCCGGGATGGTTAAGTTGTCTGCTGCAGTGCGCGGGGTCCGGCCTTAGACCCCGTATGATAATGCCGCGTCAGGATGCGATCCAGCTGGTTCGCAAAGGCCTGGCGGTCGCTCTGGCTTAACGGCGGCGGGCCGCCGGTATCGATGCCCCCGCTACGCAGTTCATCCATGAATTTGCGCATGGTCAGGCTCTCCTCGATGTTGTCCCGGGTATATTGCACGCCTCTGGGGTCAAGCGCGAATCCCCCTTTTTGCAGCACATCGGCGGCAAGCGGGATGTCGGCAGTGATCACCAGGTCTCCCGGGCTCATCTCGGAGACAATTTTATTGTCGGCGACATCGGACCCGGCAGGCACCTGCAGTGTCCGGATATGGGGCGAGGACGGGATGCGCAACGGCTTGTTGGCGACCAATGTCAACGGAATCGCCACCCTGTCCGCAGCGCGGAACAGGATTTCCTTGATGACGTTGGGGCAGGCGTCGGCATCGACCCAGATCTGCATTGCGCTCCTTTGTCTGTCGTCATGGTGTGATAAAGGGTGCACTCGCTCTTATACCACATCTCCCGCAGCGTGGCCGCTGGCCCAGGCCCACTGAAAGTTGAATCCGCCGAGATGGCCGGTCACATCCACGACCTCACCGACGAAGAACAAGCCGGGTACGGTCTTGGCCTCCATGGTCTTCGACGACAGGCCGTTGGTGTCCACGCCGCCGAGCGTCACTTCGGCCTTATTGTAACCGAGCGTGCCCGAAGGCTGAATCCGCCAGTGATGCAAACTGTATGCCATGGTCTTGAGTGTACTGTGAGAGAACTGATTGAGCGGTTTCACGCAGTCATGCACCGCGCACCATTGTTGCGCGAAGCGTTTGGGCAGCGCCTGGGACAGCAGGTTGTCGAGCTGTATCCGGCTGGTTTGTTCCGACAACAGCCAGGCTTCGGCGTCGCGAGCCGGCAGCAGATTGATTTCAATGAAATCGCCCGAGCGCCAGTAGGACGATACCTGCAGGACCGCCGGGCCGGAAAGGCCGCGGTGCGTGAACAACAGGCTATCGCGGAAGCGCCCGCCATTGCAGGAAATTTCCGCAGTAACGGAAATACCCGACAGGTCTCCGAAGCGCGACAGCGTTGCGGGGTCGAAACTCAACGGCACCAGCGCTGGACGCGGCGCCACGATTTTCAGACCAAACTGCTCGGCGAGACGATAGCCGAACGGGCTGGCGCCGATTTTCGGCACCGACAGGCCGCCGGTGGCCACGACCACGGATGGTGCGCGACAGATTCCTTGATCTGTCGTAACCGCAAAACCATCGGCTACGCGCGCAACTTCGCGCACTTCGCACGGCATGCGCCATTGCACGCCGCCGCGGTCGCACTCGGCTTTCAGCATGTTGATGATCTGCTGCGAGCTGTCGTCGCAGAACAGCTGACCCAGCGTTTTCTCGTGGTACTTGATGCGGTAGCGTGTAACCAGTTCAATGAAGTCCGCGGGCGTGTAGCGCGCGAGCGCCGAGCGGCAGAAATGCGGGTTTTGCGAAAGAAAATTCCCGGGGGTGCAGTGCAGATTGGTGAAGTTGCAGCGCCCGCCGCCCGAGATGCGGATTTTTTCGCCGAGCTTGTGATAGTGATCGATCAGGAGCACGCGGCGGCCGCGCTGACCGGCTCGCGCCGCGCACATCATTCCGGCCGCACCTGCGCCGATGACTATGACGTCAAAAAAAATATGAATCCTATTTCTTCGGCATGTAGAGGTCGGTAATCGAGCCTTCGGCGATCTCCGCGGCAAAAAACACGGTTTCGGACAGTGTCGGATGCGGATGCACGGTGAGGCTGAGGTCGGTGGCGTCGGCGCCCATTTCCAGGGCCAGCACGGTTTCGGCAATGAGTTCGCCAGCGTTGACTCCGACCATGCCCGCGCCGAGCAGCCGGCGGTTGTGCTTGTCGAACAGCAGTTTGGTCATGCCGTCATCGCGGCCGGTGGCCAGCGCGCGGCCGCTGGCTGCCCACGGGAACACCGCTTTGTCGTATTCGATGCCCTGGGCCGCGGCTTGGGTCTCGGTCAGTCCCATCCATGCAATCTCGGGGTCGGTGTAGGCCACCGAGGGGATGGTACGAGCGTCGAAAAACGCCTTGTGTCCGGCGATGACCTCCGCGGCAGTCTTGCCTTCGTGCGTGGCCTTGTGCGCAAGCATGGGCTCGCCGCAGATGTCACCGATGGCATGTATGTGCGGCACGTTGGTCTTGAGTTGCTTGTCGACCGGGATATAGCCGCGCTCGTCGACGTGCACCCCCGCAGCCTGGGCGTTGATCTGCCCGCCGTTCGGCCGGCGGCCGACGGCCATCAGGATGGCGTCGAACACGTCCGAAGTCTCACCCTCGGCGCCTTCGAAACTGACCTTGAGCCCGGACTTCTGCGCCTCGATCCGCGTGACCTTGGTCTTGAGCCGGATTTTCTCGTAGCGTTTTTCGATGCGTCTGTGCAGGACCCTGACGATGTCCTTGTCGGCGCCGGGAATCAGTGAGTCCATCAGTTCAACCACCGTGATCTTGCTGCCCAGTGCGTCATAGACCGTGGCCATTTCGAGGCCGATGATGCCGCCGCCGATGACCAGCAGCCGCTTGGGGATTTCAGCCAGTTGCAGCGCGCCGGTGGAATCGATGATCCGCGGATCATCGTACGGAAAGCCGGATATTTTCGCGACCGATGAGCCTGCAGCGATGATGCAATGTTCGAACGCGACGGTTTTCACGCCGTCCGCAGTTTCAATGCGGATGGTGTTTGCAGACGCGAATTCGCCGCGGCCGGTGACGACCTGCACCTTGCGTTGTTTGGCGAGGCCGGCGAGCCCCTTGGTAAGTTTGCTGACGACACCGTCTTTCCATCCACGCAGCTTGTCGATCTCGATTTTCGGCTTGCCGAACGTGATGCCTGCGTGTCCGGCTTCCTCGGCTTCGGTAATGACCTTGGCCATGTGCAGCAGCGCTTTCGACGGAATGCAGCCGACGTTGAGGCACACCCCGCCCAGCGTTGAATAGCGCTCGACCAGCACGACTTTTTTGCCGAGATCGGCGGCGCGAAATGCTGCGGTATAACCGCCGGGTCCGGCGCCCAGCACCACGACTTCAGCATGGATGTCGGCCTTGATATCGGAAGCGGAGGCTGCTGGCGTCACGGTGGACGGTGCGGGTGCCGGGGCTGAAGGCTGAGAAGCGGGTGCGGCAGATGCCGGGGTTGTCGTCGCAGGCGCGGGCTCTGTTTTTTCAGCAGCTTCGCTCGCTTCGAGCACCAGGATGAGCGAGCCTTGCGATACTTTGTCGCCCACTTTTACCTTGAGTTCTTTCACGACGCCCGCGGCCGGAGAGGGCACCTCCATGGTGGCCTTGTCTGTTTCCAGTGTGACCAGGGAGTCTTCCGGGTTGACCGTGTCGCCGGGTTTGACCAGCACTTCGATCACCGGGATGTTTTTGAAATCCCCGACATCGGGGACTTTGACTTCGATGAGTTGGCTCATATGAATGCGGTGAAGGGTGAGGAGTGAAGGGAAAAAGCGCCGCAGCGCCGTGGCATTTCAGACTTCGCGGTGCACAATGCTTGCAGATAAAATAAATAACCTTATATATCAATATGTTATAATTACCCTATCCCAAGGGGTCCAGAAAAGTAAGGGGTTTGCTCAACACTCAACACTCAACACTCTTCACTGCCTGATGTGCCCGTCACCCAAGACGATCCATTTGAGCGAGGTCAGGCCGTCGAGTCCGACCGGCCCGCGCGCGTGCAGTTTGTCGGTGGAAATGCCGATCTCGGCCCCCAGACCGTATTCGTAACCATCGGCAAATCGCGTCGAGGCGTTGACCATCACGGAACTCGAATCGACTTCTGCCAGAAAGCGCCGCGCCCGCGTGATGTCCTCGGTGACGATGGCATCGGTATGCTGCGAGCCGTAGGTCGCGATATGCTCGATCGCCGCATCCAGTCCGGGCACCACGCGCACCGACAGGATGGCTGCGAGATACTCGGTATGCCAGTCTTGCTCGGTAGCAGCATGCATTTGCGGCACGATCCTGCGGGCAGCCGCATCGCCGCGCAACTCTATACCTTTTTCAAGGTAGATCTTGCACAGCGGGGGCAGGATGGCTTCGGCGATGCCCTGCGCCACCAGCAGCGTTTCCATGGTGTTGCAGGTGCCCAGCCGCTGGGTCTTGGCATTGTCGGCGATGCGGATCGCCTTTTCATGATCGGCCAGGTCGTCGATGTAGACATGGCATACGCCGTGCAGGTGCTTGATCATCGGGATGCGCGACTCTTCCATCAGGCGCGCGATCAGTTCCTTGCCGCCGCGCGGCACGATGACATCGACGTAGTCCTGCATCGTGATCAGTTCGCCCACGGCCGCGCGATCGGTGGTCTCGACCACTTGAATCGCGGCCTCGGGGAGTCCCGCCGCCCTGAGGCCTTCGTGCACGCAGGCGCCGATCGCGCGGTTGGAGTGTATGGCTTCGGAGCCCCCGCGCAGGATCGCCGCGTTGCCGGATTTCAGGCACAGCCCGGCGGCGTCCGCGGTAACGTTGGGCCGGGATTCGTAAATGATGCCGATGACTCCAAGCGGCACGCGCATCTGCCCGACCTGTATCCCTGAAGGACGGTATTTGAGTCCGATAATTTCGCCGACGGGATCCGGCAGCCTTGCAATCTGCCGCAGGCCGTCGGCCATGGCCGCGATGGTGTCGGTGGTGAGGGTGAGGCGGTCAAGCGCAGCCGCGTCAAGTTTGTTGCGCTGCGCGGCCTCGATGTCGCGTGCGTTGGCCGCGAGCAGGTCCGAGGCACGGTCCTCAAGCGCTTGCGCCATGGCCATCAGCGCCTGGTTCCGGGCGTGGCTGTCGGCTTTCGCGATCTGGCGCGAGGCGGCGCGGGCTGCGCGACCCACGTCATGCATATAGGTTTTAACGTCCATGGCGGGATTTTAGCAGTTGCCTGGGAGTTTGTCGGACTTAGCCCCGACAAACTCCTGAAATGAAAAAACTTAAGAACGAGGCGAAAAAACGACATGCCCGTGACGTTTGTTCCGGTTTGCATGGGGTTTGGACACATAAGGCGCCTTTATTTAGCAGCCTGTCGCCGAAGCGTTGATCAGCCGCGATCAGTTAACGGCTATGTGTTCCGATGAACTGACCAAGTCCGACAGGCTGCTAGCGCTAAGGGCAGCGAGATTGCGGGCGCGCTGCCGCTGTGAGGCCAGCGCTTGGCCGGACAGGCGCTTTAGAACAGTGCCGGCTGTCCCGCTGTGGCTGCCGCACCCGCCTTGCGCGTGGCGCGCGGCGGCATCACGCTGGCGCCGCCTTGTGCAAAACGCAGCCCCAGCTGCAGCAGCTCGTCCCAGACATCACCCCGGATCAGCCCCTTGATCATGCGATCTATGGTTGCGGCGTGTCGCAGCGCCTCGGTGACCTGCGACAACGAAAAGCGCTTGAGATTCTGCTGCATCAGGTTCTGGTGCGGGGCGCCCCAGATGCGCGCCTCGCGCCACAGCATGGATAATGGTTTTCCGGAGGCGGCGCCGGTGATGATTTTGCCGATGGCGCGGATTTCCTCCGCCATCGCCCACAACACCAGCGGCGGCGCCACGCCCTCGCCGCGCAGACCGTCGAGCATGCGCGACAGGTGCAGCACTTCGCCCTTGATCAGCGCCTCGCCCAGGTTGAACACATCGTAACGCGCGACATCGAGCACGGCCTCGCGGACTTCATCGAAGGTGATTTTCCCGGTGCCGAACAACAGCGCGAGTTTCTGCACTTCCTGGTAGGCGGCCAGCAGGTTGCCTTCGACCCGATCGGCGATAAAGCCCAGGGTATCCTCGTCAGCCTCCTGATTCTGGTCCCGCAGGCGGCCGGCTATCCACTGCGGCAGCGCCCTGCGCGGCACCATCTTGGCTTCAATCAGAAGTCCGGCGCGGCCGAGGGCCTCGAACCAGCCGGCTTTCTGCACGCGCCAGTCGATACCGGGAAGATAGATGAGGGTGACGACGTCCTGCGGCAGCGCTTCACAATAAGCCTGCAGCGCCGCGCTGCCTTCAGTGCCCGGTTTGCCGGTGGGAATTCTGAGTTCAAGCAGCTTGCGCGAGGCGAACAGCGACTGGGAATTTCCGGCGAAGGCGAGTTCTTTCCATTTGAACCCGGTGTCTACCGTGAGGATTTCGCGCTCGCCGTAGCCCTCGGCCCGGGCCTTGGCGCGGATGAGATCGCTGGCTTCGAGTGCCAGCAGCGGCTCGTCGCCGAATACCGCGTACAGCGGTTTGAGATCCCGTGTCAGATGTTGCTGAAGCTGGTCTGATGTAATGCGCATTGGATGTTCGTATTATGCCCGCTGTAGAGTTTGCACGGAAGTCGCGTGTGCGCGCCGCAGCGCTTACCAGCCGCCGCCGCCGCCACCACCACCGCCGCCGCCGGAAGATCCGCCACCACCACCACCCGATGATCCGCTCCCCGGCGCGCTCGAAGATGCGGAGATGGCACCGGCCAGCCCGCCTGCAAATGATGAAACCGCTGTGGTGTTCCAGGACGACCCGCTGTACCAGGCGGGATGATACCCACCGCCGTCCTCGCTGCGCGCGTGTTTGAGCACATCGGCAAATTGCTCGGCCCACTCGTTTTCCACGTCCAGTGCGAGCGCGTAAGGCAGATATTTTTCGAACAATTCCGGTGTACGCTCGGGTGCGCTGAGCAGATTGAGGCGGTCTTTTTCCGCAACGGTCAGATACATGCGAAACCCCGCCAGTGCGTCATACAGTTTTCTCCCGGCATAGGTGGGCGCCTTGAGCCAGAGATAAAACCCGTAGTTGACGCCGGCGTAGATCAGCAGCATGACGACGAGCAGTTGCGACCCGAGCTTTAACATCATGCCCAGCACGAACAGCTCGGCCCCCACGAACGGGGTGGCAAAGGCGGTCAGGAACAGCGCCGGGAAGATCATGGCGAGTTTGCCCCGGATCGCCTCGCGCCACAGCAGCCAAGTCTTCGCCAGCAGGAAGTAGACACCGAAGGACCAGAAGGTGAGCCATACGATCATGAATACAGAGCCCGCATCCGCCTCTGTCATGTTGAGGGCGATACTGGCAATGGCGGCCGCCGTCAGCAGCAGGCCGGGCACGGTGTACAGGCTGTTGGTGATGAAATGGCGTTTGACGTGTTCCTTTTTAAGTTCCGTCTCCAGGGCCTTGCGCGTGGCCTGAACTTTGGCGTGGTTGGATTGCTGCAGGGAAAAGTTTCCGATCTCTCCCAGATCCAGCGCCTGGAGCAGGGCTTGCTCGTCGTTGGTGAGTGGCTGCTGCGATGACGACTTCGCGGCCTTCACGGTAAAAGCGCCGTCACGGGGCTGTTCGATTTTCACATGTCCTTTCACCGCCAGGCTGATGAGTCCGGCGGCGAATACGCGCTCGTCGAATCCCATGCGCCTGAGGTAGCGTGCGTCTGCCGCGGAGATGTTGTCAGGCGGGGCGAAAAGCGGAATGATGGTGCCGCCGGCCGGGTCGCGCCCGACCCGGGACCAGATGAGCAGGTAATACGCCAGCAGCAGGATCAGGCCGATGGCGCCAGGCTTCCACTCAGCATTGTCACGCGACCAGCGCGCCAGTTTCTGCCAAGTGTCACGTTCTGCGACCACGCCCTTGGGCCAACCGACGACGATGGTCAGCCCTTCCGTGGGCGCCAGTCCCATGGTGGTCTCAAATTCAGCCGCCCCCTGGTCATCAATACGCGCGCGCCACGCTTTGCCCTTGGCGCCCGCCGGCCCGGTGTAGGCATCCAGCCGCAGCGCATCCGAAGGCTGATTTCTCGGCAGCCGTACCGTGGCGCTTGCCGAGTCGATGCGAAAGCTCCAGCCGTTGCCGGTGACGTTCCAGTTAAGCTCGTCATGATCCTTGAAGTAACCCAGCTGCCAGTCGGTGCCGTAGGTGATCTGGTATTCATACTCGCCGGGGGGCAGTTTGTGGTTGCTGCGCCCGATGTAGAGGCGCACGCCGTTGGCCTGTTGTTCCGTGCGGTAAGGTTCATCCACGCCGTCGCGCATGACGCGCAGCACGTTGAACGGAACGATGACGCGACCAAGCGGACTGGAGTAACGCGTTGGAAAATCACGATAGATGCCGCGTTGTATGCGGTTGCCGAGTGCATGCACGCGTATGGTTTCCGTGACCAGCATTCTGCCGTCGGCCGCCACCTGGATGTCGCTGTGAAACGACAGCACACGCTCCACAGGCGCGGCGGCGGTGGCTGCGCCCAGCCAGGCGGTGGTGCACAGCAGGAGCAGCAGGCGGAACATCAGGACAGACCCAGGTCCGGACTGTCACGCTGGGTAGCCAGCTCGATTTCGAAATAATCCATCAACCGGTAACGAAACAGCCGGGCGACCAGGTTGCCGGGAAAGGATTCAACCAGGATGTTGAGCTCACGCACGGTGCCGTTGTAGTAGCGGCGCGCGTACTGGATTTGTTCCTCGGCGTCCGAAATCTGGCGTTGCAGATCGAGGTAGCCCGAACTTGCCTTGAGATCAGGATAGGCTTCGGCGAGAGCGAACAGCCCGCGCAACGCGGTGGTCAGCCCGTTTTCCGCCTGGCTGCGTGCGCTTCCCGTAGACTGTGTGGCCGTCCGCAGCCGGGTGATGTCCTGCAGCGCCTTTTCCTCATAGCGGGTATAGGCCTTGACCGCGTCGACCAGCTTGGGCAGCAGGTCATGACGGCGCTTGAGCTGCACATCGATGCCGCTCCAGGCCTCGAGCACATGATTGCGGCGCGCCACCAGGCGGTTGTAGGCGAGGATGACGTAGGCCACGACTACACCGGCAATGGCAGATGCGATCATGGTGCCGGCGTCCATGGCCTGGCAGGGCCTGTTAAGACTTCAGTTTGGCTGCCTGCAGACGGCGCACGAGCTGGTGCACGGCATCGGTCTGCATGTCACGGTACAGCAGCGCTTCCTCTGCTTCCTTGGCCAGCACCTGCTGGTCGTTGTATGCGAAATCGCGCTGCAGCTCGATTTGGCTTGGCGGTATTTGGTCTATGTTCTTGCTGTCGAGCAGACGGTAGGACACCCGGTAGAGCAACCGGAACTCGCTGACACGGCCGCCGGTGGAAAGCGAAAGAATCTGTTTTTCCCGAACTTCGTTCAGGATCTGCAGCGTGGCCGCTGCACTTTTGGCGCTGTCCGCGATCCTGGTCTGGCTGCCGGCGCTCACCGCACGCTTCAACTGCGTCGCGAACAGAGACGTTGGCGGCGCCTGCACGTAGAGCGTATCAAAGGGCAAATCTGCCGGGCCGCGCAGGTGAAAGCCGCATGCTGACAGCAGCAGCGCTGCTGTCAGCATGATGAACGATGAACGCCCTAAAGGATACATTTCATTTAATCAATGATGGACAAATGCGACTCCGGTCTCGCCGTAATCTTACCTCATTTATACGACGATGTTCACCAGCCGGCCGGGCACGACGATCACTTTCTTTACCGGCTGGCCGCTGATGTGCTTTTGCACTGCGGGGTCGGCCATCACGATGTTCTCGATCGCCGCGCGGTCGGCATCGTGCGGCACACGCACATCGCCGCGTTTCTTGCCGTTGATCTGCACCACAAGCGCGATCTCGTCCTGTGCAAGTGCGGCCTCGTCGGTCTCCGGCCACGGCGCGGAGAGAATGTCTTCGCCGTACCCGAGATCGCGCCACAACTGGTGCGAAATGTGGGGCGTGATCGGCGCCAGCAGCCGCAACAAGATCGAGAGACCTTCTCTGACAACCTCGCCTTCCACACCGGCCAGCCGATCCAGTGCGTTCAGTATTTTCATCGACGCCGAGGCCACGGTATTGAACTGGTGGCGGGCGATGTCGTAGTTCGCCTGCTTGAGCACCGTATGGATTTCCAGGCGCGTGGTTTTCTGCAAACCCGCGGCGATCGTGGGGCCGCCGCCATTCCGGACTCTCACGCCGTAAGTCCACAGGCGTTTGAGAAACCGCGATGAGCCTTCGACACCGGCATCGTTCCACACCAGTGTATCTTCCGGCGGGGACGCAAACATCATGAAAAAGCGCGCAATGTCGGCGCCGTATTCGTCGATCAGCGCCTGGGGGTCGACGCCGTTGTTCTTGGATTTGGACATGGTGCCCATGCCGCCGGATTCCACCGGCTGGCCGTCGGACCTGAGTATTGCGCCGCAGCGGTTGGCTTTGTCGTCGACCTGGATCTCGATATCGGCGGGATTGAAATACACAATGCGGCCGCTGTCGGTCTTGCGGGAGAAAATTTCATTGAGCACCATGCCCTGGGTCAGCAGGTTGGCGAACGGTTCGTCGTATTTGACCAGACCGAAGTCGCGCATGACCTTGGTCCAGAAGCGCGAGTAGAGCAGATGCAGGATCGCATGCTCGATGCCGCCGATGTACTGATCGACCGGCATCCAGTAGCTGGTGCGCGCATCGACCATGGCTTTGTCGTTGTCGCTGCACGGGTAGCGCGAGTAGTACCACGAGGAGTCGACGAAGGTGTCCATGGTGTCGGTCTCGCGCCGCGCCGGCTTGCCGCATGCGGGACACGCGCAGTTGACGAAATCAGCGCGCTTGTTGAGCGGGTTGCCGGCGCCGTCAGGCACACAGTCTTCCGGCAGCACCACGGGCAGCTGCGCGTCGGGCACCGGCACGTCGCCGCATGCGTTGCAATGGATGATGGGGATGGGGCAGCCCCAATAGCGCTGGCGCGAAATGCCCCAGTCGCGCAGGCGGTAGAGCACCTGTTTTTCCCCCAGGCCTTTGGCCTTGAGATCGGCGGCAATCGCGTCCACAGCCGCGCTGTAGGCTAGCCCGTCGTACTTGCCGGAATTAACGCAGCGGCCGTTTTCCTTGTCCGCGTACCAGTCCTGCCAAGCGTCCACGCTAAACGTCTTGCCTGCAACATCGACCACCTGGCTGATGGGCAGTTGGTATTGTTTGGCAAAATGAAAATCGCGTTCGTCGTGGCCCGGCACGGCCATCACCGCGCCTTCGCCATAGCCCATCAGCACGTAGTTGCCTACCCAGACTTCGATTTTTTCGTCGCTTAACGGATGGACCACGAATATGCCGGTGGGCATGCCTTTCTTGTCCATCGTGGCCATGTCGGCTTCCATCACGCTGCCGTGCCTGCATTCCTCGACGAAGGCGGCGAGTTTCGGGTTGTCACGCGCCGCGCGCGCAGCCAGCGGGTGCTCGGCGGCGACCGCGACGAAGGTGACGCCCATGATGGTGTCGGCGCGTGTGGTGAACACCCACAGTTTGCCGTCCTTATCGTCGAGCGTGTAGGGAAAGGCGAAGCGCACGCCGTAGCTTTTTCCGATCCAGTTGGCCTGCATCGCCCTGACGCGCTCGGGCCAGCCCGGCAGCGTATCCAGCGCGGCGAGCAGTTCGTCGGCGTAGCGGGTGATCGCCATGTAGTACATGGGGATCTCGCGTTTTTCCACCACGGCGCCGGTGCGCCAGCCGCGCCCCTCGATCACCTGCTCGTTGGCAAGCACGGTCTGATCCACCGGGTCCCAGTTCACGGTGCCGGTTTTCTTGTACACCAGGCCTTTTTCCAGCATGCGCAGGAACAGCCACTGATTCCAGCGGTAGTAGTCGGGTTTGCAGGTCGCGATCTCGCGGCTCCAGTCGATGGCCAGTCCCAGCGACATGAGCTGCTTCTTCATATAGGCGATGTTGTCGTAGGTCCATTTCGCCGGTGGCACATTGTTGGCCATGGCGGCGTTTTCCGCCGGCAGCCCGAAGGCATCCCAGCCCATGGGCTGGAGCACGTTGTAGCCCTTCATGCGGTGATAGCGCGTGAGCACGTCACCGATGGTGTAATTCCTGACGTGGCCCATATGCAGCTTGCCCGACGGATACGGGAACATCGACAGGCAGTAGTACTTGGGTTTATCGGCGGATTCGGCGGCGCGGAATGCCCCGCTCTCGTCCCACTGTTTCTGGGCGTCGCGCTCGATCGCGTGCGGATTATATTTTTGCTGCATATACATGCCGTGAAAAAGGCCCCAATTATAACCGCATCCGCCCAGGAGTTTGTCGGACGTGACCTCGACAAACTCCTGAAATGAAAAAACTCAAGAACGGAGCGAAAAGAACGCCTTGATTAATAAGACGGCAGGCAGCGCGTGCCTTATAATTAGCGCGAAATATTATGCATTTTTGAATGTCTCCAGGCTTTCTCACCGGGCTTAACGAGCAGCAGCTCGAAGCAGTCACCCTGCCGCAGCAATCCGCGCTGGTTCTCGCCGGGGCCGGCAGCGGCAAGACGCGCGTGCTCACCACGCGCATTGCCTGGCTGATCCAGACCGGGCAGGCGAGCCCGCAGGGGCTGATCGCCGTCACCTTCACCAACAAGGCGGCCAAGGAGATGCTGTCGCGCATCTCGGCGATGCTGCCGGTCAACATCCGCGGCATGTGGGTGGGCACCTTCCACGGCCTGTGCAACCGGCTGCTGCGCATCCATCACCGCGAAGCCGGGCTGCCGCAGCTGTTTCAGATTCTCGACAGCCAGGACCAGCTCTCGCTCGTCAAGCGGCTGATGAAAAGCATGAACCTCGACGAGGAGCGCTATCCGCCGCGCCAGGCGCAGTGGTTCATCAACGCCAGCAAGGACGAGGGGCTGCGCGCGGCGCAGGTCGAGACCCATGACGAATTCACGCGCCGCATGCGGGAGGTCTACGCTGCCTACGACGAGCAATGCCAGCGCGAAGGCGCGGTCGACTTTGCCGAGCTGCTGCTGCGCTCGTATGAGCTGCTGTCGCGCAACGAGGTGCTGCGCGAGCACTACCAAAGCCGCTTCCGCCACATCCTGGTCGATGAATTCCAGGACACCAACCGCCTGCAGTACCGCTGGCTGCAGCTGCTCGCGGGCTCGGGCAATGCCATCTTCGCGGTGGGCGACGACGATCAATGTCTCGTGAAGGGCACGCAGATCACAATGGCGGACGGATCGAAAAAACCCGTCGAAAAGATCCGCAAGGGCGACAGGGTATTGTCATGCTTCGGGAAACGGGATTTTCGACCCGCTGAAGTCGACGCCGTGTTCAAAAAGCAGCGTAAACAGGCGCTCGTCACCATCGTCACCCGGGCTGGACGGAAAATCACCAGCACGCCGGAGCACACTCATTTTGCCGGCTACCTGCTCGGAGAGACGCCGCAAACCTACTTTACCTATCTTATGCACAAGCGCGGAGTGGGTTACCGGCTGGGCACCTCGCAGGTCTATACCCGCGGCCAGCGCAAGCCCATGCTGGGTTTCAGGCAGCGCGCACTGCAGGAACATGCGGATTCGCTGTGGATAGTAGGCGCTCACTCGTCTGAAAACGAAGCCCGGTTGCAGGAGATTTTGCTGTCTTTGCGTTATGGTCTGCCCACGCTGCCTTTCGTGCCGCGTAAAGGCAAGGCAGTCAATGGACTGGTGCATGACGCCAAATACATTTCCCGCCTTTTCCGCGAGGTGGATACGCATGGTGCCGCCTTGCGATTGATGGCGGACTTCGATATCGATCCCGGACATCCGCATCATGTTCCACGCTCGCGTAACTCCAATCGCAGAAATATCACGCTCACGCTTTGCGGAGACAATCGCGGCCGCAGCGTCCTGCATCGTATTTGCATCATGGGGAACGACCCGGAGGGCCGGCGGAAGCTGCAGGATATGGGGATAAGCGTCAGGCCGGCTAAGCAAGGGTCGCAAAGCTGGCGGTTCGAGACAGCCAGCAAGGATTTCGGAGTGTTGTCATCGCTGGCGCAAAAGATCCGGAACCGGCTTGGAGGTAACATTCTTGCCAAGGCCGGTTTCCATTCGACTTCTTTGCCGTTCGTCCACGCGCGCAGCGTGCGGCCCGGGATGGTCATGGTTGGAGAAGATGGAAAGCTCGATGTCGTCAAACAGGTAACCTCGCATCCGGTCCGGGCAACGGCCGTGTTTGATCTGAATGTGCCGCCAGCCCACAACTTTGTTGCCAACGGGCTGGTTACACACAACTCAATCTACGCGTTTCGCGGCGCCCACAGCGCCAACATGCAGGACCTGCAGCGCGATTTCCGCATAGAAAAGGTCATCAAGCTCGAGCAGAACTACCGCTCTCACGGCCACATCCTCGATGCGGCCAACGCGCTGATCAGCCACAATCGGAAACGCCTGGGCAAGAACCTGTGGACAGCGGAAGGCAAGGGCGAGCCGCTGCGTGTCTACGAGGCGCTGACCGACATTGAGGAGGCGGGTTTCATTGTCGACGAAGTGAAGTCGCTGCATGGCAATGGCGTCGCGCTGGCCGAGATCGCCGTGCTGTACCGTTCCAACGCCCAGTCGCGGGTGCTGGAACACGCACTGTTCAGCGCCGCGCTGGCGTATCGGGTCTACGGTGGACTGCGTTTTTTTGAACGCCAGGAAGTCAAGCATGCGCTGGCCTATCTGCGGTTGATAGCGAACCATGATGACGATGGCGCGTTGCTGCGCATTATCAATTTTCCGGCGCGCGGCATCGGCAGCCGCAGTCTGGAACAGCTTCAGGAGAATGCGCGCGTGAACGGCGGCAACCTGTGGGCGGCTGCGAAGTTTAGGGAGGAGAGAGGAGGGAGGAGGGAGGAGGGAAAACCCAAACCCCAACCCGCCGCAGACCCCTCATCCCTCAAGGGAATCCCGGCGTTCGTCGCGCTGATCGAGTCCATGGGTGCGGCCACCGCGGGGCTGCCGTTGCCGGAAATCATCGAGCATGTGATCGAGGCCAGCGGATTGCAGCAGCATTACAAGGCAGCGAAGGAAGGCGCGGACCGCCTGGAAAACCTCGCCGAACTGGTCAACGCCGCCGCTGCCTTCGTGGCCGAGCGCGATATCCAGCCGGCGGGCGAAGGCGTGGGCATCGATGAACCGGACGAACTCACGGCATTTTTGGCGCACGCCGCGCTGGAAGCTGGCGAGCGCCAGGCGCTGGCGGGTGACGATGCGCTGCAGTTGATGACCGTGCATTCAGCCAAGGGCCTGGAATTTCACAGCGTGTTCATCAGCGGTATGGAGGAGGGGCTGTTTCCGCACGACAACAGCCTGAATGAAGCCGACGGCATCGACGAAGAGCGGCGCCTGATGTACGTTGCGCTCACCCGCGCGCGGCGCCGTCTTTATATGTCGCTGGCGCAAAGCCGCATGCTGCACGGCCAGACCCGTTACAACGTCGCGTCGCGGTTTTTCCGGGAAATACCGGAAAACCTGATGCAGCGCATGAATCCCAGATTCAGGACTCAGGATTCGGGATTCGGGATTCGGGATTCAGGGGTCGGAGCGCAGACTGCGGGCCTTGGCGCTCTCAATACTAAACCCTCAACACTGAACTCTGATTCTGCCAGCCCGTGGCGCATCGGCCAGAGCGTCACTCACCCCAAATTCGGCGCCGGGGTGATCGTCAGCGCCGAAGGGCGCGGCGCTGAAGCCCGCGTGCAGGTGAATTTCCGCGACTCGGGGCTGAAGTGGCTGATGCTGGAGTACGCGAATCTCGCGGCGGCGTGACTGATTATTTCAGCAGCGGATTACCGTCGGCTGCCGGTGCCGCGCCGGGGCTGAAAACGTCCTTGTAGCTGGTGTAGACCGAGCAGATCAACACCGGCAGCAATACCACCAGTCCCAGCAGCAACGGTATGGAGGCGATGAACCACAGCACCAGGATCGCCAGCCCGTAGACCAGGAACGGCATCATGTTGATCCAGCACGCCCTGAAGGAAAGCTTCATCGCCGCCACCGGGGTCTGGTCGTGAAACACGATCAGCAGCGGCGCAAACCAGATCATCATGAGCAGCGGCATATAGAACGCGAGCCCGATCGTCAATCCCAGCGCCATGCTGCGCAGCGCCGCCGCCAGGGCTTCTATATCGGGCTGTGATTTGGACATCATGGTGGGCAGCATCGAACCGCCTGCGCTCACGAACACGATGCCGACGACGACGATGGTGCCAACCAGGTAGACGCCGCCTATGGTCACCAGCGGGGAAGCGTTTTTCCTGAAACCTGCAAACAGGTGAGCCAGTTCAAGCTGGCCGCCTGACTCCAGTGCTTTGCAGCCCACCATCAGCCCCGCGAACAGCGCGGGAGAGAACAGGTTGAACAGCAGGGGGCCGATCATCGGGATGGTCAGTGAGACCATCCACAGCAGCACCAGGATGACCGTCAGCGAAATCCATACCAGCGGATTCTTGCGGAACAATGCAAACCCGTCGACGATCCATTGCCAGCCCCGGCCTGCTTCGACGATGCGCGCGTCCATATAGGTGATCCTTCCCGTTGATTCGCGGACACAGCGGTCCGCCTGCCCGCCAATTATGTCACGAGTTGCGGCAGTTCGTGCTCGTGGGCGATGTGCTGCTGCAGGATCTCGCGGAAATGCCCCGGGTCCTTGGCGTGGGTGATTTCTCCGGGGCGGGGCAGGTGCAGATCATACAGCCGGGACACCCAGAAGCGCAGCGCCGCCGCCCGCAGCATGACCGGCCAGGCGCCGCGCTCGATCGCGGTGCACGGGCGTATCCTGCGGTAGGCGTCAAGCAGCGCAGCGCAGCGCTCTGCATCGAGTTTCCCGCCCGCATCCACACACCAGTCGTTGACGGTGATGGCAAGATCATAGAGCAGCGCATCGGTGCAGGCGAAATAAAAATCGATCACCCCGGCGATGCGATCGTTGTCAAACAACACGTTGTCGAGGAACAGATCGCCATGGATAACGCCGCGCGGCAGGTCGGAAAAACGGTAGAGCGACTGGAAACGCACTTCCTCGCGCAGCAGTACCACCTCCGGCGCCGGCATGAAGGGCACGATCTCGGGCAGCGCCGCCTTCCACCATTTGGGGCCCCGCGGATTTTCCATGGCCAGCGGGTAAGATTGTCCGGCCAGATGCATGCTGGCGAGCATCGCGCCCACCTGGGCGCATTGCGCGGCGCCCGGGCGTCCGATGTCCTTGCCGGAAAGAAAGCTCACCAGGCTGGCGGGTTTTCCGTTCAGCGTCCCCAGAAACTCGTGGTTGCGGTTGACTATCGGTTTGGGACACGGGATGCCGCGATCCGAGAGATGGTCCATCAGGCGCAGATAGAAAGGCAGTTCGTGGGCCTTGAGTTTCTCGAACAGCGTGAGGATGTAGCGGCCCCCGGTCGTCGTAACGCGGTAGTTGGTGTTTTCGATGCCGGCGCTGATGCCCTCGAGGCTGACCAGCGTGCCTATCGAGTAATCTTTGAGCCAGGCGCCGAGATGTTCGGGGGAGACGACAGTGTATACGGACATTTTTACGGCGAGTGAGCAGTGAACAGTGATTGGTGAAACCCCGAACTACGGGTAAACGCGCCAAGTTCTCTTGATTCTTTTCGATGTCCCTTCGAGGTTATTCACTATTTACTATTTACCATTTACGGCCGTCAAAAGGTATGAATGACCCACATCGGCGGACGGATGCCGGTATCGTGGCTGTCCTGGCGGCTGAACTTGCCGTCGCCTCTTTCATCGATCAGATAGTACGGTGTTCCGCCCGGCGGCGTGACCTTGATCATGTAGAGCTTGCCGCTGATGCGGTACTCCTCGACGGTATCGGCGCCGCGCTTGATGATGGTCACCTGGGGCTCGAGAGCGGGATCGAGTTCCATTCCCGGCGGTGGCGGTGGCGGCTCGGGTATCGGCTGCAGAGCCGGTTTCGACTGGCTCTGTGCGGCAACCGGCAGCGCGATACACAGTATGAGGGCGGCAATGAGTGAGCGCATGAACGTATCCTTGTCTATGACGCCTATTATGGGCTCTCTGCGGGCTTTTTTGAAGCGGCCGATGGCGGATATCGCTGCGCCGGCATCAGGCTGAAGCCTGAATCCAGCCCGGCCTGGAGGCAACCGTTACAGATTGAGCAGAATTTCGCGTTCGGCCGCCGACGGCTCGAAGCCGCGTTTCTCGTAGTAGTGGAATATCGCGTCGACCACCGCCTGAGGTTCGTTGATGACCTGGATCAGATCCATATCCTCCGCGCCTATCATGCCCTCGGCCACCAGCGTGCTGCGGAACCAGTCGAGCAGGCCGCGCCAGTACGGCTCATGCACCAGGATGATAGGCATTTTGCGGGTCTTTCCGGTTTGCACCAGCGTCAGCGCCTCCAGGATTTCGTCCAGCGTGCCGAAACCGCCCGGCATCACGACGTAGGCGGTGGCGAACTTGACGAACATCACTTTGCGCGCAAAGAAATGGCGGAAAGTCTGGCTGATGTCCTGGTAGGGGTTGGCCTTTTGCTCGTGCGGCAACTGGATGTTGAGGCCGATGCTCGGGCTGCGGCCGTGGAAGGCGCCCTTGTTGGCGGCTTCCATCACGCCCGGGCCGCCGCCCGAGATCACGCTGAAGCCGGCATCGGATAAACAACGGGCGATTTTTTCTGCGAGCAGATAGTAGGGATGGGCGGCGGACACGCGCGCGCTGCCGAATATGCTCACCGCGGGGCGGATCGTGCTCAGCCGTTCCGTCGCCTCGACAAATTCTGACATAATGCCGAAGACCCGCCACGACTCCCGCGCCGACCAGGTTTTTTCGGCAAGTTCGGATGACAGCGGGGGCGGAAGCTTTACTTTGAGACTCATATTGGTTCCTTTTGTGAAGGGTGAATGCGTGAAGGGTGTAGGGCGTATCAGCGTTGCTGATGGTTGATTCTTCCCCGCACTTCTCACCCTTGACCACTCACCCCCGAAGGCAATGAAGACACTGCTGCTGGTTGACGGATCGTCGTATCTATACCGCGCATTCCATGCGATGCCGGACCTGCGCAGCCGGAATAACGAGCCGACCGGCGCGATTTACGGCGTGCTCAACATGCTGCGCCGGCTGCACAAGGATGTCCACGCCGATTATAGCGCCTGCGTTTTCGACGCCAAAGGCAAGACTTTTCGCGACGATCTTTACCCCGAATACAAGGCCAACCGGCCGCCGATGCCCGACGATCTGGCAGCGCAGATCGTGCCGCTGCACGAGGCCATCGCCGCCATGGGCTGGCCGCTGCTGTGCATCGAAGGCGTGGAGGCCGACGATGTGATCGGCACGCTCGCCCGGCAGGCCGAGCGCGCCGGCATGCGGGTGGTGATCTCGACCGGGGACAAGGACATCACGCAACTCGTCAGCCCCAGTATCACGCTGGTCAATACCATGTCCAACGAAACGCTGGACGAAGCCGGCGTCGAGCAGAAATTCGGCGTCAAAGCCGGGCGCATGATCGATTATCTGACGCTGGTGGGCGACAGCGTCGACAATGTGCCGGGCGTGGCCAAGGTCGGGCCCAAGACCGCGGTGAAATGGCTGACCCAGTACGGCACGCTGGACGCCGTGGTGCAGCATGCTCCCGACATCGGCGGCGTGGTCGGCAACAATCTGCGCGAAGCGCTCGCCTGGCTGCCCCAGGCGCGCGCACTGCTGACCATCAAATGCGACGTCGAATTGCCGCAGCAGGTCGAGGATCTGGCCCCGCGGCCGCAGGACAAGGACAAGCTCGCCGAACTGTACGACCGTTTCGAATTCAAGACCTGGAGGCGCGAGTTGGAGGGCGCGCCAGCCGAGACGGAACAACTGCAGCAGTCAGCCGCCGGCGACGCCATGGCAGGCTCTGAGACGCGCGCCCCCCAACTCGCGCCTGACCGAAACTACGAAACAATCCTTACTGACACGCAACTGGATACCTGGATTAACAAGATCGGCAAGGCCGATCTTGTTGCAGTCGACACCGAAACCACCAGTCTCGATCCGTTCAAGGCGCGGCTGGTCGGCATCTCGCTCGCCATCGAGCCCGGGCATGCGGCCTATATTCCGCTTGCCCATCGCTATGCGGGGGCGCCCGATCAGCTGGGGCTCGAGCACGTGCTCGACAAGCTCAGGTCGTGGCTCGAGGGCGATCAATACGCAAAGCTCGGCCAGCACCTCAAGTACGATGCGCACGTGCTGGCCAACCACGGTGTGCGGCTGGGCGGCATTCAGCACGACACCCTGCTGCAGTCGTATGTACTGGAAAGCCACAAATCCCATGACATGGACAGCCTGGCAGAAAGACATTTATCAATAAAAACAATTAGTTACGATGAAGTCACCGGCAAGGGCGCGAGCCGCATCGGTTTCGAGCAGGTCGCGATCGAGCACGCCACCGACTATGCGGCGGAGGACGCCGACATCACGCTGCAGCTGCATCAGGCGCTGTATCCGCAAATCGAGGCGGACGCCAAGCTGCTGCATATTTATCGCGATCTCGAAATGCCGGTGATGCAGATACTGCAGACCATGGAACGCCATGGCGTGCTGCTCGACACCCGCCTGCTGGCGCAACTGTCGCGCGAGTTCGGCGAAAAAATGATGGCGCTCGAAACGAAGGCGCACGAGCAGGCGGGGCAGCCGTTCAATCTCAACTCGCCGAAACAGATCCAGGAGATCCTGTTCGACAAGCATGGTCTGACGCCGGTCAAGAAAACGCCTTCGGGCACGCCGTCCACGGACGAAGACTCGCTGGCGCAGCTGGCGCTCGATCATCCGCTGCCGAAGCTGATACTGGAATACCGCGGGCTGGCCAAGCTCAAGTCGACTTATAGCGACAAGCTGCCGTTGATGGTTGATCCGGGTACCGGGAGGGTACACACCAATTATGCGCAGGCGGTGGCGGTGACCGGGCGGCTCGCGAGCAACGAACCCAACCTGCAGAATATCCCCATCCGCACCGCGGAGGGCCGGCGCATCCGCGAGGCTTTCATCGCCGATCAGGGCTGCCACATCGTGTCGGCGGACTACTCGCAGATCGAGCTGCGGATCATGGCGCATATCTCGCAGGACGCGAGCCTGCTCAAGGCGTTCGCCGCCGGCGAGGACATCCACCGCGCCACCGCTGCGGAGATCTTCGGCGTGGAACTGGCAGCCGTCGATGCCGAGCAGCGGCGCTACGCCAAGGTGATCAACTTCGGCCTGATCTACGGCATGTCGGCGTTCGGGCTGGCGCGCCAGCTGGGGCTGGAGCGGGGCGCCGCCCAGCAGTACATGGACCGCTATTTCGCGCGCTATCCGGGCGTGGCGGAATACATGCGGACCACGCGTGAACAGGCGCGCGAACGGGGTTTTGTCGAGACCGTGTTCGGGCGCCGGCTGTGGCTCGCCGAAATCAGAAGCAGCAACGGCATGCGGCGCCAGGGCGCGGAACGCGCGGCGATCAACGCGCCGATGCAGGGCACCGCCGCCGATCTGATCAAGCTGGCGATGATCGCGGTGCAGGGCTGGCTCGAAAGCGACAGACTCAAGACGCGGCTCATCATGCAGGTGCACGACGAGCTGGTGCTGGAAGTGCCCGACGATGAACTCGACAGCGTCAGGCAGACACTGCCCGGGCTGATGACCGGGGTGGCGAAGCTGTCAGTGCCGTTGCTGGTGGAAGTTGGGGTGGGGGCGAACTGGGACAAAGCGCATTAGGAACAGTGAAGAGTGAAGGGTGAAGAGTGAAGGGTGTCCTAAAAGATACTTATCGTTTAATGAGGGACGGGCTCAGCGCGGGGTCCTCAACTGTAGTCGCGGCTCAATCTGATGGGTGGTTCCGAATCCCAATTCTGGAAACCCCCACAAGAGATGCTCGCCGATGCATGCATCAGCGTCTGCTGTTCGGCCAAAGCTGTCGTTGATTGAACGATACCATTACGTCCGATCTGGATTCAAAACCGGACGATCAGCGTGATAGATCCCCGACGGGGCCATTGCTCTTGCGCATTACGGCAGAATCCGACCCGTAGAAGAACGCCGTGTGCAAATAGCAGGCCGCAGCCGGCTGCGGAAGACTTTTGATGCCGTTTTGCACCGTCACAAGCCGGCTTAACTAAACAGCGCCGCGCTCGAGGAGTTGGTTCGCTATTTCGCGTTGAAATTCCTATCATAAGTGCTATCTTAACCCCCGAGAACAGTAGCGTAGGGCCGCACCACGAGTTGCGTAAAGCCTTAAAATGGTGGTTGCGAGCGCGCGGCCAGCTTGGCCGCTATATGATGCGTGCAGGACGGCAATGGTTACGTATCGGGACAAGTTTGTCGCTCACCTGGACGATCTGGAACAAATGAATATACCGATGCTCACCATTGCAAAAGACTGCACGATGTTTCTTTACCGACATCTCCGTGAGGTTGAGGACGATTTGGAGGCGCTTCACGATGCTCCTACGGACATAGCAGCGTTTTACGAACTGGTCCTTGCCGAGGCGGGCGGCGTGTACGCTCATGGGTAAAACCGACGACATACCCGACCTAAAGTGGGTCGCAGCCATTAGCAAGGAGCGTGGCAGCCCGGTCCGTTGCCCTTTTGGGACTGTCGAGGCCTGTCCACGGTACTACCAAAGTCTCTCATTGATGGGGAGCGCCGGCAGCACCAAGATTCCAGAGGCTGAAGACAATCGACTGAAAGAAAAATGGGAGAAGTCGGATTTGTGGCCGCGCACGGATGAGCAAGCGTCCGCGATCTTTGGGTCGGAGGAAAAGATCAGCATCTTCTCGCGTTTTTGTCCCGAAGTGATGTTCGATCGATTCGGATATTTTGCCTCGGGGCTGACTAGGTACGCCGACGAGATCGACGTGGGACTCGCTCACGAGCAGTTAAGCAAGGAAGGCGCTTCACGCGAGGATCCACGGTGGAGCTGGTCGTCCTGCACACCGCTGCACTATACCGAATGTCCCATATATGCCGTTCTACAGAATCGAAAGGAGCGGGAGATTCCCGGCCAGGACAATTCCATTACTGCACAGGACCCGGCCGGCATGACCAAGGCGTATCCATGTCCTACGTGCCGGGTAGACACGACGCACGCGATCTTGGCAATTGTGAACCGGGAAGATTGGTCAGATGACGGCTTAATTCACTTCAGGCACCACTATTTGACGATCAAGTGTGCTGGTTGCGGCACGGTAAGCTTCTGTCATGAGTCGATGAACAGCGAGGAAGAAGACTTCGATTCTCAGGGTCGACCTTTTCGAATAAGGACGCGCAAGCATTATCCCGAGGCGGCAGTACCGCAAGAGTTGTTTGTGAATCCACATCGGATCAAGGAAATTCAGGAGTTACCCAAAGTCAAATACGATACGGCCAAGCTGTCTTCTCTTCTACTCGAGCTGAATCGCGCCTATGCAACTGGGTCGTATTTGTCGTGCATCTTTCTAGTACGTGCAGTGCTTGACCATGTCCCGCCAATCTTTGGGTGCGGCACGTTCCAAGAGGTGGCAAGCAACTATAGCGGGAGCGGGAAATCATTTAAGGATGCCATGCAGCATCTGCAAAACTCGGTGCGAAAGATAGCGGACAGCTACCTGCATATGCCAATTCGCGCGTCGGAAAGCTTGCCAAATCGTGAGCAGGTTGAATTTCGCTCACCGATTGACCTTCTGTTGGGGGAGATTGTAAGGACGATGCGGGTGCCCTAAGAGTTAAATGGGGACGGAGCCTAATTAATTTAGTCGCGGACGGAAATTGCGGTTCGTCCCCATGTCATTGCTTTGGGCTAGAATAGTTTGCCCTGGCTTCTCGGCCAGCGCGCATAGGAGGGGAATCAGGTCGTGAAGAAACCCGCGCGGATTGATACTTCTGACGGTTTGCCAGTAGCAGAGGTCGGCGAATGGTCCGTCGAGTTGAAGCACCGCCTCCTTCGCGAATATGTCGATGCAACCTGGGGCGTCCGCTCTAAGTATCAACACCGAGGCTATGTTGACCTTTTTAGCGGTCCGGGCCGTGTCGAGGTCAAGACCACCGGGCAAATTGTCGACGGCAGTTCTCTGATTGCCTGGCGAGCGTCAGCCGGTAGCAAAGCGCCCTATACTTCAGTAATCGTCGCAGATTCGGATCGTGAATCAACCGAGGCTTGCGACACTCGGTTAAAGAGGGCGGGCTGTATGCCAAGGACCCTCGTCGGCGAGGCGCGAGAAACCTCGCGAAAAGCCGCCGCAGAACTGGATAGATTCGGCCTGCACCTTGTATTCCTCGACCCGTACAATCTTAAGGCATTGCCGTTCAGCGTGTTCGAGGCTTTTTTTGAGCGAGATCTTCGCCACGTAGATTTTATTGTTCATTTCAGCGCGAATGATCTGCAGCGTAATCTAGACAGCTTCCTCGCAGAGGAAACTTCTATTATGGACGACTTCGTTCCTGGTTGGCGCGCGCATGTAACGATGCGCGCTCGCGATCAGATGCGAGGAACGACATTTTGGTATTGGGTTTCGTTATTTGAAAAGCACGGCTTTCAGATCGCCAAGGAAGCGCCACTGATTCGGGGCGGGACCCGCCAGCCTCTCTACTGGCTTGTGCTTCTCTCGCGACATCCCTTGGCCGCCAATATTTGGAATTCCGTAGCCGATAAGAGCCCGCAGGGTAGTTTCGGTTTCTGATACGATGCCACATATGGCTACTGTCACAAAGATCGAGTGGACCGAACGCACCTGGAACCCGGTAACTGGCTGCTCCAAGGTATCCCAAGGCTGCAAGAATTGCTACGCTGAGCGTCTCGCTAACCGTTTTTGGGGCACGCGCGCCTTCACCGAAGTTATGGTCCACTCTGACCGCTTGGACCAGCCGAGATTGCTCAGACGCCCGACGAAAATATTCGTAAACTCGATGAGCGACTTGTTTCACGAAGATGTCCCTGAAGAGTTTATCAACCGTGTGTTTGAAGTGATGACTGCCTGCCCGCAACACATCTTCCAAGTGCTCACAAAGCGGAGTGACCGCCTTCTGTCACTTGCCGCTGCTCTTCCTTGGACGCCGAATGTATGGATGGGTGTTTCTGTAGAAAATAGCCTGGTGACATCGCGAATTGATCACTTACGCGAGGTGCCAGCCAGAGTCCGGTTTGTATCATTCGAACCGTTGCTCGGGGGGCTGCCCTCGCTCAACCTGAAGGGTATTCATTGGGCGATTGTCGGGGGTGAGTCTGGTCCGTATGCCCGGCCGATGCTTAGAACTTGGGCACATGACATCCGACGCCAGTGCAGATCTGCCGGCGTCAGCTTCTTTATGAAACAGGGGTCTAGCGCGAATTGGTCGGACTATAAGGATATTGGAACTTTTCCCGCCACTCTGCGTGTCCGCGAATATCCGGCCGCTGTGGCGTTCGCGTAGCCTATACGTTGACGGGACGAACCGCGCTAAGAGCAGGATAAATGGGGACGGTGCCCAATTAATTTTGTCGCGGACAGAAATTGGGCTCCGTCCCTACGTCATTAGAACGACAGGTTAGACGGCTTTCTGTGCATACGCTTCCCTTACTTGCGGGTGTGCGGCCACGACCGCCTCGAGGATGCACAGTGCATGACGAAGAAGCTCCCCGCTCCGTTGTGGTTCGAACCAATGCCCGTTGAACTTTCCACCATGGAATAGATTGTTCCGAACCCGACAAACCAAGCGCAGCACTAGCTCTGCTTGGCTCTTGTGGTCGGGTTGCACATAGTCCCAGTCGAGAAACGATCCACGAAGGACTTGCTTCTTCGGGGGGGGTCCGTGTAATAGTGAATTGCCTCGGCGACCTGTTCAGACGGTGGCGCCTCGAATGTTTTTCGAACCTGCTCCGCGAAGGTTCCCCAGTCTGCCGTGGGATCGCGGCGGCTCGCCTCGCACAAGCCCACGGCTTTAAGACAGTACTCGCAACGAGCAAACTCGCGAAAGAACGCGAACGCGAGATGATCAAGTTCGGAATGCGCATTCATTGTTTAGTCGTCTAGCGTATGAATTCACCGGTCATGCGCGGCTTTATGCGCAAGATCCGGTGGAATGATGGGTTAGACCTTATCGAGATCAATTCTGGCCCGCAATTTAGACACATCAGTATCGATTTGGCGAATTACGTTACTCATTAGCTTATGAGTGCCTTGGGCAAGTTTGTCATGCACTGGTGACCTCTGTTCATCGGCCTCCCATGGTTCGGCGCCGGCTCCAATTGCATACCCTTCAGCCAAATCTGCCTCTTTAATATATTTGGCAGCCTCCAACCGCAGATCATGAAAGACCTTTTCCAGTTCCGTAGAAATGTATAGTTGTTTTTCAACGAGAATTTTTCTGAACTTTACGTATGAAGAATAGTAGACATCACCCCATCGTTCGGTTTCTTCTGTAACTGCGTCTTCGTGCATTCCGGAAATGTATTCGTTTTTGATTTCGAGAAGCTTTATGTAGGTTGCTACTCTATTTTTGAAGAAATCTTGATACACCTGAGAGGAAATTCCGCCGAACTGCTCGCGATCCTTTAGCTCGGTGTTTGATTTTCGTTTGAACTCTTCAAGAGCCAATGTATTTTGCGCTTTCGTTGTTTCAAGCTCTTGGTCATACCTTGCTACCGTTTGCTTAGCTATTCGATCAGCCCAAACTTTGCCAAGAAAATGGGCGAATGCACCAACAATTAGTGTTGCACCACCAATTGACGCCAGAACCGAGCCAATAACATCCCAGAGTGACACAGAGTTCTCCATTTGTAGGGCCTAAAGTATTGAAGGGCGTTGCACAGGTCGGACCACGCCAAGTCGTTGTCGTTTCGCCATTATCATCTCGGTAAACGCTGTTTTCCAGCCTTAGAGCGCTATTTTTTGGGCTCGAAATTGGCCGTGTAAGCGGAAACGGGCTCCCGACAACCGGCGCCCTGGACCACACATGCTTTGGTCCGACTCGGATATGCCGTTGATTTTGGGGCCCCTGAGAGTCGCCGAGCCGGGGTTAAATAGGGACGGAGCCCAATTTCCGCCAGCGAAAAAATTAATTGGGCTCCGTCCCCATGTCATTAACTGCCCTACCACGTTCGGTTGATTTAGATCAAATGCTCCCATCTCCAGATACATATTATTAGGTACCTTGCGATAGGTAAGAAGGAGGATTTGTGGATCGCATTAGTTCAGACCACATCTACTTTGAGGGTCATGACCTTTGGGCTTTGTCGGCAAAGGGAAGTGCTCCCTTTGTTCTCTACGCACCGACCCTTCGCACAGCATTGGTGGTTTCTGAGCGGGCATACACGCAACTTAGGCGTCGCGAAATTCCTTCCAAAATCGCTGCTAACCTAAAACAAAAGCAGTCACACGCCATTACCCCCGCTGTTCCGCCGCAGAATGCCTTTCACCTCGGAATCGGCCTCACTCAGGACTGTACGCTTAGCTGCATCTATTGCCATGCCGATGCAAACAAGGCGATTTATGCAGATTGGGCAACACTAAAACCAGCCCTTGATCATGCCTTCTCGGCTGCTGCGGAAACGCCAAGGCGCACTCTCGCCGTTTCCTTTGCTGTTGGTGGAGAACCAACACTACCTTGGCGTCAGTTCATTCGCACCGTCAATTACCTCCGCGATCGTGAGCGCGCGGAACGCTTCGGCGTAGCCCAAGTTTTTTTGTCAATGACTACCAATGGGTTCTACGACGACAGAAAGCGGACATTTATTGCAGACAACTTTGATCATTTAACTGTCTCCTGCGATGGGCCACCGGAAATTCAAGATTGGCAACGACCAAGCCGGCGCGGTAAACCGACTTATGAGGTTGTTTCGCAGTCAATACGCTATTTTCTTTCCAGGCGCCCTCGCCTTCATGTCGGAATTCGGTCCACCGTATCTGGTCAGACCGTCAAGCAATTACCTGCAACGGTTGAATTCTTCGCTAAGGAATTCGGGCCAGGAATAACGGTAGCCTTCGAACCCCTTGCACCCCTTGGCCGTGCTCTAATGGACGAGTCTGCTAGTTCACCAACCGTAGAGAGTTTCACCCGCTCGTTCCTCGATGCCCGGACGCGCGGGCGCAGTTTAGGTGTCAATGTGACGTCCTCCGGCCCGTCGCTCTCGCGTCTCATTGCGCGATTCTGTGGAGCAATGGCAATTCCATCCTTTTCTGTATGCGTGGACGGAGTGATTACCGCCTGTCACCGCGACCAAGACGGTAAAGACTACAGTTACGGGCAGATTGACAAAATGAGCGGTGCAATCGAGCTCTGCTCGGAAAAACGGGATGAGATCCGTTCGCGTAGCGACATGCCAGCCGGGTGTAGTGATTGCTTTGCAAAGTGGAACTGCGCAGGCGATTGCCCGGACTTGCGACGGATCGGATGGGCGCGTTGCGAGTTTAATCGAGAGCTGTTGTTTGACGATTTGGTGCAACAGATGAATCTCTAGAGAGGAGGTGATGAGTATGGATACGGAGCAGAACGTTGTAGTGATCGAGGAAGACAACGAAATCATCGATGATATTTATCTCAAATTCACGGACAACTCTGAGATTGGGGACGGCGCTTGTTCATGTGTTTGCATAAGTGATGAGCAATGCTGCGGTTGCGTGTTTCAGTGATGCCGTGGCGCAGTTGGGGTGCGCCTTAGTACGTCTATCTGTGAGGTGATGGGCGCAATCACAACCAGCATCATCGATTGCGGATTGAACCTCCGATAAGCCCGAAATAGGGACGGGCTTACGGAGGGGTGATCTTAGGGTCAGACTCGATTGTTCAGAAAAACATTTCGTTATCGGTATAGAAATTCGAGTCTGAGGTCTGCAGCCCAGGTGCGCTCAGGGTCAGACTCGATGTTCAGAACAACGTTTCGTTATCGGTATAGAAATTCGAGTCTGAGGTCTGCAGCCCGGCCGCAGGCGCTGGCATTTCGGCCTCGGTGCCCCAACTGTCCAGCCATGCATGTACATCGTCGGCAGCGACCGTGGCTTGGCGGCCTGCTTTGATGCTGGCGGAACCAGTCGTCATGTGCAAGTGCCTGGCCGGCGTTACGCTGCACGTAGTCACGCATAAACTCTCGCAACAATTGGCTGCCGCTGCGCTCCTGAGCCTGCTATACGTGCCTTTTGACGTCCATGCTTTGGTGCAGGACGCGCACGATTCGAATGTCTTTGTCCGTTGGCACGTAAAACACGACGTGCGACTGATACTCAAGCCGCCTTAAACCCGGCGAGAGTTCGCTTGCGCTGCGACCTTGCATCGGGTTTTCCGCAAGGGTCTTGAATCGCTCGTGCAAACCCGAAAGATACTCCCGTGCCTGCTTGAGTCCGAAATTGAGAATCGTGTATTCGTGGATTTGATCGAGATCGGCAGCGGCTTTGGAAGTAAGACTATAGATGCCCATTCGATCTCAATCGGAGTTCGACTTCCTCCATGATCTGCGGCACCGTCCGATTACTCTCGCCGCTGTCCAATCCCTCCTGAATGGCGGCCTTGAGGGTCTGAAACTTGGCGTTTTGTTCCTGGTCACGGCGGATCAGGTCGCGAAAATATTCACTGTCATTGGTGTAATCGCCGCTGGCAATTCTCACCTTGACCCATGCGTCTTGCTGATCGGAAAGGGTGATGGTTTTACGGGTGGTTGCCATTGCTCGTCTCCAATATGCTGTGAATAGTCATACTATTGGTGCAATTTAACATACTCTTGAAAACCCGGCAAACCCGTCTTCCCTCAGCCGTTTAGAAATTCGAGTCTGACCCTGAGGTCTCTGTAGAAATTCGAGTCTGACCCTGAGGTCTCTGCGAGTCTGACCCTGAGGTCTGCTGAGGTCTGTTGAGTCTGAGGTCTGCAGCCCGGCCGCAGGCGCTGGTATTTCGGCCTCGGTGCCCCAGCTGTCCAGCCATGCATGTACATCGCCGGCAGCGACCGTAGCTTGGCGGCCTGCCGGATTCTGGCGGAATTTCTTTTCCTGCCGGCCCGCAGGTTTCATGGCTGTCACGGTTTCGGGGTTATGAGATCACAAGGTCGGCATCTGCCTCGCGGCGGCGAGTTCGCCCAGCGCGCGCCGGTATTCGTTCGGAAACACTTTGACGAACTTTGCGCGCATTGTCTTCCAATCAGCCAGGATGCGCTTCGCCTGCTTGCTGCCAGCATAGGCGAGATGCCTCTCGATCAAGGTCTTCAAAATCACCTCATCGGTCTCGCACCTATGCCAGAATTCGCGCGCCACTTGATCATTCTGCTCACTGACAGAGAGCACCGGCTCCAGGCGCACCATGGCGGTATTGCAGCGCAGCGGGAAGCTGGCGTCCAAGTCCAGCACATACGCGATGCCGCCGGACATTCCGGCGGCAAAATTGCGACCGGTCCTGCCCAATACCACTACCGTACCTCCGGTCATGTATTCGCAGCAGTGATCACCCACGCCCTCGACCACGGCATCGGCGCCGGAATTTCGCACCGCAAAACGCTCGCCCGCGACACCGCAGAAATACGCTTCGCCGGAGATGGCGCCATAGAGCACCACGTTGCCGGTGATGACGTTTTCTTGCGGCCGCCCAGGAAACTTTGCCGAAGGCTGCACCGAAATGCGCCCGCCAGACAGCCCCTTGCCGCAATAGTCATTGGTCTCGCCTATCAGTTCGAAGCAGACACCTTTGGCGAGAAACGCGCCGAAACTCTGTCCCGCCGACCCAGCCAGGCGCACATGGATGCTGTCCTCGGCAAGGCCTTCATGCCCGAAGCGCCTGGCGATAGTGCCGGAAAGCATGGTGCCCACGGTCCGGTTGACGTTGCTGATAAGCATGTCGATCGCGACCCTCTCGCCGCACTCCAGCGCCGGCCTGGCAAGTTCGAGCAGCCGCACATCGAGCGCCTTGTCCAGACCGTGGTCTTGCGCTTCACAATGACTGCGCGCCACGTCGGGCGGCATATTCGGCATGTGGAAAATACGGGAGAAATCGAGTCCCCGCGCTTTCCAGTGCTCGATGCCTTTCCTGGTCTCCAGCAGGTCGGAACGGCCGATCAGTTCGCTGAATGTGCGGATGCCCAGCATGGACATCAGTTCGCGCACTTCTTCCGCCACGAAAAAGAAATAATTGACGACGTGCTCCGGCGTGCCTGAAAATTTCTTGCGCAGCGCCGGATCCTGCGTGGCAACCCCGACCGGGCAAGTGTTCAAATGGCACTTGCGCATCATGATGCAGCCCGAGACAACCAGCGGTGCAGTGGCGAAACCGAATTCATCTGCACCGAGCAGCGCGCCGATCACAACGTCCCGTCCAGTCTTGATCTGCCCGTCGACCTGCACCGTGACACGGCCGCGCAGGCGATTGAGCACCAGTGTCTGCTGGGTCTCCGACAACCCCAATTCCCACGGAGTGCCCGCGTGTTTGATCGAGCCCCAGGGCGAAGCGCCGGTGCCGCCATCATGTCCTGAAATGGTGAGGTGATCCGCCTTCGCCTTGGCTACGCCGGCAGCCACCGTGCCCACGCCCACCTCCGAAACCAGCTTGACGCTGATGGAAGCGTCGGGATTGACGTTCTTCAAGTCGTGGATGAGTTGCGCCAGATCCTCGATCGAATAGATGTCGTGATGAGGCGGCGGGGAGATCAACTCCACGCCCGGCGTGGCATAGCGCAACTCCGCGATATATTCCGATACCTTGCGCCCGGGCAATTGGCCGCCCTCGCCCGGCTTCGCTCCCTGCGCCATTTTGATCTGGATCTGCTCGGCGCTTGCGAGATACTCTGCGGTGACGCCGAAGCGGCCTGACGCAACCTGTTTGATCTTGGACTTGAGCGAATCCCCTTCCCGCAGCGGCAAGTCGATCGCGATCCGGTTTGCGCCGATGCGCGACGCGAGCGTTTCTCCCGCCTTCGCCGGCGCGTAGCGTCTGCGATCCTCGCCGCCCTCGCCGGTATTGGACTTGCCGCCAATGCGATTCATGGCGAGAGCAAGGGTCGTATGCGCCTCGGTTGAGATGGAGCCGAGGGACATGGCACCTGTGACGAAACGCCTGACGATCTGCGCGGCCGGCTCGACTTCATCGACCGGCACCGACCTGGCCGGATCGAACCGAAATTCAAACAGACCGCGCAAGGTCATGTGTCGCCGCGACTGGTCGTTGATGATGAGCGCAAATTCCTTGTAGGCCGCATAACTGCTGGTGCGCGTCGAATGCTGCAGCCTGGCAATCGCGTCGGGGGTCCACATGTGCTCTTCGCCGCGCACCCGAAACGCATATTCCCCGCCGGCGTCCAGAGCGTTGGCAAGCACCGGATCCCCGCCGAATGCGGCCCGATGCACGCGTATCGCTTCCTCCGCCACCTCGAAGATCCCGATACCTTCGATGTTGGAGGGTGTGCCGGTGAAATACTTGTCTACCAGGCTTCTTGCCAGCCCCACCGCCTCGAAAATCTGCGCACCGGTATAGGACATGTAGGTCGAAATGCCCATTTTTGACATGACTTTCTTCAATCCCTTGCCGGTGGCTTTGACGAAATTCCTGACTGCGTGTTTTCCCGATATCGGCGCGGGCAACAGATCTTCGATCGCCAGCAGCGATTCCAGGGCAAGGTAAGGATGGACCGCTTCCGCGCCAAAGCCGCCGAGCAGGGCGAAGTGGTGCACCTCGCGCGCCGATCCCGTTTCCACGACGATGCCCGCCGAGGTGCGCAAGCCCTTGCCGACAAGGTGCAGGTGTATCGCCGAGAGCGCCAGCAACGCGGGTATGGCCACGGTGTCCGGGGCTACGCGCCTGTCGGAGAGGATGAGGATGCTCAAGCCCGAGCGCACCGCGTCCTCGGCCTGGGCGCAAAGACTCGCCAGACGCGCCTCGATCGCTTGCATCCCCCAAGCAAGCGGAAAACAGATATCCAATTCGCAGGAACTGAACTTGCCGTCGGTATAGCGGTCGATATGCCGGATTTTGTCCATCTCCTCGAAATTCAGCACCGGTTGTCCGATCTCAAGGCGCAGCGGCGGATTGCTCTCGTTGATGCCGAGCAGGTTCGGCCTCGGCCCGATGAACGAAACCAGGGAAGTCACCAACTCCTCGCGTATCGGATCGATGGGCGGGTTGGTCACCTGGGCAAAAAGCTGCTTGAAATATTGGTACAGCGTCTTGTTCTTGCCCGACAGCACCGCCAGCGGCGAATCGTTGCCCATCGATCCCACCGGCTCCTCTCCGGTTGTCGCCATTGGCAACAGGATGTGCTTGATGTCTTCCTGCGTGTAGCCGAAAGCCTGCTGTCGGTCGAGCAAGGGCAGGCTTGAGGGCAGAGGATGCAGCGAATCGCTTTCGACGTCGTCCAGCTTGACACGGATGCGATCTATCCACTCGGCATAGGGCCGGCTTAGGGCAAGCGCCTCCTTCAACTCCTTGTCGTCGACGATGCGGCCTTTTTCCAGATCAACTAAAAACATCTTGCCCGGCTGCAGGCGCCATTTCTTGACAATGCGCTCTTCGGGGATGGGCAACACGCCCACCTCGGACGCCATGACCACCAAATCGTCATCGGTCACGATATAGCGCGCCGGCCGCAGGCCGTTGCGATCGAGGGTGGCGCCGATGCGCCTGCCGTCGGTAAAAGCGATCGCCGCAGGCCCGTCCCATGGCTCCATCATTGCCGCATGGTATTCGTAAAAGGCGCGGCGGCCGGCGTCCATCTGCGCGTTTCCCTCCCAGGCCTCCGGTATCATCATCATCACCGCGTGCGCCAGCGGGTAGCCCGCCATCACCAGCAGTTCCAGCGCGTTGTCGAACGATGCCGAGTCGGATTGACCCTCGTATATGAGCGGCCAGATCTTGCCCAGGTCGCTCTTCAGTATAGGGCTCGAAATTGCGCCCTGGCGCGCGCGCATCCAGTTGACATTTCCGCGCAGCGTGTTGATCTCCCCGTTGTGCGCGATCAGGCGAAACGGGTGCGCCAGGTCCCAGGTGGGGAAAGTATTGGTCGAGAAGCGCTGGTGCACCAAGGCCAGGGCGGACACGACGCGCTGGTCCCGCAAGTCCAGGTAGTAGCGGGCGACCTGATCGGTGGCCAGCATGCCCTTGTAGACGATGGTCCGCGCGGACATGGACGACACATAGAATTCCTTGCCGTGTGCGAGTTTGAGCGCCTGAATCGCGTGTCCGGAAGACTTGCGTATGATGTAAAGTTTGCGCTCCAGCGCATCGACAACGGTAATGCTGCTGCCGCGACCGATGAACACCTGGCGAATCACCGGCTCGATTTGCCTGACTGATTCGCCGAGATCGCTGCTATCGACCGGCACATCGCGCCAGCCGAGCAGCACCTGTCCTTCGTCCTTGATTGCTCTTTCGATCTCGTACTCGCAGGCAAAGCGCGACGCCGGCTCCTGCGGCAGGAATACCATGCCCACGCCATATTGACCGAAGCGCGGCAGCGCGACGCCCTGCCTCGCCATTTCCTCCCGTAAAAACCGGTCCGGTATCTGGATCAGTACGCCCGCACCGTCGCTCGCCTTGGGATCGGCGCCTACCGCCCCGCGATGACTGAGGTTCTTGAGAATCAAAAGCCCCTGCTCGACGATGCCGTGGCTCTTCACGCCTTTCATGTGGGCAATGAAGCCGACCCCGCACGCATCGTGCTCGTGCCTGGGATGATACAGACCCGGTGATTTGGAATTGACGGGCTCGTTCACGGTTTTGCCTCTAAAGTAGCCGGCCCGATCGAACCTGTTCTGACTTCCGGATCGACGGGGAAAGATATCGCGGCACCTTCTGGCTGAACGCCGGAGGATGCCGCGAAAAAGCACATGCGACAGCCTAGATCAAGCCCATCGGCACCATCGCCTGCGCCACCTTGATGAATCCGGCGACGTTGGCGCCTATGACGTAGTTGTCCGGCGCGCCGAACTCCTCGGCGGTTTCATAGGTCGCCTGGTGGATCCCGGTCATGATCTGGTCGAGTTTTTGCTCGGTATACTCGAACGACCATGAGTCGCGGCTCGCATTCTGCTGCATCTCCAGCGCCGAGGTCGCCACGCCGCCCGCATTCGCCGCTTTGCCCGGGCCGTAGGCGATCTTGGCGTGGAGAAACACGTGCACGCCTTCCGGCGTAGTGGGCATGTTGGCGCCTTCGCCGACGGCGATGCAACCGTTCTTCACCAGCATCTTGGCATCCTTGCCGTTGAGCTCGTTCTGCGTCGCCGAAGGCATCGCCACCTGGCAGGGAATTTCCCAGATGTTGCCCTCCGCGATGTACCTGGCATCCTTATGATAGGTGGCGTAGTCGGCCAGCCTGCGCCGCTCGACTTCCTTCAGTTTCTTGAGCATTTGCAGATCGATGCCCTTCTCGTGAATGATCACGCCATTGGAATCGGAACAGGCGATCACTTTCGCACCGAGTTGTTGCAATTTCTCTATGGTATAGATGGCGACGTTGCCCGAACCGGAAACGACGCAGGTCTTGCCTTCCAGAGACTGCTTGCGCACCTTGAGCATCTCGCGCACGAAGTACACGGCGCCGTACCCGGTCGCCTCGGTGCGCACCAGCGATCCACCCCAGCCTATGCCTTTGCCGGTAAGCACGCCGGATTCATATCTGTTGGTAATGCGCTTGTATTGCCCGAAGAGGTAACCGATTTCGCGGCCGCCCACGCCGATGTCGCCCGCGGGACAGTCGGTATACTCGCCCAGATGGCGATATAGCTCGGTCATGTAGCTTTGGCAAAAGCGCATGATTTCGTTGTTCGATTTTCCTTTCGGATCGAAATCCGATCCGCCCTTGCCGCCGCCTATGGGCATGCCGGTGAGCGCGTTCTTGAAGGTCTGCTCGAAACCGAGAAACTTGATGATGCCGAGGTAGACGGACGGATGGAAACGCAGGCCGCCCTTGTACGGCCCTATGGCGCTGTTGAATTGGACGCGGAAACCCCGGTTGATGTGCACCTCGCCTCTATCGTCCTGCCAGGGAACGCGAAACATAATTTGCCGCTCCGGCTCGCAGATGCGCTCGATGATTTTCTGCTCGGCGAATTCCGGGAACTTCACCAGGACTGGTCCCAGAGACTCAAGCACTTCCTTGACCGCCTGATGAAACTCGTCTTCACCCGGATTGCGTGCCTTGACCTGTTGATAAATCGCTTCGATTTTCTCTTCCATTGCTATCGCCATGTTGCCTCCTGTTAAAAAATCAGACTTCTCTCCGGCGTGCCTGCCGAGAGCGAAAAACCATCACGCCAAATCCGGGGCGCGGGCGCAGACGACCTGCTGGCTCATGATATCGGCCAGCAGCTGATATCCGGGCGGGAGATCGACCACCCTCAGCGTCTCGGCAAAGCGCGCGTCGTCCGGCAGCAGTTCGGCCAGCCGGTTCGGCAGCGCCATGAGCATTGCGGTATTTATCAGGCAACCCTGCTTTTCAGGATTGAGCGCGACGTAGAAAATACCCGTCTCCACCAGATCCTGGAAAAAATGCGTGCCGAATGACAGCTCCGGCTGCAGCCCTCCAGCGGAAAAAGCCACCTCCGCAATCGCGGTCATGCCGTCGATTTCGGCGAATCGAACCGGCACGCCCAGGCGCGGCGTCGAGGTGCCCCAGCGCCCCGGCCCCAGCAGCAGGCTCGGAAGCGGATCGCGCGCCTTGATGAAACGATTAAGCCGGCCGATGATCCGTGCGAGTTCATATTTGTCGGAGAGTGTCAGGCCCGTGAAGGCCTGCGAATCGACCGCGATCACCCGGGCGATCGGCTGGGCGATACTACCTCCCATGAAGCTGCCGGTGCTTCTAAACAACGTTTCCGCGGCGTAGTTCTCGCGGATCTCGACGCGCTTCGACTGTATCCCGCGGGTCTGCAGCGGGCGGCATTGAATCAGGTTGAGATAAAGCTGACCATTGCTTGCGTACGTGCCTGTAAATTCCACATCTACAGGGTATTCATAGGCCCGCTCCAGCGTCGCCAGCAGGCGGCGCATGGTGGCGGTAAAACTCGTCTGCGTAAGCAAGCGCTCGAACGTAAACAGCCAGCTCCTGTCCTTGTATTCGGCAAAGAGCTCGAGCGGAAGCGTCGGTTCCTCCGCTTCCAGTTGGTTTATGGGAATGGTCACCCAGCCGTTCTGCGCTACGTCGAGCACATCGATATCGCGCTGCGTAAACCGGCGTTTGTCCTCCGAATCGGCATACGGGACCAGCAGCGGCTTGTCGAGCGAGACGATACGCGGATAATCTCCCTCCACTCTGTCCACGGCCCGGGTCCCCAGACCAACTACGAGACGCAACATCCCCGCGGCCGGGTCGATGTCGTGGCGCCACACAAAGGTGTTGTAAGAGACCCCCACGCCGGCGAGCGCAGGAAAGAAAAGCTTCCCGTGGTAAGCACCCGAGACGCGTTGCACCAGGAGCGCCATTTGCTCTTCCTGGCGAGCAAGACCTCGCTGCAACCGATACTGCAAGGCTTCTTCGCTCAGAGTGCTGGAATAGACCTGCCTAACCGCGTGCATGAACTGTTCCAGCCGCTCCTCGGGGGAACCCTGGTTCACGCAGAAAAAACTGTCGTACTTGCCGGCAAAAGCGTTGCCGAAACCGTCTTCCAGCAGGCTGGAGGAACGAACGATGATCGGGCACTGGCCAAAGTACTCCAGCATTTTCTGGAATTCGAGTTGAATCTCGACTGAAAAATTACCCTGCAGGAACAGTTCGCGCAGCTGCTCGGCGCCGTTAAGGTAGCCGGCCTCGCTGCGCTGCCACATGAAAAGCTGCCACCAGCCGTTGTTGACAATGAAGGAATGGAACAGGTCCGAGCCGATGAAAAAGGAATCATGCGGCTCCAGCACTTCGTCCCACTGCCCATCCGCATCGGAACGCAGGATCGCACGGGCGAGCAGCATCCCGACCGACTTCCCCCCGACGAAGCCGGTGCCGATCAGGCGCTCCTTTATTTCGAGAAGATCCTCCAGCGTAAAGTGGCGGCGCGCCAAGGCGAGAATACGCTCGTCGCGCCCGATGAGCAGCCGGCACAGTTGCTCCACCATCGCCTGCCGTTCGCCGGCCGGCGCGGCGGAAGCGTCCAGATCGGCGGCATGAATGAACAAACGCTCCCAGGAATCCAGATGGCGCTCCAGGTCGCCGGCGGCACTGCCACGCAAGCCCATGAACAGGCTGGTTGCCTCACAACTGACTGTGATCGGCGTGAATTGTCCGCCCGCATGTCTGTGCGGCAGAAACATCGTCGGTGAGGAGCGCTGCCAGACCTTGAGTGGATGCAGGTAGAGCACTCCCTCCTTGTTGTAGAGGTCAAGCAGCAGTTGCGTGGTGGCCCGAATCCGGTCGATGGTCGCAAACGAATGCGCGTGCCGCTCCAGCGCGAAGTAGGCCACGGTGCGCAGGTCGAACAGATACGGGCAGGTTACGCGGAAGAAATTTCCCACCATGCTGTCGGTGGCCCAGGCGTCGAGCAGGTCGGAGAGGCAATCGAATACGTAAAAGACCTCCGCTCCTTCGTTACTGATAATGGTGTGCAAATGAACAGTGAACGATTCGAAGCCGCGATGGGCGTCAAGATTGTATACGGCGCTGACCGCGTCAGGCTCGACCACCGGTGCGTGGGAGGCGAAGCGGATATACGCCACGCGGCGACCTGCGCCCCTTGCTGCCGCCACATAGGGCGCGACAAAGGCGCGATAATCGTCGATGCTGTCGACACGCCATACCACGTTGTCGCCGATGCGCAATCCCTCGAGGATCGAATCCAGGCCGGGAAGGCCGCTTGAGACGAATTGTTTTGGGCGATGCTCGGGGGACTGAACAGCCATTATCCGTGGGTAATTTCTTGCCGGATCTTGAGGAAACGCGTGAAACCCAGAAGTCGATTTTTCGTTTCGTTATTATGCCCCGCTTAGGCGTCAATTCCTATCAGGTTTGTCAAAAAACCGAGACTCAGTGTCACGAAAATGGCAAAGCCGGGTGTTTTTGCGTCATTTTTGTGTCAGGCTGCTTGGATCGAGAAAGGCCCGAATAGCCACAGGCCGCACCCAAAACGGGGACGCGAGAATACGGCCTGCGTGATCCCAGCAGTCACCGATTCAGCGCAGTGCGCTGAATACCTTTTGGACGATGCCGCTCGCCGCTTCCATCGGATTCTGGCGGAATTTCTTTTCCTGCTCGGCGATCATCAGGTAGAGGCCGTCGAGCGCTTTTTTGGTGACGTAGTTTTCGACCGTGGCCTCATCCTGGCTGACCAGGCCGAACGAGACGCCCTGTCCCGCGAGCGAATTGTATTGCTGCGACAGGCCGACGCGATCGGTGGTTTTCTTGACGATGGGCAGGAAGCGCTGCGTGAGTTGCCCTTCCGTGGTGCGGCGGAAGTAGTCCGTGGCCGCGGTATCGCCGCCGGTGAGTATGCCTTTGGCGTCCTGCACCGACATTTTTTTCACGGCATCGACCAGCAGCGCCTTGGCCTGCGGCACGGCCGCTTCGGCCGCGCGGTTCATCGAGGTCACCAGTTCATCGGCCTGCTGCTGCCTGCCCATCAGGCGCAGCACGCCCTCGACCTGCTGGATGGCAGGCGGCAGGGGGATTTTCACCTTGGCGTTGCCGAGGAAACCGTTTTCCGCGCCGAGCAGGGAAACGGCCGCTGCCGAACCGTCGGTCAGCGCCTGTTTCAAACCGCTGACGGCGTCCCGGTTGCTGATGGCGTCGAGGCCGGCGGCCGACACGGAAAAACTGATGAGCAGAGTTGCAAAAAAAATGAAAATGCGGCGCATAATTGACCTCTATGGTTTGACGACGAAGAGCCCGTTTCAAAAAGACCAAGACCGATGTAACCGCCGATGAGCGCCGATGAACGCCGATCGAACCAACACCGACGGCCTTTGCTTCAGAGAATGTCGATAATAATTATTATAAACAATATGTTACATGATATCGCCGCACTATACTGTGTTTGGAGTTTTTGATGTTTATCGGCGTACCCGTCAAGCGGGTATTGAAAAGAATGTATCGGCGTTCATCGGCGGCTATTTTATTTTGTTATGGCGCTCTAAGCAGCGCATGAAGAAGCTCGCTATTGTAATACTCGCTGTGGCTGCGGCCGGTATCGCGCTGTTTGCGGCGCTGTTCCATGAAACCAGTGCGCCGCAGGCCACGTTTGTCTCGCTCTCAGGCGAGCAGATCACCACGCAAAGTCTGCGCGGGAAAGTCGTGGTGGTCAATTTCTGGGCCACGGATTGCGCGATTTGCATCAAGGAAATGCCGGAACTGGTCAGGACCTACAATAAGTATCATGCGCAGGGTCTCGGGTTCGTCGCCGTGGCGATGCAGCATGATCCGCCGAATTACGTGATTAACTATGCCGAAAAAAACGCACTGCCGTTCACGGTCGCGCTCGATCCCGTGGGCGCGCTGGCGCAGGCGTTCGGCGGGGTGAGGGCGACGCCGACGGCTTTCGTCATCGACCGGCGCGGGAACATCGTGCGCAAGATAGTCGGCGAGCCGGATTTCGCCAGGCTGCACGAATTGATAGAGGCAAAACTGAAAGAAGCAGTTTAGCCACAGAGAACACAGAGATCACAGAGAAACAGAGAAACAGAGAAACAGAATAATAATTATTTAAAACAATAAGATATGAAATATGTTTCGTTGTTTGTTTTTCCTCTGTGTACCCATCAAGTGGGTATTGAAAAGAATTCTCTGTGCACTCTGTGGCAAAAGCCTTTGGGTTTGATCCTGTCGGCGTACCTGTCAAGCGCACCCGTCAGGCGGGTATTGAAAAGAAGGTAATAAAGTGAATTCATCGGCGGCTAATTTATTTGATTTTGTAACGGATTCTAAACAGATTGAAAGGGCGCGCTTACCATGAAAAAACCTACACGCAGCAAGGCCTACAAGGCCGGCCTGGCCATGCGCAAGAAAGTCCTGGGACCGGATCACGTTGAGAAATCGTTCAGGAATGCGGACGAATTCAGCATGCCGTTCCAGGAGCTCGCCACCGAATTTGCCTGGGGCAGCGTGTGGACGCGCCCCGGGCTCTCGCTGCGCGACCGCAGCCTCGTGACGCTCGCGCAGTGCATCGCGCTTAACCGCCCCCACGAAATCCGCATCCACCTGCGCGGCGCCATCCGCAACGGCGTGACCTGGACGGAAGTGCGCGAGCTGTGCCTGCATTCGTTTCTGTATTGCGGCGGACCGGCCTCGCTCGATGCGTTTATCGCCGTCAGGAATGCGCGTCAGGAAATAGAGGCCGCGGAAAGGGCGGCAAAGAAGACCGTGAAAAAAACGGTGAAAAGAAAGCGCCGCTGAAGACAAGATCAAACTCCAAGAACATTAGCCACAGAGAGCGCAGAGAATTCTTTTCAATACCCACTTGATGGGTACACAGAGGAAAAACAAACATCGACAATATGATTCGTATCTAATTATTTAAAAAATATGTGCGGATTCTCTCTGTGATCTCTGTGCCCTCTGTGGCTTACATTTTTTTGATTTTGTTACGGCTCTTAATGCCCGCCATGGCGCCCAGCACTTCGCACACCGACGCGGTGTCGCTCTGGCTCAGGCCCTGCGCGATGGCGGCGTTGTAGACCGGCTCGCAGGCGCTGAACAGCGGCGTCGGGCAGCCGACCGCCCGGGCCATTTCACCGATCACCTGCATGTCCTTCTGCCACACTTCCACTTTCATCGTCGCCGGCAGGTAACGCTCCTCGACCATGAGCTTGCCGCGCAGACGGTAAACACCGTTGCCGATCACCGGGCTTGCAGCAAAGAGATCCCACACCTGCTGCGGGTCGAGCCCCATTTTGCGCGCAAAGGTCATCGCCTCGGCGGTGGCCACGTTGAGGATCGCAACCATGTGGTTGGCGGAGAATTTCATCCGGGTGCCGTTGCCGTAGGCGCCGACATAGGGCACTTTTTGCGTGAATACTTTGAGTAGTGGCTGCACGCGTCTGGCGGCCGCTTTCTTGCCGCTGACGAATATCGTCCAGGCGCCTTCCTTCATGCGCACGGCCGTGCCGCTGATCGGGCAGTCGAGCGTCTCGATGCCGGCACGCTTGAGCGCGCGCATCGCGCGCACCTTGTCCGCGAGCGGCAGCGTGCTGGTTTCGACGACGATGAGACCGGGGCGGTTTTTGGGGCGTTTTGCCGCGGCGATTTTTTCCACCGTCGCGTCGAGCGCCGCCGTCGTGGCGAGCGATACGATCACGGCGTCCGCGCTATTCGCCACCGCCGTGCCCGAGGCAAGCGCTTTCCCGCCCGCTTTGTTGAGCCTGCGGCACGCTGGTGCCTGAACGTCGTAGCCGGTGACGCGGTAGCCGTTGGCGAGCAGCGCTTCGGCCATGGCGCCGCCCATGATGCCCAGGCCGATGACGCCGACGACCGGTTTCATTTAAGTTCTCCGACGCCGGCTTCGTGGGCCTGCTGGTCGGCGTGATAGCTCGAGCGCACCATGGGCCCGCTCGCGGCATGCGCGAAACCCATTTCTTTGGCCTTGGCAGCGAACATCTCGAACACCGCGGGCTCGACGTAGCGCAGCACCGGCAGATGGTGGGCGCTGGGCTGCAGGTACTGGCCTATGGTCAGCATATTGACATCGTGGTCGCGCAGGTCGCGCATGACCGAAAGGATTTCATCATCGGTCTCTCCCAATCCCACCATCAGTCCCGATTTGGTGGGGATCTGGGGCAGCCGCGACTTGAAATACATTAATAATTTCAATGAGTTACTGTAGTCTGAGCCTGGGCGCGCCTGTTTGTAGAGGCGCGGCACGGTCTCGAGATTGTGGTTCATGACGTCAGGCGGGCATTGGGCCAGGATATCGAGCGCGATGTCGAGCCGCCCGCGGAAATCCGGCACCAGCACTTCGATGCGGGTGTGCGGCGAGTAGACGCGCACCGCGCGGATGCAGTCCTTGAAATGCTGCGCGCCGCCATCCCGCAGATCGTCGCGGTCGACGCTGGTGATGACCACGTAGCGCAGCTTGAGCGCCGCGATGGTTTTGGCGAGATTGACCGGTTCATGGACGTCGGGCGGCAGCGGCTTGCCGTGCGCGACGTCGCAAAACGGGCAGCGCCGCGTGCACAGAGCGCCGAGGATCATGAAGGTCGCGGTGCCCTTGCCGAAGCATTCGCCGATGTTGGGGCAGGTCGCTTCCTCGCATACCGTGTGCAACGCATGCTCGCGCAGGATCTGCTTGATTTCGCTGAAGCGCTGGCCGTCGCCCAGCCGCACGCGGATCCAGTCCGGCTTCTTCAAACGCTCTGCCGGCACGACCTTGATCGGAATGCGTGCGGTTTTAGCCGCGCCTTTCTGTTTTTCACCCAGCAGCCTGTCGGACATGGCGTTCTTTTCACTCCGTACTTTGGTGCTTTTCATTTAAGGAGTTTGTCGAACACAAGTCCGACTAACTCCTGGCTCATTTCAATATTCGTAACAGGTGCCGGGTCAGCCGGGAGGCAACAATTTCCGGGGCATCCGTGATGCCAAGGTCGCGCATCTGCGTGACCTCGAGTCCGGGATAGCCGCAGGGGTTGATGGCGTGAAACGGGGCAAGGTCCATGGCCACGTTGAGCGACAGCCCGTGGTAGCAGCAGCCCTTGCTGATGCGCAAACCGAGCGCGGCGATCTTGGCGTCCCCGACGTACACGCCCGGCGCATCCATCCGCCCCTGCGCCGCAGTGCCGTATTCGGCGAGCAAGTCTATCACGGCCTGCTCCATCATTCTAACCAGCGGCCGCACGGTGAGCGCACGGCGCCGCATGTCGAGCAGCAGGTAGATCACGACCTGACCGGGCCCGTGGTAGGTGATCTGGCCGCCGCGATCGATTTTGACCACCGGTATGCCGTTGGCGGTGCGCGGCAGATGTTCCGCTTTGCCGGCGATGCCGAGCGTATAGACCGGCGGATGTTGCAGCACCCAGATTTCGTCGGGCGTATCGGCGCTGCGCTGGGCGGTAAACGCCTGCATCGCGCGCCATGTCGGCTCGTATTCGGCCACGCCGAGTTCGCGGATCACGGGTGCGGAGTGGGAAAACTCAAGGGTGGTGGGTGGGATTGAGTTCATAGTCGAGCGGACAGTTTATCCGCAAACGACACGCGAGGTTGCAATGTGACATTGTGAGATGATAAGAATGGCGGCACCATACCGCAACCCGGCAGCAGGTAAAATGGGCGCAAGCGGTAATCTCGGGGTGGAAACAGCACAATGAACAGGCAGTGGCTGGTTTATATGTTGAGCATTTTATGCGGTCTCGCGCCGGCTGCTGCGCACCCGCAGTCGGTTGCGCCGGCGCCGCGCAGTTATGCGGCCGACCTCGGCACGTTGTATGGCGAACGTTATTCGCTCCAGGTGCTGAAGGACGTGTGCATCTTTGTGCAGCCCAAAACGCGCGCGGAATTGCAGAAAGCATACGGTGGCTGGCTGGAGCGGAACGAAGACCTGATCGAGGACCTCGACATAAGGTTCCAGGCTATGGTCAAACAGGTTTCACGTGACGAAAATGAATTCGCGCGTGTGTACGGCAAATACCAGGGGGCGGTCATGAGCCAGCGCCAGGTGCAGAAAGATGAACTGCTGGCGCTGCCCAGGGACGAGTTGCTCGGGCAATGCAAGGAGCTGCCGGGCTACCTCAGAAGCGCGAACTCGAACATCCCCGCCAGGTATCCGGATGAATTCAAGACCGTTTACGGGAAAAAGTGAGCACCGGGGATCGTGCGCTCTGGCCAGAGGAGAGCCGTCGAGTGTCGCAGTCCGAACGCCGGTGCTTTAACTGTCAGGGCGAAGCATGAGCACAGTGCCGCAGCCGACCGGATATAAATCGCCCATCGCGGTAAGCGCCATATGGTTGCTGGCGCTGGTCGCTTCCGGCATCGCGCCCTATGACCGTCCGACCTGGTTTCTGGAGGTGATGCCCGTACTCATTGCGGCGCCGATACTGATCGCCACCCGGGCGACCTTGCCGTTGACGCAGCTCGTTTACCTGTTGATCTGCATTCACGGCCTGATCCTGATCCTGGGCGGGGCCTATACCTATGCCCGCGTCCCCCCGGGTTTGTGGGTGCAGGAGTGGCTGGATCTGGACCGCAATCCTTACGACCGGCTCGGACACCTGGCGCAGGGCTTCATTCCAGCGATCATCGCGCGTGAACTGCTGCTGCGCGTGTTTCAGATCGGGCGCGGGAAATTCCTGTTCTTCCTCGTGATCAGCATCTGCCTGGCGATCAGCGCTTTTTACGAGCTGATCGAATGGTGGACGGCGCTGCTGTTCGGCCAGGGTGCGCATGAGTTCCTCGGCACGCAGGGTGACGTGTGGGACACCCAGTGGGACATGTTTCTCGCGCTCGTCGGCGCGGTCCTCGCGCAGTTTACGCTGAGCCGGCTGCATGACTTCCAGCTGGCGCGGACCGCTGGTGGTGCGTCCGGCCGCATGGTGTAATAGCTGATGCGAGTAAACTGGTTGACGGTATGAAGAAACATGACAGCCAAGGAGATTGGACATGGGTATGGAAGTCGGAGGTGTATTCGGGCTGCTGATCCTGATTGGCGACATATGGGCCATCATCCATGTCGCGCAAAGCCAGGCGTCTCCCGGCGCCAAAGCGCTATGGATCGTGATGGTGCTGGTGTTGCCCGTGCTCGGGTTTATCATCTGGTTCGTTGCGGGGCCGCGCAGCGCGAAAGGTGCGGGCTAGCGTTGCCAAGCCGGCGGCGGCGCGAGGGCGCGCTGCGGTTTATGCGAATGCCGTGCTATAGCACCATGACCACCAGAGGGTGGTCGCACAGTTCGCGGTAGAGCGCGTCGAGTTGTTCGCGCGAGGTGGCGCGCACGGTGCAGGTCACGCTCAGGTATTTGCCGTGCTTGCTGGGTTTCATCGTCATGGCCTTCGCGTCGAAATCGGGCGCGTGACGCTGCACCACTTCAAGGACCGCCTGCGCATATCCGTCTCGGGTATGGCCAAGGATCTTGATCGGGAAATCGCACGGATACTCGATCAGCGAAGCTTCAATCATGGCGGCGTTGGGCTGCGTCAGGCGGCCTGGCGCATCACGGTGCGTTTGTAGTCCTGGTAAAGCTGATGCATTTTCCGGAACACCGCACCGGGCTTGCCGGTGCCGACGGTGCGCTCGTCCAGCGTGGTCACCGCCAGCACTTCCTTGGTGGAGGAGGTGACCCAGATTTCGTCCGCGGTTTTTACTTCCTGTTCGGATATTTCGCGGGTTTCCACCGGCATGCCGTTGGCCGCGGCCAGCTCCAGCACCACGTCATAGGTGATGCCGGGCAGCACGAGATGGTTTTTGGGGGGTGCGAGCAGCGTGCCGTTGCGCACGATGAACACGTTGCTGGCCGAGGCTTCGGTCAGGTAGCCGTCGCGGAACAGCACCGCTTCGGTTGCGTCGGCCTCGACCGCCGCCTGGCGCAGCAGACAGTTGCCGAGCAGAGAAATGGACTTGACGTCGCACTTCAGCCAGCGGAAATCGGTTGCGGTGATCGCGTGCACGCCGCCTTCCACCAATTCCTGCGCGGGAGTGGTGAGCGGTGTGCTCATCATGAACACGGTGGGTTTCACGCCTATCGGGAACGCGTGGTCGCGTTTGGCCACGCCGCGGGTGACCTGAAAATAAACGGACTGGTCCTCGCCGTCGTTGCGCGCGATGATTTCTCCGATGAGCGCCTGCCACTCGGAGTTGCTCATGGGATTGGAAAGACGTATGCCGTCGAGGCTGTTCTGCAGGCGTTTTAAGTGCTCGGCGAGGCGGAACGGGTGGCGCGAATAGACCGGAATCACTTCGTAGACTCCGTCGCCGAAAATGAAACCGCGGTCGAGCACCGGAACGCGGGCATTTTCGAGCGGCATGAATTCGCCGTTGAGATAAACGATATCGTTCATGATGTCCTTCTAGAGCCGTTTAAACAGGAGCCGCAGGCTGTCCCAGCCGCGGCCGAAAATGCCGGCGAGCGGCACGCTCTCCAGCGCCACGACGGGCAACTCTATGTAGGGTTTGCCATCCAGCGTCAGTTTCATCACGCCCACTTTCTGCCCGGCATTGATCGGCGCCAGCAACGGTTGCGCACTTTCCACGGTCGCCTTGACCTTGTCGGCCTGGCCTTTGGGCAGGCTGAGATAAAGATCGCCCGTGAACCCGGCCTTGACGCTGTTGCCGCCGCCTTTCCAGACTTGCAGTGTAGCGACCGGCTGGTTTTTTTCATAGAGCCGCACGCTGTCGTAGAACTGAAAGCCGTAGTTCAATAGTTTCTGGCTTTCGGCGGCGCGCGCCGACTCGGAGGCGGTGCCGAGGACCACCGAGACCAGGCGATGCGCATCGCGTTTGGCCGAGGTCACCAGGCAGTAACCGGCATTCTCCGTGTAACCGGTTTTCATGCCATCGACCGTGGGATCCTGCCATAGCAGCCGGTTGCGATTGGCCTGGGTAATGTTGTTGTAGCGGAATTCCTTGAGTGAATACAGCGGGTAGTGCTCGGGAAAGTCGCGGATGATCGCGACCGCCAGCAGTGCGAGATCATGGGCTGTCGAGTAGTGCTGGGGATGCGGGAGTCCCGTCGAATTCATGAAGCTGGTGTTTTTCATGCCCAGGCGCTGCGCTTCCCGGTTCATCATCTGTGCGAACACTTCCTCGCTGCCGGCGATGGCCTCGGCCAGTGCGATGCAGGCATCGTTGCCTGACTGCACGATCATGCCGCGGATGAGTTCGTCGACCGTGACCGGTTTCCGGGGCTCGATGAACATGCGCGAGCCTTCGGCGCGCCATGCGCGTTCGGATACCGTCACGGCCTGGTCGGGCTTCAGCGTTTTTTGTTTGAGCGCGGAAAACGTGAGGTAGGCGGTCATCAGCTTGGTGAGTGATGCCGGCTCCACGCGTTGATCGGGATTCTGGCTCACCAGCAGCTGCCCGCTGTTGAAGTCGAACAGCACATAAGCTTTGGCCGCCAGAGCCGGTGCCGCAGGAATCGATGATGCGGCGGGTTGTGCAAACAGCAATTGGGGGAACAACAGAACTGCTAAGGCAAAAATATGTCGCATGGCCGTCCGAAAAAGTCTGATTATAACAACACACGCGCTTGCACCTGCTGACCGGAACTGAAACAATGTGCGCGCTTTCGATATTCATCACAGTGACCAGGGGGCGGGAATTGATGTTCATAGGCAAATCGTACGCAGCGGTTCTTCTCGGCACGCTGATCGCAGTCCCCGTTTTTGCCGCGGATGCAGTAACTGTAGGCAACGCCTGGGCGCGGGCCACGGCGCCGGGACAGAACGCGGCGGGAGCCTATATGGAACTGGTCAGCCCCACTGATGCTGTTCTCATCGGGGTCGAAACGCCGGTTGCGGCAAGAGCCGAACTGCACGTCATGAACATGGATGGCGGCGTGATGCGGATGCGCGCGGTGGAGAAAATCGATTTGCCCGCCCGCAAGACGGTGAAACTCGCCCCCGGCGGATTCCACGTCATGCTGATGGATATCAAACAGCCGCTCAAAGCAGGGGACAAGGTGCCGCTGACGCTGACGGTGCGCGGCGCCGGTGCGGCGCTGACGACGATCAAGGTAGAGGCCGAGGTAAGGTCCGTGGGCGCCGCGGCCATGCACGGCCCCGACCACTGAAACCGGACGCTAGCCGCGCTCGACGTAGCGCTTCATCGCGGCGCGGATAAAGACGATCTGATCGCCGAAATTGCGGCAGCCTTTGCATACCAGCAGGTGCAGGTTGAGCCGCAATTTTTCACCCCGCCCCAGCTGACGATCCTGGCCCTGAGACAGCAGTTCCGACACTTCCTTGCAGGTGGCCATGATTTTCATTGGGGCGTTCCGAACCATTTTATGTCCAGGCAGGCTTTGAGGCTGAGTCTTGCCCGGTGCAGCATTACCCAGCAATGAGTCGCGGTGATGCTCATTTCCTTACAGATTTCCTCGGTGGTGAGGTCCATGACCTCGCGCATCACGAATACCCGCGCGGTTTTTTCCGGCATCAGCTTTGAGCACATTTCGAAGGCTTCCCAGAATTGCCTGTTCTCGAACGACTGCTCGGGACTGCCCCAGCTCGCGGGGGGGCGGTCCCAGTGGCCGTTTTTGACAAACAGGGCGTCAACCAGCGCGGCCTCGCCAAGATCGGCCTCCTCGCTGTTTCGCGCCAGCGGCTGCTCGCGCGCCCCCCGCCGAAACTGATCCACGATTTTGTGCTTGAGGATCCCAGTGAGCCAAGTCTTGACCGATGATTTTCCGGAGAATCTCGCGCCGCCCTCGACGGCGGCCAGCAGGGTTTCCTGAACCACATCTTCGGCTGCGGCCCGGTCGCGCAGCTGCAACAATGCGTAACGCATCAGATAACTGCGGAACTGTTCCAGCTCAGTGCCATCTGGAGCGGTGGTGGGAGCATTCTCGGCCATAGAGAACCTGAGTTACATTGTTAATAAAATCATAATGTTATGATTTTTCTGCTCAGGCGCAAAAGATCTGACCTGGACACGGATTTTGCCTGTGCAGGGCTTGAAACTTCGCTATCGGCTCCCATATTAAAGTCATTGGCGGCTGACGCCAAACCGACATAAAGGAGAACATTATGGCAAGCATCACTCGTTACAATCCGCTCGACGATGCGTTCGACGACCTGTTCCGCGGTTTTTTCGTGCGCCCGGTTGGGTTGGAGAGCGGCAGCGCCCCCGCGCAGATCCGCGTCGATGTGACCGAAAGCAACGGCACCTATAAACTGCGCGCCGAAATCCCGGGCGTCAAGAAAGACGACATCAACATCTCTGTCGATGGCGATCAGGTCGCGATCAGCGCCGAGGTGAAAAAAGAGCAGGACGTCAAGGACGGCGATCGTGTGCTGCGCAGCGAACGCTATTATGGCAAGGTCTACCGGGCGTTTACGCTCGGCCAGCCGGTCGATGAAGCCGGCGCCAGCGCTAAATACGCCGACGGCGTGCTGGAACTGACACTGCCGAAGAAGGCTGCGGTTATGGCAAAGCGCATCTCCGTTCAGTAAGTCTCCGGCAACGGCAAGCAGGGCGGATGATCGTGAGGTCGTCCGCCTTTTTTGTTGCGGGCGCTGATGTAGAATAGACAGGCCCATAAATTTTCGATAATTACCGATGCCACTGACCCCCAGTACCGCCGCCGCCAAGGCCCAAATTCTTGCCGAAGCGCTGCCCTACATCCAGCGTTTTCACGGCAAGACCATCGTCGTCAAGTACGGCGGCAACGCCATGACCGACGCCAACCTCAAGCAGGGCTTTGCCCGCGACGTGGTGCTGCTCAAGGTGGTCGGCATGAACCCGGTGATCGTGCACGGCGGCGGGCCGCAGATCGACGATCTGCTGAAGCGCGTCGGCAAGAAGGGCGAATTCATCCAGGGCATGCGCGTGACTGACGCCGAAACCATGGACGTGGTGGAAATGGTGCTGGGCGGCCAGGTCAACAAGGAGATCGTCAATCTCATCAACCGCCACGGCGGCCGCGCCGTCGGACTTACCGGCAAAGACGGCAATTTCATCCGGGCCCGGCAGCTCAAGGTGCGCGACAGCAGCGGTGGCGAGGACCTGCTCGATATCGGACAGGTTGGTGAGGTCGTGAGCATCGATCCGGAAATCGTCAATCTGCTGCACACCCGGAATTTCATCCCGGTGATTGCGCCCATAGGCGTGGGCGAAAACGGCGAATCGTACAACATCAACGCCGACCTGGTGGCTGGCAAGGTCGCCGAAATCCTCAAGGCGGAGAAACTGATCGTGCTCACCAACACGCCGGGCGTGCTCGACAAGAACGGCGGTCTGTTGACCGGCCTTACCGCGCGCCGCGTCGATGAACTGTTCGCCGATGGCACGATATCCGGCGGCATGCTGCCCAAGATCGGTTCCGCGCTCGACGCCGTGAAAAACGGCGTCAACACCTGCCACATCATCGACGGCCGCGTCGAGCATGCGCTGCTGCTGGAAATTTTGACCGACGAGGGTGTCGGCACTTTGATCCGCCGGCACTGATTCGCCTCCGTCGCACTCATGTGGTAATGGTTAACGGGCTCTAAGCGATGACCTGGTCGAAGTGCTGGATTTTCGATTTGGACAACACCCTCCACAACGCGACGCCGCATATTTTCCCGCACATCAGCCGGTCTATGACCGAGTATCTGCAAACGCATCTCGGGCTGGACGAAACCGCGGCCGGCGATTTGCGGCGCCACTACTGGCAGCGTTACGGCGCGACGCTGCTCGGCCTGATGCGCCATCACAATACCGACCCGCGGCATTTTTTGTGGAACACCCATCAGTTTCCCCGTCTGGCGCACATGCTGGTGAGCGACCCGCGTCTGCGCGCGATACTGACGCGTTTGCCGGGAAGAAAATTCATGTTTTCGAACGCCCCGGTGCACTATTCGCGCGCGGTGCTGCGTGCGCTCTCGATTGCCGACCTGTTCGACGATGTATTTTCCATCGAGCGCACCCGCTACCGTCCCAAGCCGGACAGCCATGGTTTCCTGAGATTGTGCCGCGCCAACCATCTTCGGCCGCAGCGCTGTATCATGGTCGAGGACACGGCCGAGAACCTGAGGACAGCCAAGCGGCTGGGCATGAAGACCGTGTGGGTGACGACGGCCGTCAGGGCGCCGGGCTACGTCGATGCGAATATCCTGTCTATTGCACAATTGCCGCGGGTGTTATCCCGCTTGAAATAGGATAGTTATGGCTGCAAGAAGCGGTGAAAGAAAAACCCAGATTCTGCAGACCCTGGCGCAGATGCTGGAAAACCCTGCGGCGGAAAAGATTACCACTGCGGGACTTGCCGCCAGGCTCGATGTATCCGAGGCCGCGCTGTACCGGCACTTCAGCGGCAAGGCCCAGATGTTCGAGGGCCTGATAGAGTTCATCGAGCAGACGCTGTTTGCGTTGATCAACAAAATCAGCACCGAGGAAAAAAGCGGCGTGCGCCAGGCCGAAGCGATCATCGGAGTGCTGCTCGGTTTTGCCCAGAAAAACCGCGGCATGACGCGGGTGCTGATTGGCGATGCACTGGTCAATGAAGACGTGAAGCTGCAGGCGCGGATCAATCAGCTGCATGACAGGCTCGAAGCCGCGCTGAAGCAGGCGCTGCGTTTCGGGGTGACACTGCAGGAAATCGCCACCGACGTTGATGTCGCGGCGCAGGCCAATCTGCTGATAAGTTTCGTCACCGGCCGCTGGCATCAGTTTGCAAAAAGCGGGTTTCGGCGCGACCCGGTGGAACTATGGGCAAAGCAATGGCGTCAACTGATGGAAGGCGTGGTGGCCTGAACGCGGGGCAGGGGTCCGGAAGATAGAGGAGATGACACATGGAAAATTTCAGTTCTAAACAACTCGCCGAACTTCTGATCGGCATCGCGCGCGCGCAGCAGGTGATCGTCGAGGCTGTTGAAAGCGCCAGGCCCGGGTTCAAAATGACGCACCTGACCCCGGTATTGCACGCCGCGGCGAAGCTGCGAAACACCAATCATGTGGCTACGCTGACCGATCTCCCCGCCCGCCTGCTGTTGCAGTGCCAGGGACGCGTCGGGCCCGACATTGAGCTTGTCGTGCGCGACCTGGAGGAAATGCTCTCGGCGAAGCCGCCGGACATGTCGGCAGCGCCTGAAGTGGGCTCGCTCGACATGACCTGATGACGCTCGGTTCCTAGTTCCAAGTTCCAAGTTCCAAGTTCCAAGTTCCAAGTTCCAAGTTCCAAGTTCCAAGTTCCAAGTTCCAAGTTCCAAGTTCCAAGTTCCAAGTTCCAAGTTCCAAGTTCAAGGTTCAAGGTTCAAGGTTCAAGGTTCAAAGTTCAAAGTTCAAAGTTCAAAGTTCAAAGTTCAAAGTTCAAAGTTCAAAGTCGTGGGTCTAACCTGGAACCTGGAACTTTGAACCCGAAACGCTAGTTTCGGCAAACGGCGCAGGCGGGATCTTTCTTCAGTCTGACGCTGCGGATCTGCATGGTCAGCGCGTCTACCAGCAGCAGCCGGCCTGCTAGCGATTCACCGGTGCCGATGATCAGCTTCAGTGCTTCCGCCGCCTGCAGGGAGCCGATGATGCCGACCAGTGGTGCAAACACACCCATCACCGCGCAGCGCATGTCTTCGTTGTCACCGTGCTCCGGGAACAGGCAGTGATAGCACGGGGACTCCCGGTTGCGCATGTCGAACACCGCAAGCTGGCCGTCGAATTGCACGCCCGCGCCTGAGACCAGGGGTTTGCGCAGTTTGACGCAGGCGCGGTTGACGGCATGACGGGTGGCAAAATTGTCGCTGCCGTCGAGTACCACGTCAGCTTGTGCCACCAGCGTTTCCAGCCGTTCGCCTGCGACCCGTTCTGCCACGGCAACGACCGTGGATTCGGGATTGATCGCAGCGAGCGCGGCCTTGGCGGACTCGACTTTCTTGCGGCCGATGAATTCCGTGCGATGCACGATCTGGCGCTGCAGATTGGTCAGATCGACGTCATCGTCGTCGCACAGCGTGATGCGGCCGACACCAGCTGAGGCGAGATACAGCGCTATAGGTGAACCCAGGCCGCCTGCGCCGATGACCAGGGCATGCGAATTCAGGATTTTCTCCTGACCCTCGATGCCGATCTGCGGCAGCAGGATGTGGCGGCTGTAGCGCAACAACTGATCATCGTTCATAAGCGTGAGGAGTCAGGCGTGAGGCGTGAGGGGTGAGGGGTGACAACCGGAGCAGCCCGCTTCACGCCATGCGCCTGACTGTGCAAGGCGTTGTATCAGACGGCGAGATGAGGCAGTGTACAACAAAAACGCCCGGTCTCAGCCGGGCGTTTTTGTTGAGCGGAGGATTCTAGTTGATCTTGGTGTTGCCCCGGCTTTTCAGGAACTCGATGGCCTGATTTAGCTCGTAGTCGTTCTTCGATACGACTTCGCCCGGTTCCGGGCGCATCAGTTTTTCGTCGATATCCTTGGGCCGCGGCGCTGGCGTGAAACCGTATTCCTTGGCTGCAACAGCCTCGGGCTTGGTTTCAGGCTTGTTGTTGTCGGTCAGATGCTTGGTGAGATCGGACTCGCGCAGCTTGAGCCCCGCGGTTTTTTCCGACTGCCCGTCATCCAGCAGGATGTCCGGGGTGATGCCCTTGGCCTGGATCGAGCGGCCATTGGGCGTGTAATAGCGCGCCGTGGTGAGCTTGATCGCGGTATTGTTTCCCAGCGGCAGGATGGTCTGCACCGAGCCTTTGCCGAAGGTCTGCTGCCCCATGATGACCGCGCGCTTGTGGTCCTGCAGCGCGCCGGCGACGATCTCCGAAGCCGAAGCCGATCCGCCGTTGACCAGCACCACCATCGGCACCGTTTTCGCCCCCTGCGGCAGTTTGGCCAGGAAATCTTCCTTGGCCCGGCCGCGCAGGTAATTCTCTGAACTGGCGTTCAGGCGCATTTTCGAATCCTCGGTGCGGCCGTCGGTATAAACCACCAGGGCATTCTGCGGCAAAAACGCTGCCGAGACTGCGACTGCGCCATTGAGCAATCCGCCCGGGTCGTTGCGCAGGTCAAGCACCAGGCCTTTCATGCTTCCCTGATTTTGTTTGAACAGGTTGTCGATGGCTTTGGCCAGCGTTTCGCCGGTATGCTCCTGAAACTGGGTGACGCGGAAATAGGCGTACCCCGGCTCGAGCAGCTTGAATTTGACGCTTTGAATTTTGATCACGGCGCGCGTCAGCGTGATGACGATGGGCTGTTGCTCGCCTTTGCGCACGATGGTGAGCACGATCTGGGTATTGGGTTTGCCGCGCATGCGCTTTACCGCATCGTTGAGCGTCATGCCCTTGATCGAGGTTTCATCGAGCTTGACGATGAGATCCCCCGGCTTGACGCCGGCACGCGACGCCGGCGAATCGTCTATCGGTGACACCACCTTGACGAAGCCGTCTTCCATGCCGACTTCTATGCCGAGTCCGCCGAACTCGCCCTGGGTGCCGACCTGCAGTTCCTTGAATGCTTCCTGATCGAGATAGGCGGAATGAGGATCGAGGCCGGTCAGCATGCCGTTGATGGCTTCGGTGATGAGTTTTTTGTCTTCAACCGGCTCGACATAATCGCTCTTGACGCGGCCGAACACCTCGGTGAACGCGCGCAGTTCCTCGATCGGCAGCGGCAGCGCGGCGGTGCCTTTCTGTGCGACGGCGGAAAAATTAAGACTGATCATCACGCCCACCAGGACGCCGACGACGATCAGCCCGGCTTGCTGCAGCTTGTTACGCATGTACCACTCCTAAGAAATCGTGAGGCATAGACAGGGCGCGGATCAACAACGTTCCATCGTTCGCCTTATTTGGTGTTTACCCATGACAACGGGTCGAACGGTCGGCCTTGATGCCTGATTTCGAAGTATAAACCCGAATCGGCATTGCCGCCGCTATTCCCCACTGCGGCCACGGTTTCTCCGCCCCGCAGGGCGTCGCCGACCTGTTTGTAGAGGGTCTCGTTGTTGCCATAAAGGCTCATATAGCCGTCGCCGTGGTCTATGATCAGCAGATTCCCGAACCCCCTCAGCCAGTCGGCGAAGACCACCCGGCCGGCGGCGATGGCGCGCACTTCTTCGCCAGCTTTGGACGCAATGAACAGCCCCTTCCACACCAATCCGCTGTCGGCACGTGGACTGCCAAAGCGGTTGCCTAGCTCCCCGCGCACCGGCAGGGCGAGCCGCCCCTTGAGCTGCCGGAACGGGCTGTCGTCGCCGGAGCGGTCGGGCAGGCGTTCGTTTTTCAGGCGCGGCGCGGCGGGTGTGCGGGCCGGCGGGCGTGCAACGATACGGGCCAGCTGCTCGATCAGCCGGGTAAGCCGGTTTTCGTCGCGTTTGAGGGTGCCGATCTCGTGTTTTTGCTTCTGGATATTGCGCGAAATCCGGGCCAGTACCTGGCTGCGGGCAAGTTTTTCGCGTTCCAGGCGCTTTTTCTGCACCGTCTGTTCGGCGGCAATGGCCGCCAGTTCGGCAACCTGCTGCTCGACCTGTTGTGCGAGGTCTTTGATTACCGTTAGATGGCTGCGCAATTCCTCGATCAGCCTGGCCCTGGCGCGCGAGATATAGCCGAAGTAGTGCAACTGGCGCGCGATCTGATTCGGATCTTCGCGGTTCAGCAGGAGTTTGAGCGGTTCCGACTGGCCGCCGAGATACTGCTGGTAAAGCAGCCGCGCAAGCAGTGTCTGCTGCGCGCCCAGCGTGGATTCGCTGTTCTGCGAGGCTGTGTGCAGTTCGGCCAGCCGCCGGTTGGCTTCGCGCGATTGCTGTCCCAGGTCGCGCAAAGTGCGGTTGGCGTCCGAAATCGCGCCCTCTGATTCTTTCAGGGCGTCGGTGGCTTCGTTTTTGGATTCCTCGGCATCAGCCAGGCGTTTTTGCAGCGCCTCGATCTTGTCTCGCAACTGGCGCAGGTCTTCCTTGGCGCGGCCGGGAGAGGTTGCCGCCACCGTGGCGCCTGCGCTTACGAGCAGGATGGCAAGCAGGATAAAACGTAGCAGCCGGCGACTCACGCGAAACTGATCAGGGACCTGCCGCTCATTTCCTGCGGCTGCGGCAGACCCATCATGGCAAGCAGCGTCGGCGCCACATCCTGCAGCGCGCCACTGTCGGCGAGCTGCGATTTACGGCCGATATACAGCAGCGGCACCAGATTCAGCGTATGTGCCGTATGCGGCTGGCGGGTTTGAGGATCGAGCATGGTCTCGGCATTGCCGTGATCGGAGGTGATCAGCACTTCGCCGCCGGTATCCCGCATCGCCGCCACGACCTTGCCCAGGCATTCATCGAGCACTTCGATGGCCCGCGTGGCCGCCTGCAGGTTGCCGGTGTGGCCGACCATGTCGCCGTTGGCGTAGTTGCAGACAATGGCATCGTAGTGGCCGCTGCGAATGGCGGCCACCAGCTTGTCCGTGACATCATAAGCGCTCATTTCCGGTTTCAGATCGTAAGTCGCAACCTTGGGCGAGGGCACCAGTATGCGGTCTTCGCCGGGATAAGGCGTTTCCACGCCGCCATTGAAAAAGTAGGTGACATGCGCGTATTTCTCGGTCTCGGCGATGCGCAGTTGCTTGAGCCCCTGTTGCGAAAGATATTCACCGAAACCGTTGGCTATGGTTTGGGGCGTAAACGCGGCCGGCTGAATGAACTCCTTGCCGTAGCCGGTGAGGGTGCAGAAATAACCGAGTCTGGGCACATGCGCGCGCTTAAATCCGCTGAACCCGGGATCGGTCAGCGCCCGTGTCATCTCGCGCGCGCGGTCGGCGCGAAAATTCATGAATATCACGGCGTCGCCATCTTTCATGTGCACCGGCGACGCGCCCGGAGGCACGATGGCCGTGGCTTTCACGAATTCATCGGTCTCGCCGCGCGCGTAGGCCGCGCGCAAGCCATCGATCGCGGTGGCCGCCATGAACGCGGCTTTGCCCTGGGTGATCAGGTCGTACGCCGGCTCTACGCGTTCCCAGCGATTGTCGCGGTCCATCGCGTAATAACGACCGCAGACCGTGGCGATACGCCCGACCTTGAGCGCATCGCACTTCGCCTGCAGTGCCGCCAGCGAAGCTTCCGCGCTTTTGGGGGGCGTGTCGCGCCCGTCGAGGAAAACGTGAAGATACACGTCCCGGGCACCGCCGCGCGCGGCCATGTCGAGCATGGCGTGGATCTGGGATTCGTGGCTGTGGACCCCACCCGGCGACAGCAAGCCCAGCAGGTGCAGCGCGCTGTCGCGCCCGCGCGCGACCGCCTCGGCCAACACCGGGTTTTCGAAGAATTCGCCGCTTTCGATCGCAGCCTCGATCCGGGTGTAATCCTGATAGATGACGCGGCCGGCGCCGATGTTCATGTGGCCGACTTCGGAATTGCCCATCTGGTCCTTGGGCAGCCCCACCCATTTCTCCGAGGCGTCGATGGTGGTGTGCGGGCTGGTTTTCCACATCTCGTCCCAGTGCGGCTTGCGGGCCTGGCAAATGGCATTGTGGTCGCACGCTTCGCGATAGCCGAAACCATCGAGAATGATCAGCATTACTGGAGTTAACTTCATGTAATCAGGTGTTTATATAAATGATTGAGGTAATGTATAATTTCAGTATATTTTAAAGTTCATATCTAGTTCAGAGGAACCACTTACATGGCGACGGTACTCGGATCTCACACTTACAAGATGGCGGACACCAAGGCGTTGCGCAACCAGCTCATCGAGAAAGAAGAGCATATCGAACAGGCGGCGCGCGCGCTCAAGGCGATGTCTCACCCGCTGCGGCTGAAAATCCTGTGCATACTCGGCAATCAGGAAGTGAGTGTACAAGAGATCGTCGAGTGTGTCGGCACCTCCCAGAGCAATATCTCCCAACATCTGGCCATTCTGCGGGAAAAAGGAGTGCTGCGTACCCGCAAGGACGCCAACCGCGTGTACTACCGTGTCGGCGACGAGCGCACCCTTCATCTGATTGGCATGATGCGCGAAGTGTTTTGCGGTATCGCTGAATAGGTTTTCCCGGGCAGTGTTTCCAGCCCGTCCTTCCCAGGTTAAACCGCATCGTCTGCCCCGGCGCTCCTGCCGTGGGTCATGCCACAGAATCAGTTGCTGATGCCGCGCTCATTTACTCCAGACGCGTGGCATTTCAGCCTGGCTGCAGTCGGGCTCATGTTTGTGCTGCCGTTCCTGCAGCCTATCCACGATCTTCCCATGACCTCGTTTTACAGCGAATGGCTGGCCTTTGCGCTGGGCATCGCCGCGCTCGCGCCGCTTGCGGGAAAACAGGTCTGGCAGGACATGACAGTTCCGGTCATTGCACTGGTGCCGCTGGTGCTGATCGCCCTGCTGCTGGTCCAGCTTGTCATCGGTCGCGTGCCGTATACCGGGCCAACCATGCTCGCCGCGATTTATCTGGTGTGGGCAGCGTTGCTGATGACGCTGGGTCATCACCTGCGTCAAGCCCCGGGCCTGACGGCCGTCAGTGTGGTGCTGGCGTGGTTTGTGCTGGCGGGAGGATTGCTCTGTACGCTGGTCGCGTGGTTGCAGCATTACCAGATTTCTACTGTGCTGGATGCGGTAATTTCGCGCAAGAACAATGCCGCCGTTTTCGGTAACCTTGGTCAACCCAATCATTTTGCGGATTATGTGACGCTCGCGCTGGGTTCTCTGACGTTTCTGTTTGCGCGTGGCAGCCTGTCCCGTGCCGCAGCTACGGCATGCGGGATACCCATGCTTCTGGTGCTGGCGCTATCCGGCTCCCGCAGCATCTGGATTTATCTTGTCGTGCTGCTGGGCCTGGCGTTCTGGTTTTACCGGCGCCTGCAGGATCCGGCTGGCCGGCGCCTGATGCGCTGCACGATTTTGCTGACTGCCGGTTTCGTAATGGCGCAGGCGTTGGTGATGCTGCCGCTGTTTGCCCCGGATCAGGGCCTGACGACGACGGCGGCTCAGCGGTTGTTTGAAACCTCGCCCGGTCTCAGTGCCCGGTTGCAGCTATGGCGTGAGGCGTGGGGAATGTTTACCCAGTACCCGCTGCTGGGGGCGGGATGGGGCCAGTTTCCGTGGCACCACTTCGAGTATCAGGCACTTGAATCTGGTGCCGCTCCCCTGGGCCCGTTCAACCATGCCCACAATATCGTGCTGCATCTGCTCGCCGAGACCGGAGTGGCGGGCGCACTGCTCATCGCCGGCGGAGCGCTGTGGTGGTTGTGGGGGTTGCGGCGGGCCACGCTCGCGCTCGAGCATTGGTGGTTGCTTGCGCTACTCGGCGTCATCGGCGTACACAGCATGCTGGAACTGCCGCTTTGGTCCGCATATTTCCTGGGTATTGTGGCGCTGGTGCTGGGCCTGGGTGCGAACCGGTTCGTCTCGCTCGAATTACAGCGTATCGGCCGTCTTGCCGCACTGCTGGTGATCGTGGCCGGGGCTTTGAATGCCTTGAGCCTTGCTTACGGCTACCGCGACTTCGAGCGCCTGTTTAAAAAAGAGGCCAAAACGCTCAGCGGAAAGCAGCTCGCCGCACTCCTGTCGCGGGCACATGCCGACCCCGTGCTTGAGCCCTATGCCGAACTTGTGATGTCCTTCGGTATCATCACAGGTCGCGAGAACTTAAGGGAAAATCTTAAGCTAAACAGCCGCGTCATGCGTTTTGCGCCAAATGAATCCGTGGTTTATCGTCAGGCGCTGTTGCTGGCGATGAACGGCGAGCCGGACGCTGCCCAGCGTCAATTCAAGGGTGCAGCGCGCGCTTATCCAGGGGGGATCCAAAGGGCAGTCACCAGTTTGCGTGAACTGGTGGTCAAATACCCTGAGGAATTCACGCCTCTGTTAGAATCAGCGGTTGCAAAAGCAGCCGAATCACGGGATCCGCCCGCCGCACGGTAGCAATCAGTTTGTCACACGTACCAGGAGTGAGCTTTGGAAGCTTTGAATCATTTCATGATTTTCCTGCAGAAAAACCCGCTGCATCTGGCGTTGTTCGGCACCGCGGTGATTACCGGCGGCATGCTGATCTGGCCGCTATTCAGCCGCCTGTCCGGGCAAAGCAACGAAATCGGCACGGTGGAGACGGTGCAACTGATCAATCGCCGCGATGCACTGGTGATCGACGTGCGCGAGAGCAGCGAGTATGCCTCCGGACACATCGCCAATTCCCGGCATATTCCGCTGGCGCAACTGGCGGACCATCTCAAGTCGCTCGAGAAATTCAAGACGCGGCCCATCATCGTCAATTGCCGTAGCGGCAGTCGTGCGGCAGGCGCCGTCGGCATCCTGCGCAAGAACGGTTTTAACGAGGTGTTTACGCTGCGCGGCGGCATCCTGGCATGGGCGCAGGCCAGCATGCCGCTGGAAAAAAGCAAATAGAGACGCAATGCAGAGCGTCAAAATGTACTGCACCGCAATGTGCCCGTTCTGCCAGATGGCTGAACGGTTGTTGACCACCAAGGGCGTGAACCAGATCGATAAAATCCGCGTCGACCTCGACCCGGAAAAGCGCGCCGAGATGATGGAAAGAACCGGACGCCGCACCGTGCCGCAGATTTATATTGGGGAAACCCATGTCGGCGGTTATGACGATCTTGCTGCGCTCGACCACGCTGGCGGTCTTGCCCCGCTGCTGGCGCGCACAGCAGAGTAATTACTACCCTCAAACCATACTGGACCACCATGAGCGAACAGCAGGAAGCCACTTTTGGAGTGGAAAAAATTTATCTGAAGGATGCGTCGCTGGAGATTCCCCATGCGCCGCAGGTGTTTCTCGAGACCGAGGGGCCGCAAATCGAAGTCAGTCTCCACAGCCAGGCGGCGGCACTCGATGCCGGCATGTTCGAAGTGGTGCTGACCGTCACGGTTACCGCAAAGCTCAAGGACAAAACGGTGTTTCTGGTCGAGGCTGCGCAGGCGGGAATTTTTCAGATCCTCAACATACCTGCTGAAAACATGGATGCGGTACTCGCCGTTACCTGTCCCGGCGTGCTGTTGCCTTATGCTCGCGAGGCGGTTTCCAGCCTGGTGATGCGGGCCGGTTTCCCGCCCGTGGTGCTGCAGCATATGAGCTTCGAAGCGCTGTACCAGCAACGACTGCAGCAACAGACGCAACAGCCACAGCAAAACGACACTCCACCCCAGAGCCACTAAATTTCATGTTGCGCGCCCTCGTTTCCGTCCTGATCGCAGCGGGCATGATCGCGCCGGCGGCGGCGCTCGAGTTCCGCTCGGTCGCCGAGAATGCCGCAGTGCTTTACGACGCGCCCTCGGCCAAGGCCAAAAAACTCTACATCGTCAATCACGGTTATCCGGTGGAAATCGTGGTCATGGTCGAAGGCTGGGTCAAGGTGCGTGACGTCAATGGCGATTTCACATGGATAGAGAGCAAACATCTGTCAGACCGGCGCACGGTGATGATCAAGGTGCCACAGGCACAGGTGAGGCAAAGCGCCGATGACAATGCGCCCGTCGTATTTCAGGCGCAGCAGAATGTGATACTGGATTTGCTCGAGGTCGCGAGCGGAGGCTGGCTGCGCGTCAGGCATGGTGACGGGCAGACCGGGTTTATCAAGGTCAGCCAGATCTGGGGAGCGTAAGTTCGATGTTCCAGGTTCCAAGTTCCAGGTTCAAGGTTGACAGCCTGTTGGATGCTCACAGTCGTGCTTTTGAACTCGAAACTTGGAACTTGGAACTTGGAACCTGGAACGCCGCATGAAAATCGCGGTATTGGGAGCAGGCGCCTGGGGCAGCGCGATCAGCATCAACCTTGCTCCGCGCCACGAGGTGACGCTGTGGGTGCGGGACGCCGCGCAATATTCCGCAATGCGCCTGGCGCGCAGCAACGAGCGCTATCTGCCGGGGCTTGCGCTCCCTGACAATCTGGTCATCGAAAATGACTTTGCCGCCGCGGTCAAAGGCTGCGCGCTGGTGCTGGCGGCGGTCACCACCGCCGGTCTGCGTGAGACCCTGCGGCGACTGAAAGCGGGTCGTTGTGCGTCACCGGTGGTCTGGTTGTGCAAAGGCTTTGAAAAACAGCACGCGAAGTTGCCGCACCAGATCTGCGCCGAAGAACTCGGAGCCGATGCGCGCTGCGGTGTACTTTCGGGGCCAAGCTTTGCCGAGGAAGTGGCGCGCGGGCTGCCGGCCGCGGTGACCCTGGCGTCGGCCGATGCCGAATTCGCGCGCGAAACCGCCCAGCGTCTGCACAGCACGACGCTGCGCATCTATTCGAGCAGCGATGTGGTCGGCGTCGAGGTCGCGGGTGCGGTAAAGAACGTGATGGCGATCGCAGCCGGAATCTGCGACGGACTGCGGCTGGGGCTCAATGCGCGGGCGGCGCTGATCACCCGCGGCCTGGCTGAAATTACCCGGCTGGGCGTGCGGCTCGGCGGGCGTCCGGAAACCTTCATGGGACTGGCGGGCGCGGGCGACCTGATCCTGACCTGTACCGGCGATCTGTCACGAAACCGCCGCGTCGGGCTCAGGCTCGCTCAGGGTCTGCCGCTCAAGGACATATTGGCTGAACTGGGACACACTGCGGAGGGCGTATTTACCGCGCATGAAGTCGCGCGGCTGGCGCAGGAACTCAACGTCGACATGCCGATCACGAGCGCCGTTTGCCGGGTACTGGACGATCCGCGCACCGCCAGCGCTGCCGTCAGCGATTTGATGCAGCGCGATGCCAAGGCCGAGAATTAAAACAAGTTCCAAGTTCCAAGTTCAAGGTTCAAGGTTCGCAGCCTGTCGGCTGCTCACAACTGCGCTCTTGAACCCGGTACTTTGAACATTGAACATGGAACCCGGAACCTTGAAATATGTTCCTTCAGGAAACCCCAGCTGCCTCCAGGCCTCGAACACCACGATGGCGACTGCATTGGAGAGATTCAGGCTGCGGCTGCCGTCGCGCATCGGCAGGCGGATGCGCTGGGAAACCGGGAACGCATCGATCACGGGAGCCGGCAAGCCCCGTGTTTCCGGTCCGAACAGGAACACGTCCTGTGCTGAATACTCTGGCAGATCATGGCGTTGAGTGCTGCGAGAGGTGACGGCGAAAATGCGCCGCCCCTTGAAGTAGTCCAGGCACGATGGCCAGTCCGCATGCAGCGTTGGTTGGGCAAATGCGTGATAATCGAGGCCGGCGCGCTGCAATTGACTGTCGCGCAGGGAAAAGCCCAGCGGCCTGACCAGATGCAGCCGGGCGCCAGTGTTGGCGCACAGGCGTATGGCGTTGCCGGTATTGGGCGGGATTTCGGGTTCGTAGAGGACGACGTCAAACATGGTCAGGCTTGTGTTATTAGATTAAACAAGATATCGTTCCGGATCAATGGCATGCGGGACATTTATAGTACATAACATAAAATGAAATCAGGATCATAAATGGGCCGGCCTCAGAAAATCCGCCTGGGCGAAATTCTGGTGCAGCAGAAGTTGCTCACCGAAGAGCAGCTTGCCTTGGCGCTGGCTGATCAAAAGAAGAGCGGGCGCCGCCTTGGCCGCGTGGTCATCGAACAGGGCTATGCCACCGAGCAACAAATCTCGGAAGCGCTGTCGCGCCAGCTCGGCGTGCCCTATGTCGATCTCAAATACTACAACATCAAGCGCGACGTCACGCTGAAACTTGCCGAGACTCAGGTGCGGCGTTTTCGCGCGCTGGTGCTTGAGGACAACGGCGAGACCTACAAGGTCGGCATGGCCGATCCCACCGACCTGATGGCGTTTGACGAGATCTCGCGCATCCTCAAGCGTGATATCACCATTGCGGTGGTCACCGAGAGCGAGCTGCTCACCACCGTCGACCGCATCTACCGCCGTACCGAGCAGATCACCGGACTCGCGCAGGAACTCGAGGCCGAGTTCAGCGACACCGTCGTTGATTTTGGTGCGTTGGTGATGACTCCGGGACTGGAAGAGGCCCCGGTGGTGAAGCTGCTGCAGACAGTGTTCGAGGATGCGACCCAGGCCCGTGCGTCCGACATCCATATCGAGCCGCAGGAAAAGCGGCTGCAGATCCGGTTCCGCGTCGATGGTGTATTGCATCTGACCACGGAGGCTGACTCCAAGATTTCCCCGGCGGTGGTGTTGCGCCTGAAGCTCATGGCCGGACTCGATATTTCGGAGAAGCGCCTGCCGCAGGACGGCCGTTTCAACATCAAGGTGCGCAACGTCCAGATCGATGTGCGGATATCCACCCTGCCGATGCAATACGGCGAATCCGTGGTGATGCGGTTGTTGAACCAGAGCAGCGGCATCCTCGGCCTGGATAAAATAGGCATGCCGGCGGCGATGCTGAAAAAGCTGAAAGAAGTGATCCACCGCCCCAACGGCATGGTGCTGGTCACCGGACCCACCGGCAGCGGCAAGACCACCACGCTTTACGCGGCGCTGTCCGAACTCAACACGCTGGAGCGCAAGATTATCACCGTCGAAGACCCGGTTGAATATCGCCTGCCGGGGATCAATCAGGTGCAGGTCAATGAAAAGATCGAACTCACTTTCGAGCGCGTGCTGCGGTCGGCATTGCGCCAGGATCCCGACGTGATCCTCGTCGGCGAGATGCGCGACGGCCCGACGGTCGAAACCGGCCTGCGCGCCGCGATTACCGGCCACATGGTATTTTCCACGCTGCATACCAATGACGCGGTGACCTCGCCGATACGATTGCTCGACATGGGCGCACCGCGCTACATGGTGGCGTTGTCTCTGCAACTGGTGCTGGCCCAGCGCTTGGTGCGCGTGATCTGCGAAAGCTGCGCTGAGGATTACACGCTGATGCCGCATCAGCATGAATGGATGAAATTCGATTACGGTGACCAGGTCGATACGCTGCGTTACCGGCACGGTCGGGGGTGTACGCACTGCAATGGCACCGGTTATCTGGGGCGCAGCGGCATTTACGAGATGCTGGTAATGACCCAGCCGGTGGTTGAGGCCGCGAACCGGGATGATCCCGCCGAGTTCGTGCGCGCCGCCCGCGAACAAATGGGCAGGAATACACTGCGGCGCCATGCGGCCCAGTTGGTGGTCGAAGGCAGGACCACGGTGGATGAGGCGATGCGCGTTTGCAGCCAGACCGTAGACTAAATACTTCAATGTTCAATGTTCAAAGTTCAACATTCAACCCGGAACCCGGAACCTTGAACCTTGAACCCGGAACCTTGAACCCGGAACCCGAAGCCGGTTTCTGACATGCCTTTCTTTGCTTACAAGGGTCGCGACGGCCGTGGCCAGTTGGTGGAGGGCGTGCTCGAAGGCACAGACAGCGGTGCGATTGCCGGGCAGTTGCTCACCAGCGGCGTTTCACCGCTCGAAATCACGCCCACCCGCGCGCCTGGCAAGCCAGGTGCAGGGCTGCTGAGCAGCTTTAACAAGCAGAAAATAACGCATACCGAGGTGCTGCTGTTTTGCCGCCAGATGTACACGCTGCTCAAATCCGGCGTGCCCATCCTCGGTGCGTTGAAAGGCCTGCATGACTCGACCGACAACCAGACGTTCCGCAATGTCATACAGGACTTGCGCTCGAGCCTGGACAGCGGGCACGAATTATCCGTCTGCCTGGCTCGTCATCCCAAGATATTCAATTCGTTTTTCGTCAACATGGTGGGCGTGGGCGAGCAGACCGGCAATCTGGAGGAAGTGTTCCTGCGCCTGTTCAATCACCTGGAATTCGAAAAGTTCATGCACGACCAGGTGAAGTCCGCGATCCGTTATCCGGCGTTTGTGGTGGCGACCATGGCGGTCGCGATCATTATCATCAACATATTCGTGATCCCGGCCTTTGCCAAGGTCTACCAGGGTTTCAAGGCCGAGTTGCCGGCAATGACCAAGGCGTTGATCGGGTTTTCAAATTTCACGGTGAACTACTGGCCGGTTATTCTGGTGGTGCTGGCTGCCGCTGCGTTCGGTTTTTATCGCTACATCAATACTGATAAAGGACGCCTGCGCTGGGACAGGGTCAAACTCGGCATCCCGATCGCGGGTGGCATCATACTTAAAGCCACCCTGGCGCGTTTTGCGCGAAGTTTTGCGCTTGCGATACGCAGCGGCGTGCCGGCGGTGCAGGCCATCACCATGGTGGCGAATATCGCCGACAACGAGCACATCGGCAGACGCATCGCGGCCATGCGCGAAGGGGTGGAGCGCGGCGAGAGCGTGCTGCGCACGGCCATTGCCGCCAAGATTTTCACGCCCACGGTGCTGCAGATGATGGCGGTGGGTGAGGAATCGGGTTCGCTCGACGATCTGATGGCGGAAATCGCCGACATGTACCAGCGCGAAGTCGAATATGACCTGAAGTCGCTGTCTTCGCAGATCGAGCCGATACTGATCCTCGCGCTCGGCGCGCTGGTGCTGATCCTCGCGCTCGGCGTATTCCTGCCGATATGGGATCTGGGCGGCGCCGCGCTCGGTAAGAAATAGTTCCAAGTTCCATGTTCCAGGTTGATCGGCCCGGGGTAGTGATATGACAGGGTTCAAGAGTTTTGAAGATATCGAAAGCTGGAAGATCGCGCGGCGGCTCGCGAACGAGATTTTTGTTATCTCCGGACACGGAAATTTTGCCAAGGATTTTGTCTTGCGCGACCAGATGCGGCGCGCTTCAATTTCAGCGTTGTCAAACATCGCCGAAGGATTTGAGCGTGACGGGAACGCGGAATTCGTACAGTTCCTCTCGATTGCGAAAGGGTCGGTTGGGGAAATCAGGGCGCAGACTTATGTCGCGCTCGATTTTCAATACATTGATCAGGAGCAGTTTGAACAGCTTCACGCTATGGCAACAGACCTTAGCAGGAAGTTGGCCGCGTTGATGACGTATTTGCGTAGCTCCGGAATGAAAGGCACGAAATACAAATGACGCTGACAGGAGTGTTTGCGCTAAAACCGCAGAGATCGGAACTCGGAGCCTGAAACCTGGAACCTGAAACCTGGAACTTGTAGGATTGAACCCGGAACCCGGAACATTGAACTTGGAACCCGGAACCTTGAACATGAAACCGCGCACGCGCGGTTTTACCTTGTTCGAGCTGGTGGTCGTGATCTCGATCATCGGCGTGCTGGCTGCAGTGCTTTTAAACCGGCTCTGGTTTTATCAGGAGAAGGCCGAGCAGGTGGCCATGCAGTCCACGCTGCAGGCGGTCAAGACCGGCCTGCAGATCAGGCTCGCGGAACTGATCATCACTTATCGGCAGCAGGAGGCTGCGCGGCTGGAAGTCGAGAATCCGACACAGTGGCTGTCGATATTGCCTACAGATTATGCCGGCGATTATCGCAAGCCGCTGCAACCGGGCGCCTGGTACTACGACTCAGCCAGGCGGCAACTGGTGTATGTTCCACGCAACAACAATCATCTGGAAGTGGCTGCGGAGGATGGTGTCAAGCAATTGCGATTCGAGGTAAAACTAATTAAATATCAAAGTGTTATATACGGAAGCCGGGTGGAAAGCGTCGAGGGCGTACGCCTAGTGGCGGTCTATCCCTACCGCTGGCTTTAATTTTAAACCAATATTATACTGGCACAAGTTTTGCTGGAGTATCAATAACATGCGATTAATACTTAGTGCAAAAAGTCACGCTCAGTGCCGCGGCAGTAGCCTGCGGGGTTTTACGCTGATCGAGTTGATCGTGGTGATCATTATCCTCGGCATACTCGCCGCGACAGCGTTGCCGCGTTTCGCCAACCTGCAGGTTCAGGCGCGAATCGCCAAACTCAACGGCGCGCTGGGTGCGGTGAAAGGCGCCGCATCGCTTTCGCATGCCGCCTGTCTGGCATCGGTGCCGCAATGCGCGGGCACGCTGCTGATGGAAGGCGTCAATGTGACCATGGTCAATCAATATCCAACTGCCGATGCCGCGGGCATCATCGTCGCGGCCGGGCTCAACGTCGGGCCAAGTTCGCCCGATGGCTATGACGTGGCAGGTGGCGGTAACGTGGCGGGCAGCGTGCTGACTATCATGGTGCTGGGTAACAATCCTGCTACCTGCAGCTTTACGTATACCGCTCCGGGGGCGAATCAGTCACCGGGGTTCAGTGCGATCACTACTTCAGGGTGTTGATTATAAATAGTAATATGCTTATATTGTATTTTGCGGAATAAATGCACAGTTTGATCGATACGGCCGGTGATATAATTTCTCACTTAAATCAGGAGGTTATGAAATGAACGGACAGCAAAAGGGTTTCACTTTAGTCGAGTTGATCGTGGTGATCGTGATTCTCGGCATTCTGGCGGCAACAGCATTGCCGCGTTTCATTAATGTTTCATCCGAAGCGCGTGGCGCTGCTGTCGATGGCGTAGCCGGTGCGCTCCGATCCGCGTCGGCCCTCGCCCAGGCTAAATATGTCGCCGTTGGCAGCACTGCTGCCGTTACGGTTGACATGAATGGCACGTCCGTCGGTGTAAATGCGGCAACGGGCATCCCGTTGGGCACGGCTGCCGGTATCGGCTCGGCCTTGAGCTCAATCGAAGGCATTGCTGCTGACTATGCCTCTTCTGCGGCAGTGACTTTCCGGCCCAGTGGTGGAAGCGCCACCTGCCAAGCTACATATAATGGCACAACGGGTGCAGTAGTCGCGGACAAGAGCAATTGCTCATAATTGCAACATGACATCGGGCGGATGAACGCAAGTTCGTCCCGGTTTAAGGGTGATGGGCGGTTCATGCCATCACCCTTTTTCATTCAAGGATAAACATCCCGTTACCCAACGGGTTGCATATGAAGCGAAACGGTTTCACCATCACGGAGCTTGTGGTCGCCATCTCGATCGTCGGCGTGCTGGCTGCGGTGGCAATTCCGCGATTTGTGGGGACGAGTTCCTTCGAGTCCCGCGGGTTCTATGATGAAGCGCAAGCCGTGGTGCGCTATGCGCAGAAGACGGCCATCGCCTGGCGCAGTTCGCCCACGACTACGATGATTTACGTCTGCGTGACGGCGACCCGCGTCAAAGCCGGCACCGCCGCCGGATGCGCGACGCCGCTGCCGCACCCCACTTCCGGAGGCTTTCTTGACGCCCCCGCTCCGAGCGGGGTGACACTGTCTCCCGTCAGCAATTTCACCTTCGATGCCCTCGGCCGTCCCAGCGCCGGCACGACGATCACCTTCACCAGCACGATCACCGGCGACCCGGCGCGCCAGATCGTGGTCGAAGCCGAGACGGGTTATGTCCATCCATAAACAACGTTCAAGGTTCAATGTTCCACGTTCAACGTCAAACCCGGAACCCGGAACCTGGAACATTGAACGTGGAACCTGGAACCTTGAACCTGGAACTTGGAACCCGGAACTCGGAACCCGGAACGGACGAAAGTCCCTCGGACTTTCGTTGATTGAACTGGTCGTGTTTATCGTCGTGGTCAGCGCCGCCGTGGCCGGCGTGCTGGGTGCGCTCAACATGGCGACGCGCGCGAGCGCCGATCCGATGATCCAGAAGCAGGCGCTGGCCATCGCGGAGGCGGTGCTGGAGGAAGTGCAGCTCATGCCTTTCACCTACTGCGATCCGGACGATCCGCAGGCCGAAACCGCATTGGACTCGTCGGTGGGCGCCACCGGCTGCACCGAAGCCGCTGCAGTCGAGTTAATAGGCGCGGAAGGCACCGCGCCCTACGGGCCCGAAACCCGCGTGAGCGGGACCACGCCTTTTGACAACGGCAACGATTATCACGGGTACAGCATGAGCGGCATCACCAATATCGAGGGTGCGGGCATTACCGGCCTGGGCGACTACAAGGCTGAAGTCACCGTCGCGGCGCAGGCGGTGGGCGCGATTCCGGCCAGCGATGCCCAGCTGATTACCGTGACTGTCACCTGGCCCGCCGCCGGCACGGCGCAATATACCGTGCTGCTTCAGGGCTACCGCGTGAGGTATGCGCCCAATGCCTTACCTTAAAAAATGTTCCATGTTCAAGGTTCCAGGTTCCATGTTCCAGGTTCCATGTTCCGGGTTCCATGTTCCGGGTTCCGAGTCCCGAGTCCCGAGTCCCGAGTCCCAGGTTCGAACCTTGAACTTTGAACCTGGAACCTTGAACGCTAAGCTTCGCGCGCGCGGCGTATCGCTGGTGGAAATGATCGTGGTGATCGCCGTCACCGGCATTCTGGCCGCCGTAGTCGCGACTTTCATCCAGCGCCCGGTGGAAGGGTATGTCGATGCCGTGCGCCGTGCCGAACTGACCGATATTGCGGACACCGCGCTGCGCCGGATGACGCGCGATGTGCGCACCGCACTGCCCAACAGCCTGCGCGTGACCGCGAACGGTAACGTGAGATACATCGAATATCTGCAAACCAGCGGCGGCGGGCGTTATCGGGCGGAAGTGGACAGCGGCGGATTGGGCGATCCCCTCGATTTCACGGCAGCGGACGCAACGTTCGATGTCATAGGCCCCATGCCCGCGCTGGCTGCGGGCAATGCCATCGTGGTCTACAACCTGAGTTCCGATCCTGCCACGACCTCCAACGCGTACGTGGGCGATAACCGCGCAAGCTATTCGAGCAACACTGCAACCACTATAACGCTGACTGCCGCCAAATTGTTCCCGTTCAACTCGCCCGGCAAACGCTTCCAGGTCGTGCAGACGCCCGTGACGTATGCGTGCGATCCGCTCCCCGGCGGCACCGGCGAACTGCGGCGGGTCAGCGGTTATGCCATACAGGCCGCGCAGCCCAATAATATCAACGCCGCTCCCTTGTCGACCGCCCCGGTGAACGCGCTGCTGGCGCGCAACGTCAGGGATTGTGCCTTTTCCTATGCCGAGGTGAGCCAGCGCACCGGCGTGCTGGCATTACGCTTGCAGCTTGAAAGCGGTGGCGAATCGGTGCGGCTGTTTCAACAGGTTCATGTCAATAATGTGCCTTAACAACAGTGATTGGTGATTGGTGATTCGTGACTCGTGACTCGAAATCCGTAACTCAATTCCGGAAAATGTACTGCGCGCAGCGCGGCTTCACCATGCCCACGGCCATTTTTCTGATCGTCATCCTCGCCATGCTCGGCGTGTTCGTCATTTCGGTGACGGGCCTGCAATCGTCCAGCCAGATTCTGGATGTGCAGGGCGTGCGCGCCTATCAGGCGGCGCGCGCCGGCATCGAATGGGGCGCGTTTCAGGTGCTCGATCCCAACAATACGCTGAATCCCCTTCCGGGCACCTGCTCGCCGATAGTGATGCCCACCTGTCCGGCAACCCCGACGCATCTGACCGGATTGGCGGGATCATTGTCGCCGTTCACCGTCAGCGTGCAGTGCACCGCCACCACCACGACCGAGGGCAACCGAGACGTGGCGGCGTATGAAATCGTTGCCACCGCCTGCAACCAGCCTGCTGCGGGAAGCTGTCTGGGCACGATACCGGCTGCGGGCTATGTCGAGCGCCGGATCACTGCGGTGTTGAGCAAGTGCAAGGATCCGACGGCGGCGCCGCCGCGGTGCGCGTGCGGGTGAAGCGGCGACGGAAGCGTCATTCTGCCGACACCGTCGTCAACGGCTTTCGTTCTTGATCCGTGGTCGAAAACGTGAGTAAAGCCGATCAGCAAGAGATTGACGTGTAGTGTCATTATTGATACCATCACAAGATGAGCGGAGCCGATAAAATCCTTGAGCAGATGAAGCGCGAGCCAGTCAATGTTCGATTTGTCGATCTCCAAAAAGTCTGTGAGGCATATTTCGGCAAGCCTCGGCATCACGGTGGCAGTCATTTGATATACAAGACGCCATGGCAAGGTGACCCGCGTATCAACATTCAGAACGACAAAGGCAAGGCTAAGGCTTATCAGGTGAAGCAAGTGTTATTGGCAATCGAACGACTGGGGGTCAAACTATGAACATCAATCATTACACCTATCGCGTTACTTGGTCACCAGAAGACGGAGAGCACATTGGCTTGTGCGCAGAGTTTCCGTCTTTGTCCTGGCTTGCGCCTACGCCAGAGAAGGCGCTCGCTGGTATTCGCCGCGTTGTTGGTGAGGTGGCAGTTGATATGCAGGCTGCGGGAGAGCCGATCCCCGATCCGCTGTCTGAAAGACAATACAGCGGGCGCTTCATGGTTCGTGTCCCTTCGCTCGTGCATCGCGCACTTGCTACCGAGGCAGCAGAACAGGGAGTAAGCATCAACCGCTTGGTGTCCGCAAAGCTGGCAGCTTGAATCAATCACGCGTCAAAGGGGCCAGTTCTTGACTTTCCAGGGTGCGTTTCAGGTGCTCGATCCCGACAATACGCCGGCTGCGGGCTATGTCGAGCGCCGGATCACCGCGGTGTTGAGCAAGTGCAAGGACTCTACGGCTGCAGCGCCGCGGTGCGCGTGCGGGTGATGCTGCGACGGATGCGTCATTTTTCCGACACTGCCGCCAACGGCTTTCGTGATGCATGTCACGCCGCGCGCCACTTGTCGTGCGGGTGCGACCGTTCATACGGGAACGGTTATTGCATGCCGTGGATACTGCTGTTCAAGGTTCAAAGTTCAAAGTTCAAGGTTCAACCCGGAACCCGGAACCCGGAACCCGGAACCCGGAACCCGGA
>JAUXMZ010000015.1 GCA_030683105.1 Burkholderiales bacterium | reverse complement strand
GCCGGTTCGATTCCGACCCCCGCCTCCAGTATTCATCCGGTCAGCAAAGCCCCCTGTTTGCGATAACAGGGCCAGTCATGCGCGCCGGTTCGCTTGCGATACCCCGGGGTACGCAATTTTCGCTGTAGAACCCGTAGAATCATGTCCGTAGCCCGGATGGTGAAATTGGTAGACACAAGGGACTTAAAATCCCTCGGCGGCTTAACCCGCCATGCCGGTTCGATTCCGGCTCCGGGCACCACGTCAAACGGGCGCGGAATGGAACTGATTCAGGTATGAAGCAATCTAATTTGTATATTGTCGCACGCGGGGAAAAGCTGTGATTGTTTATGATCTGGGCTGTGAAAATCATCATCGATTCGAGGGCTGGTTTGCATCGGCCGAGGATTTCGAACGCCAACTCGATCAAAACAGCCTGAATTGCCCGATGTGCGGCAACGCCTCCATCACGCGTCTGCCGCATGCCACTCATGTCAGTACCGGCGTCAGCGGTCGTGCCGAAAATAAGCAGCACAAGCCGCAATCGGGCGCCTCTCAGCAATACTCGAATCTCGGCAACGAAATGCTGGCCAGACTGATCGATCATGTGATCGAAAACACCGACGATGTCGGCCAGGCATTTCCTGAAGAAGCGCGCAAGATACACTACAAGGAGGCGCCGGAGCGCCATATTCGCGGCACAGCGTCTAAACGGGATGTCGAGGCGCTCCAGGAAGAGGGCATAGATGTCGTCGCCCTGCCTATGCCGGCCTCGCGCGCAGGGCGCACCCACTAGGAACCAGCCCTGGACCGGTATTTGACCTGCATCAACACGCGGTCATGGTGCGGTGATAGTATGAAAAAAACGTAAAACCCAACAATTCAAAGCGGAGACATCATGTACAAGCATATCCTGTTGCCGACCGACGGTTCCAAGCTTTCCGATAAGGCGGTGGAGCGCGGCATTGCCTTTGCCAAGTCGATCGGCGCCAAGGTGACCGCCATACATGTGGTCCCGGAGTTTCAGATGGTTGCAGATGAGGGATTTGTCGCCCCCATGAGCGCCCAGTTCAAAGAGCGTTTCGAGAAAGAATCCAGGATCCACGCCAAGAAGGTGCTCGACACCGTCGAGAAAATGGCAAAAGCGGCAGACGTTGGTTTCAGCGGGGAGATCGTCAGCAGCGATTTTCCGCACCAGCAGATCATCCATACCGCGCAAAAGCGCAAGTGCGACCTGGTCATGATGGCCTCACATGGCCGTCGCGGCCTGTCGGGGCTGCTGCTCGGCAGCGAAACGGCCAAGGTGCTAACGCATTCCAAAATCCCGGTATTGGTCGTGCGTTAATCCATATCATCCGGCGGGCTAGGGCGCTTTGAGCGCAATACCGAAAGCACCGGTTGAGTCTCTGATCAGCGCTACGATCGGATTCCTCAAGCGCCATTCGCCCTTCGATACCATGGAGCGCAAGGCGCTGCAGTTTCTCGCAGCGCGGCTCAGCCTTGGTTATCATCCTCAGGATTCCACGATACTTTCGCCCGATCACGGAGAGCCGCACGTTTTTTTCATCATTCAGCGCGGCACCGTGAGGCTGGGCCAGACCGATGCGTCGCAGATGGCGCACGGCCCTGTGGTGGCCATGGGGCCGGGCGAATGTTTTTCGATCGGCGCGCTGATGGAAAAACGGCCGGTGACGGTACCGTACACCGCTGCCGAGGATACGTTCTGCTATCAGCTCTCCGCTGCGGATTTCCGCGAACTGCTGCACCTCAGTTCCCGGTTTCTGGAATTTTCCACCGGCTATCTGACCAGCTTGTTGCGCGAATCGCGCCGGCTGCGCAGCATTCATTTTTCAAGTTCGATAGCCGAGCAGCAAACGACAAACCGGCCGCTGCGTTCGCTGATCAAGCGCGCGCCTGTCAGCTGCGGTCCGGAAACAAGCATAGGCGAGGCATTGCGCCTGATTCACGAGAAGCAGGTCGGCTCAATCGTGATCGTGTCTCCGCAGGGTGCACCGCTGGGAATATTTACGCGCCACGACGTGGTCGACCGGGTGGTCCTTAAACAATGTGACCTGGCGCAATCCATGCGCACCATCATGACGCCCTATCCGCACACGCTGGGCAGTGATGCCAGCGTTCATGATGCCACGCTGCTGATGGCGCGACACGCCATCCGCCATGTCCTGGTAGTCGACGAGAACAGGCTGCTCGGAGTGGTCACCGAGCGCGATCTGTTCGTGCTGCAACAAGTGTCCATGCGCCAGATCAACGAGACCATTGCCAATGCGGCGACGGTGGACGAGTGGCGGCAGGCCGCCGGTTTCATCCGCCGGCTGGCCGAGAACCTGCTCGGCCAGGGGGTGGCCGCCGAACAACTGACGCAGATCATTGCCACTCTGAACGATGCACTGACCCGCCGTATCATCGAACTTGAAAAAACGCGCCATGCGCTCGCCGGCATCGACTGGTGCTGGCTGGCCTTCGGCAGCGAGGGCCGTCACGAACAGACCATCAGCAGCGATCAGGATAACGGGCTGATTTTCACAGATTATCAGAATCGTACTGACGAGGAGGCGCGGGCGCTGCTGCTGCCCTTCGCGCAGTCAGTCAACGGCGTCCTCGATTCCTGCGGTTTCCCCTTGTGCAAGGGCAATATCATGGCGGGCAACCCGCGCTGGTGCCTGAGTCTGCCGGAATGGCAGGAACAGTTCGGTGACTGGGTAAGGAATCCCGAGCCTGAAGCCCTGATGAATGCCGCGATTTTTTTCGACATCAGACCGCTCTATGGCAATGACAGACTGGCTGAAGCGTTGCGCGAGACACTGCGCACCCTGACCCGGAATAACCAGCGTTTCCTGAGGCAAATGGCGCAGGAAGCGCTGCAAGCGAGGCCGCCGCTCGGCATCTTGCGCGATTTCGTGACTGCGGAGGACGGCGAACTGGACCTCAAGAAATCCGGCGCCCGCCTGTTCGTCGATGCCGCGCGCGTATTCAGCCTGGCGGCCGGCATCTCTGCAACCAGTACGGCACAGCGCCTGCGCGAGGCTGGAGCCCGGCTCAACGTGAATGAGGATGAACTTGACGCGATGGTAGATGCGTTTTTTTTCATACAATTGCTGCGCTTGCGCGGGCAAATAAACATGGATGAAGGGCGGGCCCCTGAGAGCCATAACCGGATCAATCCCGACAAGCTCAACGAGATCGACCGCCGCATCCTGAAAGAATGCTTACGCCAGGCGAGCAGACTGCAGACGCGGCTCGCGCTCGATTACCGGCTATGAACTGGCTTGCCGGCCTGCTGCGGCTTGCGCCCGTGCTGGACGCCGATTTAGGGCAGGCGGCAAAGGCTTACCGCAAGCTGCCGGTGCCGGATCTGGGCCAACCGTTGTATGCGCATCGCTACGTGATCGTGGATGTGGAAACCAGCGGGCTCAATCCGTTACAGGACAGCCTGATATCAATAGGTGCGCTGGCGATCAGCAACGGTCTTATACGCTTCGACGAGAGTTTCGAAGTGGTTCTGCGGCAGGAAGCGCCGAGCGAACACCGCAATATTCTGGTGCACGGCATCGGCGGCACGACCCAGGTCTCGGGCATGCGGCCGGCGCAGGGATTGATTGATTTCCTGAATTTTGCCGGCAAGGGGCCTTTGATCGGATTTCACGCCGATTTCGACCGCGTTGTGATCGCGCGCGCTCTACGCAAGGTGCTGGGGCTCGATCTGACCAACGTATGGCTGGATGTGGCGAAGCTGGCGCCGGCGCTGTTTGCAGAAAGGGCCCCTGCCGCTCATTCCCTCGACGAGTGGATGAATGTATTCGGCATCTCCAATTATGCCCGGCACGATGCCGTAGCCGATGCGCTTGTAACCGCCCAGTTGTTCCAGATTGTTCTGGCCCAGGCGGCACAACAGGGCATGGTGAGTTGCGCCGACCTGCGCGATCTCGAAAAAGACCAGCGCTGGCTGGGCGCGCGCTGATCGCGATTTAGAGGGCATTTCAAAAAGACCAAGACCGATGTAAACGCCGATGAATTCACTTTAATACCCGCTTGACGGGTACGCCGATCGAACCATCGTTAAAATTCTTTTACCGCTAAAGGCATACATTAATAAATAAAAACAGCGGGTTATATTATAGCCCCCGTGTAATTATAACTTGGAGTTTTAGATTTTATCGGCGTTCATCGGCGTTCATCGGCGGCTAATTTTTTTGTTACGGGCTTTTGGGTTTAAAGCCCTTCTCGGCGAAATATCTAAGCGCACCGGGATGGAACGATATCGGTGAAGCGCCGGCAAACTGGTTTTCAAACGTCATGTAGCTGGCGTCCTTGGCCACCAGCATCAAATCAGGCTTTTTATCGAACAGCGTCCTGACCAGATCATAGGCCATCTGCTCGCTCAGCTTGTCGTTGGTCAGCAGCATTGCCCAGACATCCACGGTAGCCGCGTCCTTATCCTGGCCAGGATAGGTTTTTGCTGGCAGCATGCCTTTGCTGTAGAGCGGACCGTATTTTTTGTTCATCGCTTCCACGGCGTCGCCGTGATCGATGAGTTTGATCTTGATGCCGGGCGTTGCGCCAAGATCGACAACTGCGGGGATCGGCACCGCCGCGTTGTGAATGAAAGCATCGATTTTGCGGTCTTTGAGTGCGTTGACCGCTTCCGCCACGCTCAGGCGCTCCTTGATAATATCTTTGTCGGGATTAATCCCATATGCCTCGAGTATGCGCAAGGCAATGATCTCGGAGCCGCTGCCGGGCGAGCCGACAGACACGCGCTTGCCTCTGAGGTCGGACATTTTCTCGATGCCTTTTCCCTCCAGTGTCACCACGTGGTTTTTCTGGGGATAGAACACCGCCAGCGTGCGCAGCACTACCTTGTCCTTGAATTTGCCCTGGCCCTGATTGGCATCCCAGGCGGCATCAGCCATCGAAAACCCGATATCCGATTGACCGGTTGAAATCAGTTTGATGTTGTCGACCGAGCCGCCGGTGACTTCGGCAGTGGCTTGAACCCGTGGCAGTGTTTTTGAGAAGATATTGGCCATCGCGCCGCCCAGCGGATACCACACGCCGCCGGTACCGCCGGTGCCGATCGCAAGCCGCACTTCATTTTGTTGCGCCAGCGCGGGGTTGAATGCAAAAGCCAGCGACAGCAACCCGCTGATTATAATTTTTTTCATTGTACGCTCCTCCTTATGGTGTAATTCTGTAATTCGAATGTAGGGCCTGCACTGTGACACAAGCGCGGCCGACCCGCAATTAACAGGATAAGTACGAGCATGAACAGCCTGCAGGCATTGCTTAATCCGAAATCAATCGCCATCCTCGGCGCCTCCGCCGACCTCACCAAGGTCCATGGCCGCACCCTCAGGTATCTGCTCGAGAAAGGCTATGCCGGGAAAATTTTCCCGATCAACCCCAAATACCAGGAGATAGGCAGGCTCAAATGCTATCCGGACATTGCCGCTGTTCCCGATGCCGTCGATCTTGCAGTCGTTGCGCTGCCAGCCCGGCTGGTGCCCGCGGCCTTGCGCGATCTCGGCCGGCAGGGCGTGAAGGCTGCGGTGGTGTTCAGTTCAGGTTTTGCGGAGACTGGCGACGCCGGCCGCGTCTTAGAGAACGAAGCCATAGCAGCCGCCCGCGAATCAGGCATGCGCCTGTGCGGGCCCAATTGCCTGGGCCTCATCAATGCTTTCGAAAATGTCATCGCCACTTTCGGCCAGTTTGCCGAAGGGGACACGCCTTCCGGACCGGTCGGTTTCGTCACCCAGTCCGGGGCGTTTGGCACCGCAATTGCCGCGCTGGCGCGGCGCCGCAGTCTGGGACTGGGTTATTTCGTCAATACCGGCAACGAAGGCGACGTCGATTTTGTGCAAGTCATGCGTGACGTGCTCAGCGACCCACGCATCAGGGTCGGGGCCGGCTACATCGAAGGGCTCAGGAACGGGCCGGGGTTGCTCGAGCTTGCCGATTACGCGATGCAGGCAGCAAAGCCGCTGGTGCTGACCAAGGTCGGCAAGAGTGGCGCCGGGGCGCGCGCGGCCGCGTCTCATACCGGTGCGCTGGCCGGAGCCGACCAGGTGTTCGACGGCGTGATCCGCGGCCACGGCATCATCCGCGCGCGCAACGAGGAGCACATGCTCGACATGGTCGAGGTGTTCGCTGCCTGCGGCCTGCCAGAGGGGAGCGGTCTGGGCATCGTCACGCAATCGGGTGGCGCCGGCGTACTGATGGCCGACCGCGCCGAGGAACTGGGCCTGGAGGTTCCGGTGTTGCATGCCGCCACGCAACAGGCATTGCAGCAGGTGATACCGGGGTTCGGTGCGTGCGGTAACCCGGTCGATGTCACCGGCCAGTTCGTGGCCAATCCGGCGCTGCTGCGTGATGCCGTGCGTATCGTGTTGTCTGACCCCCAGGTTCATGTCGGCATCATCTGGCTGCAACTGATGGATGCGTATATCGATGTTTTGATAGATATATTTAAAGAGATTCAGACGCAGGCCACAAAACCGTTCGTGGTGTGCTGGGTCGCTGCGCCGGAGCGGGCTTTGAGCGCCTTGCGCGAGCATGGCATCGCGGTGTTGCGCGGTGCGGAGCCGGCGGTGGATGCAGTGGCGGCACTCGTGCAATACGCCGAAGCACGCCGTCACTGGCTGGCGGATCAGGCGGCGCGCGCGGCATTGCAATTGCCCAGGCTGGCGTTGCCAGCTGTTGCCGGTCCGGTGGCGAGCATGGCTGCCCAGCAGTTGCTGGACAAGTGCGGGATTACCAGCGCCCGCGCCGAGCTGGCCGGTACCGCGGCAGCCGCTGTAGCCGCCGCCAAGAAACTGGGCTACCCGGTGGCGCTCAAAATCGAGTCACCCGACATCCTTCACAAGACCGAGGCGCAAGGCGTGCGGCTTGGCCTGGGGGATGAAGCAGCGGTCAGGGCTGCATTCGAGGCGATCATGATAAACGCCCAACGCTACCAGGCTGGTGCGAATCTCGATGGCGTGATCGTACAGGCGATGGTGCAAGGCGATGTCGAGCTGGTGATCGGGCTGCAGAACGACCCGGTGTTCGGCGTGGTGGTGATGGCAGGGCTGGGCGGCATCCACATTGAAGTGTTAAAGGACGTGGCGTGGCGGAAAGCGCCGGTGACTCCAGCCGAGGCGGGCCGGATGCTAAATGACCTCAGAAGCAAAGCGCTCCTTGACGGGGTGCGCGGCAGGCCGCCGGTCAAGCGCGAGGCGCTGATGAAGATGATCAGCGCGGTATCGCTATTGGGCGCGGCGGCTGGCGGGCGGTTGCAGGAGCTCGATCTCAACCCGGTGCTGGCCGGCGCCAACGGGGTGACCGCCGTCGACTGGCTGGTGGTGCTGAATTAAGAGAGCCCGTAACAAAATCTAAAATAATTAGCCGCCGATGAACGCCGATAAACGCCGATTAAAATCAAAAGCCAGCGACTGTGGAGCATGGAGTTATATCGTAATACGTTGTTTATAAACAATATATATCAACCCTTGAAGCGGGAGCCGTAAGGGTGGATTTGATCGGCGTGCATCGGCGATTTCATCGATCTTGATCTTATTGACGTGCACTTAAGTTATTGTCTGACTCATGGGCATCACTCTGCAGCACATCCGGGAAGCGGCAGACGCGATACGCGGCAGCGTGATGGCCACGCCGTGCCTGCATTCACGCACGCTGTCGGACATCACCGGCGCCGAGATTTACCTCAAGTTCGAGAACCTGCAGTTCACCGCGTCGTTCAAGGATCGCGGCGCGCTCAACAAACTGTTGTCGTTGGACGCGGAACAACGCAAAGCCGGTGTGGTTGCCGCGTCCGCCGGTAACCATGCCCAGGGCGTGGCCTATCATGCCTGCCGCCTGGGCATACCTGCGGTCATCGTCATGCCGTGCCACACACCCAACGTGAAGGTCGAGAACACCCGTGCATTCGGGGCGGAGATCGTGCTCTCGGGCGAGAGCTTCGACGAGGCCATGGCGTGCGCGGTCAAACTCGCCGCGCAGCGCGGCCTGCAACTCATCCATGCCTACGATGACGAAAAAATCATCATCGGTCAGGGTACCATCGGGCTCGAAATGCTGGCGGCGTACCCCGACCTCGATGTGCTGGTGGTGCCGATAGGCGGCGGCGGATTGATTTCGGGCATGGCTATTGCCGCCAAAGGCATCAAGCCGCAGATCGAGATCATCGGCGTGGAGGCCGAACGCTTTCCGTCGATGTCATGCGCGGTGCAGAACAGGAAGCCGGTCTTCGGATTGAGCACCATAGCCGAAGGCATTGCCGTCAAGGAACCCGGCAAACTGACCGTGCCCATAGTGCGCGAACTAGTGGACGATATCGTGCTGGTCGACGAAGGTGATTTTGAGCAGGCGATCGTCATGCTGCTCGAAATCGAGAAGACGGTGGTGGAGGGCGCCGGTGCGGCTGCATTGGCTGCGGTGCTGAAACACCGCGCACGTTTCCAGGGTAAAAAAACCGGGCTGGTCTTAAGCGGCGGCAACATTGATCCGCTGATGCTCGCTTCCATCATCGAGCGCGGCATGGCACGCTCCGGCCGTCTGACGCGGCTGTCGGTAGAAATCCGGGATCTGCCGGGTGCGCTGGCCAAAGTCGCTGCATGCCTTGCCCTGGCCAATGCCAATATCGTGGAGGTATTTCACCAGCGCACCTTCACCCACCTGCCGGCGCAGGCCGCGGTGCTCGAGTTTGTGATCCAGACGCGCAACCATGAGCATATTGCCGAGATCATAAACGCCTTGCGTGCCGAGGGTTTTGAGGCACAGCAGCGCGACAGCGCGTGATGGACTGCCCCCGGCCGCCGGCTCCATGCTTAAACTAACCATTGGACAGTCCAGGTATCTGGTCTGGCTGTTGCTGCTGGCGCATGCCGGCGCGATGGCGCTGCTGTGGCCGCTGGCGCTGCCGGCATGGGGCAAGGCAGCCATCATTCTGGCCGTGATCGCAAGCCTGGTTTTTTTTCTGGGACACGTGGCATTGCTCAGAACACCGCAAGCGGTGCTTGCCATCGAAATCAGGGAAAGCGGCGAAATCGCGGTCCGGACCCGGTGCGGCGTATGGTATGACTGCAGGTTGTCGGGAGACAGTTTCGTATCCGCCTGGCTGACGATCATGGTGCTGGAACAGGAAAACAGGCGTGCCGCAAGATATGTTGTCATCACGCCGGACAATGTTGATGCCGGGGACTTCCGGCGTCTGCGCGTCTGGCTGCGCTGGGCCGCTCAGCGCGTTGCAAAACCGGGTTAATTTATTTTATTCGATATCGTGTTATGAACATTCAAGACAAGCTCTACATCATCGGTGCTGGCCGATCACACAAAATGGAAATTGACGAGGAGAGGGCAGAATGAGCGATCAGGGCGCAGTTCGCTATCAACGCACGGGTGCGGTGGCACACATTACCTTCGACCGTCCCGCGGCGCGCAACGCAATGACCTGGACCATGTATGAGCAGATGGCCGGCGCCTGCAAGCAGGTGGCTGCCGACAAAGAAGTGCGGGTGGCGGTGTTCCGCGGCGCCGGCGGAAAGGCATTCGTCGCCGGTACCGACATTGGCCAGTTCCGGGACTTCAAGACAGCGGAAGACGGCGTGGAATACGAGCGCAAAGTTGCCCACTATCTTTTGCTCGTCGAAGAACTGCCGGTGCCGACACTCGCGGTGATCGAAGGTTGGGCCATCGGGGGCGGCTTGGCCATCGCTACGGCGTGCGACTTGCGCATCGCAACGCCGGGCTCTCGTTTTGGCGTGCCGATTGCGCGCACACTGGGCAATTGCCTGTCCGTGGAGAACAACGCGCTGCTGGTGTCGGCCTTTGGTGTGGCGCGCACCAAGAAGATGCTGATTCTGGCGGAGAATTTGACTGCGGAAGAAGCGACATCAGCGGGATTCCTCGCCGAAATCGTGCCGCCGGAAAATCTCGATGCGCGGGTGAACGAGTTATGTGCGCGCCTGGCCGGTAATGCACCGGTTACCATGCGTGTTACCAAGGAAGCGATCCGGCGCCTGCTGCATGCGGGTATGCCCGAGGGCGCAGATCTGATCCGGCAATGCTATGGCAGCCGGGACTTCCATATTGGCGTGGAAGCTTTCATGACCAAGCAGGAACCGAAATGGACCGGTTCCTGAGGAATTTCCTGAAGTAAACCCCCCTGCGGGTTGCCCGCTAAATCCTGTCAGCAGACGGCAGCGGGCAGGATGCGCTTGCGGGCTGCGCTAGCCGGGTGGCGCAACCGCAGCGGGATCCTGGAACTGCGCCTGGATTTCCTTCACTTTCTTCGCGTTGAATATCAGCGCCTCGACGCAATCCTCGTCAAACTTGGACCGCGCCAGCTTGCGAAGCCACGCATAGGCCTCGTCGTTGGACCACGTGGGCTTGTAGGGGCGCGGGCTTGTGAGTGCATCGAAGACATCCGCGACGGCGATGATGCGCGCCTCGATCGGAATCTCGCGGCCGTGCAGCCCATTGGGATAACCACTGCCGTCCATTTTTTCGTGGTGTGACTCGGCGATGTGACGCAGCAGGTCAAGTCCATCGAGGTGTTCCAGGCCGAAGTTGTGAGTAATTGCTTCGATCATCGCCAGGCCGCGCACCGTGTGCTGCTTCATCTCGTCCCGTTCCACGTCCGACAGCCGTCCGGGTTTGAGCAGGATGCGATCGGGCAGTGCGATCTTGCCGATATCGTGCAAGGGCGCGAATTCGAAGATGCGCTCAATCATGGCATCGTCGAGACTGGCGGTGCCGGTTGCAGCCAGATGCTGGGCAATCAAGCGGGAGTAGCGCGCCATCCGGTCCATATGCGCGCCGGTTTCCGGGTCGCGGTAGTGAACCATGTCGTGAGCCGTCTTGACCGCGGCGGCGAGGATCCGTACGGCGAGCATTTCGGCGGTGACGACGGTCGAGATCAGATGGGCGTACACGTCGAGCGTGCGCAGCGCCGGCCCCGCCAGCGGACCGGGCGTGCGCGAGTTGAAGAAAATAAATCCCCAGAACGAGCCATTGAGATACATCGGGAAGGTATAGCTGTAGCGATATCCTGCCTCTGCGATTATTTTCGTGTGCACGTGTTTAGCCGTGCGGAAGATGTCGAGGTCGTTGACTATCCGCGGGCGACCTACCCGCAGGATTTCAGCGAGAGACGGCGATTCCGACAGGCGTGCCTCATAGCGCACCAGATCGTTGCGCCCCGGAGAACTGGCAAGGAACGTCTTGAGAAGGTCGGTGGCCGGGTCGTACGCGGCGACTGAGATCCGGTCCACGAAGTCCAGTTCGGCATACAGGGCCTCGTGGATCGAGGCGAGCTTCGAGTCGAGCGGCACACTTTTGCTGAGCGCGTCGAGCGGGTCGGCGTGTTCGTAGAGTCCGTTATCCGGTTCTTGTTCTGTCACCATGCGCTTCCCTGCAGAGGAAAATCCACGCGCTTATTGATCAATAATGCTACCACTCGGCCTGCTGGCCGTAAATTTCAGCTGCGACGTTTGCGCGACGACACGGTATTGCGCAGCGTGCCGATGCGCTCGATCTCGCACTCGAGCCGGTCGCCATGCTGCAGATACCACGTGCCTTCGCCCTGGTAGCCGGCGCCGGTTCCGGCCGGGCTGCCGGTCGAAATGATGTCGCCCGCCTGCAGTCCGGCGTGCGAATACCAGGCGATCTGCTGCGGGATCTTGTGGATCTGGGTGGCAGTGCTGGCGTCCTGCCGCACTTCGCCGTTGACCCGGGTGATTATTTTGAGCTGATGCGGATCGGGAATTTCGTCGCGGGTCACTATCCACGGCCCGAGCGGCGCGGCGGTGGGAAAGTTTTTCCCTATCATGATGTTGCCTTCCTTGCGCTCGGCGAACTGCACGTCGCGCGCCGACAGATCGACCATGATGGTGTAACCGAACACATGGTCGTAAGCGTTTTCCGGCGGCACTTCCGAGCAATCGTCGGCGATCACCACGGCCAGTTCGTTCTCATAGTCGAGTTTTTCGGTCCAGCCGGGTTTGCGTATGGTCTCGCCGTCGGCAATGATGGTGTCGGTGTGTTTGATGAAGCCGCTGGGACGGGTGTATGCGACACCGCCCACCTCAGCCGCGTGATCGGAGTAATTCTTGCCCACGGCCATGATCTTGCCGGGTATCAGCGGCGCCTTGAGCGTCACGTCGCCCAGGGAAAACATGTGTTCCGGCATTTTCCCGGCGGCGATGCTTTGCTCCGTTGCCGACAGCGCCTGGCTTATCTGAGTCAGCGCCGCCGCGCCGCCCCGGATGCAGGCGAGCATGGTGCCGGGCATGGCGCGTCCGGCTTGGAGTCCGGAAACATCGAGCACCTTGCCGTTGGAGAGCAGCACGCCGAAGTGGTCGGTGCGGGCGCGCGGTGGACGGAATGTAAGCAGTTTCATCAGCGTTTCCTCAGTCAGGTTTTTAATTTAGAGCCGTAACAAAATAAAATCAATTAGCCGCCGATGAACGCCGATGAAGCTCTAAAACTCCTAGTTGTAATTACACAAAGCAATAATATAATCAACTGATATTATTAATTAATATTTGCCATTGGTGATAAAAGAGTTTTAACGCCGGTTCGATCGGCGTTCATCGGCGTTCGATCCCTCTCTCCCGACCTCTCTCCCAAAGGGCGAGAGGAGGCAATTGTTTCCCTTCTCCTTCCGGGAGAAGGGTCAGGGATGAGGGTCGGGCGGTTACATCGGTTTTGGTATTTTTAAAATGCGCTCTTAAATTTCAACGTTCTTCCGGCGGTTTGATTTTGCCAAACATTCTGAGGAGCAACAGGTCATAGGTGATTTTCAGCACACCGCAAATGACCAGCGGCCACCCGAATGACGAGAAGGTAAGCAGATAACCTGCAATCGACGGGCTGATCGCGGAAGCGAGGCTGCGCGGCACGGCAGTAACGCTTGCCGCGGCAGGACGCTCTCCTGGGGATACTACCGCCATTACGTACGAAGTGCGAGCCGGCACGTCCATCTGCGACAGAAAGCTGCGCAGAAACAGGAACAACAGCGCCAGCGAGAGCGTGGGCATGAACGGCACCAGGATCAGGAAAATACTTGCGGGGATGTGCGTGAATACCATGGTGTTGATAAGCCCGTAACGAGCGGCGAGTTTGGATGCGAGCAGTTGCGACAGCGCGCTCAATACGCCTACCCAGAAGAAAATTGTGCCCGCCGCACTGATCGAAAGCGCGAAGCGGTCGAACAACCACAGCGCGAGCAGCGATTGCACGGCAAAACCGCCGGCGAAGGAATCCAGGCTGAACAGCGCCGCCAGTTTGTAGACTATGCCCCTGGAGGGCCCAAGCGGCACCGGCACGTGCGCCTCTTCGTGGGCATCGAGGCGCGGCGACAGGCGGCGGTAGAGCAGCAGGACGGCAATGCCCAACAGCCCGTAGAGCACGAACATGGCCTGCGCCGCGGTTTTCAGTTCCAGATTCAACACGCCGGTGGCGGCGCTGGTCAGCCCGGCGGCCTGCGCACCGACAGCGCCTACCAGTGCGCCGACCAGGCTGTAGCGCGCGAACAATGCGGTGCGCGAGCGTGCCTGCACGGTGCGCGCGAGCAATGTGTGTTCCAGCGGGGAGAACACGCTGACATCACCGGTCGAGGGATTGAGCGTGCCGACGAAGGCGATGATGATCAGCGGCCAGAAATCCCGGGCGAACAGCATGGCGATGCCGCTGGCAATCATCAGCACGGAAGCGGCCAGCAGCAGGCTGCGGTTGGAATGGCGATGGGCGATCAAGCCTACCGCGAGGGTCATGAGACCGGAGCCGAGCAGGGTGGCGGTGATGATGAGGCCGACTTCGAAGGCGCCGAAGCCGAGCAACATCAGATAAAACGGCAGCAGCAGGCTGATGAAGCCGTCTCCAAATGCACGCAGGCCGCGTGCCCACAGCAGCAAACCGGCGTCGGATGTGGTTCCAGGCGGGATAAAAAATCGGGTGAGCGTGGCGCGCAGCATGGCAGTTCTTGGCGCAAGATTAGCAGGAATGTCCACATGTTGTCAGTGCCGTCATATACGCCCATACGCTGCGGTATAATTTGCATTACTGTTCAATTCGCCACGACAGGGGGCAACGATGATAGATGTTTACAGCTGGGCCACGCCCAACGGCCACAAAGTCCACATTATGCTTGAGGAAACCGGGCTCAAGCACCGCATCCACGGCGTGAATATCCGCACCGGTGACCAGTTCAAGCCGGAATTTCTGAAGATCAGCCCCAACAACCGCATACCCGCCATCGTCGATCATGATGGTCCCGACGGCAAGCCGCTGTCGCTGTTCGAGTCGGGGGCGATCCTGCTCTATCTCGCCTCCAAGTCCGGAAAATTCCTGCCCGAGAACCTGCACGAGCGCTGGCAGTGCCTGCAGTGGCTGATGTGGCAGATGGGCGGAGTAGGCCCGATGTTCGGCCAGGCCAATCATTTCCGCCGCTACGCCGTGGAGAAAATTACCTACGCCGTCGAGCGCTACACCAACGAGGCCAACCGCCTTACCGGCGTGCTCGACAAGCGCCTGGGCGAGGCGCGTTTCGTCGCAGGCAACACCTACACCATAGCCGACATGGCGATTTTCCCGTGGATGCGCAACGCCGAGAGCCGCGGCATCGACATGACGCAGTATCCGAATGCCCAACGCTGGTTCGACGACATCAACGCGCGCCCCGCGGTGCAGCGCGCGCTCAAGGTGTTGTCAGACGAAAATTCCGCCGTGCCCATAGACGACAAGGCGCGCGACGTAATGTTCGGCAAAACCCAGTTCCAGCGGCGCTAAGAAAGGCGGTAAAGAGTGGAGAGTAAAGAGTAAGGAGTAAATTCCCGGTCCTTGATTTTCACTCTTAACTCTTCACTCTTCACTCTTAACTCATCAATATGGATCAAGCTAAAAAGAACGTTGCCCTGCTGTGCACGACCCAGGCGCTGCTGTTCACCAACAATACGATACTGATCGCGATCAATGGCCTGGCGGGCTATGCGCTGGCCGCCGACAAGTCCCTCGCGACGCTGCCGGTCACTTCGTATGTCATCGGCGCCGCTCTGACGACATTGCCGGTGTCGCACCTCATGCGGCGCGTGGGCCGCGTCAACGGCTTTACGCTGGGCACGCTGATCGGCATCATCGGCGCGATGATCTGCGGCTACGCGGTGTACAGCCATGCCTTCTGGACGCTGTGCCTGGGCACGCTGGTGATGGGCATCTATAACGCCTCGGGCCAGTACTACCGCTTCGCCGCGGCCGATGTGGCGAGCGGCGATTTCAAGAGCAAGGCGATTTCCCTGGTCATGGCAGGCGGGTTGGTCGGCGGGGTGCTGGGCCCGGAGACCAGCAAGTTCACCAAGGACCTGCTGCCGGCGGAATTCCTGGGCAGCTACCTCGCGCTGATCGGTTTTTGCGTGATTGCCCTGGTGCTCCAGCGCATGATGCACATACCGCGGCTGACCGCGGCTGAGCAAAAAGACCACGGCAGGCCGTTGAGGGAAATTGCCCGCCATCCTGCATTCATCGTTGCCGTTTTGTCCGGCACCGTCGGCTATGGCGTGATGAATCTGCTGATGACGGCCACGCCGCTCGCGATGAAGTCCTGCGCCCATCCGTTCAGCGATGCCGCTTTCGTCATTCAATGGCATGTCATCGCCATGTTCGCGCCGTCCTTCGTGACCGGCACCCTGATCAAGCGCTTTGGCGTGCGGTCCATTTTGTTTACCGGCGTGCTGCTGAACTTCGCCTGCGTGGCCATCGCGCTCTCCGGCGTCGATGTCATGCATTTCTGGCTGGCCCTGGTCATGCTCGGCGTGGGCTGGAATTTCATGTTCCTGGGCGCCACGACGCTGCTGACCGAAACCCATACGCCATCGGAAAAAGCCAAGGTGCAGGGTGCCAACGACATGGCCATATTCATCACCATGGCCGTCAGCTCCGCTTCCTCGGGCTGGCTGTTCTCGGCGCGCGGCTGGGAACTCATGAACTATGGCGCCATTCCCTTCCTGCTGGTAACCGGGTTGGCCATCCTGTTTCTGAACCGGCGTCCGTGGCCTGTCGCCCCATCAAGCCGGACCTGACGCTGTCTGGGCGGGTGATTTACGGTAAAATGAAAACAGGTCTGGCCCCCGAGCCGAAGAATTACATTAAGTATCTGTTATTAAACAGAAAATCGCTAGAGCGCGCCATCTTGAGGATATCCGAATGAACCGGCCCACCACAGCGGCACACGCCGCGCCCGCCATCGCTGCGCCGTCCTACGTCACCAACGCAAAACTGAAGCAGTGGGTGACGGAAATTGCAGAATTGACCCAGCCCGACCGCGTTTACTGGTGTGACGGCTCGCAGGAAGAGTATGACCGGCTGTGCAACGAGATGGTCGACTCAGGCATGCTGATCCGGCTCAGCCAGGAAAAACGCCCGAACAGCTTTCTGGCGCGTTCCGACCCCGATGATGTGGCGCGCATGGAAGACCGCACTTTCGTGTGCAGCAAAAACAAGGAAGACGCCGGCCCCAACAACAACTGGGTGGCGCCGGATGACATGCGGGCAACGCTGGGTAATCTGTTCAAGGGCTGCATGCGCGGGCGCACTCTGTACGTGATCCCCTTCAGCATGGGACCGCTCGGTTCGCACATCGCGCATATCGGCGTCGAACTGACCGATTCGCCGTACGTTGTGGTCAGCATGCGCATCATGACCCGCATCGGGCGCAAAGTACTCGATATCCTCGGTCCCGATGGCTACTTCGTGCCTTGCCTGCATTCGATAGGTGCGCCGCTCGCGCCGGGCCAGAAGGACGTAGTCTGGCCGAGCAACAAGGAACACAAATACATCGTGCATTTTCCCGAGACCAAGGAGATCTGGTCTTTCGGCAGCGGCTACGGCGGCAATGCGCTGCTCGGCAAAAAGTGTTTCGCGCTGCGCATCGCGTCGATCATGGGCAGGGAGCAAGGCTGGCTTGCCGAACACATGCTGATCCTTGGCATCCAGCCGCCCGGGGGCAAGAAGTACTACATCGCTGGAGCGTTCCCCAGCGCCTGCGGCAAGACCAATCTCGCCATGCTGATTCCGCCGGCGGCGTTGAAGGGCTGGAAGGTGACGACCGTGGGCGAGGACATCGCCTGGATCAAGCCGCACGCGGACGGCAGGCTCTATGCCATCAACCCGGAAGCGGGCGCATTCGGCGTGGCCCCCGGCACTTCGGAGAAAACCAACGCCAATTGTCTGGAGGCGGTAAAAAGCGACACCATCTTTACCAACGTTGCGCTTACTCCAGATGGTGATGTGTGGTGGGAAGGTCTGACCAAAACGCCGCCTAAGGAACTGATCGACTGGCAGGGTAAACCGTGGGCACCCGACAGCGGCCGGCTTGCGGCGCATCCCAATTCCCGCTTTACCGTCGCATCCCACCGCATTCCGTCGATTGACCCGGACTGGAACAATCCGGACGGCGTGCCGATCAGCGCCTTCCTGTTTGGCGGCCGCCGCGCCACTACGGTGCCGCTGGTGGTCGAAGCCAAAGACTGGGAGAGCGGCGTTTATCTGGCCGCGACCATGGCGTCAGAAACCACGGCAGCGATCATCGGCAAGGTCGGCGTGGTACGGCGCGACCCGTTTGCCATGCTGCCGTTCTGCGGCTATCACTTCGGTGATTATTTCAAACACTGGCTGCAGATCGGGGCCGGGCTCAAGCAGCCGCCGAAGATTTTCGGCGTCAACTGGTTCCGGCTCGACGAGAACGGCAAGTTCATGTGGCCGGGGTTTGGCGAGAACATGCGCGTGCTCAAATGGATCATCGAGCGCTGCGAAGGCAAGGGCGGCGCCCGGCAGACGCCGATCGGCAACATGCCGCGCTACGAGGACATGGAGTGGCAGGGGCTGGACGCCATCAGCCGCGAGGTGTTTGCCAAACTGAGCGAAGTCGATCCCGTACAGTGGCAGGGCGAACTCAAGGACCACGACGAACTGTTCCAGAAACTGCAGAGCCGTCTGCCGCAGGAAATTGCAGAGCAGCGCAAACAACTGGGGCAGGCGCTGTAGAACTCTGCGTGTTTAAAAACGGCGAACCACATCGGTTCGCCGTTTTTTTTAGTGCCAACCCTGTTTCGCTCAAAGGACACTGAGCACAGCCAAATGCGGATCGGGTGCCCGTGCCGCCTCGACGGGAAATATATATAACTATATGATTTATAATTGATAAATACAGAATGCCTTGAATCTCTGATTATCCGATTACCGGGAACCCGGAAATCGGATATGCTGTCGAATCGACTTTAGAAGCAAAAGGGATCATTCCATGGAACTCGTCAAGCTGGGCAAGAAAGGCCAACTGACCATCCCGAAGGCCATCCTCAAAGCCACCGGCATTGGCGACGAAGCGCCGCTGCTCGTGGAAGCGACCCGCGATGGCGCCATAATCCTGCGCCAGGCCGCGGTCTATCCGATCGAGCTTTATACCGGGGAGCGCATTCAGGAATTCGAGAAGCTGAACACCGTTCCGCCGGAACTGGAGGCGCGGGTCGAAACTTTCCTCGGGAAGAAAAAGAAAAAATAGATGCGTCTCTTCCTCGACGCAAACGTTTTGTTCAGCGCAGCCCACCGGGATACCGGCTCGGTGCGCATTTTCTTCCGGCTCGCCGCTGCGGGGGCGTGTGAGCTCGTGTCGTCGCCCTACGCGATCGACGAAGCGCGGCGCAACATCGCCCGAAAATATCCCGAGCGACTGGTTGACCTGGAAGCGCTTGTCGGTCGTCTCGCTGTATGCAAGGAGGCGACGCCGGATAACACCGCATGGGCAGCCACATACCGTTTGCCGGTGAAGGATGCGCCTATCCTCGCCGCTGCGGTTCAGGCAGGGGCGACGTTGCTGGTCACCGGCGATCAAAAGGATTTTGGGCATCTCTATGGCCAGACGCTGCGGGGAACGCAAGTCCTGCCCCCGGTCGCTGCGATCGAGCGGGTGATCGCCGGAAAATGAGGTTGGCCGCCACCAAAAAACGGTGGACCACATCGGTTCACCGTTTTCAATTAACGGCAGCCTGAAACACGCGATGTAGCGCAACGCCGAAGGGATGCTTCGCGCCTGCAACCGTAATCGTCGAAAAGGAGAAGTTCATGCCAGACCAGAAGAAGAAATTCAGATTTTTGTTTATTCACGCATTTACTCTGCCCGAAACTTCGAAATATCTGCATAGATCCGTTACAGGATCCAAGGAAGTCAGGCTGCCCAATTACGATAACGTCAAGCACCTGCTCGAGGATGTGGACTGGGAACTGCATCCCGGCCCCACTACGCCGTACGGGGACTGGGCAGTCGAGAATCGCGAGGAATTTTGCATGGTGGCGGCCGGCCGCCTGCCTATCGTCCGCCAGGCGTGCGAAAGCGGAAAGTACAACGCAATCGTTCTGCTGGGCGGCGGAGAGCCCGGCTTTCAGGAGTCGAGGGAAATCGCGCGGCCTTACGGTATTCCGGTGACCTCGTGCGCCTTCTCGCAAATGCACTTTGCATCCATGCTGGGCAACAAGTTCAGCGTGATCGACCTGGCCGAGTCGCACAACATGTATTACTACAATCTGGTGGTGCAGCATCGCTTCACCGGGCGTTGCGCTTCGATCCGGAATATCAATTTTCCTTTTTCGCGGCCCGGCCATGCGGACGTGCCCTCCTCGCGGGAAGAAAGGCAAAAGGCGCTTAGTGGCGAACGCTCTGAAATGGTCGAAGTCGCGGTAAAGGAGGCCATAGCCGCGATCGAGGAGGATGGTGCCGAAGTCATCACATTCGGGTGTTCCGCGACCTTCTGGATTCAGCCTTTTTTGCAAAAACGCCTGCATGAGATCGGGTGGGAGATCCCCGTGCTCGAAGGCTACAGCTGTGCGATTGCGCTCGCGAAAGCCATGGTGACGCTGGGGGTCGACGCCAGCGGACTGGCCTTTCCGAGTGATCGTCCGAAGAAGTGGCGGCGGAAAAAACTCTTTTAAGGGCGCCTAACAAAATGAATCCCCTCTCCCCCGATCACGGGGGAGAGGGCTAGGGTGAGGGGGCAACTAAGCGCCATTTTGTTAGGTGCTCTAAATATCACAAACGCAAAGCCCCGCGATTATCGCGGGGCTTTGCTGTTTTGCCACATCGCTGTGGCCTCATGTCGTCGCGTTAGCGCGACGTATGCCGGTGTGTTGTCACCGGCGTCGGGGTCGAGCTGTAGTGAGTGTCGTCTATAGTCTCTCCTTTTCATGGACTGATGCCACAAGCGCCGCGCACCGCAGTCGCACGCTCCGCAGAATGCCGGGTTTCGTGGTGTTGCGTGCTCGAAACCCGAACCCGGGCGGCGGCCGCGTCCCGCGCCGGGAAGCGCGGATAAGCGAAACGCGGCGGCTTACAGAATAAGACTACGCCGGACCGTAAAGAGTTTCAAGCGACGGCAGCCTTCTCTCGCCCTTTGGGAGACTATGCCGATAAAGTCAAAAGCATGAACGCGAAGGCCGCGAAGGAACGCAAAGGAAAAGCTAAAGAGATAAAAGCGGAGACACAGAGGACGCAGAGGACACAGAGGAAAAGCGAATGAAAAATATAATAAAAACAATGGATTATGATTGTGCGTGGGAGGAATTGAGCTGCATTTGCCTGAGCAGTGCTTTGTGAAAATCCCGTTTCGCACGGAGCACACGGAGGGCACGGAGAAGAACAGAGATCGGTCGACGCTGGCATTTTCGAAGGCGGCATCATCGGGGCGCGTTGATGCAACCTATCCCTGAAATCTACCGGACGCGCCGGGGATTGCTCTGCGGAAAATGATAGGGAGGATATCGACTGGATTCGCACCAAAAAAAACGCCCTGGCTGCAGCCAAGGCGTTTTCGAGCGATCCTGATTTTCTCTTTTCTGATCTGGCGGCGGATTGAATTACGGCACCAGAACAAAGCTCTGCGTTGCATTCGCTACGGATATGTCCTTGCTGAACGACTGGGTCTGGTAGCCGGTCGCGGACGCTTCAACAGTGTATTTTCCCGCCATGCCAACTTGTGTAACAAGCGCAATCGGCAGCGTCGTGGCGTATAGACCAAGCATTGGCTCGCCAATGGGCAAGGTCAGCGAATAGGCGCCGGACGCTGAATCATCGGCGGCCACGAACTTCACCGTCACGACTGGCGCGGTACCGAAAGTTTGTTTCGCTGCCACGTAGGCGACTTCAGTCAAACTTGTCGGATTCAAGGTTGTAGTGCCACTGACGATGCGGGTGGCAGACACCGGCAACGTGATCGGCGTGACGCTGTTACTAAGGTTAACAATGCTGGTGGTGCTCGCGACCGGCACTGTGGCAATAACTGCTGTGGCACGGCCGTTTGCGGTGAAAACGACATCGTAGTTGCCGGGCGCAAGGCGCGCGAGGAAAAACCCGCCGGTTTGCGCGTTTGGCGCAGTGGATTGAACTATCGCACCGTTCTGCTGCGCCGTCACCATGACGGTGCTGCTGAGCAACGCGAGATCGACAAAACCGTTAATGCCGTTCAGCACAAAGGGGATCACTTTGATCACGGGTTTCAGCGCATAGGTTCCGTTACCGCGCGTCACAACGGACTTGCAGGCGTCGAAATCCAGCAGCAGGTCGACACGCTGCCCGGCTGCCACATCGAACTGGTTGACCAGCTTGATCCCGCTTTGCACCGCGCTTGGGGTAACGAGCGCGATCTCGGCGGTAGTGCCCGATAGGACAACCGAGTTTGCGAGGCCCGGCGGGGTGTTCGGGTCCAGCACCAGGCGCAGTTGCGTGTAATGCCCTGCTGCCAGCGGTGTCTCGCCAAGGGCTTCAAGCGCGCCGTTGTTCAGGCTGAGCAAATTGATTTTCCGGGCAGGGTTCAGCGTAATATCTGTCCAGCCGGCTTCGGTGTCGGTGGCCGAGCTGCTCTGATGCACCCGCACTTTGGTGACGGTCACATTTACCGCGTCAAAGCCGCAGGCTGGCGCATCGGTCAGGGAAACGCCGAGCGTGCCCGATCCTGTGACGGCACCACCTCCACCACCGCCGCATCCGGCTAACAGCAGTGCGAATAGCGAAGCCATCAACCACGCCAGTGATTTAGACTTGAAATAATTATCGAATGGTTTCATTTTCTTTTCCTATCGGAGTGACCGCACAAGGCATTGACGGGAACTGTGGATTGAGTGCAGATGTAGAGCGTTATGAATTCATAAAATGCGCTTTCAAAGATGGTTTGTCAGTGCGCTAGTGCACATAGCGCGATATGTTGTGATGTGGAGGAATCAGGACAGGTCGTATTTGTGGAATATTTGGCACGGGTCGCGTGCACCGCGAACCCATTCGTTCTTCAGGCCGTTGAACATGCTTCCGGTCGGCGCGTTACCGTAACTATTTCCTTGGTGACTGCTGTGGCACGAATTCAGCCGTTCAGGGCACCGGAATAACCTCGCGTCAGTGCCTGTCAGATAAGATCAAAAGGCCGCAAGATAGGGGCAATTCAGACGCTTAGCGCCGCATTTTCATGGCTAAAACGCACGCTTCAAGGAAAGGGCGTTGCCCCGCGCTCGCCGCCATTTCCTACACTAAAAAAAAACGGAGATCGACGGATTAGCTCCGTGATCTCCGCTTGAATCCTGATTACTGATTCTTTTTTTCTTGGCGTGCTTGGCGTCTTGGCGGTTCAAAAATCCGGGAATGGGAAGTGGGCTTCTTTGTTTTTTCCTCCGTTTTCTGCGATCAATGTTTTGACGTATACTAAATTGTTATCGTGCGGATTGGCGTTAAACGTTTGTTTTGTCGGTTCTGCTTCCGAGGTTGCGAAAATGGGCTGTAGCGGTTTTTTGCTTTAGTCTGAGCCGTCGAAGGAGGTGCTGACATGATTGAATCAACGAAACGTCCAGCCGTTGAGCTGGTGAAATGCGAGGTTTGCCTCAAGGAAGTACCAAAATCCGCGGCGAAAAACGCGGAAGTTCAGGATTACGTGGCCTATTTTTGCGGCCTGGACTGCTACGAGGCGTGGGAAGAAGAGCAGAGGAAGGAAAAGACGCAGGAGGCCGGCGAGCCATAGTCGCTGATCCGCTGCCATTTCCAGCACCAAGAAAAACGGAGATCGACGAATTTCTCCGTGACCTCCGTGTACCCGTCAAGCGCACCCGTCA
>JAUXMZ010000010.1 GCA_030683105.1 Burkholderiales bacterium | reverse complement strand
CAGCGCAGGCGGCAGGAAGCGCGCGCCGCCGACATAGAAATTCATCGTGTTGCCGTGAAAGTACAACACGGCGCCAGCGGTGGCGCCGCCGTCCGGTTCGTAATACGCGCCGTCCAGCGGTTGCCCGGTGCCGGTTGGAATGGAGACGAGTTCAGTGCGCATGGGGGTCAAGGTGTATGAATGAATAGGGACAGTGTAACTTTTCTGCGTCGCGAATTTCATGTTCTGTTAAAAGGTTGCGCTGATCCTGCGCACTGCGCTGACCAGCACGTGCATTTTTTCGTTTTGGAGAGCGAGAATAAAATATTAATAAAAACAGCGTGTTATAAAAAAGTAATCCCGAAGTGGCAAGCGCAATTCGTTTCGCACTCGCCCGTCAAATCCACTAAGCACAATCCATGCAAACCGAAAGTTTCATCCCGGGCAAAGACGCCTCGCTCGAATCGGCCATCCGCACCATGCAGCAAAAGCTGGCGGCCCGCGGATTTCATCTGGATGAGTTTTTTGAAAGGCTGGAGACCCATTATTTCTGGACCCATTTCTACCTGTATGTGAGCAACGGCATGGCGGCCGGTAACACGCTGATGGAGGCGCGCACTCAGGCCTTGTCCGAGATCTATCCGGTAGAAGATCTGGCGTGGGAAAACAACAGCGTCGGCAACCAGATTCGTCCTGCCCTGGTCAGGCTGCCTGCGTTAAGCGATGCCGAATCGAGGGCGCTGCTGGCGGCGTATGACAAGTTGTTCGCGGCGGCCGCGGCCTGAACCATCCGTAAACCAGCGTCAGCGGAACAGGGGCCTGGAAGGTAAAGCCCCTTGCCGGCAGTCCCGCGGCTTGAATTTGCTGCGCGCCCTAATTAAAAATTAAATAGATAATTAGCAGCACGATGACTGGCACACCCAAAATCCAACCCAGAAGATATTTTCCCACGATCGATGCTCCATTTAAGTTGATGTGATCTTCCCTTCCCGTCGCCAGCACGGGCGGAAGCGCGCTAACGGCGCGGTCGCCGCAGGCCTGGCACGCGTCCGCGAGCTTGGAAACTTACCCGCCATCCCGTTTCCGACCTCAAAAATTTCCAGATATCTGCATCACGACCAGGATCGCGACCAGCAATCCGACCACTCCGCTGGGCATGTAACCCCAGCTCCTGCTGTGGCCCCACGCCGGGATTACACCCACCAGCACCAGCGCCAATACAACGAGAACAATCAGGCCTAAACTCATTTAGCTGCTCCTTGTTGCGACATCGTCAACACCGGCTCAGTAATCGCAGTTGCCAACCGCCGATCATCAGAATGACTATCGCTTGTCTCGTTCAGGTGTTCTGTGCGGTGCCTAACATACGGCACAGACTGTTCACGCCGTCCTGCTGTCATCCGGTAGTGGTAGCGTGACATGGTTCCGACCGACCAAGCTTCTGCTACCCTATGTGCGATAGCGAACAGAACCTTCCGGAGGGCAGAGGATAATCAAAGGCCGATTCGTCCATCCTGGAAAACACCATTGGCAACACTAGCGTGCATGGGATGTGCCGACATTACCGTGCAGAATGGAGTCAAATCTCATGCTGGCTGCTAACCCACTATCCACCGCAAACCTCCTGCTTGCTGCCATGCCCCGGCAAGCGTATCAGCGTATGCTGACCGGCCACGAGCCAGTCGAGCTGGATTACGGGCAAGTGCTTTATGAGCCCAAGGGACCGATTCGGTATGTCTACTTTCCCATCGACTGCCTTGTTTCTCTGCTGACGGCAGTCGACGAGAGGCGGACTCTGGAAGTCGGCATGGTCGGCAATGAAGGCATGGTCGGCATGCCCATGGCGCTGGGGATCGGCGTTTCAGCTGTGCGCGCACTCGTGCAGGGAAGCGGAACGGCAATGCGTATGAAAGCGGCGCGTTTTCGCGCCGAATTCAAGAAAAATACGTCGTTGCAACGGGCGCTATTCCGATATAACCATTTATTGATGGCCCAGATTTCTCAAACTGCCGCATGCAACCGATTTCACGAGGCGGAGGCGCGCCTTGCGCGTTGGCTGCTGATGACCAGCGACCGCTTACATGCGAACGAATTTCTCCTTACGCAGGAATTTCTGGCGCACACGCTGGGCGTGCGCCGCGAAGGCGTCACCAAGGCTGCCAGCGCTTTGCAGCGAAAGAAATTAATCGATTACAGCCGCGGCAACATCAAAATTCTGAACCGGAAGCGTCTTGAAGCGGCTGCTTGCACGTGTTACCGAATCATCAAAAACCTGCAGGATAGTGCGCAGGCATAGCGACTGAAACGGAAATTATCCGCCGGCTGCGAAACAGCACTTACTTCCTGCCATGATTCCTCACCCAGCCGGAGGCAGGGCGAGGAATCTTGTTTCGAAAATCTCGCCCGGCACCGGTTTGCTGAATAAATTGCCCTGCATTTCTTCGCAGCTCAGCAACCGCAGCAGGCGCGATTGCTCCTCGGTTTCGACGCCTTCCGCCACCACCTTGAGCTTCAGCGAATGCGCGAGGTTGATGAAGGTGGACACCAGCGCGAGTCCTTCCGGTCCGGCAGTCATGCCGAGCACAAACGAATTGTCGATCTTCAGCGTGTCCACCGGCAGTTTGGCGAGGTAGCTGAGCGAGGAGAAACCGGTGCCGAAGTCGTCGATGGCGATGGTTACGTCCATGGCCCGGATCGCCTGCAGGCTGGCGATATTGTGCCTGACGTCCTCCATGATCAGGCTTTCGGTGATCTCCAGTTCCAGCCCGGCCGGCGCATGCGCGTCGATGCCGATGACCTGCCCGATCTCGTCGACGAAGCCCCGATTGCGCAGTTGCAGCGGCGACACGTTCACCGCGATGCGCACGGCAGGCAGACCCGCGGCGCGCCAGCGCAGGTAGTCTCCGATGGCTTTCTTGAGCGCCCAGCGCCCGGCTTCATAGATCAATCCGGTTTCTTCCAGGACCGGGATGAATTTCCCCGGCGGCACCAGGCCCGTTCGCGGATCATTCCAGCGGATCAGCGCCTCGACACTGGTCATCTTGCCGCTCACGAGACTCACCTTAGGCTGGTAATGAAGCACGAATTCTTCGTTGTCGAGCGCCCGGCGCAACTGATTTTCCAGGGTGAGGTTGCCGGCCACCGTCTCGGTCATTTTCTGGGTGTAAAACAGGTAGCGCTCGCCGCTCGCCTTGGCCTTCTTGAGCGCGGCCTCTGCGTTCCGGAACAAGGTGTCGGCGTCGCCGCCGTCGTCCGGGAACAGCGCTGCGCCGACCTTGACGGCGATCCGGAACACGGCGTCGTTCAGGCGGAATGGATGCTCCAGAAAAGCCGCCGACGTTTTCTCGACAAGCCGCGACACGTCGCCGTCCGACTTTACCTCCGGCAGCACGATGGCAAAATGGTCTGCATCGATCCGCGCGAACAGGTTGGCGTCCCCCGCGTTGCGCGTCAGCCACTCCGCCACCTGCTTCAGGAGCGCATCGCCGGCCGGCCGGCCGAGGCTGTCGTTGATGTTCTTGAACCGCTCCAGATCGAACAGGAACAAGGCCAGCTTGTGCCCGCTGGTGGCAGCGCTGCGCATGAACTGCGCCACCCGCTCGAGAAACAGCCTGCGGTTCGCGAGCCCGGTGAGCGCATCGTAGTAGGCGAGGTAATCGAGCCGCGCCTGCTTGTCGATGTGATCGATCGCGAACGCGATGTCGCCGCACAGTTCAGCCAACAGCTTTAATTCTTCTTCATCGAAGAATCCGGTCTCTTCAGAGTACAGCGCAAGCACGCCCATCGCTTCATCCGAGACTATCAGCGGCAATACGGCCATCGAGCGGACTCCCGAGTCAGCGTATAACTTGCCGAACAAAACCTGGGGATCATTTTGCGAATCGTTGGACACGACGGCCTTTTTCTCTCTCATCGCCCGCGCGACCATGGTCGTAGGCATGCCCTTGCTCGATGACAAGACGCCTTTGATGGCGGTCAGAAGTTCCTCATCCTTGCCCGCCGAGGCGACCGGGACGATCTTCATCGTGCTTTGATCGACGATGGCTATCAAGGCCATGCGGAACCCGCCTTCCTCGATCGCGATCCGGCAGGCTTCCCTGAACAGCTCGTCGCGGTCGCGTGTGCGCACGATCAGCGCATCGATACGGCCCAATACCGCCTGGATCCGGCTGAGGCCGGCAATTTTCTCTTCCTTTTCAATATGCTCGAGCGCAAACGAGATATTGGCGGCCACTTCGTTCAGAAGCGCGAGTTCTTCTTCATCAAAAAATCCCGTCCCCGGCCCGTAGAGCGCAATGAGGGCCACCACGTTGTCGTTCACCACCAGCGGCAGGCATGCCGTGGAGCCGCAACCCAGGGCCAAAGCTTCGCTTCGCATCCCGCCTGTCAGCAGCTCAGTTTCGATGTCGTTGCGGACCGACGGTTTGCGGGTGAGTATCGCCTCGGTCAGCGTCCCGCGCGCGGCGGTCATGGTCTTCCAGCTCACCCTGTGGGCGATCTCAGGCGAAAACCCCGCCCAGGCCGCCACCCGGATCTCCTGCTTCGCGACGTCGACCATTCCGATCCATATCATCTCGAACTTCCCTTGCTCCGATGCGATGCGGCATGTTGCCTCGAGCAGTGCCTTGCGGTCGCGGATCCGGACGATCGCGGCATTGATCTCACTCGAGAACGCGCGGATGCGTGCCAGCTTGTCGAGTTTCTGCTGCCTGCTGATATTGCCGAGGGCAAACGAGATGTTTCCGGCAAGTTCGGTCAGCAGCCTGAGTTCATCCTCGTCGAAGAAGTTGGGCTCTCTCGCATATATCGTGAGGGTCCCCACGACTGCCTCGTTCTCGAAGAAGGGCAGCGTGAGTTGCGACCGGAATCCGAGCTTCAGGACTTCCTTCATGCGCGGTCCGCCCAAACCATGGGCGGCGATGTCATTATTGAATACCGGGCGCCGCTCCCGGATAGCACGTCCCACCGCTCCTTTCCCTGCCGGCGTGTCGTCCCGGGAGGAAGACTTGGCCCTGGTAAGCTCTCCTGCGATTTCACCCGCCCAGGAAACGGGCGTCACGTCCTGCGTCGCCGGATCAAATATGCCAATCCAGGCCAGTCCGAAATGGCCATACTCGACAACGATGCGGCAGGCCTCGTTGAACACCTCTCCGCGATCATGCACGCGGACGATCAGCGCGTTGATGCCGCTCAGCACCGCGTAGACGCGGTTCAGGCGGTTGATTCTGATCTCAATCTGCTTGCGCTCGGTGATGTCCGTACCGATCCCGCGGTAGCCTGTGAATGCGCCTGAAGCATCGAACACAGGATCGCCGCTGATCGAAATATGGCGTTCTGCGCCATCGGCACCGAGACGCGAGATCTCAAAATTGCGGAACGGGAGATGCGCGTCGAGCAGCGCTCGATGGGTTTGCCAGCCGGCTTCGTCGGGCGAAAGATTCGGAATCTCCCAGCGGCGCTCGCCGATCTGCGCCCCGCGCTGGAACGCCGAAACCATGCTCACCTTCCTGTTCGCCGAGGCGCGCGCCGTGAGCCGGTGCTCGGTGTCGCTCTCCCAGTAGAAGTCCGTGGACATCCCGGTCAGGATGGCGAAGCGCGCCTGGCTCTCGCGCAGTTCTTCCTCCGCGCGCTTGCGGTCCGAGATGTCCTGGATCATGGCCAGCACATATTCAACCTGTCCGGTATTGTCATGCACAACGGACAGGGTGACGCTGCACCAGATGATGGCGCCATCCTTGCGGATGTAGCGTTTTTCCCGTTCGAGGGACGTGAACTCGCCGGGTTTCGCCAGCAGTTGTCTGCGGGAATCGGTGATCGATTGGGCGTCGTCGGGATGAGTCACATCGTTAAATCCGCGTTTCAGCAACTCCTCTCTTGAATAACCGAGGATCTCGCAGAACTTCTGGTTGACCTCCAGATAACGCCCCTCCAGATCGGAATGGGCGATACCGACGGCGGCCTGGGCGAAGGTGGCCAGGATTCTGGACTGGCTGCGGACAACGGCAGCGGCCGCCCGCCGCTGGCTGGCCAACGCCAGCATCAGCAAAACGGCGAAACCTGCGATAAATACGCTGGTCAGCCCCGCGGCCCAGAAATACTGCGTCTGCCTGCGATAAAACTCGGCCAACACGTCGGCCTCCGCGGTCCCGACGATGGTCATGACCTGATAATCCGGCAGGGTCCTGTAACTATATAACCGCGGTACCTTGTCCAGTTGCCCTGCAGCGAAATAGTTGCCGTTAGGATGCCGGGCCCGCTCCGCGAACAACGGGCTGTTGCTGATGTCTTCTCCCCAGCTTGCGGTCGTCCCCCTCAGTCTCGCGCGGGTGATGCCGTCCAGGCCCACCAGGGAAATGATGTCGAGCGGGCGCAGTTTTGCGTCGTGCAGGACATCGGTAAACCTGCCGGGTTCGATCAGCGCCATGGCGACGCCGCCGAATGTGCCGTCGGCCTTGTTGATTCGGCGTGTGACGGGGATCACCCCTTGGCCCGAGACGCGGCCCACCACCGGTTTTCCGACAAACAGCCGGCCGCTGTCGCGCTCGATGTGCACTCTGAAATGTTCGCGATCCGCCACATTCATCTGCTTTGCCTGATTGGGCGAATAGGCGGTGCTCAGCGCATTGCCGTGTTCGTCGGCGAGGACGACACCGATTATTGCTTTATTGTCGATGGTGTGGTCCGCCGCCCATTTGGTGAGGTCGATTTCCCCGCTGAAGTGCGCATATTCGCGGATCAGGTGCTGGACCACTGCGTCGGCACCTTCGATGGTGCGGATGGTGTATTGCTCGAATGCGATGGCGAGATTGTCATTTCTGTCGATCGCGGCGCGGATAGTATCCTGGCGTTCGGTCCGTGTGAGCCCGAACACGGCGTTCCACAGGATGCCGATGAGGATCGCGTTGAATAGCACGATCGCGGTGTTGACGCCAAGGCTAATTGAAAACCAGCGCCACCATGCCCGATTGCTGTTCATGGGTCCGTTTTTATTTGTCACGTGGCGGAAGGCGGGGCCAGGAACTTCGTCTCGAAGATCTCGATCGGCACCGGTTTGCTGAATAAAAAGCCCTGCATTTCGTCGCAGCCCAGCAACCGCAGCAGGCTCGATTGTTCCTCGGTTTCGACGCCTTCCGCGACCACCTTGAGCTCCAGCGAATGCGCCAGGTTGATGACGGTGGACACCAGCGCCAGTCCCTGCGGCCCGGAAGTCATGTCGATCACGAACGAGCGGTCGATCTTCAGCGTGTCCACCGGCAGTTTGGCGAGATAGCTGAGCGATGAGAAACCGGTGCCGAAGTCGTCGATGGCGATGGTGACGCCCAGGGCGCGGATCGCCTGCAGGATGGCGATACTGTGCTTGACGTCCGCCATGATCAGGCTTTCGGTGATCTCCAACTCCAGTCCGGCCGCCGCTTGCGCATCGATACCGATGACCTGCTCGATCTCGGCGGCGAAGCCCCGATTGCGCAGTTGCAGCGGTGACACGTTCACCGCGATGCGCACGGCCGGCAGACCCGTGGCCCGCCAGCGCAGGTGGTCTGCGATGGCCTGGCGCAGCGCCCAGCGCCCGACTTCATAGATCAATCCGGTTTCTTCCAGGACCGGGATGAACCGGCCCGGCGGCACCAGACCCGTGCGCGGATCATTCCACCGGATCAGCGCCTCGACACTGGTCATCTTGCCGCTCACGAGGTTCACCTTGGGCTGGTAATGGAGCACGAATTCTCCATTGTCGAGCGCCTGGCGAAGGTGATTCTCCAAGGTGAGCTTGCCCGCCACCGCTTCGGTCATTTTCTGCGTGTGAAACAGGTATCGATCGCCGCCCGCCTTGGCCTTCTTGAGCGCGGCCTCGGCGTTCCTGAACAAAGTCTCGGCGTCGGCACCGTCATCCGGGTACAGCGCTACTCCGGCCTTGGCTGCGATCCGGAACACGGCGTCACCCAAGCGGAACGGATGCTCCAGAAATGCGCCCATCCATTTCTCGAGAAGCCGCCCCACGTCGCCTCCCTGCTTTACTTCCGGCATCACCGCGGCGAAATGGTCCGCATCCACCCGCGCGAGCAGGTTGGCATCCCCCGCGTTGCGCGTCATCCACGCCGCCACCTGTTTCAGGAGCGCATCGCCGGCCGGCCGGCCGAGGCTGTCGTTGATATTCTTGAACCGCTCCAGATCGAGCAGGAACAGGGCCAGCTTGTGCCCGCTGCTGGCCGCGCTGTGTATGTACTGCGTGACCCGGTCGAGAAACAGACTGCGGTTCGCAAGGCCGGTGAGCACGTCGTAGTAGGCAAGGTAATGGAGCCGCTCCCGCTTGTCGATGTGATCGATCGCGAACGCGATGTCGCCGGTCAGTTCCGTCAACAGTTTGAATTCTTCTTGATCGAAGAAGCCGGTCTCTTCGGAGTACAGCGCGAGCGCGCCTACCGCTTCATCGGCAACAATCAGCGGCAATACGGCCATCGAGCGGACTCCGGATTCGGCGTATTTCCTGCTGAAGAAAACCCTGGGGTCGCTTTGCGAATCGTTGGACACGACGGCCTTTTTCTCCCTGATCGCCTGCGCGACCATGGTATTTGGCGCGCCCTCGCTCGATGACAAGACGCCCTTGATGGCGGTCAGGAGTTCCTCATCCTTGCCCGCCGAGGCGACCGGGACTATCTTCATCTCGCTTCGATCCATGATGGCTATCAAGGCCATGCGGAACCCGCCTTCCTCGATCGCGATCCGGCACGCCTCCCTGAACAGCTCGTCGCGGTCGCTCGCGCGCACGATCAGCGAATTGATACTGCCCATGACCGCCTGGATTCGGCTGAGGTGGGCAATCTTTTTTTCCTTTTCGATATGCTCGAGCGCGAACGAGATATTGTCGGACACTTCTTTGAGTAGCGCGAGTTCTTCTTCGTCAAAAAATCCTGCCCCCGGCGCGAAGAGATTCATGAGGCCCACTACACTGTCATCCACCATGAACGGCACGCATACACTGGAACGATGCCCTTTCTTTATTGCCTCCTGACGCAGAAAGCCCGCATGCATTTCGGTATCGAGATCATTGCGGACGGCCACCTTCCGGGTGCGGATGACCTCGCTCATCATTCCCTGCACGGCGCTCATGCGCGCCCAGTTCACCGCGTGCACGGCATCCGGCGAGAATCCTGAATATGCAACGAGCTCGATTTTCTGCTTTTCCTGGTCGAACAATGCGATCCATACCAGATCGAACTTCCCGTGCTCGACGGCGATACGGGAGGTTTCGCGCAGTAGCGCCTCGCGGCCATGAATGCGGACGATCGCGGCGTTGATCTCGCTGGAGACCGCGCGGATGCGCGCCAGCCTGTCGAACTTCTCCTGCCTGTTGAAATTTTCGAGCGCAAACGAAATGTCGCCGGCAATCTCGCCGAGCAGCTTCATCTCCTCCGTGTCGAAGAAACCGGCTTCCGGCGCGTAGAGCAGCAGCAGCCCCGTCACCTTGCCTTCCAGTTGCAGCGGGGACACGACAATTGACCGGTAGCCGCGCCGCAGCGCCTCCCCGCGCCAGCGCGCCATCTGCGGATCGGTGCCGATATCGTTGCAGACCACGGCCGTCTTTTCCCGCAACGCCCGCGCCATCATCTCGCAGCGGTCGGGCGCGTCATCCCTGGCCGTCAGCTTGATATTGTCGAGGTAGCCTTCGTCGACGCCCGCCCTGGCCACGGGCGTCACGTCCAGACCATGATCATCGACCAGGCCGATCCAGGCCAGTCTGAACCTGCCCTGTTCGACCGCGATCCGGCAGACCTCGTCGAACAGATCCTGCCGCTTGCCGGTGCGGACAATAGCCTCGTTGATGCCGCTCAGCACCGCATACACGCGGTTCAGGCGCTTGATTCTGGCCTCAGCCTGCTTTTGCTCGGTGATGTCTTCGCCGATGCTTGCCGTTCCGATCACATCGCCGGCTCCCGAGCGCAGCAGCGAATTGTTCCAGCGTATGAGCCGGCGCTCGCCAGAACGCGTGAGGATCTCGCTCTCGCGATGCCGTGCTTCGGGCTTGTCGGCAAGGAGCGCCGGGAAAGCATCTTTCATATAGTCAATTTCGGGAGGCACGAAAAGCTCGAACCAGTGCCGTCCGATAACCTCCTCGTGTCGCCAACCAGTCAGGCGGAGCAGGTGTTCGTTGCAGTACGTGATCCGCGCTTCGTGGTCAAGCATCACTGAAATCAGCTCCACATTTCGCAGCAGGTCGCTGAAGCGACGTTCGCTTTCGCGTAATTCCTGCGCGGCCTGCTTGCTCCCGGTGATGTCGCGAATGGCGGTAATCGCCAGGGTGCCTTCGGTTGTCTCCAGCGGGCTCAGGCTGATTTCTACCGGAAATTCGGTGCCGTCCTTGCGCAGTCCGAACAGGTCCAGGCCCGCGCCCATAGGCCGTGCGTGCGGTTGCACGAAAAATCCGTTCCGGTTTTCCGGATGCGTGGCGCGGAAGCGTTCCGGCACGAGCATGTCGATCTTCTGCCCCAGCAGTTCCTCGCGGCGCCAGCCGAACAGATTGACCGCCATGGCGTTGACCAGCACCATTTCGGCGTCGCGGTTGACGATGACCATCGCGTCGGGCGCGGACTCCAGCAGATCCTTGAACTTCTGATCGTCCTGCTTGCGGTCGGTGATGTCCTCGGCGATGCCTGTGATGCGTGCAAGGTTGCCGGCGTCGTCGCGGACCGGATAGCCTCTGAGCTTGAGCCAGCGAATCGAGCCGTCCGGGCGCACGATCCGGAACTCGAATTCGGCATTCCCCGCCGACTTTGCTTTCTTGTACTTCTGATGGGCCGATGCCTGGTCATCCGGGTGAATCGCCTCGGCCCACGATTCCGGATTTGCGTACAGGCTTGCGCAACTGCGGCCCGAGATCTCTTCGTAGGCCGGGCTGATGTACAGCATGCGAGAGCCGATCGCATCGAAAAGAAAGAACACGTCGCGGATGTTTTCCGCCATCTGGCGGAACCGCTTTTCGCTATCAGCCAGAGCTGCTTGAGCCATGCGATGGGCCGCGCGCATTTTCGTCTCTTTCAGCTCGCGTTCCAGCGCCGGGGCGAGCCGCGCCAGGTTCTTCTTCATCATGTAGTCGCTGGCGCCGGCTTTCATCGCGTCCACGGCGGTTTCCTCGCCGATGGTGCCGGATACGAGGATGAACGGAATGTCGAGGCCTGTGGACCGAAAAATCCTGAGCGCATCGATGCCGGTGAAGCCCGGCATCTTGTAATCCGAGATGACCGCGTCCCAGTGCTCCTGCGCCAGCGCGGTTTCCAGTTCCGCCGCGGTCTGCACGCGCCGGTACGTCGGGTCGAATCCACCGCGACGCAGCGCCCGCAGCGCCAGCTTCGCGTCGTCTTCGGAGTCCTCGACGATCAGGACTATGACCGGCTTGTTCACGCGGGATTGCGCTCCGGCGGGGGGTTGTTCATCATCAACCAGTAGATGCCGAGCACTCTAACCGCCTCCACGAATTCGGCGAAGTCGACGGGCTTGCGCACGTAACTGTTCGCCCCCAGCGAGTAGCTCTGGACCAGGTCCTGCTCCTCTTTGGACGAAGTCATGATCACCACCGGTATGAGCCTGGTCCGATCGTCTCCGCGGACCGCCTTCAGCACGCCCAGACCGTCGAGCTTGGGGAGTTTCAGGTCGAGAATGATCAGTGTCGGCGGCGGTTTCCCGGCACGCTCGGCGTAGGCGCCCCGCGCAAACAGGAAGTCGAGCGCTTCGATGCCGTCCCGGGCCACGACGATCGGGTTCAGCATGTTGTTGCGTTTGAACGCGCGCAGCGTCAGTTTCACGTCGTCCGGATTGTCTTCAACCAGCAGGATGGTCTTGCTCATCTGATCCATTTTCCGATTCCTTTACACTGAAAAAGAACGTTGCTCCCGCACCTTCCTTCGCCTCGGCCCGGATTTCCCCGTCGTGCCGGCGGATGATCCGCTGGACGATCGCCAGACCGATTCCGGTTCCGGGAAAATCGCCGGCGTGGTGCAGGCGCTGGAAAGCGCCGAACAGGCGGTCCGCATACGCCATGTCGAAACCCACGCCGTTGTCGGCGACGAAATACACCGTCTTGGCGTCGCGTTCCAGTGCGCCGACGCGAATCACCGGCCTGTCCGTCCTGCCGGTAAACTTCCACGCGTTCTGGAGCAGGTTTTGCATGGCGATCCGCATCAGCGCCGGGTCGGCGCTAAGGCTCAAGCCGGCCTCGATTGCCCATTCCACGGAGCGGCCGGGCTGCTCCCGGTCCAAGGCATCGGCGATCTCGCGCGCGATCGCGGAGAGATCGACCCGCGTCACGTTAAGCTCGGCGCGTGTCACCTGGGACAGCCGGAGCAGGTCATCGATGAGATAGCCCATGCGCTGGCTCGCGGCGCGGATGCGCTCCAGGGCGTCCCTGCCTTCTTCATCCAGCTTGTCGCCGTAATCCTCGATCAGCAGCAGAGAAAAACCGTCCATGCTGCGCAGCGGCGCGCGCAGGTCATGGGACACGGAATAGCTGAATGCTTCCAGCTCCTCGTTCAACGCGGCGAGAGCCTGGTTGCTGTGCTCGGCCTGCGCAAACGACTTGCGCAGCGATTGGGTCATGGCGTCGAAATTCTTCGACAACTCGCCGATCTCGTCGCCGCCTCGCATGCCGAGAATGAAATCCCAATTGCCCGCGGCAACCTCCCGCGTAGCCTGCTGGAGTCCGGCGATCGGCGCGAGCACGTTGCGGCGGAGAAACCATGACGTGCCGACGATGATGGCCGCGATCAGCGCGAGTCCCGAGAGGATCACGAGCATCATCCGCTGCTGGGCGTCGATGATATGCTCCGTCGCCAGGTTGTTCAGGCGGAACGCGTCGGTCAGGTTCTCCTGCTGGTAGGACAGCATCTGGCTGAGCAGCTGCGTCTCGAATTGCAGGCTCGCCTTGTCCAGCGGGGCGTCCGCGCGGTCTGCGCCGCGCGCTGCCGTAATCTCGGCGAAAAGCCCCCGCACCGCCGTCCTTTTGCCGCGCATCTCGGCGAGAATTGTCATCTGCACCGGCTCCACGAACCGGGCGTTCGCGATGAGCCGGTCGACGCGGTCCGATACCGCGCCCCATTGAACCTGCGCCCGCTCAGTGTGGTACAGACGGTAATCGAAGGTGACCAGCCTCAGGTCGGCGAACCCGAGCGCAATCTCGCTTGTCACACGGCGCTGGCGGTCTGCGCTCTCGACCTCCGAGTAGGTCCACCAGATCATCGCTGCAATGATGCCGATCGCCGCAAGCCCCATGCCCGTTACGAGCCGTTCTTTGGTGCGGATATTCATGAGTGGGTCCGGCGCTAACGCAATACCGTCACGCGTTCGGGCTGGACGGCCAGCAGCGCGTCCAGGTACAGGTGCGGCAGAAAATTGGGAACGGGCCCCTTGGGTGCGTAGCCGCGCGCCATGGCCCAGCGCGCCTCGTCCTCCAGGGTGAGCAGATGCGATTGCAGCAGGTTGATCCTGAAGTCAAGCAGCTGCCATGTCGGCCGCAGTGCGTCGGCGTCGATTTGCAGCCACCCGGCGACGAGGTTCAGCGTTTCTTCCTGATGGGACTGCATGAACTGCTCCGCCTTCAACATCGCCCGCACGAGTTTTTCCATCGCATGGGCATGCCCTTTCAGGAATTCGCTGCGGCCTATCACTACGACGGTTTGCGCGTACACGTTGGCGTCGGTGAAGGACAGGGCATTTTCGCCCAGCGCGGCCTGGGCGTCGGTCACATGCGGATACCAGGTCGTCGCCGCATCGATCGTGCCCTTGGCCAGCGCTTGCGCAATCTGGCCGGGGAGCATATCCACCAGTGTGACCGAACCGGGCACAAGCTTGTGCCGGATGAGGAACGCCCACAGAAAATATTCTCCGCTGGTGCCGAAGGTGGCCCCGACTTTTTTGCCCGCGAGGTCGCGGGGCGCGCCGATGCCGCGATCGCGCCGTGCAATGACTGCGTGAATATTGGAGGCGCGGAGCAGGGTTGCGGCGATCCCGAGGGGTTCACCCTTCATGACCGAAATGACAAATGGCACCTCTGCCGCCACTGCGAGGTCGGCTTTGCCCTGGGCCAGGAAGCTGAGGGCCATCACGCCGTGGCTCGCCGGCAGGAACGTCACGTTCAGCCCTTCCTCGGCGAAATATCCCTTGGCCGCCGCGAGATGCATAAGCGCGTGCTGCGGCAGCGCAGGCAGCACGATGCTCAGGTTTTCGGCCGGGGAATTCCGCGCGGGAGTCTGGCCTCGCGTGCCCAGGTAACCGAGGCCGAGTATGACCACTGCCAAAGCCGCGGCGGCGCCCGCCTGGAATGACCGGTTACGCAGAGTGCCGGAATAGGGATTTTTCGCAGACACGTTCTGCCTCCAACCGAAGCGTGGAAGGGACCTGAAAGCAGATCACGCGCTGAAAACCGCGGGAAGAGCTCAAAAAAACAGGCAGATTCAGGGAATACGCCGTAAATTCCCTGCTTCTGGCAGTGTCAGCTTATTTACTGTGGTGGTATGTGCGGTAACGCACACAGGCCGCTGATGACAAACTGATGATTTGCCGCCAAGGTTTGGGCGGAATTTCATGCTAGAGTCTACCGGGGTATTTTTGATGTCTTGCAGTCCGTTGAGTGAAATACATGATCAAGGCAGGCCAATGGTATGAGTTGCGCGTTGAAGGCAGTGCCGGCACGCAGTCCGGCGACGCCACAGGAGCTACCGAGGTTATCGCGATAGGCGAAAACGGCCGCTTGATCTCGATCACTTTGGGGCATCCCAAAAAGTTCGAATCGAAGCAGCAGGCAATGGATTACCTGAATCAGGTATTGCTTACCGGAGATTACCGGTTCGAAGCGGTTCTGTGCGGCGCCGGGGCCGCCGAATGACGTGCGGCGCGTGCCGCTGTTGAAGAGCGAATCCTGATTTTGAAACCGCCAGGAAGATCAGGAGATATTGAAACAAATCCTTCGTGTCTCCGCTTCAGGCCTTCCCGCGCAAAGTCTTAACCAGCCACCTGCTCACGATCTCGGCCACGACTTCCTGCTTGCCGTTATAGAAGTGGTCGCACTCCGCTACGATTTTTACCGTGCACGGGCCGCCGGCTGCAGCCTGGAATTCTTCAAACTTCGGGGTCGGGTCTAATCTCAAACTTCGGGGTCGGGTCTTGAATCTTGAATCATGTTCTGCCCCTTTGCTCTGTCGTCAGCGATCGACCAGATGAAGTTGACGTTGCAGTTATGCTGGCTGTGATCCATTTTCTTGGCTATTGGTCTTTCGTTGTTTGTCAGGGGCTGCGATTACTGATAACCGTTAGCCCGTCGGAAGCGTAAGTCCCAGTTCAAGCTGTCGTTCATCGATTAGCGCAGCCTCAGCCTGTTTCGGGGCAGGTCTATTGATGGACGTCGGAAGGAAGGCGAGCATGATCTCAATCTTTGCCCGATACCCGGCCGGTCCGGTTTCTACAAGACCAAGTTTTTTGAGTCTGTTCATGTCCCTGGTTATTGTTTTTGGCGTCTTGGTCGCATATTGAGCGGCGATATTCGCATCGAGCTGCTTAATATCTGCGGCTTTGAATGCGCCATCCTTTGTGGACATGGCAAGCACAACGTCGCGCTGTCTTCGATCGGCGGTCGTTTTCTGTACACCAAACTTTTCGTGGACATAATTAACCCACGAAACCATCAATTGTTGATTTTGAATTGTACTGATCTGCTCGCGTAGCTGATCTACGAATCCGCGAACCGCATACTCCATAAACGCCCGCAGATCACCATTGGCCTTGCTTGTTTGATCTAGCTGCCTGTAATACTCGGTTCTGCAATCCGTTTCCCGTTTTTCTTGGCGTACCCGTCGAGCGGGTATTAAAAAGAAAGCTTGGCGGTTCGAAAAGCCGTGATTGGTGATTGGTGATTGGTGATTGGTGATTGGTGATTGGTGATTGGTGAATCGTGAGCAGTAAGCGGTGAGCCATTCATTGGTGATTGAGTGATTGAGTGATTGAGTAATTAGTGCGTGAACGGGAAAGCGGTAAGTAAGGAGCCGTTAATCTCCTTCTTTGTTTTTCCTCTGTGTCCTTCGTGTACCCGTCGAGCGGGTATTGAAAAGAATCCTCTGTGTCTCCGCTTTTAATCGTCTTGGCGGTTCAATCATTTACCGAATCCCTTGCGCCTGTCCGATTCGCTCGCGCAGACCATCGATGTCCTTGCGCTCGCCACGCACGCGGAAGAACGCCCCCTCTGTGTCGGCGCGCTCCTCCAGCACCTCGCAATTGGCGAACAATTCGCCGCGCAGCTGCTGTGCCGACCAGGGCAGGAACAACTCGGCCTTGACCAGGCGCCGGCCAAAAAACGCACGGATCGCCTTGTGCAGTTTGGCAACGTCATCCTTGTCGACGGCGCTCATCACGATGCACTTGGGGAATTGCGCGCGCAATGCCTTCGCGCGTTCGGCCTGCGCCCTGGCATCGCCGACCCGGTCGATCTTGTTGAACACGCGCAAGCGCGGCACCTTGCCCGCCTCGATTTCCTCAATCACCTTCTCGGTCACCTTGATCTGGCGTTCAAACCCCGGGTCGCTGGCGTCGATCACATGGAGCAGCAACGACGCCTCGTTGGCTTCTTCGAGCGTCGACTTGAACGAGGCGACAAGATCATGCGGCAGGTTCTTGATGAAGCCCACCGTATCGCTCACCAGCACGCGCGGCACGCCATCGGGCACCAGCGCGCGCACGGTGGTGTCGAGCGTCGCGAACAGCTTGTTGGCGACCAGCACCTCGCTCCCCGTCAGCGCGCGCATCAGGGTGGATTTGCCGGCGTTGGTGTAGCCGATCAGCGCCACGCGCGCGAGGCCCTGGCTTTCCTGGCGCCGCGCACGTTGTACCTTGCGTTCGAGGTCGAGGGCAATGATCTCCTGCTTCAACTCTGCGATGCGGTCGCGGATCTTGGCGCGGTCCGCCTCACCCGCGCCTTCACCGGCGCCGCGGCCGCCGACACCGCTGCGCTGCCGCCCCTGCGGCCCGGCCAGCTTGGCCGCCTCGCGCAAGCGTGGCGCGAGGTAACGCAGGCGCGCGATCTCCACCTGCGCACGTGCCGCGTTGGAGCGCGCGTGGCGGTGGAATATTTCGAGTATGACCATGGTGCGGTCCATCACGTCGCAGCCGATCTCGTTTTCGAGGTTGCGTGCCTGCGACGGCGAAATCTCGTGGTCGACAAGGACGAAAGCGGCCCGGCGGGTATCAGTATCGGCCGATGCCTTGGCCGCCTCACGCGCCGCGACGGCGCCATGGCGCGCGGTTCGCTTTTCCGACCGTTTGCCCGCGCCCTTTTCCGCAACGGGCGCTGCCCGCGGCTCCTCTGCAGAGGGGTTCGCCTCAGCCTCGCCCCGCACAAAGCGGCGCATCTCCTCGCGCTTGCCGGTGCCCAGGTAGGCCGCCGAATCGAAATGGGCGCGTTTTTGCGTGAACGTGGCCACCACCTCGAAGCCCAGCGTCTTGGCCAATTCACGCAGTTCGTTCAACGAGGCCTCAAACTCCAGGTCGCTTACCCCCGGCAGCTGTACGGCAGCGACGACAGCGCGCTTCAGGGTGACTTTGATTTCTTTGGACATTCGGAGCGGACTTTTCCTGTGTGGTCGGGCGCAAATAGTACGGCCAATGTAGCCGATCAGTCCTCGATATATGGGGACGGAGTCCGATTAATCTATTGTCACCCAGCCCATACGCTTTTCTCGCCTCGGAGGGCAGAGCATAAACATTAATAAAAACAACGGATTATAATGATTTTTGCTCGGGAGTCACTCCGGCTGCCCGCGACCGTCTTCTTTTTTTTGTTTTTCTTGGCGTACCCATCGAGCGTACCCGTCAAGCGGGTGTTGAAAGGAAGGTATTGAAAGGAAGGTATTAAAAAGAACCTTGGCGGTTTCAAAAGCAGGATTCAGGATTCAGGAGTCGGGATTCAGAATAATTGAAAAGAATCCTGGCTCATTTTGATCCTTGTCAAGGCTCGATTGTGTTCAAGGTTTAATCTGTTTTTGCTTTACTAAAGAACGGAGACTCAACATGAAACCGAATACTGCAATTCTGCCGGTCTTGGCTGCTGTATTGACTTTCGGATGCGCCGAAATGGGTACGCTGGGCGGGCCTCAGTATGGCGAGACGGAGG
>JAUXMZ010000009.1 GCA_030683105.1 Burkholderiales bacterium | reverse complement strand
ATCCAGATTGCCGCCTCGAGCCAGCAGCAGATGGTGGGCATGGACCAGGTGGCGCAGGCGATGGAGAGCATCAAGCAGGCGAGCGTGCAGAACCTCTCGGGCACCCGGCAGGCGGAGGCCGCGGCGCAGAACCTGCATGAGATGGGCCAGAAACTGCGCGCCATGATTGAAAGCAAACCCGCATGACCGCTTCACTCTTCATGAAATGTGAACAGATTTGCAGCCCGGATGCAGGTCGCAGGCCGGAATCCGGGGCTCAGCGGGACACTTCCCCGGATTCCGCTACGCTCCATCCAGGCTACCTGTTTGGTTCCGGCTCGTCAGGCTTGAGATTTGTAGCCCGGATGCAGGTCGAAGGCCGGAATCCGGGGCTCAGCGGGACACTTCCCCGGATTCCGCTACGCTTCATCCAGGCTACCTGTTTGGTTCCGGCTCGTCAGGCTTAAGGATTGGAATTAGACCATGGCCCAAAAGAACGACGAGTTCCTGAAGAAGCTGCTTGCGACATTCCGGGTCGAGGCCGACGAGCATCTGCAGGCGATGTTTTCGGGTCTCGCCGAACTGGAAAAGACGCCGGCGGGAAAACAGGACCCGGAAACCGTCGAGACAATCTATCGCGAGGCGCATAGTCTGAAGGGGGCTGCACGGGCCGTGAACCTCGCCGAGATCGAGTCGGTGTGCCATGCGCTGGAAAGTGTGTTCGCCGGGTTGAAGAGCAAGCTTGTTGCCGCATCGCCGTTGCTTTTTGATCTCCTGCACCAGACGCTGAACGCTCTCGGCGGGCTGCTCGCTCCCGATGCGCAGACCCAGGCCGGTGCCCGGAAACCGGCGGTTGCGGCGCTGATCAGGCAGCTCGACGACGCATCGAGCGGATCGGCATCCGGGGAAGCGAGTACCCCCGCGATGCCGCCGCCAGAGGCAACGCTTGCGCCTGCAGTGGCAGAGTCTGCCCTGGCTGCCGGCGCAGGGACTGCGCAGCACCCCCCCGGCCTCGGATCCGGGACGATCCGGGTGTATACGGAAAAACTCGACGCGGTGATGCGGCTGACGGAAGAGCTGCTTGCGCCGCGGCTGGCGGCGGGCCAGCGTGCCGCGGAACTGCGCGAAAGCAGGGCCGCGCTCGCCGCCTGGAAAAAGGAACGGGCCAAAGTTGCCCCCGCTTTACGGGTGGTCGAGCGGTCCTTCATGCAGCCGGGCAAGACCCATGGCGCCGCAAGCGGGCGGCGGGAACTGACCCGGCTGCTCGAGTATCTGGAAACAGAGCACGTGTTATTGACCGGCCTCGAGACCCGGCTGGCGAAGCTGGAGCGGTCTGCCGGGCACGATCATCGCGCGCTGAGCGGCATGGTGGACAACCTCCTGCACAACGTGAGACAGATGCACATGCTGCCGTGCTCCTCGCTGCTCGAGAGCTTCCCGCGGCTCGCGCGCGAACTCACCCGCGATCAGGGCAAGCAGGTGGACCTGGCGATGCGGGGAGGGGAGATCGAAATCGACCGGCGGATCCTCGAAGAAATGAAGGACCCGCTCATCCATCTCATCAGGAACTGCATCGACCATGGCATCGAACAACCCGCGGTGCGCAAGCGGAAAGACAAGCCGCCGCAGGGAACGCTCACGGTTGCCGTGACGCACAAGGACAGCAGTAAAGTCGAGATCCTCGTGTCCGATGACGGAGCGGGCATCGATGTCGCCACGGTAAAAGCGGCGGCCATCCGGCTTGGCCTCATTGCCGCCGAAGAGCTGGACCGGCTTGAGGAAAGGGAACTCCTTGCGCTCGTTTTCCGATCGGGCGTCTCCACCAGCCCCATCATCACGGAGCTCTCCGGGCGGGGGCTGGGGCTCGCCATCGTGCGGGAGAGGGTCGAGCGGCTGGGCGGCACTATCGAGATCCAGACGCGGCCCGGTGACGGGACGACTTTCCGTATCGTGCTGCCGCTGACGCTTGCGACTTTCCGGGGCGTGCTGGTTCGTGCCGGCGGCCAGCTCGCGGTCATTCCCGCGATCAACGTGGAGCGGATGGTGCGGGTGCCCAGACAGGACATCCGGACGGTGAAAAACCGCGAGACGATCCCGCTTGGCGGGCAGACGGTTGCACTGGCCGGGCTCGATGACGTGCTCGGGCTGCCGCACAAAGGCGTAACGGGCGAGTCAGCGGACAACGTGCAGGCCGTCGTAGTCGGTTTGGGCGCCGAGCGCATTGCGTTCCGGGTGGACGCGATCCTCGGGGAACAGGAGGTCCTGGTCAAGGGGCTGGGCCCGCAACTTGCGCGCGTGCGCAACGTTGCCGGCGCCAGCGTGCTGGGGACCGGCCAGGTGGTGCCGGTCCTGAATGTGCACGATCTGATGAAGTCGGCCACGAAGCTGGCGGGGGCTCCGCTCGTGCCCGTGGCCGTCGACAGTCCGGTGGCGGGCGAACAGCGATCCATACTGGTGGTCGAGGACTCGATCACCTCCCGAGCTTTGTTGAAAAACATATTAGAATCATCCGGTTACAAAGTCACTACGGCGGTGGACGGCGTCGACGCCTATACCACGCTCAAGACCGGGGCGTTCGATCTGGTCGTGTCGGACGTGGAGATGCCGAGAATGGACGGCTTCGATCTCACGGCCAAGGTGCGGGCCGACAAGCAACTTTCAGCGCTGCCGGTGGTGCTGGTCACCGCCCTGGGGTCGCGCGAGCACCGCGAGCGCGGCATCGACGTCGGCGCCAACGCGTACATCGTCAAGAGCAGTTTCGATCAGAGCAACCTGCTGGAAGTAATCGGACGGCTGATATGAACGAAAAGGATCCTCAGGACAATGCCGATTCCGGAGAAAGTTTAATTATCGCGGGCGGCAACTGCGTGCGTGCATTGGGCCGGGAGCAGGGCACGGAGGCCCGTCAATGATCCAGGTCCTGGTTGTCGATGATTCGCCCGTGGTGCGGGAATTCCTCGTGCACATTCTGGGCTCTGATCCGCACATCGAAGTGATCGGAACCGCGACCAATGGCGAGTACGCGGTCGAGGCGACGCAACGCCTGCACCCGGATGTCATCACCATGGATATCCACATGCCGGGGATGGATGGGATCGAGGCCACGCGCCGGATCATGGAAACGTGCCCGACGCCTATCGTTGTGGTGAGCGGCAGCAGCGACCCGCGCGAGGTGGCGACGACGTTTCGCGCGATGGAAGCTGGCGCGCTTGCCGTGCTGCGCCGCCCGGCGGGCATGGGTCATCCGGACCACGAGGCCACGGCCCTGGACCTGGTGCAGATGGTAAAAGCGATGTCCGAAGTAAAAGTCGTGCGGCGCTGGCCGCCAAGGTCAGGCAATGCGGCGGTTGCGCCGGCGGTTGAAGCGCGCATGGAGCGCAGTCCGGCCCGGGTCAGGGTCATCGCCATTGGCGCTTCGACCGGCGGCCCCCCGGTGCTGCAGGGCATGCTTGCGGAGCTGCCTAAGGATGTGCCCGTGCCGATACTGATCGTCCAGCACATGGCGGCCGGTTTCACCCTGGGGTTTGTGCAATGGCTGGCACAGTCGTCCAGCCTGCCGGTCCATCTTGCCATGCACGGCGAGCATATCCGCCCCGGCCATGTCTATGTGGCGCCCGACGAATTTCACATGAGGATAGAGCGCGGCGATACGGCCGTCCTGAGAAAAGACGAGCCGGAACATGGCATGCGGCCTTCGGTTTCCTATCTTTTCCGCTCGCTGCGCGAAACTTACGGGGGCGATGTCGTGGCGGGGCTGCTCACCGGGATGGGGCGCGATGGCGCCGACGAGCTGAGGTTGCTGAAAGATAAAGGCGCGCTCACCTTCGTCCAGGACAAAGACAGTTGCGTGGTGCATGGCATGCCGGGCGAGGCCATCAGGCTCGACGCGGCCACGCTTGTTCTCACGCCGCAGAAGATCGCGGCGATGCTGGCGCATCTTGCGAACAACGGAAAGTAACGAGGAATGTAATTTATGAAATCGCGTAAAAGTGTGAATGAAGGCGTGGAAATCCTCATCGCCGAGGACAGCGCGACCCAAAGGGAGAAATTGAAACATTTGCTGGAGGAGCGCGGCTATGCGGTTGCGGTGGCGTCCAATGGTAAGGAAGCTCTCGCGGCGGCCCGCCGGCGCAAGCCTGCCGTGATCATCAGCGATGTCATGATGCCGGAACTCGACGGCTATGGCCTGTGCAAAGCGGTCAAGGCCGACGACAAGCTGAAGGACATCCCGCTGATTCTGGTGACCACGCTGTCCGACCCGCACGACGTCCTCCTGGGCCTCGAATGCGGCGCGGACAACTTCATCCGCAAGCCGTATGACGGGGATTACCTGTTGTCGCGCATCGATTACCTGCTGATGAATCTCGATATGCGCAAGAGCCAGAAGATGCAGGTCGGAGTTGAAATCAGCCTGGGCGGGAAAAAACATTTCATCACCGCGGAACGGCAGCAGATCCTGGATCTGCTGATTTCGACTTACGAGCAGGCGACTTTCCTCAACTCGGAACTCAAGACGCGGGAACAGGAACTGTCGCATTCGAACGAAGTGCTCAACGGGTTGTATCAGATTGCCGACGGCCTCAACCGGGCGGTGACGGAAAAAGAGGTCGCGGATATGGCGCTGGAACGCGCGCTGACGCTGCCCGGAATCCAGGCCGGCTGGATTACGCTGTACGAGAGCGGGACCGGCCACCGGCTTCTCGCCGCGCGTAACCTGCCGCCGGCGCTGGAAGGGCACGGTGCAATGGAAGGCGATTGCGTCTGCCGGCGCAAGCTCGAGTCCGGCGAACTCGACGACGTGACCAACATCCAGGAATGCGAGCGGCTGGGCCGGGCCAAAGGGAACACGCGCGGGCTGCGCTACCACGCCAGCGTTCCGTTGTGGCGTGGCGATCAAACGGTCGGCATCATGAATCTGGTCGGTCCGGAAAAAGGCCTGTTCACGGAGACGGAGCTGAAAGTCCTGTACGGCGTCGGCAACCAGGTGGCAGTGGCGCTGGAGCGCGCGCGGCTGCATCAACACCTCGAGCAACTGGTGCGGGAGCGGACTGCGGCGCTTACCGTCGAGATCGCGGAGCGCAAACGGGTGCAGGAGGAACAGGCGCGACTGGTGACAATCCTCGAGGCCACCCCCGACTTCGTTTCGAGCGGTTACCCCGACGGTCACGTCTTCTACATGAACCCGGCGGGTTTGCGCATGCTCGGGTTCGGGCCCGGGCAGGACATCTCTGTGCTGCGCGCAGGCGAAGGCCATCCGGAATGGGCGGCAAAGCTGGTGCATGACGAGGCGATTCCCCACGCCATCGAACACGGGACGTGGAGCGGCGAGACATCGCTGCTGCGACGCGACGGGCGGGAAATTCCCGTATCGCAGGTCATCATCGCGCACAAGGGCAAGACCGGGGCGGTCGAGTACCTGTCGACCATCATACGCGATCTCAGCCGGCGCAAGGAAGCCGAAGCCAAGGTGGTGCGCCTCAATCGCGTCTACAGCGTGCTGAGCGGGATCAATACCGCGATCGTCCGTATTCGCGACCGCAATGATCTGTTCGAGGAGGCCTGCCGGATTGCGGTGGAGCACGGAAAATTCCAACTGGCATGGATCGGGTTGCTCGATCCGGTAACGCTCGATGTCATGCCGGTGGCAAGAGCTGGGCACGACGAAGGCTATCTCGACCAGATCAAACTGACGGCGAAGCAGAATGCCGATGGCAGCTGCCAGATGACTGCCGAGGCGCTCAACGGGCAGAAGCCGGTCATTTGCAACGATATCGCCACCGGCGAGAAAATGGCGCGGTGGCGGACCGAGGCGCTCGCACGGAATTACCGTTCTGTGACCGTGTTTCCACTGGTGGTGCAGGGAACCTCGCGCGGGATATTTGTGCTTTATGCGTCCGAGCCGGATTTTTTCGACGAGCAGGAAATGAAATTGCTGACCGAGATGGCCGGCGACATCTCGTTCGCGCTCGACCATATCGAGAAAGAGGAAAAGCTTAATTATCTCGCGTATTTCGATGCCGTGACCGGACTCCCCAACCGCGCACTGTTCCATGACCGCCTGGAACAGCGGGTGAGCGCCGCGCATAGCGACGGGAAAACATTTTCCGTGATCATCCTTGATGTCGAGCGGCTTCGCGTCATCAATGAGACGCTGGGGCGCCAGGCCGGCGACGAAGTGCTGCGCGCAATTGCGCGGCGATTGGAGGGCGCGCTCGACGAAACTGATATTGTCGCGTGCGTCGGCGGTGATTCCTTTGCGATCGCGACGCGGCACTGGAGCGACGAGTCCAACGCCGCGCATTTTCTCGAGGAATTTCAACCCAAGGTGCTGGGCCAGCCTATCACCGTCGGAGACCACGAACTGCACGTTTCGGCCAAGGCGGGCATCGCGCTGTATCCCGCGGACGGGAGCGATGCGGACACTCTCATCCGCAACGCAGAAGCGGCATTGCAGGACGCCAAGAAAACGGGGCATCAATACCAGTTTTACGCGAAACAGATGAATGCCAGGGTCGCTGAGAAGCTCACGCTCGAGAACAAGTTGCGGCGTGCACTCGAGCTCGACCAGTTCGTGCTCCATTATCAGCCGAAAATCGCGCTGGCCACCGGACAAATGAGCGGGCTCGAAGCGCTGATACGCTGGAACGATCCGGAGATGGGATTGGTGCCGCCATTTAAGTTCATTCCCTTCCTCGAGGAAACCGGGTTGATCTACGAGGTCGGAAAATGGGTGGTGAGACAGGCCATCTGCGATTATAACCAGTGGCGGGAAGACGGATTAAAGCCGCCGCGGATCGCGGTCAATGTGTCGCCGCTTCAGCTCAGGAGGCGGGATTTCAACGCCGATTTTCAGAAGGCCGTAGAGGAAGGAAAGGGGACCGGCGATTGCCTTGAGCTCGAGATCACGGAGAGCCTGATCATGGAGAATATCGAGGAAAACATCCCCAGGCTGCGGGCGGTGCGCGAGCTTGGGGTGACGATCGCGATCGACGACTTCGGCACCGGGTATTCCTCGCTCAGCTATATCGCCAAGCTGCCGATCAACGCCCTGAAAATCGACCGCTCATTCATCGTCGAGATGCCGAACAGCCCGGACGCCATGAGCATAGTCCAGTCCATCATGTCGCTCGCGCATTCGCTCCGTCTGAAAGTGGTTGCCGAGGGTGTCGATTCGGAGGAGCAGGTGAAGTTGCTGCGGCTGCTGCGCTGTGACGAGGTGCAGGGGTATCTCTACAGCAAACCGCTGCCGCCGGATCAGACGGCGCAGTACCTGCGCGGATTAGCATAAAACTCTACCGATAGACTTGGTCTCCGGGCCGCCGCTCCTCTTCAGTCCAGTCGAACTGGATCTTGATCTGCTTCAGCACGTCCTTCCAGCGCTGAACCTGGGATGGGCGACCGGCTTCCCGCACGCGGGTAAGCGGGCCCCGGTGTGCTGGGTTAACATTGCATTTGTTTAAAACCGGCCCCTCGGCGCTTGATATGATGAATGCTGTGAACTGGACACAACTGCGGGATGAATTCCCGACGCTGGCCAACTGGACTTATCTGGACACGGCACGCAAGATGGTGCCGCCGCGTTGCCAGGAACTGGCCATGCAGGAATACTGCCGCGATATCCGCGAGACTGCCGGGGCGGAGGCATGGTCGGCGGTCAATGTGGCGGAGACCCGCGTCGCGATGGCGCAACTGCTGGGCGCAAAACCCGCTGAAATCGCGTTCACCAAGAACACGACGGACGGGCTCAACATCGCAGCGCATGCCTTCGATCTGCAGCCGGGAGACAACATCGTGCTCACGGACATGGAGCACGTGGCCAATGTCTGGGTCTGGAAGCACTGGGAGGCGCGCGGGGTGGAAATCCGTTACGCCAGAAACCGGGCCGGGCGCCTGCCGCTGGAAGCATTTCTCGAACAGATGGACCGCCGCACGCGCGTGGTGTCCACCGCGTATATCACTTACGGCAATGGTTTTCGTGTCAATCTTCCGGAACTCGGTGCAGCATGCCGCGGGCAGGGTGTCCGGCTGGTGGTCGATGGCGTGCAGGCTGCCGGCATACTTGCCGCGCCGCTCGCAAGCCTGGGCGCCGATATGATCGCAATCGGCGGTCACAAGAACCTGTTCGGGCTGACTGGATCGGGGCTGGTCTATTGCCGTGAGGAACTCGTGGACGAAGTGCGGGCGCCGTTTCTCAAGGCGCCGGTCGCCGAAGGCTCCGTCACGGCGCGCGCGCATCTGAACAGCCAGTTCGACTACGTGCGGACCGCGCACCGCTTCGAAGGCGGCAACCCCAATTTTCTCGGCATACGCGTGTTGCGGCGCGGCGCGGAATTCATCCAGTCCATCGGCCTTGAAAACATAGAGGCCCGCGTGCGTGAACTGACGACCTCATGCCTGGCGCAGCTCAGGGCCGCGGGGTTGAAGACACTGACACCCGAGTCATGGGAGGAGCGCGCGCAGATAGTCAGTGTGCCGGTCCCGGATGCGGGCGCGGTGATGGACAGGTTGCGGGAGAAGCATCGTGTCATCGTCAACGTCAAGGACGGCGCGATACGGCTGTCCATGAGCTTCTGCAACAACGAGGACGACATCGGGCGGGGAATTTCGGCGATCCGGCAGGAACTTTAATAGCTTAAATGTCGGGCAGCCGCAGCCCGCAGCGCGGTCAGTCGCTGCCGAAAGTCACGCGTGTCGGGCTTTTGCGGCGAAACAGAATGTCGCCATAGTAGGCGTGCACGTTCTCGCCGGTGTTGTCGGTGTCGGTCATGATGCCGATCGACATGATCCCGCCGGGTTCTTCGCCGAAAGCGCGCCGGTAGTCGTCGCGGATATTGCGCGTGACTTCCTGCCAGTGCCCGACCTTGTCGCGGCCCGATTCGGCGACGATCATCTTGATGCGCGAGGTATGCCGGTTCGGGATGATGCTGTTCATGGGCGCGCGGTTTTCCCAGATGTACATGAGCGTCGCGTACGGCAGCTGCTGGCCGGTCAGCAGCCGGACGTTGTCGAAAAACATGCGGTCGTCGAGAGGCAGGCTGTCGATGTCGCCGTCAAAGCTCACCACCACGCGCACCGGGGAATCCTCGGTGTGGGTCCGGGTGTTGTCGGCGCCGGCGATGAGTTCCATGGTTTTCCATTGCCATTGCAGCAGGGGGTACTGCTGCGGATCGAGCTTGAGCGCGTGCAGCAGACCCGAGGCGGAAGCCTTGGCGTGCGCCTTGACCACGGTTTTGCCAGCGTAATCCACCAGCTGGTATTGCGTGGCTTTCTTGAACCGCGACAGGCTCCACAGCCGCCAGCCGTTGGGCACGGCATCGCCCGGCGCATTATCGGAAAAAGTGGAGACATAGGGGAGCACGATCGCTTCCGGCGGCGGTTCTGCCGGCCGTTCGACCGGCGCGCTCGCGCACCCGGCCATCAGCGCGAGCGCCGGAACTATCCCTGTCTTGTAAGCCATTCCTCGATTACGTCTTATTATTTTGAAACCTGAGCGTGCAATTATAAGGGCCCGTAACAAAACCAAATGAATCATCTGCCGATTAAAAGCGAAAAACCCATAGCCACAGAGGACACAGAGCTCACAGAGGATAAAAATTATTATTTAAAATCAATGCGATATGAAACATTTTCATTGTTTGCTTTTCCTCTGTGTTCTCTGTGTTCTCTGTGGCAAAAGCCTTTGGGTTTGATCTTATCTGCCTACCACTCAAGGGCGCCCGTTCAGGGGTTCATGACCAGCTGGTCGCGCGCGAGCGGCGGGTTTTTCGAGAAATAACGCTTGATGCCGGCGAATATGGCATCGGCCATCTTGTCCTGGTAGGCATTGTCCTTGAGCCTTTTTTCTTCTTCGGGATTGCTGATAAACGCGGTCTCGACCAGGATCGACGGAATATCGGGGGACTTCAGCACCGCGAATTCGGCCTGCTCGACATGGGGTTTGTGCAGGGTATTGATCTCGCCCAACTGGGACAGCACCGCCTTGGCAAGCTTCAGGCTGTCGTTGATGGTCGCGGTCTGCGACAGGTCGAGCAGCGTCTGTTTCAGGTACGGATCCTTCACGTCCAGATTGACGCCGCCGATCAGGTCGGCATCGTTTTCGCGCTTGGCGAGCCAGCGCGCCGCCGCCGAAGTCGCGCCGCGCTCGGACAGCGCAAACACCGACGAGCCGCGCGCGTGCGGCTTGATGAACGCATCGGCATGGACCGACACGAACAGATCGGCGTTGACGCGGCGCGCCTTCTGCACGCGCATGTGCAGCGGCATGAAGAAGTCGCCGTCGCGGATCAGCACCGCGCGCATATTGGGTTCCTGGTCTATGCGTTCCTTGAGCTTGCGTGAAATGACGAGCGTCACGTCTTTCTCGTGGGTGCCGCGCCTGCCTATCGCTCCGGGATCCTCGCCGCCGTGCCCGGCATCGACCGCAACGATCAGCAGCCGCGCCGATCCCGCGCGCAATTTGCGGGGATCGATGCGCGCGGTTTTATCCGGGGCCGGGGCGGGCGGTTCAGGCTGCGCGGCGACAGGCTGCGAGGGCTCCGCCGGAGCCGGTATCGAGGCGGTGGCCAGCGCGGCCGGCGCTGCGGTTTCGCGCTGCGCCAGGTGCCGGTCGAGGAAGGCTAGCAGCGGGTCGGGCGGCACCAGCGGATAGAGGTCGAGCACCAGGCGGTGGCCGTACTCGCCGATCGGGGCAAGGGTGAACGCCTGCGGTTTGACTTCGGCCTTGAGGTCGAACACCAGACGCACGGTGCCGGGCTTGAAGCGTCCTATGCGCACCGATTGCACGTGCGGATCCTGGGCGCTGATTTTCTCGGTCAGGCCGTTGAGGGTGGCGGTGATATTGACGCTTTCGAGATCGAGCACCAGGCGTTCGGGGTTCTTCAGGCTGAACATCTTGTGCTGTATAGGTGTGCTGGCCTCGAGCGTGACGCGGGTGTAATCGGCGGCGGGCCAGATGCGGGTCGAGGTGATGCGGATGTCGTCGGCCGCGGCCGTGGGGATGGCGATCGCCGCGGCAAGCAGCAGTACTGACCGGGTGAAGCTGATGCAAAAAGTGAGAAACGAAGGACGCGGTAAAACGGGCCTTGCGGCCGAGGGGTGGTGCGCTAATGCGTGAGACGTTCTATGCAAAGTCTGCCCGCCTCCGTATCGGCGAAGATCTCGATGCGCCTGCCGCTGCCGTCGACCTGCATCGCAATCTTCACATCAGCCGCGGGCAAGTGTTCCGCGGCTTTTTCCGGCCATTCCACAAGACATATCGAGCCGGCATTGAAATGCTCCCTGAAGCCGGCTTCGTCCAGTTCCCGTGGATCGCTGAACCGATAAAAATCAAAGTGATACAAGTATAACCTAGAAAGTTTGTAAACTTCAACCAAGTTGTAAGTCGGGCTTTTGACCTTGCCTGGATAGCCCAGCCCCCGTAGCACTCCGCGTGCCAGCGTGGTTTTTCCGGCGCCGAGGTCGCCGATCAGGTAGATCACCAGGCCGGGCGCAAGCGCCGGCGCCAGTCCGGCGCCCAGCGCCAGCGTATCGGCCTCGGTCGCGAGAAAACGGCTCACGTCCGGGGGATGAGAGCCTGTAGTGGCGGGATTCACTCTAGAATGCGGGGTATGCAAGAAATTCCAGCCTTAAAGGAAGTCGATGGCGCCGCGCTCGCGCGCGATATCAAGCAGTGGGGAAAGCAACTGGGCTTTCAGGAAGTCGGCATCGCCGACTGCGATCTTTCCGCAGCCGAGACCCGGCTCATGGACTGGCTCGACAAAGGCTGGCACGGCGACATGGATTATATGGCAAAGCACGGGGTCAGACGCACGCGCCCGGCGGAACTGGTGCCGGGAACGCTGCGGGTGATCGCGGCGCGCATGAATTATCAGCCGCCCGCCGCCCGCGACAGCTGGGACGTCGTCAACGACCCGGGGCAGGCGTTCATCTCGCGTTACGCGCTGGGGCGCGACTACCACAAGGTCATGCGCCGCCGCCTGCAGCAGCTGGCCGACCGCATTACACAGACGGTGGGGACGTTTAGTTACCGCGCATTTACCGACAGCGCGCCGGTGATGGAAGTCGAACTGGCGCAAAAAGCGGGCCTGGGCTGGCGCGGCAAGCACACGCTGCTGCTGACGCGCGAGGCGGGATCATTTTTTTTCCTGGGCGAGATTTATACCGATCTGCCGCTACCGGTTGATGCCGCGCCGGCGAGCCACTGCGGCACCTGCGTAAAATGCCTGGACGTGTGCCCGACGCAGGCCATCGTCGCGCCCTACCAGCTTGATGCGCGGCGCTGCATTTCCTATCTCACCATAGAGCTCGATGGCAGCATACCCGAGCAGTTACGGCCGCTGATCGGCAACCGCGTCTACGGCTGCGACGACTGCCAGCTGGTGTGCCCGTGGAACAAGTTCGCGCAGGCCAGCGGCGAGCCCGATTTTGGCGCGCGTCACGGGCTCGATGATGCGACACTGGTCGATCTCTTTGGCTGGAGCGAACAGGCATTCGATGCCAAACTGCTGGGCAGTGCGATCCACCGCATCGGTTACGTGCGCTGGCTGCGCAATCTCGCGGTGGGCATGGGGAACGCGCTGCGTGCGCTGGGGAATACGCAGGAGTCGGCGCATATCGTCGCGGCACTCAGGGCGCGCGCCGATCACCCCTCGGCGCTGGTGCGCGAGCATGTGGCGTGGGCGTTAGGAGTTTGTCGGACTTGGCCCCGACAAACTGAAAGTATTTAAGTTTTGCATTGGAGAAGTTCGGCATGAAGCTACGGTCAGGCGCGATCTGTTTTGTTACCTTCGCGGCGCTTGCCGTGTTTTTGGTCGGCAGTCTGATGCCGTCCGATTCGCGCGCGCAGTCCCGGAACGAATGGATCGACGTCCACTTCCATCTGGTCGCCGACAAGGGCGATCTTGAGAGCTTTGACGAGGCCGCGCGCATGGCGCTGCAGGTGATGGATGCGGAACGCATCCGGACGATCATCGTCATGTCGCCGCCGCGACCGCGCGAGAATTTCGATATCGAGAGCCTTGCTGCAGTCGCCAAGAAGTACGCGCCGCGCATCGTGATGCTCGGCGGCGGCGGGACGCTGAATCCCATGCTGCAGGAGGCGGGGAAATCGCCGGCAGTGACAGAGGAAGTTCGCCGTCGCTTCGAGGAGACCACCCGGGGCATCATCGCCAGCGGCGCCAGGGGCTTCGGAGAAATCACCGCGCACCATGTCTCGCTGTCACCCAGCCACGGTTACGAATCGGTGCCCGCTGATCATCCCCTTCTGCTGCTGCTTGCGGATATTGCCGCACAGCATGACGTGCCGATTGATCTTCATTTCGACCCGGTGTCTGCCGACGTCGAGAAACCCGCCAACCTGACCTCTCCACGCAATCCCGAGGTGCTGAAGGAGAATATCGGAGGCTTCGAGCGGCTGCTCGCGCACAACAGGAAAACCAAAATCATCTGGGCGCATGCCGGATCGGACCCGGTCGGCCATTTCACTCCGAAGCTGGTACGGGAGCTGCTGGGCCGGCATGCCAATCTTTCGCTCAGCATACGTCCTTCGGGACCCTTTCGCGGGGCGATGGTGCCACCGAAGGGCGCTATCAACGACGACTGGATAGCGGTGCTGCGCGACTTCCCCGACCGGTTTGTCCTCGGCACGGACAACTTCATCGTCCCCACACGATACACGGGACCGGATGCCCCCCGCATATTTGCGCAGCGCGCAGAGATACAGCGAATCGGCGTGCGGCGCCTGTTGTCTCATCTGCCGCAGGATGTGGCGCGCAGTATCGGTTATGAGAACGCTGAACGACTCTATCGACTTGACCGCTAACAAGGGTAAATAATTATATGAACACGGAAAAAATCGAGGTGCGCGTCACCGAAACCCGGCAGACCATGCAGGTTGTCGTGCTCAACAAGCGAGCTGACCTCATTCAGGTGGTGCTTGGTGAGGGCATACACAGCGTCAAGTGCGAGCTGACGCCGACCCGCAACGGGCTCGCCTACGCCGGGTCCGTGATGGGGCGGGAAATCGTATACGAGCGCAGCCGGGATCAGGTCAAAGCGGATATCGACCGGGTGAATCCGAACTTGCGCGAATTCACCAGGCGCCGTTGATAATCGATTGAATCCATTCCAGGGACAATGTCATGACGACGATATCGAGCTATTCCGACCTGTTGGATGCTGCGAAAGCGCAATCCGAACCCCAGCGCATGCTGTTCGTATTTGCCAGCGCCGGGCTGCCTGAGAGCTCTACTGAGGGTCAGAAAAATCGCCATAGCGCCGGGGAAGGCGGCACGCTGTCCCCGGTCATGTGTGTCGATAAACTGCCAGCCGAGTTGGGAAGTTTTTCCAGCCTGGTCGAGGAATCGCGTCAGACCGGATTGATCTGGGATATCGCGTTTGTGTCCAGTATGTCGGGCAGGGCGGGGATCGCGCCCGGCAGTGACGAGGCGGAGCAGCCGCTGAAAATGATGGTTGATGCGATCCAGAATGGCCGGTTCGGCAATCTGCTTGCTTTCAACCGGGATGGAGAGTTGGTCCGGTTCTTCTAGATGATGCGGTCGGGAATATGGCGGCGGATGTCGCGTGACATCCTCAACGCAGTTTCCGTGCCCTGATAATAGCCGGCGATGGTTTTCGCTTCGGTGTAACCGAGCCCGTGGTAGAAGCCGCGCGCGCTTAAATTGCTGGCGCGGAACTCGAGTTCGATGATCGAAATCCCGCAGGTGAGTGCAGATTCTTCGAGCCAGTACATCATCTGTCTGCCGACGCTGTGGCGTTGGTATTCGGGCTTCACCGCCAACAGGCTCAGATGGGCCCGCGAGTCGCCAAATTCCATGATGGCGAATCCGATCAGGACGTTCCCGGCTTCGGCTACCAGCACCAGGGTTTCCCGCGCGCGTATCGCCTTGATCACGCGATCCGGATGCCATGACCAGCCGCGCAGTCCGATCTCGACGAGATAGCGCGACATCGTCGCAATTTCATAAGCGTCCGCGGGAATGGCGGGCCTGAGCGTCGGATGACCTGTCGTCATGGCTTCATGATCCGGAGATTTGGCTGACCTCAGGATACTGTGGAAAACCCGGTGCGTCGAGGGCTGGAACTCGAATCACCAAAAATGTGACGCAGGAGCGGCGCTGGATTAAACTGAAGGTCCAAGAGGCCCTAACATAATGAACGCACACGTGTTTCATTATGTTAGGGACTCTAAGCATAGCCTGAACGGAGGTTCGCAGTGACGGAGCAAAAAGGCACGAAGAACGAAGCGGGAGAAATCAATCTTGAAGAGGTGGGCAAGCTGATCGCGGATATGGAGCGCGATCTTGCCGGCGTGCGTACCGGATCAGCCGACGTAAAGCGCCTGCGGGACGAGGTGGAGACCCTCAAGAATGTGCTTAATTCGCCGATACGCCGGCACCACTGGGTCAGGGACGGCCTGCACAGCATGCGGGAAGGGCTCGATGAGGCGCTGGACTCCGCGCTCGCCGAAAGCATGAAAGCCGGCCAATACGTGTCTGAGATCGGCCGCATCCTCGGGCTGTGACAGCGGGAAGCGACGCTTTCTGCAAGCGCCGCGCGGCCGCTCTGGTTATGCGCGCCCCGACTTGGGGATGAACTTCAGCGCCACGCCGTTATTGCACCAGCGCTGCCGTGTCGGTGGCGGACCGTCGTCGAACACATGGCCGTGGTGGCCGCCGCAGCGCGCGCAGTGGTATTCAGTGCGCGGCGAGAACAGAAAACGGTCTTCCTTGATACCGAATACGCCGGGTATGGTGGTGAAGAAGCTCGGCCAGCCGGTGCCGCTGTCGTATTTCATGTCGGAAGTGAACAGCGGCAGGTCGCAGCCGGCGCAGGCATAGACGCCGGCGCGCTTCTCGTTATTGAGCGGGCTGGTGCCTGCGCGCTCGGTGCCTTCCTCGCGCAGCACGTTGTACTGCGCCTTGTCCAGGCGCTTGCGCCATTCTTCCTTGGCCAGTTTCAGCGGCACGGTGGGTGCCGGCGCCTTGAAATCCGCGGCGAGCAGTGTTTTCCAGTTCTTCTGCAGTGCCTCGATGTTTGTGGAAGCAGGCTGGGCTGCACCCGCACGCCCGGTCCAGGCACTCCACACGCCCGCAGCCAGCAAACCTTGTATAAATCCGCGTCTTTGCATAGCCGCCTCCATGAGATGCTTTTATGATACTGCAATGCCAGAAAAAGTTTCCTTGCACCGCGAAATATAAGTGAGTCGGCCGGATGCCGGATTCCTTACATGCGGTTCGCACGGAGCACACGGAGAGCACGGAGAAAACCGTGCAGCGAACGTAGCCCGGATGCAACCGCAGGTGAAATCCGGGGTTACGGCTGCCCAATTAACTTCGGCCCCGGATTCCGCTTTGCTTCATCCAGGCTACCTGCTGCAATGCCAGAAAAGTTTCCTTGCACCGCGAAATATAAGTGAGTCGGCCGGATGCCGGATTCCTTACATGCGGTTCGCACGGAGCACACGGAGAGCACGGAGAAAACCGTGCAGCGAACGTAGCCCGGATGCAACTGCAGGTGAAATCCGGGGTTACGGCTGCCCAAATAACTTCGGCCCCGGATTCCGCTTTGCTTCATCCAGGCTACCTGCTGATGCGATACCTTACCCCGGTAAAGAAGGGCAGTTCTCCGTGAACTCCGTGTACCCGTCAAGCGCACCCGTCAAGCGGGTATTGAAAAGAAGGTATTGAAAAGAAGGTATTGAAAAGAAGGTATTGAAAAGAAGGTATTGAAAAGAATGCTCAGTGCGAAATTTCCTTACGCACGCGTGCGCACGGTCTACAGGGTCGCCTCGGAGCCAAAGAGCACAGTACATTGCGCAGACAGCACGCCCCCGTTGCCGTGCGCCAAGGCGATTTCACAGTCCTTGACCTGGCGCTGGCCGCATTCGCCGCGCACCTGGCGTATCGCTTCTATCATGACCAGCAGTCCGTACATGCCCGGATGGCAGTACGACAGCCCGCCGCCGCTGGTGTTGACGGCGAGCTTGCCGCCGGGTGCGATGGCGCCATCGGCCACAAAGCGTCCGCCTTCGCCCTTGGGACAGAAACCCAGGTCTTCGAGGAACAGGATGGGTGTGATGGTGAAGGCGTCGTAGAGCGAGAGCATGTCCACTTCCGACGGCTTGAGCCCGGCCATGCGATACGCCTGGGCGCCCGATTCCACCGCAGCGGTCGTCGTCAGATCGGGCATGTTGGAGATGGTGGTGTGGCCGAGAGACTCGCCCACGCCCAGCACGTACACCGGTTTCTTCTTGAGCGTTTTGGCGCGCGCAGCCGAGGTGACGATGATGGCGCCGCCGCCATCGGTCACCAGGCAACAGTCGCGCACCGTCAGCGGATGGCTGACCATGCGCGAGTTTAATACCTGTTCCATGGTCAGCGGTTCTTTTTCCCATGCCGCCGGATTCAGCAGCGCCCACTTGCGCGCGGCGACGGCCACTTTCGCGAGGTGCTCGCGCGTGGTGCCGAATTCGTACATATGGCGCGACGCGGCCAGCGCATAGGCCGAAACCGGCAACAACGGGCGATACGGCGACTCGAAAAAATTGTATTCCCGCGGCGTGGCCGCGGCGCGCGACACCGAGCGCTGGGTGCTGCCATAGGCGATCAGCGCGACCTCGCACACGCCCTGCTGGATCGCCGCCTGCGCGTGGGCGAGATGAGACATGAAGGAGGCGCCGCCGATCATGGTGCCGTCGAAGTATTTAGGCTTGATGCGCAGGTATTCGCACAGCGCCATCGCCGAGTAGCGCGACTGGCTGGTGGCGGACAGCACCGCATCGACATCGGAGAGTTCGAGCCCGCAGTCGTCGAGCGCGCGCATCGTGGCCTGCGCCATCAGGTCGATCGGGCTGGTGTGGGGCGCGACCTGGCCGAGATCCGATTCAGCCACGCCGACGACGGCGACGCTGCCTTTTAGCAGCCCGCTCATGTTGCGTCTCCCCGTCCTGCATCTCTTCCCTGTCCACCGGAGGGGGAAGGGGACGCTCGAGTCTCCCCTCTCGTTCCCTCTCCCTTGATCCCTATCCCGGAGTGAGAGGGAGAACTATTACCTCCTCTCTCCCTTTGGGAGAGAGGTCGGGAGAGAGGGATGGAGGGGTCGGGGGAGAGGGCGGTGAACACAGGGTAGGGCTGCTGCTTGTCGTCGCCTGGATGCATGCGCACCGTCACGCGCATGCCGATTTTGACCTGCGCCGCATCGATGTCCTCGACGCGGCTCATCATGCGAAAGCCCTCGTCGAGATCGATCAGCGCGACATTGAGCGGTGGCTCGTTCTTGTAATGGATGACGGTCGTGGCGTAGACCGTGCCCAGTCCCTTTGAGGTCCGCCATTCGAGATTGGCGCTGCCGGTGGCCGGCGCGACCGCGCGCGGGAAAAACACCGGCGTGTCGTCGTCGAGGCACACCTGATAGGCGAGCTCGCCCTTTTTGCAATGCTCGATATAGGTATTGAGCGGGGAGTTTTGTTTGAGATCCGGCATGACAGTTCCTTTATTAAAAAGACCAAGACCGATGTAACCGCCGATAAAAAGCTAAAGGGCATTAGCCACAGAGGACACAGAGATCACAGAGGAAAAACAAACAACAAAAATATGTTATCTCATTGTTGTTAAAAGATATTTACGCCGTTCCTCGGCGATCTCTGTGATCTCTGTGGCAAAAGTCTTTGGGTTCGATCTTGTTGTTAGTTCAGCGTCCTTCGAATTTGGGTTTGCGCTTTTCCTTGAACGCCGCAACGCCTTCCTTGTGGTCGTGCGTGAGGCGCGCGCCGCACACCGCGAGGATTTCCATTTCGAGTAACTGTTCCAACGTGGGCGTGTACATGGACTGGAACAGTTTCTTCGCGAGCGTGAGCGCGTAGGTGGCCGAGTTGGCGATGTCCTGCGCCAGCGCGTTCGCCTCCGCTTCGAGCTGATCGTCAGGCACGACTTTCATCACGATGCCCATGTCGTGCGCTTCTTTAGCCGGCAGCTTGCGCGCGGTATAGACCAGTTCCTTGGCGCGCGCGATGCCGACGTACTGGGTCAGGAAATACACCGCGCCGCCGTCGGGCGGGATGCCGACGTTCTTGAACGCCATCAGAAGATAAGCGGTTTCGGACGCGATGATCAGATCGCACGCCAGCGTCAGGCTCGCGCCCACACCGGCAGCGGGGCCGCGGATCGCCGCGATCACCGGTTTTTCCAGGTTGTGCAGCGCGAGTATGGTGCGGTGATGGCCGCGCGAGCGCTTGCGCCCGGCCACCACGTCGTAGCCGCCCATGGAGACGACATCGCCGCCGGCGCAGAACGCGCGTCCGGCGCCGGTGAGGATCACCGCGCGCACCTCATCGTCGCGGCCCAGCGCGTCGAACTGGTCGGCGAGTTCTTGATACATCTCGGCCGAGAGCGCGTTCAGCTTGTCGGGGCGGTTCAGCAGCACCGTGGCGATGCCGTCTTGTTTCGTGACTTGTATGCTCATATGGTCATGCCCTCGTGTGTCCTGTCATCCGGTAATATTCTTGTGTTCCTTTGCGTACCTTCGCGTTCATGCTTTTTTTGCAGTCGGTAGCCTGGATGAAGCGAAGCGGAATCCGGGGCCGGAGTTATTTTAGTAGCAACAATCCCGGATTTCGCCTGCGGCTGCATCCGGGCTACGCTTGCTTGGAATTTTAGATTTTTATCGGCGTCCATCTGCGTTCATCGGCGGTTGCATCGTTCTTGCTTTCTCGGAAACGAATTACTTGAGCCGTTTCATGTAACCGATGATCGCTTCCGCGACCGCAGCCGGCTGCTCGGGCAGCAGCGCGTGGGCGGCGTTGGCTATGCTGACGATCTCCACGCGGTCCACGCCCCACTCATCGCGATAGCAGGTCACGCTGTCCGGCGGCGACAGCGGGTCGTTCACCGACAGCACGTCGAGGACGGGGGCCGTGCCCGCGGTCCACCATTCCGATTTGGGCGTGGCTTCGGTCGCGGCGCGCTCGGCGTGCATCACGTCCTCGTCCCAGCCGGCTAGCCACACGCGCGCGTTGTTGCCCGGCGCGAAGAACACATGCTGCAGATGCCTGAGCCGCTCTTCGTCTGGCAGGGACATCATATGGCTTTTGTTGATGGCGTCGCGCAGCTCCGGCGCCAGCGGCCAGGTGTGCGTGGCGGCGAGCAGCACGACGGCCCTCACGAGTTCGGGATAGTCGGCCGCGGTGGTGCGCGCGACGAAGTTGCCGAAGGCGTGGCCGGCGACCACGGTCTGCCCGCCGCCGTCGTGTTCGATCACGGCGGCGATGTCGCGCGCGTAATCATGCAGCGTGATGTTCTTCAGCGGGCCGTAGCTGGCGCCGAGGCCCCGCGGGTCAGGACACAGCACGCGATAGCCCGCGGCGGCGATGCGGCTCGCGATGTCGTCGAAATCGGATGCGCCGCGGCCGAGCGAGGGGATCATCACGATGCGCGGGCCGCTGCCGCGCGCAAAGACGCCGATCTGGACGTCACCGTGGTGGACGAGGGTGCGGGTGGGAGTGGGCGAGGTCATAGTGCGGGAATTATAGCTGGTGTTAAAGAACTAATTTCTCTGAATCCTGAATCCTGAATCCCGAATCCCGAATCCCGAGTCCCGAGTCCCGAGTCCTGATTTTGAAACCGCCAAGAATTCATTTCAATATCGCCTTAAGGGAAACGGTTCACGATTCACGATTTTCGATCTCACGACATTCGAGTTTCCGATTTGCGGCTTGACAGTCGGGTAAAAGGAGCCAAGCTCAATTTTCGTAATTCGAGCCTGGCACCTTTTACTGAAGGGTAGCCGCAACAGCTTGCGCTGGGCGACCCTGATAAGTTTGACTATTCGACTATGGTTGCGGTTGCTCTGAGTATTTCGATGAAGCGTCGAGCGACAGGAGAAAGATAGGCATCCTTACGGTAGATGATGCCGACGCGCCAAACGCATGCAAGGTCCTTAACGGAAAGTTCTTTCAGGTCGGCGCGAGCTGCCGCATGGCGAAATATGCGTTTTGCGCTGAACCCGAGCAGGTTCGTTGCCTCGACTGTCTTCAGCCTGAGCCAAAGGGAATTCGAAACTGTTGTCGCTTTCGGGATAGGCAGCCCGTGTTCCTCAAGTGTTTGACGCAGCCACCGAAACGGCAAGGCGTTGGGTGACGCCATCGCCCATTGCTCCTGCGCAATGTCAGAGAGCGTCACCGACTTTTTCTTGGCGAGTCGGTGATTGTTCGACGCGTAGACGAGAACTTCGTCGTCATACAAGTGCTCCTGGATCAATCCTTTGTCCACTGGAGGGAGATTGAGCGCGAGAACGAGATCGAGTTCTCCGTTTTGTAGCAATTTAACCGTACCGGTTCCTACCGTGACCGTGATCGTTGCTCCCGGCGCGGCCCTGAGTAGAGCATCGGTTGCCGCCGGCAGGAGGTACTCGGCAAGTCCTGGGCTTGCGCCGACACGCAAGTCGCCCACGCGCCCCTCCCTCAGGTTTGCCGCTTCCCGCGCGACGTCGTCGAAAGAGACACGTAGGCGAGTTGCGTGAGTGACCAGAGCGGCGCCAATGGCTGTTAGCTCAACGCCCTTGGGCGTGCGCTTGACCAACTTTGCCTGTAACGATTTCTCAATCCGCCTCAAGCTTTTGCTGAGCGCCGGCGTGCTCAGCCCCAAGGCTTCCGCAGCACGGCCTAGGTGTCCGTGCTCGGCTACCACGGCAAAATACTCGATGTCGCGCATCTCCATGTCGTTAACCGATATTCAACGAGTTGGTAATTGCGGATGATTGCGACGGTTGCATTGCCATGTCAATATCATTCTGCATTCTCAGGGGTGGCAGGGACAAGGATGGGCGATACACGCGCGGCGGACGCTCTAAATGTGGGAGGGGCCATATGTCTCATTTACAACTAAGACTTGAGCTATTGGCGCTGGGGGTAAGCGCCTTTACGTTAACTACACCAACGTACCCGCAAAGCTTCCCCACCCATCCGTTGCGCATAATCGTACCCACTTCCCCAGGCGCTCACTCTGATATAACCGCCAGGTCAGTAGCGCAAGCCCTGACGAAACGCCTTGGCCAGCCTATAGTAGTCGAAAACCGGGCGGGGGGCGGAACCATGATAGGCAGCGATATCGTTGCCAAAGCCGCCCCTGACGGCCATACCCTATTGATGGGTGGCCCTTCGCTCGCAATTAACCCTTCGATATACAAGACGATTCCGTACGATTCGTTGCGCGACTTTGCGCCGATTACTCTGGCCATTAAGCAGTCCCAGATTCTTGTTGTGCATCCGTCACTCCCAGTCGGGTCAGTGACGGAATTGATAGCGTTCGCAAAAAAAAATCCCAAGGAGATTGCGTTTGCCTCGCCCGGCAAGGGGTCGGGACCACACCTCGCAATGGAGATGTTTCTTGTCATGAGCGGTACTCGCATGCTGCATGTGCCGTACAAGGGTCCGGCCCAAGCGATTGTCGACCTCACGGCAGGACGTGTTTTTGTCATGATGCCGAGCTTCACAGTAGGAAGCCTGCATGTTCGAATGGAACGATTGCGCGCTCTGGCGGTATCTGGGATTAAGCGAAATTCCGCAATGCCAGGCCTGCCGACCATCAGCGAGACCGGATTGCCTGGATACGAATCGACGCAGTGGAGCGGGTTGCTCGCTCCAGCGGCCACTCCCAAGCAATTTATCGCTCGATTGCACAAGGAAGTTGCCGCCGTCTTGCTCATGCCCGACTTTCAGGAGAGCGCGAACAAGCTGGATTCCGAAGTCATCGCAAGTTCACCCGAGGAGTTCAGTGCTCACATTCGCAATGAGATGAAGAAATGGACGCAGGTCGCCATGAGCGCAGGGCTCAAACCCCAGTAAGTCCTGCTCCGAAGTAACTCCGGCTGCCTACGACCTCTTTCTATTTTTTGTTTTTCTTGGCGTACCCGTCGAGCGGGTATTAAAAAGAAAGCTTGGCGGTTCGAAAAGCCGTGATTGGTGATTGGTGATTGGTGATTGGTGATTGGTGAATCGGGAATCGTAGTCCCTATTGAAAACAATCCTTCGTGTCCTTCGCGTTCATGCTTTCGATCTTCTTGGCGTGCTTGGCGCACCCGTCGAGCGGGTATAGAAAAGAAGCCTTGGCGGTTCAATCTTCGTTTTTAGCGCTTTCCGCTATGGGTCGTATAGGGTCAGACTCGTAAGCCCGTACGCGGTCAACGGTCTTAGGAGTCTGCCCCCTTACTTGTCGCTCCGTGATCAACCGGGCGCCGACGCGGCGTCCCGGTCGACGCGGGCGCTGCGCAGCGGCAGCGGCTGCTCCCCGAGCAAATCCTTCTCGATCACCGCGCGCACTTCCTCGAGCGCGAGCCCGTGCTGCTCGACGAGGTCCATCACCTCCGCGAGGATCGCATCGGCGTCCTGCATTTTCTTCAGGCGCTTGAAGGTGTCTTCCCGCCTGATGCCCATGCTCTCGCCGATGAGTTCCAGGAAGTTCACCACTTCGAAAGGCCAGTCGGTTTCGTGGCTGCAAAGCTCGCGGTGGCAGGCGTGGTAGACGCCGGCGAGCGCATCGACTTTCGCTGCCGCGGCGGCTTCGAGTATTCCGCGGTGCACGTCGCGCTTGAACGCGGGCAGCGGCTGCAGCATGTTGCACATGTAGCCCACCTGCGGCTGCGCGAGGTCGACGTATTCGAGTCCAGGGATCGCCCGCAGCAGCCGGGTTGCAGCCTCGCTGACCCCCGCGAGACCCGGATGCTCGTGCAGGCCGACGCGCTTGTAGACGGGGCGGCGCAGGAGAGGGCGCAGCCGGTCGAGCCGGCTTGCGAGGTACACGACGCGACGAATGCTTCGAGATCGTAGGCGGGCGCGCCGGTGGCGGCCGTGCGTCCGGGCAGCACGGTTTCCCCGATCTGGATCATGCACGTCGGGCACCACGCGAGCACCTTGCCCGCGCCGCTCGCGGCGAAGCGGTAGGTCGTGCGATAGGCGATGCGGCCCGAAGCGTCGAAGTCGCCGGTGCGAAACTGGATCACGCCGCAGCAGTTGCCGGGTCCGCCCATCACGCGGTACGACACGTCGAGCGCGTCGAGAATGTCCAACGCCAGCAGGACGATGTGCGGCGTCTTCAGCACGTTGCAGCCGGTATAGAAGAGCACTTCCGGCGGGGTTTGCGCCGGACCTTCCCAGCGAAACCGCCTGAGCACGTCGGCCGGGAGCTGCATGCGCGATAGCACCCGCACGGCCCGGCCCATGTTCGAGAACCCGGCGATGCCTTTGCTGCGCTGTTCTTCCGCAGTCGCGCGCCGCTGCATGGCGACACGCGCGAGGGCGAGCATGAATCGCGGGTTCACGGCTTCGGGGCACGCGGGGATGCAGAAGCCGCTGCCCGAGCACACCTGCGCCCAGCGCTCCGATTCGGGCGAGCTGGCGCCGCCGCGGATGATGTCCAGCACGCCGCCAACGACTTTCGCGGCGACCTTGTCCGCGATGCCGGCGGGCGCCGTCATCGGGCACACTTCGAAGCAGCGCCCGCGGCGCGTGCAGCTGTCCAGCACGGCCTGCGTGCGGGCTTCGAGCGCTTCGGAGAATGTTTCAGTCATGGTTGAATGTTTAGCCATTCACCCTTCACGGCCCTTAGCACTTTCCCTCAGAAGATGATCAATGCTGTCCGGCACTTCCCCGCGCGCGAGCATGCGACGGAATGTTTCATACACGTCGGTCTTGGAGCCGGCCTTGCGCAGCGTGTCCTCGTCGTTGAACCAGACGTAGACTATCAGCTTGACCGGCTTTGACGCGAAGCGAAAGAAAAGACGATAGCGTTCCGGCAGGCCCTTTTTTACCCGCCGCCAGTTGCCGTAGTCCCTGCCCAGGGTCTTGCCCAGTCGAAAATCCGGATGATCAGGGTTTGCCGGCACGCGCTCGGTGATGGCCTTGTACACCGATGCAAGCAAGCGCGTTCTGGGATGGGCTTTGTAGCCGCGTGGATCGCTCGCCGCCAGCGCAGCCACTTCGGCCTCCAGTTCGTCGAGCGCAGCGGCGAAACTCCGGAAGTAGTAAAGTTGCCAGCCATTGATTTCCACGACAGCTCGCCGCTAGCAGCCTGTCGGAGTTTGACGGCCCGACAGGCTGCTAAAAATAAAACCGCCCCACTTTTTCCGAATAACGTTTAATTCCATGGTCGTTTTACCTCTGGCAACATGCAGGGATGACGGGCGGCGGTTTTTTGATGGCACTTTCGTATTTTTTCGGGGGGCGGTTTTGACTAAGGAACTTGTCGGATCCAAGTCCGACAAGTTCCTATCCCGCTTTGACACCTTTTACGAGTTTGCCGATGCGCGCAAGCTGGGCCGGATCGGCTGCGGTAATCCGCTCCGGCTGTGCCGTCATCTGCGTCTCCAGAAAGCCAAGAAAGCCAAGTAGAACGGGGTCGTCCATTTCGCCCGCCTTCGCTTTCTTCCCCGACGACCGGGCAGACAGCAGCACTTGTCCGTCAGCGAGGACGGTTGCGCGAACTTCGCCTTCAAACTCCGGGTGCGCCTTGAAAAAGGCTGCATCCAGCCGTATGCCCTTGGAGTTTCCTACCGGCGTGACCTTGCCCGAATATTTTTCAACGACGCTGGACATGTTTCTCTCCCGATGTGCTTACACGTGTAACCACATTGTAGCAGATCCGTCCTGGCAAGCGAAGTCGAGTTTTTTCCGGAAAATAGATCATATAGACAGGCACGGTCGCCCCCTCGATTTCGCCGCGCTCGATGCCTTCCGGTGAGCTACCAGAATCATGCCGACTGGCCCATGCGCTTTTCGCGCTCTGGAGAGCGGAAAGAAAATACTAATTAAAACTACTAGTTATCGTAGGAGATGTTTCGAGGCAACTCCGGCTTTCCACCACCTCTTATCTGTTTCCCGTTTTTCCTTGGCATACCCGTCGAGCGCACCCCTCGAGGGGGGGAAGGAAAGTATTAAAAAGAACCTTGGCGTTTCAAAAGCAGGACTCAGGAGTCGGGATTCAGAATAATTGAAAAGAATCCTGGCTCATTTTGATCCTTGTCAAGGCTCGATTGTGTTCCAGGTGTAATCTGTTTTTGCTTTACTAAAGAACGGAGACTCAACATGAAACCGAATACTGCAATTCTGCCGGTCTTGGCTGCTGTATTGACTTTCGGATGCGCCGAAATGGGTACGCTGGGCGGGCCTCAGTATGGCGAGACGGAGG
>JAUXMZ010000076.1 GCA_030683105.1 Burkholderiales bacterium | reverse complement strand
ACAGCGCTGAATGCGGCACCTATGCTGACTTATCGAACCTTGAACCTTGAACCTTGAACCTTGAACCTTGAACCTTGAACCTTGAACCTTGAACCTTGAACCTTGAACCTTGAACCTTGAACCTTGAACCTTGAACCTTGAACCTTGAACATGAAGTCATCACCTGCGCCGTCCACGGCCTGCGTCGACATGATTCGCAGGCTGATTGCGTATCCCACAGTCAGCCGCGATTCTAATCTCGAGTTGATCCACTATGCGCGCGATCATTTGCAACAGCTCGGCGCGGCGATCCGCCTGACGTACGACGACGAGCGGCGCAAGGCCAATCTGTTCGCGACGCTGGGGCCGGGCACTGAAGGGGGCATCGTGCTCTCGGGCCATACCGACGTGGTTCCGGTAAAAGGCCAGAGTTGGGACAGTGATCCGTTCGAAGTCGTTGAAAAAGACGGCCGGCTCTACGGCCGCGGCACTGCCGACATGAAAAGCTTCATCGCCTGCGCGCTGGCGCTGGCGCCGGAATTCGCCGCGCGCGGCCTGAAGACGCCGCTGCATTTCGCGTTGTCCTATGACGAGGAACTGGGTTGTCTGGGCGTGGGGCGTTTGATCGAAGACCTGGCGCGCGCCGGGATCCGGCCGTCATCGTGCATCGTCGGCGAGCCGACGCTGATGAAACCGGTGATCGCGCACAAGGGCAAAAAAAGCTACCGCTGCACGGTGCGCGGACTGACCGTGCATTCGGCGTATGCGCCGAACGGTGTGAACGCGGTGGAAGCCGCGGCGGAAGCGGTCGCATATCTCAAGCGCATGGCGCGCCGCCATCGCGACAGCGGGCCGTTCGACCGCAGCTTCGACATCGCGCACACCACGGTTCATACCGGCGTTTTCCACGGCGGCACGGCGCTCAACATCGTGCCGCACGAATGCATGTTCGATTTCGAGTTCCGGCACCTGCCGGGCGATGAGCCGGAAGCGCTGCTGGAGGATTTCAGGCAGTACGTCGCGGAGAACATCGAACCCGAGATGCGCGCGGTGCATCCGCAGGCGGGATTCGAGATCGCATTCCTGTCGGAGATTCCGGCGCTCGATACCGGCGCCGAGACCGAGATCGTCGCGCTCGCGCACGAGTTGTCGGGCAACAGCGGGATAGGCAAGGTGTCCTACGGCACGGAGGCGTCGCATTTCCATGCTGCGACGATCCCGACGGTGGTGTGCGGGCCGGGGTCGATTGCGCAGGCGCACAAGCCGAACGAATACGTTACGCTGGAGCAGGTGGGGGAGTGCGAGGGGTTTACGCGGCGGTTGATGGAGCGGATTTGCAAAGATTGAACCGCCAAGACGGGATCAAAAAAAAGATTGAACCGCCAAGATTCTTTTTAATACCCGCTCGACGGGTGCGCCAAGACGCCAAGAAAAGAAAAAACAAATATACAAATTGAACCGCCAAGGCTTCTTTCTAATACCTTCTGTTCAATACCCGCTCGACGGGTGCGCTTGACGGGTACGCCATGACCGCCAAGAAAAACAGAAATGATGTGAGGGCAAGAGCGCGCGAATCACCGGCATTGCGGTTTTCACTCATCACCCATAATTAAGATCGCATCTTAAAAACATTAATAAAAACAGCAGGTTGACTAATATTCCGCAACCTAATCTGATTGTGAAAAATGACGGCGGTCTGTAATACATTGATTTCCTGAGGGGCTTTGACAAATATGCATTATGTGCATATAGTGTAAGTATGTCCGCCGAATTCGACCCGAAAAAGGATGCGGCAAACATCAAGAAGCATGGTGTGTCGCTTTCCGAGGGCGACGGGGTGCTGAATGATCCGCTCGCGCTCACCGTCGAAGATGACCTTGCGGAGGGTGAACAGCGTTATCACCATCGGAATGAACGCATTCGGGTCGCTGATGGTCGTTGTTCATTCCTATCGAGGCAATGGATCGCGAATCATCTCTGTGCGGAAGGCCGACCCAAGAGAACGGAGAAACTATGAAAAAGGTGTATGACTTTTCCAAAGGTAAGCGTGGCGCGGTGATTCCCACGACAGGAAAAACGCGTATCACCATCTATATGGACGACATGATTGTCAGCCGATTCAAGGCTCAGTCGGAAAAGACAGGCAAGGGCTATCAGACCTTGATTAACGAAGCCCTGAAAGCTTACTTGGGGCTCGCGGAGCAACCTGTAACGCAGGATCTCGTGCGCAAAATCGTGCGTGAAGAACTCGCCGCGCACGGTTGAGCGCTAACCTGGCGCCCCACACGGACGTGCGCCATGAAGCCGGCGCACGCCGGTGGGCTCCACGTTAGGCGTTTACTCGCATACTCGTATACACAGGGGCGACCATGTTAATAAGCACTTTTGCTTATGATTGAACATTAGGTCTCCGATGCCGTTACTAGAACATACTCAAGACAATCTCAAGCAATTGGCGGAAAGGGCGTGGGCCGTACTGAAGAACGGCGATATGAAGAAGAACGAGGTTGCTGAAACCATGAAGGCCCATGGTCTTACGTCTGATTTACGTGTTGATGCAATTCAATATCAACTAGTACACCTGCATAACCTCTGCGTGTCTCTCATTCTAATCAAGGACAATCTTCTTCACTTCTCATGGTGGGATAGCCACTTTCCAGGTATTCCTACCAATGAGTGGAAAATTGAGAACACCTCTACCCGCAGCGCACCCAGACCCGGCAGGTGGCTTTCTTCGACAACCCGCGTCCGGGTCGAACCAGCACAAGCTATTGATATTGAATGATAATCCAGTAAAATAGCAGTTATCAAAGAGCTTGGAGGGGCATTTTTGGGGTAAAAACACCCATTCTAAGGATCTTCTCGACCCCCCCGCGCCAACCGCAATTAACAGTTCTGAGGAAAGAGACCGGGTTCACATCCCGGGCTTCGTGTAGCCATATAAAAGTATGGCTGTAATCCCATATCCATGTTAATCTTTCGTTATGTCAAAAACCCGGTTCGAATGGGATGCAAAAAAGGACGAGGAAAACCAGGAGAAGCACGGGGTGTCCTTTGCGATCGCACAGTTCGCTTTCGTCGATCCGAACCGTGTCATAGCCGAAGATCATTCACATAGTTCGAGCGAGAAGCGGCACTACTGCTTCGGGCTTGTCGAAAGTGGTGTTCTTACTGTCCGGTTCACGTACCGCGACGACGTCATTCGCATTTTCGGAGCCGGTTATTGGCGAAAAGGAAAGCAAATCTATGAGCGCGAAAATCAAATACACAAACGAACCCCTCGGAAAGCTTGAAGTTGTTTCCGATTTCCTCCCGCGTCCGGAAGATCTGGTCTTTCGGGATGACGGGGTCAAGGTGACACTTGCTCTGAGCAGGCGCAGCGTCGAGTTCTTCAAGACCCAGGCACAGAAGCACAACACGCAGTATCAACGAATGATCCGGCGACTTCTCGATGCTTACGCCGAGCACCATGCGCAACCGTCAGCTTCAAGCTCGACCGGCCGCAGCCAAAAACGTCGTGACGCTTAGGACGGCGTTATGCGGCACGAGAACGGACTGTGACATGAACCATAAGCGCAAACGTCCCAAGCAACTACGGGCCGGGTGTCTCCTTTGCAAACTGAACAAGCTCGGGAAGGGCATGGAGAAAAAACTTGGTCACCATGGATTCGGAAAGCTGCGGAATGAGGCAGCAGCCAAGCAGGACTTGAGCGATGCCACATAACCGCACCTCACTTACGCGATTGCGGCAATGGCGAGAAGAACCGGGTCAGGCTTGGCTAATTGCATAAACAACAGGACGACGCGGTAGCCAGGTGATAGCAGATATGCAACTAACCAAGCTTGACCTCATTACATTTTCAGGGAGATTTTCTGAATGAGTGGCTGTTGCGATGACGGTTGTGCTGTAGATGCGTTGCGTGAAAGGCAGCGGGGAACGCTGCAAATCGTGCTTGGCATCAATGCTGTAATGTTCCTGGTGATCGTCGCGGCCGCGCTGTATGGCAGATCGACCGCGTTGCTCGCCGACAGTGTCGATAACCTCGGGGATGCGCTGACCTATGGTCTGAGCTTGTACGCGGTTTCGCGGGGTGCGACCGCCAAGGCCAGGGTCGCGCTGTTCAAGGGCGGGCTGATCTTTCTGGCGGCTTGTGCCGTGGCTGCCCAGATTGTGTACAAGCTTTTTGTGCCAAGCGTCCCGATGTTCGAAGTGATGGGCGCGTTCAGCCTTATCGGTCTCGCTGCAAATTCCGTTTGTCTTTACCTGCTGTGGCGGCATCGCCACGAAGACGTGAACATGAGTTCGGTGTGGGAATGTTCGCGCAACGACATCGCATCTAATCTGTCTGTTTTTGTGGCGGCGGGGGCAGTCTGGGCGACGGGTTCGGGCTGGCCGGATATTCTGGTGGCGCTGGGGCTGTTGTGGCTGTTTTTGCGCTCTTCGATCCGCGTCATTTCATCCGCCAGGGCGGAGCTTCGGTCGGCGGCGACTTAGCGCAACGATCGCATCCGGGGGCAGGTCCTGGTTGCGGCTGGGCAATGCTGCAAATTCTAGCGGGTGAGAACCCCGCGCCGGTAACCGCTAGCCACGGGCCGGGTATCGAGCCTTGCAGATGCGATGGTGACATTGCGTTTGATGCGTAGGCACGAAAGCAGGCGAGGAG
>JAUXMZ010000074.1 GCA_030683105.1 Burkholderiales bacterium | reverse complement strand
CCCGTGATCAGGAGCTACTCAGCCGATTCCATCAGGGATAGAGGCGACAGCCTCACCAAAAATCCGGATGTATGGCTGCAATCTTAACCTTCGACCCATCATCGATTGAAAGCTTGGCAAAAGTGGGCGTCCATGTATGTTACTCAAACGGAGGCTTAATTCAGAGGAGAATTCTGTTGCATCTCAAGCCAACCCGGAGCAATTTCAACGGCGCATTTGGCGATATGGGAACCTTTCTACCCTACGTCGTCGCCGCTGTGTCAATCGGCGGTCTTGCTGCGACGGGGATGTTGTTTGGTTTCGGAATTTGTCTGATCGGTGCAGGTTTGTTCTTCGGGCTACCGATAGCGGTGCAGCCGATGAAAGCGGTAACTGCGGCGCTGCTTACATCTTCTCTAACGCCGAGTGAAATCGCCACTACCGGCGTTGTGTTGGGAGCTCTGTTCCTCGTCTTAGGGTTGACGGGAGGAATCTCTTGGATTGCTCGAAGAATTCCGCAATCCGTTACAACTGGTCTGCAGCTTGGCCTAGGACTTGCAATGGCATTTATTGGGCTAAAACTAATGCTAGAGGAGCCGTGGCTGGGATTCCCGGCACTAGTGGGATTCATAGCAGCGTCGCGAGTCACCGCCATCCCACTACTGCCGCTTGCCATTGTTGGTGCGTTGATTGGCTCTGTCACACTTGGGCATACCGAAGCTTCAATTTTCATGCAACTAAACTTATCCCTGCCTGAGCTCGTATTGCCACGCTGGTCTGATTTGCCACGGGCTCTGGAGCTCGCGGTACTACCTCAAATTCCGCTCACCCTCGCTAACGCAATTATCGTCACAGCAGCCGTGAGTAGCTCACTGTTTCCGACCATTGCATCTCGCACGACAGAAAGGAATCTCTCCATATCCACAGGGCTCAGCAATCTGATACTTGCACCCTTTGGCGCATTGCCTATGTGCCACGGCGCAGGTGGAGTGGTCTCCCAATCGCGGTTCGGAGCAAAAACGGCTGCGGCGCCTGTGATTCTCGGTACGATTTTGTTGATTATGGCGTTTCTCTTCGGCGAAGGAGCTGGGAAATTGCTTGTGGCTATTCCATTGCCTGCCGCAGGTGCCCTGCTCGCGCTTGCAGGGATTGATCTAGCCTTATCCAGACGGCTGATCGACGCAAAGCGCGACTGCTGGCCAGTGATTGGCGCAACAGCTGCCATCACTGCGATGTTCAATCCTGCAGTGGCGCTTGGAGTTGGCATCGCGATGGAAGCTGGGCGGCGTTACGTGCACCAAAGACACCGAAGGGCTTTAAAGGGCGCCGGACATTAATCCAAGCGATATGAGAAATAACAAGATAGCCACTATGCGCTGCACGAACCGCATAGTGATTTTCTTCAGAAATGTATCACCTAAGTACGCCCCGGCGAAAGCAGATAAAACAGCGGCGCCAACCAACACATAATCTAAATGCTCACCCTGCACTAAGAAATTGGGGAGATATACACCAATTCTTGAAACGTCAATGATTGTGGCGATCACAGCTCCAGTAGCGATATATGTCTCTTTACTGAGGCCAGCTCTTGCCAGAAACGCTGAACGCATTGCGCCCTGCATCCCAGAAAGACCACCAAAAAAACCAGTCATAAAACCACCGAAAATTAAATACCGTGGTGGGAAAGAAAACTTAGTAAGCGCGGGTATTAGTTCCACCAATGCGAAAAAAAGGAGTAGTAATCCTATTGCGAAACTGGCAGGCGCAACCGCAAAAGTACGACCGAATTCGGTGTATTCAAAAAGAGGGCCTAAATTAGCTAATAAGACGAGCGCCCATGCGCCAAAAAATGATGCGAGAAGTGCGGGCAAGCCAAAGCGCAATATAATATTTTTGTCTGCAAACCGGCCAACCAGCACCAGCTTAAAAAGCCCATTTAGAAAATGGACAATCGCTGTCAATGCGATGGCCTGCTCTATGGGGTAAAACAAAGCAAACGCGGGTAGCAGCAGAGTCCCTAGGCCAAATCCCGAAAAGAAAGTCAGGCCCGATGCCAAAAACGCCACAAGACAAATTATCGCGATCGTCATATTTCATTTAGTAAACAATGGTTTAGGCTATCTTATAGCAGACCTACCCTAACCTGCCAAAAGTGCCTTGATTTGCAACTGTCGGGGAGCCAAGAGGGTATCGAACCTCCTGTACTTGCCAACATTCGTATTCGTTCCCAGACGGACAATCGATAAGCTAAACGGGATCAGACGCTCCCGGGTTGCGAGCCTATGGTGGTGTTGGCCATGGCCTCCAGCACCGTCACCACGGCGCTCGAATCGATCCGGCCATTGCCCTGAGACTTCACTGCCCGGAGCATTTCACGGGCAGCGCTTGCCGTGGGCAGGGATACCCCGAATTTCTCGGCCAGCCTCAGGGCGCCGCTCAAGTCCTTGTGCATATTGTCGGTGGAGAAGTGCGGCGGGTAGAAATTGTGCTGCATCATCCGCGGCCCGCGGGTCGCCATCGCCCCCGTCTGGGGCCCCGTGCCCGGCAGCGAAGTAATGTCGATGATCACCTGGGGATCGATGCCCGCCTTCGCGGCCAGCACCAGCGATTCGGCCGCCGCCTGGATCGCAACACCCATGATGAGGTTGGCGATCAGTTTCACCGTCGTCCCTTTGCCATTGCCGCCGACGTACAACACCATGCTGCCGAGCTGCTTCAGCAGAGGTTCGCAGGCCTGAAACGTTTCCTGCGGTCCTCCGACCATGATTCCCAGTCGCCCTTCGGCGGCGACCTTGGGCCCGCCCGACACGGGGGCATCGAGCATGGCCACACCTTTCGCCTTGGCGCGCTCGGCTATGGAATAAGACATCTCCGGCTCGATGCTGCCGGAATCGATAAGGGTCAGGCCGGGATGGGCGCCGGCCAGCACGCCGTCAGGACCGCAGATGACGGCTTCCGAGGCGGCGGAATCGGTGACCATGGTGATTACGATATCGGATGCGTTTGCCGCCTCCCTGGCAGAAGCAGCCCACTTCGCGCCCGCCTGGATCAGGGGCTCTGCCTTGTCTCGCGTGCGATTCCATACTGACAAAGGGTATCCCGCAGCCATGAGCCGCTGAGCCATGACCTGGCCCATGGTTCCTAAGCCGATGAATCCGATTCTTTCCATGTTGCCTCCGTTTCAGACTGCGAACTACCTCACCTGGCGTTGACATTCTTGGCGAAAAGGGCAGGTCAAAACGCTTATTCGTTTCATAGAATAGAATCGGGCATGACAATTCTGTTGATCGGAATCGGCATTCTTGGCCTAGTGCTGGGCCTGTTCTATCTGAAGGACCGGCTCAAAAGTCCGAGACTTGCCCGCATCGCCCACAGCGGATTGATCATGCGGTTTACCGTGATTGCGGCCGCGATGATCGCAATCGGCATTCTGCTCGTGCTCAAAAAGCTATTCTCTTGAACCTTGAACCTTGAACCTTGAACCTTGAACCTTGAACCTTGAACCTTGAACCTTGAACCTTGAACCTTGAACCTTGAACGTTACTCCTTGGCGCTGCGCCTCCCGGCCACCGGCAGTTTCGGCGGTTTTGCCGGTTTGTCGGGGCCCCACACGCGGCTGTAGTAGGAGTCCGCCAGTTGCAGTGCCGCCACCGGGTTGTGGCCGAGCACGCGGTCCTTGGCCACCAGCACCGTCGTCAGCCCCTTGGCATACTTGAAGAACAGGCTGTCGTGGCCTATGCACAGTCCCATCACGACATTGAACTCACAGCCGTGCGCGTTGAGGAGTTCGGCCTGGCACGCCGGGTTGCACAGCGCTTCGAATTGTCCGGGGCGGATTTTTTCATCATCGGTGAGGCCCAGTTCTTCCTTGGGAATACTGCCGGTCTTGCACGCAGCTGACACGACTTCGAAGCCGTGGCTTTCGAGTATGCCGCTTAACACATAGGCGTGATCGACGAAGCTGATGCAGTTCGCGATGCCGATCTTGCGGTAGCCCATGCGCTTGGCGAATTGCACGATCTCTTCGACCCGCGTCCACTTGCAGTAGCCTTCGGCTTCGACCCGCGCTGCCTCCAGCGAGATTTTGCGCGTCTCGGCGTCGTCGTCGTACAGCGCGCGCGCATGCGCCTGGATTTCGGGATCGAGTTTGGTGGGACAGAAACCGGGACCGCGTTCTTCTGATTCCCCGGTGCGGCAAGCCCTGACCGTGGGCGGGCAATAGGCGCATGCGGGGTCTTCGTACTTCATGGGGAGGCCTCCTGACTATATGTCATCAGGAACTGTAAGGCGGCAGGGCGGGGAAAAACTTGTTTCAGATCAAATCCGCTGCACGCCAGGAGTTTGTCGGTCTGAGCCCCGACAAACTCCTGAAATGAAAAAACTGCAGGAGGAATGGAAAAAGCACCACCGGCTTATTTTGCGGCGGCGAGGCGTTCGGTGCGGGCAATGGCATCCGTCAGTTCGCGGTGTTCCCGCGAGCCGGCGCCCAGTGTCGCCAGCAGCGGACGCCAGTAGCGCAGGGTCTCCTCGAAATTGCCCTGCTCGTAAGCAGCACTGCCCGCCATCTCCAGCGCCTTCGGATGATGGGCGTCGAGCGCCAGCGCACGGGCTATCAGTTCGCGCGGCTTGCCGGCAAGTTTGCCGCCCTGCGCCATGCCGAGCGCATCGGCGTATTCACACCATACCAGAGGGTCGCGGGCGACCTTGGAGGGCAGGGCGAGCGCTTTTTCATAAGCTTGCGTCGCCTGCGGGAAGCGCTCGAGTTCGGCCTGCATCCTGGCCAATAAGACCCACGACCGCGCATCATCCGGCTGCTGCTCGAGATGGGCGCGCAATTTCCCCGCATAGGCCTCAATATCGGCGGGGCTTTTCAGTACGTCCGGCGGCCCGGCCCGCACCTCGGCGCGCTGCACGTCCGGAGCCTTGGTGCTCAGGTATGCTGCCGCTGCGAATACGGAAAAAATAAATACCGTGGCCACCACCGGCATGCGCGAGCGACGCGATGGCAGGTTGTCGCTCATTTACACAATACGCGGCAGCTGCGGGTTATTTCTTCCCGGGCGCTGCCGGGGCCGTCGCAGCCTTGGCCGCGCCGCGTCTGGCGGCCATCGCATCTTCGAGCATCTTGATCGCTTCCTGGGAGATGCTCATCGACTTGTTGATCGAGTCGGTCGCCGCGTCGGGATTGTGAAATGCCGCGCCGTTCGATGCCGTCCACCATTCCCAGTGGATCTGGGCTTCATAGTGTTTCTCGCGCACCGGGTTGAGCGCCGTGTCGGTGACCCCCGCGGCCTTGGCTTCCTCGAACTTGTCCACCATGCGCGTGAGCCAGTATTCCGCCTTGCGCAGCTTGCCCTGCATGCGCGCATTGAGCGAATCCATCACGTACTTCGCCTGCTTCTCGTCCCAGTTCCCGTGGCACTGCAGGCAGGTTTCCTTGATGTAGTGCTTGGGACTGGTCTGCCAGTGCGAGGTGTAGGTCTTGCCGGTCTTCGCATCCTTGACCTTGGGCATATGGCACTGGTGACACTCGACGCCGGCGTTCTGATGCTTGGAGTTGTAGTAGTTTTCGACGTCGGGATGCTGGCCTTTCCACAACAGCGCGCCGGTGATGCCGTGCTTGAAGTCGCGGAACTTGAGGTCGTTGTAATGCTTGGCGATCTGGTTCACGTCCTTGAACGGGAAGTGGTTGGTGCGCTGGTCCGACATGCCCACGGGCTGGCCGGTCGTCGGGTCGGTGCCCGGATTGCAGTTGTACTCGACGTGGCACTGCGCGCATTGCAGCTTGGTGTCATAGCGGTCGAGCAGGGCGATCTTGCGCGTGTGGCCGCGCACGCCCAGGTCCTTCACATCAATTTTGGCGGCGCGCTTGTCCTGATGCCACAGCGTGTCCTTTTCCGGCCGTGTGAGCGCCTGGATCAGCGCATCGCGCACGATGCGCGGCTTGGCCGAATGCGGATCGTGGCAGAAGAAGCAGTTGAGCGCGTGGTTTACGCTCCTCGCCATCTCCACGACCTTGGAGGTCCGGCTCCACTTGGCGGTGGGAACCGGGTCGCCCATATAGGCCCAGTCGAGGATGTGGTCCTGGGTCTTGCAGTTCAGGCACACCGGATTCGCCGCAGCTGCCGTGCCGGGCTTGAACGGCTTGTGATCGCTGTTGCCGGGGTAGAGGTCGGTGATCGCGTCCCCGACCTTGAAATTGCCGCCGGCGCGGGTCAGGTACTGCCAGCCATCCTTGGGCTCAAAGCGGCCGCCGAAAGCGCGATCCACCACGAACTGGTCGAGCACCATGAACGCGTGCGAGCGCGGCACGTTATGCTCCTTGGTGAAGCCGTGCGGCGCCATCAATTTGTCCCATGCCGGGTTGGGCGACGGGCCGATGGCCTGCGATTTTTCGAAGCGGGCGGGTTTATCCCAGTTCATTTTGTACATCGTCTTGAACTGGTTTTCGTGGCAGGTGCCGCAGGCGGCGGGATCCACTTTGGTGGTGGGGCGGGCCTTGGAATCTGCCAGATGCTTGTCGAGTTCGGTGTGGCAGTTGTTGCAGCCGACGCCGGCATGCTTGCCGGCAGTGTGAAAATCCTTGATCGGTGCGTGACAGGCGTAGCAGGCCGAGGCGTCGACTGAGGCTTTCTTGGCCGGGGCTTTTTTGGGCTGTTGCGCCAGCGCCGGCGTTGCGAGGAAAGCCAGCACGGCCAATGACGATGCGATACGGGAGAGGGCGGCGAAATGACTGATCTTCATGGCTGTTTCTCCTTGATTCGACGGACCAGGCCAAGGCACACGAAAACGCACTTTTGTTATTCTAAACAAAGTCCGACCCTAAATGAATTGATTCAGATCATGTAAAAACACGCCTTGTCGGCGGCGTGCGCTTTTGCAATACTTGACCATCTTGTCACGACAGGCCCTGAGGAAATTCCAGTGTCGTCTGATGGCCCCGGAAAAGTAGACCGGCTGATCGCCGAGGCCAGGCGCGCCGCGGCAGAGCGCGAGCGCGGCTACCGCGAGCGCGCGCTCAAGATTCATCCGTGGATCTGCGGCCGGTGCGCGCGCGAGTTCACGCACAAGACGCTTAACCAGCTCACGGTGCACCACAAGGACCACAATCACGACAACAATCCGCCCGACGGCAGCAACTGGGAGTTGCTGTGCATTTACTGCCATGACAACGAGCATTCCCGGGACCTGGATCATGCGGCGTGGCTGGCAGCAGGGTCGCCTGACCTGCCCGGGGACAAGCCCGTCACGTTTCAGCCGTTTGCCGGGCTCAAGGACCTGCTGGTGAAAAAGAAATCCTAAGAGCGCACTTCAAAAAGACCAAGATCGATGTAACCGCCGATGAATTCACTTTAATACCCGCTTGACGGGTACGCCGATGAACGCCGATAAAAATCAAAAACTCCAAACACGATAGGGCGCAGCAATGCCATACAATAAGTTGTTTTTATTAATTATTGTTGACGTTCTCTGAGGCAAAGACCATCGGGGTTGGTTTGATCGGCGTCCATCGGCGTTCGGTCCCTCTCTCCCGACCTCTCTGCCTTGCTTCAAGTGTTCCCTTGTCCCAAAGGGCGAGAGGAGGCAATTGTTTCCCTTCTCCACTGGGGGAGAAGGGTCAGGGATGAGGGTCGGGCGGTTACATCGATCTTGGTCTTT
>JAUXMZ010000073.1 GCA_030683105.1 Burkholderiales bacterium | reverse complement strand
GCCCATTAAAAAATCAATTGGTGGGTCGTGTTGGACTCGAACCAACGACCAAGGGATTATGAGTCCCCTGCTCTAACCGACTGAGCTAACGACCCGGCGCTGCGATTGTAATACAGATGAAACCCTCTCCCGGGACCGGGAGAGGGCAATTTCTAGTTCTCGGTGTCGAGGAAGCTGCGCAGACGTTCCGATCGCGATGGGTGGCGCAGTTTCCTGAGCGCTTTCGCTTCGATCTGGCGTATGCGTTCCCGCGTCACGTCGAATTGCTTTCCTACTTCCTCCAGCGTGTGGTCGGTATTCATCTCGATACCGAAACGCATGCGCAGCACCTTCGCTTCGCGCGGGGTGAGCGTGTCGAGAATGTCCGCGGTCACGCCGCGCAGGCTCGCGTACACCGCGGAGTCCGAGGGCGCCATGGTCGACTGATCCTCGATGAAATCGCCAAGATGCGAATCGTCATCGTCGCCGATCGGCGTCTCCATGGAGATCGGCTCCTTGGAGATTTTGAGGATCTTGCGGATTTTCTCTTCCGGCATCTCCATTTTCTCGGCCAGCAGCGCCGGATCGGGTTCCTGTCCGGTTTCCTGCAGAATCTGGCGCGAGATGCGGTTCATCTTGTTGATGGTCTCGATCATGTGCACGGGAATGCGGATGGTGCGCGCCTGGTCCGCGATGGAACGCGTAATCGCCTGACGTATCCACCACGTGGCATAAGTCGAAAACTTGTAACCGCGGCGGTATTCAAACTTGTCCACCGCCTTCATGAGGCCAATGTTGCCTTCCTGAATCAGGTCGAGAAACTGCAGGCCGCGGTTGGTGTACTTCTTTGCAATCGAGATCACCAGTCGCAGGTTGGCTTCGGTCATCTCGCGCTTGGCGCGGCGTGCCCGGGCTTCGCCGGTCGACATCTGGCGGTTGATTTCCTTGAGTTCCTTGATCGGGATGCCGACTCGCGCCTGCAAATCGATCAGTTTCTGCTGTTGCTCGACGACCGCAGGTTCGAAACGCGCAAGCGTCTCGCTCCAGGCACGTTTGGCCGAAACTTCGCCCGATACCCAGCGCAGATTGCTTTCCTTGCCCGGAAATTCCTTGATGAAGTGTGGCCGCGCCATACGCGCCTTGTTGACGCACAGATTCATGATCTCGCGCTCGTGGCTGCGCACCTCTTCGACCAGCCTGCGCAGTCCGTCGCACAGCGCCTCGACCTGCTTCGCGCCGAAACGGATGTTCATCAGTTCGTTGGAGATGGCATCCCGCGCCTGGAGATAGGCGCGGCTGCGCGAGCCGTCCTTGATGAGCGCGCGCGTCATCTTGCCATAAAGCGTACGGATCACGCCGAAACGCTTGAGTGACTCCAGTTTCAGCCGCAGCAGGTCGGCAGCCTGCGCCGCAGCGGCGCGCTCTTCGACCTCTTCCTCGTCCTCTTCCGAGTTCGCCGCCTCGTCAACGATCTCCTCGTCTTCTTCCGCGGCTTCCTCCACGATCTCTTCTTTGGCGTTGGGATCGATCAGGCCGTCGACTACCTCGTCGGCGCGCATTTCATCTTTCTCGATCTTGTCGGCAAGCGCGAGAATTTCCGCTATGGTGGTCGGGCACGCCGAAATCGCCTGGATCATGTGCTTCAGGCCGTCTTCGATGCGCTTCGCAATCTCGATCTCGCCTTCACGCGTCAGCAGTTCCACCGAACCCATCTCGCGCATGTACATGCGCACCGGATCGGTGGTGCGGCCGAATTCCGAATCAACGGTGGACAGTGCCGCTTCTGCTTCCTCTACGGCATCCTCGTCCGCAACCGCCGGCGCAGCATCCGACATCAGCAGCGTCTCGGCGTCCGGAGCATGGTCATAAGCCTGGATGCCCATGTCGTTGATCATGCTGATGATGCTCTCGATCTGCTCGGCATCCAGCATGTCGTCAGGCAAATGGTCATTGATCTCGGCGTAGGTCAGAAAGCCGCGCTCCTTGCCGAGCACAATCAGGTTTTTCAGCCGGGTGCGGCGCGCCTCGGCATCAGCTGGCGAGAGCTCCCGGCGCTCGAATTCCTTGACCAGGGCTTTTTCCTTGGCGGTCAGCTTCTCGCGCCGGCCGACTTTGCCATTGAGCGCAGGTTTGACCTCGGCGAATTTTTTTTGCTTGAGCAGGGCTTCCTTCAGCGCGGCCTTGTCGAGCTTCTGGGTCTTGCCCAGAACTTTTTTGGCGGCGGCCTTGACCTTGGCCAGCCGTTTGTCTTTCTGCGTATCCTTGGGCTTGGCTGCGGCGTGCGTCTTGACCTTGGCGCGGGCCGGCGATTTTGCTGTGGTCTTGAGCTTGGATTTGGGCTTGGCCGCAATCCGTTTTTTTACGACCGGTTTCTTCTTCGCGACAAGCCGGCTTTTGGCTTTGGCCTTGCCTGCGCCTTTTTTTGCCGCAGGTTTCTTCTTGGTCGCGTTCCGTTTGGTCTTAGCTGATTTTCTGAGTTTTGCCATGTCTTAATCCCCGCCGAGAGATTTCGTCGAAAAACCGGATATTATACTCCAATTAACCGTTGATTTCATTCCCGCATCACCAATACAAGACTTTGTTATACAAGGGAAACCCTTAAAACTCCCCGCGCTCAGTGATGAATCACGCTCCCGGGGCGCTTGCGGCAGGGTGGGCCGCCGTCCCGCCTTTCAGTTCATTCAGACGGCGCGACACCTGTAAAAACCGCTGGCGCTCAATATCGTCGCGCACACCGGCAGCCGACAGCCGCTTGTACTCGCTTTCAACATGACGCAGTTCCAACTGCGTCAATATGCCAGTCAGATCAGCATCCGCCGCCTGCTCGTCACCCATGTCGTTCAAGGTGTCGGCCAGCGCTTTCTCATAAAGCTCAAAATGTTTGGACAACCGGGTCGCTTCGAGAAGCGCCGCCGCCGAAGTCAGTTTTCCATTTTTCAGGATGCTTACCAACTCAGCAGCAGGCTGATATTCAGGGTTTGAATCCAGCAGCAGCCGATACTCATCGGAAATTTTTTCAGCAAGGCGGGGCTGGTCGAGCAATAAGCGCAGCAACTGTTTATCAGGGCTCATCATGGGCGCGCGGTTGTGGTGTGGCTGAGCGGGCGCACTGCGCCTGGCCAGCGACTTGAGTTCGCACAACCGTTCCACTTCATCCGGGGCAAGCCGGGAGGCTTCAGCCAGCGCCCTGACGATCTGTAAACGCAAACCCAAAGCCTGAATCTGTTTGAGCAGGGGCTTTGCAAGATGAATCAGATTGGCCCTGCCCTCCGCCGCGGACAAGTCGCTCTGTTTTGCCAGTTCCTGCAGCAGGAATTGCGACAGCGGCAGCGCTTTGCCAAACAGCGCCTCGAACGCTTCCTTGCCCTGCTGCCGCACGTAGGAATCGGGGTCCTCGCCCTGCGGCAGAAACAGGAAGCGCAGCTGTTTGCCATCGACGAGCTGCCCCAGGCTGTTCTCCAGTGCACGCCATGCGGCGCGGCGGCCGGCGTCATCGCCGTCAAAGCAGAACACGATTTCATCAGTCTGGCGCAGCAGTTTCTGCACGTGCGTCGGGGTGGTGGCCGTGCCGAGTGTCGCTACCGCATAGTCAACGCCCGACTGCGCGAGCGCCACCACGTCCATGTAGCCTTCAACCACGATGACGCGGCCGGCATCGCGTATCGCGCGCCGCGCCTGGTACAAGCCATAGAGCTCGCGGCCTTTTTCAAATACCGGGGTTTCCGGCGAATTGAGATATTTGGGCTCGCCCTTGTCCAGCACCCGGCCGCCGAATCCGATCACATTGCCGCGCACATCGACGATGGGAAAGATGATGCGATCGCGAAACACATCATAGCGCCTGCCCTCTTCATTCTGCTTGACCAGCCCCGCCGCAAGCAGCGCCTTGGCGTCGTAATCAGGAAATACTGCAGCCAGTCCCTGCCAGCCGTCGGGGGCATAACCGACGCCAAAGTGCTTGGCGATATCGCCCGACAGTCCGCGACCCTTGAGGTAGGCTATGGCGTGAGGCGCGTCCCGGAGTTGGGCGCGGTAGAACTGTGCTGCGCGCAGCAATACGCCGTATAAGTCATCGCCTTCTTCGGCGCGGCGCGCCGCCTGCTCGGAACGTGCTTCCTCGGGCACGGTCATGCCCACGCTTTGCGCCAGTTCCTTCACGGCATCGATAAAACCCGCGCCGCTGTACTCCATGATGAAGCCGATCGCCGTGCCGTGCTCGCCGCAACCGAAGCAATGGTAGAACTGCTTGGTCTGGCTGACGGTGAATGACGGCGTTTTCTCGGAATGAAACGGGCAGCACGCGACGAAATTGGCGCCGGCGCGCTTCAACTTCACATGACGATCCACCACATCGACGATATCGACACGGGAGAGCAGATCCTGGATGAACGTCTGGGGAATCATGACCGCGAAACGCGCCTCATGGCGACGCCGGCAAGCGTTGCGCTGACAGCTGGAGAATGGTGTGTGGCCCCGCACATCGGGCCATTATAGGGCACTTCTGTAAAAACGAATATATCTATTTAAAACAATAGCTTATTTCGATTATGGCGGCCCGGGATGATCATCCAACCAGTCTGGCTTTGACACGCGCCGAGACCTGTGACATGTCGGCGCGTCCGGCCAGCCGCGGCTTGAGCACGGCCATCACCTTGCCCATATCCGACGGCCCCTTCGCACTGGTTTCCTGGATTGCAGCAGCCAGTGCGGCATCGATCTCCGCCTCGGACAAGGCCTGCGGCATATAAGCCTGCAGCACACCGAGTTCAAATTTTTCCTTGTCAGCCAGATCCTGCCGCCCGCCTTTCTCGAACTGCACGATCGATTCGCGGCGCTGCTTGATCATCTTTTCGATGATGCCCACGATATCGGCGTCAGTCAGGTCTTTGCGTTCGTCGACCTCGCGCTGCTTCATGGCAGCCAGCACCAGGCGGATCGCGTCGCGGCGACCGGCATCCCCGCCGCGCATAGCGGCCTTGAGCTCGTCGTTGATACGGGCTTTCAGGGACATGTGAAGGGGGAAGAGTGAATGCGTGAAGGGGAAAAAACAAAAAGGGTGAGGGTTTCCCCTTCACCCTTCACGTTTCACCCTTCACGGGTTCAATAGAGTTTGGGCGGCAGCAGCTGTGAACGCAAACGCTTGTGCGTGCGCTTCACCGCGGCGGCGAGCTTGCGCTTGCGCTCCGAGGTCGGCTTCTCATAAAACTCGCGGGCACGCAGCTCGGTCAGGAGGCCGGTCTTTTCCCCGGTGCGTTTGAAGCGGCGCAGCGCCACTTCGAAAGGCTCATTTTCCTTGAGACGTACGGTCGGCATGGCTATCCTATCCATATATTAACTAACCAGGTTCGTCGAACCCGAAACCGGGTAGTATATCAAGCCCCGGGCTTTTTTTGAAGTACGACTTTGCTTTGGCTGCCGTGAAGACACTCCCATGCTGGTTCTGGGCATAGAAACCTCCTGCGACGAGACCGGCGTGGCGCTGTACGACACCGGCCGCGGCCTGCTTGGCCATGCGCTGCACTCCCAGGTCGCGATGCATGCCGACTATGGCGGCGTAGTGCCGGAACTGGCCTCGCGCGACCATATCCGGCGGGTGCTGCCCTTGACGCGCGAGATACTCGCCAAGGCGGGCTGTACGCTCCCCGATCTCGATGCCATCGCCTACACCGAAGGTCCTGGGCTGGCCGGGGCCCTGCTGGTAGGCGCCAGCATCGCGCACGGCCTGGGATATGCTTTGGGCAAACCGGTGTTGGGGGTTCATCATCTCGAAGGCCATCTGCTCTCGCCGCTGCTGTCGCACCCCGCTCCTGACTTCCCGTTCGTGGCGCTGCTGGTCTCGGGCGGACACAGCCAGTTGATGCAGGTTGGCGGCGTCGGCGACTACCAGTTACTGGGCGAGTCACACGATGACGCGGCGGGAGAAGCGTTCGACAAGACCGCCAAACTGCTGGGGCTGAATTATCCCGGCGGACCAGCGCTCGCGCGACTTGCCGACAGCGGAAAACCAGGCCGATTCAAGCTGCCGCGGCCCATGCTGACGCAACTGGCAAAAACCGGTGACCTCAATTTCAGTTTCAGCGGGCTGAAGACGGCGGTGCTGACGCTCGTCAATCAGCAGCCCGCCGATGACAAAACGCGCGCCGATATCGCAGCCGAGTTTCAGGCGGCAATCGTCGACGTCCTGGTCGCCAAAGCGCTGGCGGCAATGGAACAAACCGGGCTCAGCCGGCTGATCGTCGCCGGCGGCGTGGGCGCCAACCGCCTGTTGCGCGAACGCCTGACCGCCAGTGCGCGCAGCCAGGGTTACCGCGTGTTCTACCCCGAACTGGAGTTTTGCACCGATAACGGCGCGATGATTGCCCTGGCCGGCGCCCTGCGGTTGGAGCACTCATCACTCATCACTCATCACTCATCACTGAAGCGCAGCTTCACCGTGCGGCCGCGCTGGGACCTGGCGAGTATCGAGACTCCCACACCCGCCTAGTTCCGCGACGAACCGCCATCGCGGCTGCCGATCCTGCCTTCCTTGCCGGCCAGCAGATTGCCGATATTAGTCTTGTGACGCCACACCAGCAGCACAGATACTGCGCTTACTGCCGCCGTGAAGGGATGCAGCCCGTAGAGCAGAAAACAGAAGAACGGCGCGAACAGCGCGGAAACCAGTGCGGCCAGCGATGAAATGCGGAAGAAAAACGCAATAATGATCCAGGTCGCAGCCGCACCCGCGGCCAGATAAATGTTAAGCGCAATCAGCGCACCCAGCACGGTCGACACCCCTTTGCCGCCCTGGAAACGGAAAAAAACCGGATACATATGACCGATCACCACTCCGACCGCGGCAGCCGCCATCATGATCTCGGGCGGGGTCTGATCGCCGAAGCCCCGTGCAAGGTATACCGCGACCCAGCCTTTGGCGCTGTCGCCCAGCAAGGTCAGCGCCGCGGCCGTCTTGCGGCCGGTGCGCAGCACATTGGTGGCGCCGGGATTGCCTGATCCGTAACTGCGCGGGTCAGCCAGCCCAAACGCGCGGCTGACGATCACCGCGAACGAAATCGAGCCGATCAGATAAGCCAGCAGCGTAATAATTATCGTGTCCATGGGATTTCACTTAAAATGTGCGCCAATTCTAACCGAAACGTGAAATCGCAGTCCCCGGGGTTTTTCCCCTTCACTCCTCACTCTTAACTCTTCACTGGCAATGTATGGACACGATTTTTATCAATGACTTCAGGCTCAAACTGCTGATCGGCATTTATGACTGGGAACGCCAGGTGCCGCAGACCGTGCAATTCGATCTGGAAATCGGCATACCCGGCAACCGCGCGGCGCAATCCGATGCCATAGCCGACACCATAGACTATGCCAAAGTCGTGGCGCGTCTCGAACACAGCCTGCACGAGAACCACTTTTCCCTGCTGGAAAAGCTCGCCGAGCACGTTGCGCAACTGATCCTGGGCGAATTCAAATCACCGTGGGTCAGGGTCAGTATCACCAAGCTCGCGCCGCTCAAAAACGTCAAGCGGCTCGGCGTCACCATCGAGCGAGGCGAAAAACAATGATGAACGCGGAACGATGATCGATGAACGAGAACAGCCGGCCTGGGGTTTCGCTCATCATTCATCACTCATCGTTCATCGCTGATCTTCATCACCCCCGCGGATGATGCTTCGCGTGGAGCTGCTTCAGGCGCTCGCGCGCAACGTGGGTGTAAATCTGCGTGGTTGAAATATCGGAGTGTCCGAGCAGCAACTGCACTACCCGCAGATCCGCGCCATGATTCAGAAGATGCGTGGCGAACGCATGGCGCAATGTGTGTGGTGATATCGCCTTGGCCAGGCCCGCCTGCGCGGCGTAGCGCTTGATCAGGTACCAGAACGCCTGACGCGTCATGGCCGAGCCGCGCGCCGTCACGAACAGATCGTCACTGGTCCTGGCGCCGAGCAGCGCCGGCCGCGCTTCCCGCAGATAACTGCGTATCCAGGCAAGCGCCTCTTCGCCCAGCGGCACCAGCCGCTCTTTCGAGCCCTTGCCCATCACGCGCACCACACCCATGTCTTCACTCACCTGCGGCAGTTTTAACGTCACCAGTTCGGACACGCGCAAGCCGCTCGCATACAGCACCTCGAGCATGGACTTGTCGCGCAGGCCCAGCGGCATCTCGACGCGCGGCGCGGCAAGCAGACTTTCAACGTCTTTTTCCGTGAGGCTTTTGGGCAGCCCGCGCGGCAGCTTGGGCGCATCGATCTTGAGTGTGGGGTCGGCTGCGATTTTTCCCTGCCGCAGCGCATGGCGATAAAACCGCTTGAGTGTCGACAGTTCGCGGCTGGTGGTGCTGGCCTTGGCGCGGCGGCTGACCTTGTGCGCTAAAAAATTCAGCAGGTCGGCATGGGACGCCGCAAGCAGCGGCTTGCCGTGTTTTTCCTGGAGCCAGGCACCGAACTGAACGAGATCGCGCCGGTAGCTGTCGAGCGTGTTGCGTGCCAGCCCGTCTTCCAGCCACAGTGCGTCGCAAAACTCGTCGATGAGGTCGGAAGACTTCATCTCAAAAACCCGATCGAGCCACAGAGATCACAGAGGTCACAGAGAAAATCGAGATGCGCATCGGTCTTGAATTTCATTCTCTGTGTTCTCTGTGATCTCTGTGGCTATCACTTTTAAAGATCAGCGTTTTCGTGTTTCAACAACCAGCGCTTGATCTCGAGCGGGAACCCGCCCCTGGCTTTCATGAAGCCGCCCAGACCGTTGCTGCCGACGACACGGTGGCAGGGAATCACGATCGGAATGCGGTTGGCGCCGCACGCCCCGCCCACCGGTCGCGGCGCCGTCGTCAGTTTTCTCGCCACGTCGAGATAAGTGAACGTTCTGCCGCTCGGGATGTTGCAGATCACCTGCCATACCCTGCGCTGGAACGGCGTGCCATTGAACTCGAACGGCAGATCGAAGCGGAATGCAGGATCGTCGAGGTAGCGTTCAATCTGGCGGCACACCTTCTCCGCCAACGGATTGAGTGGCGCGAGCACCGCCACGCCTTTTGGCAAATAGTCTATATCAATCAACATATTACCAACAACACGGATACCCAGTACCGCAAACGGCGCCGGGTACTTCGCCTGATAGGACTCCAGCATGCCCGCGGCTCCTAGCCCTGAGCCCAAATCGCCTCCGTCGCACTCATGCGGTAATGGTTAACAGGCCCTAAGTTATCCCGTCTCTGCACGCAACTGCGCGTGCCGCAATTTCTGCGTCACCGCCACGATCACGACCAGCGACAGGCCGATGACGTCGAACATGGCGCGCGGATAGACCAGCATCAGGCCGGCGATGATCAGCATCCAGCGCTCGAGCAGATTGGTCTTGCGCAGCAGCCAGCCCTGCAGCCCGCCTGCGAGTGCGGCTATGCCGATGGCGGCGGTCACCGTGACCACGGCTATCGACAGCCAGTCGGCCTGGGCCAGGTTCTTGAACGAGCCGCCGAGCAGCAGTCCCGTGCCCGCGGGATCCAGCACGAACATGAACGGCACCAGGAACGCCGGCGCGGTGTACTTCCAGCACTGCAGCGTGGTGCGGTACGGTCCGCCGCCGGTAATCGCCGCGGCCGCAAACGGCGAGAGCGCGGTGGGTGGGGATACCTCGGACAGTACGGCGTAATAGAAAATGAACATGTGCGCCGCGAAGTCCGGCACGCCGAGCTTGATCATGGCCGGCGCCGCGATCACCGCGCAGATGATGTAGGACGCCGTCACCGGCACGGCCAGTCCCACGATCCACACGATCAGCGACGTGTAGAACGCGGTGAGCAGCAGCTTCATGTCGTGCAGCAACTCGGGCGTGTTGGCCGCGCCCAGCATGGTCCACAAGCTGACCAGCCCTTGCGCACCGGTATCGGCATAGTCGAGCACGATGGAACTGAATTTGAGTCCGAGCCCGGTCAGCGTCACCACGCCGACGATAATGCCGGCCGAGGCGCAGGTCATGGCGACGGTGAGCACGCCCACCGAGCCGCCTTCCAGCGCCTTGATAAAGCCCGACTCCCAGAAGCCCCTGATCCACGCCATGCGGCCGCGAAACCAGTCGTAGGGGATGAGCGCTGTATCGCTCTGGAAGAACGAAACCAACGCGGTCACGAGAGTGGCATAGAACACGGACAGGACCGGTGAATAGCCCATCAGCATGAAAACGACGATGGAAATCAGCGATATGAAGTGATACCAATAGCGTTTAGCCAGATCGAGGGCGCGGTGGTGTTTTTCGAGCTTGACCGCATGCATGGCGAACTTGCGCGCGTCGATCTCGACCATGATGAAAATCGCCAGATAAAACAGGATGGTCGGGATGGTCGCCATCAGGATCACGTCGAGATACGAGATCCTCAGGAATTCGGCGATCAGGAACGCCGCCGCCCCCAGCACCGGCGGCGAGATGATCGCCCCCAGGCCCCCTGCCGCGAGCAGGCCGCCCGCCGCTTCCTTGCCGTAGCCCGCCTTGGCGAGCAGCGGATAAGCCACCGCACCGATGGTCACCGTTGTGGCCACTCCGGATCCCGATGGCCCGCCGAGCAAAAACGAGGACATCACCACGGCGCGACCGGCGCTCGACGGCTTGCCGCCCATCGCGGAGAACGAGAAATCGATAAAGAATTTGCCCGCGCCCGAGTATTGCAGGAAGGCGCCAAAAATAGTGAACAGGATGATCAGCGTCGAGGACACGTCCACCGCCACGCCGAAAATGCCTTCGAGCGTCATATAGAGCGAGCCAGTCAGCCGCGAAATCTCATAACCCTTGTGCGTCCACGGCGGCGGCAGATACGGGCCGAACATCGCGTAGGCGATAAAGAGACAGATGACGAAAGGCAGGATCCAGGTCGAACTGCGGCGGTTGCCCTCGAGTATCAGCAGAATCAGCGCCACGCCGATGACCTGGTCGATCATGGTCGGCAGGGTCGCGCGGTCGCCCAGTTCGTCTCCCCAATAGAGGATGTAGCCGCAAATGGCAATCGAGGCGACGGCGAAAATCACATCCCACCACATCAGGCGATGGCGGAAACGCTTGGCAGCCGGAAACATCAGGAACACCAGCGCCAGCGCGAACGCGACGTGGATCGGGCGCAGCATGTAGGCCGGCACGATCTCCACCGCGGCGTAAAGATGGAACAGCGACATCACGACGGCGCACGCCGTCAGGAAAACCGCCAGCGCGCCGCCATAGCGGTTGTGCGCGCCCTCATCTTCCTCGATGAGTTCTTCGACGCGCTTGCGCGCTTCCTCGCTGAGGACGATCTCGTCCAGATCCAGCTTTTCGTTGTCGTTGGCCGCCATAACAATCCCCCATCACTGCCATTCCAGAAAATCTTACCACGCCATGCATGCAGGTCTGTCTGCTAAAACCTGCTTCACATAAACAAAAACCCCGTCCCTTGCGGGACGGGGTCTTAGGATGCGGCACCGATCAGAACTTGGCGCCTTTTTCCTTGAAATACTTGATTGCGCCAGGATGGAAAGGCACGGGCGAGGCCGCAGCTTTCTGGTTCTCGAGCTTGAAATCTTCGGCGGACTTGTGCACGTTGATCAGTTCAGCGCGCTTGTCGAAAATCGTCTTCACGATGTTGTAGGCAGCCTGGTCGCTCATGTTCGCATGCGTGACCAGGATGTTCGCGACCGATGCCTGCTTGTTGTCCGCGGTCATGCCGGAGTACGTGGCCTTCGGAATCGTGTCCTCGACATAGAGGTTGTCGTATTTCTTGTTCATTGCGGGCACCAGGTCGGCATGATCGACCAGCTTGAGCTTGGTGCCAGGGGTCGAGGCAAGATCGGTCACCGCCGCGGTCGGCAGGCCGCCGACCCAGAAGAAAGCATCGATCTTCTTGTCCTTGATCGCGTTCACCGATTCGGCAACGCCCAGGCGCTCACGCGTTACGTCCTTCTTGGGATCCAGCCCCGCGGCCTCCATGAGACGGTCTGCCATGACCTCGGTCGCGCCGCCGGGCGAGCCGGCGGATATGCGCTTGCCCTTGATGTCTTTGACGCTGTTGATGCCGGTGCCTTCGACCGTCACCACGTGCATGTGGTTGGTGTAAAGCACCATCAGCGTGCGCAGCGGGACCTGCGCCCCTTTGAATTTGCCCTCGCCTTTGATCGCATCCTGTCCGACGTCCGCCATGGACAGCCCGATGTACGGTTTGCCGGTGCCGATAAGTTTGAGGTTGTCGACCGAACCGCCGGTCACTTCGGCAGTCGCCTGCATGCCGGGCACATGCTTGGACAGCACGTTGGCGATGCCGCCGCCCAGCGGATAGTAGACGCCGCCGGTGCCGCCAGTGCCGATGGAAAGATTGATCTTTTCCTGGGCGAAGCCGCCCGTTGCCAACAATGCGCTTGCGACGAACACCAGCGCCTGGATGAATTTACGCATGCTTCCTCCTCGTTACGGGATATGTATTCGAATCTGTGGGAATGGGGAGTGTAGTGATATTTCCAATCCGTGGTCAACCCGCCATGCAAATCGTGATGCCCGCCATTGAGCTGCATCCCTGGTTTTGCCGCCCGGGGGAACAGCGCCTGCGAGCTACTTGGCAAACACCTGGCTGATATCGCCGAACGCCTTGAATTCCAAGGCATTACCACAAGGGTCGAGGAAAAACATCGTCGCCTGTTCGCCCACCTGCCCCTTGAAACGCACGTGCGGCTCGATCACGAATGTCGTCCCGGCCGCAACGAGTTTGTCGGCTAGTGCCTGCCATTCCGGCATGGCCAGGATCGCACCGAAGTGGCGCACCGGCACATTATCGCCGTCGACTGCGGAAGTCGTGCGGTGACCCGCTTCGCCCGGCGCCAGATGCGCGACGATCTGGTGGCCGTAAAAATTGAAGTCGACCCAGTCCGCTGACGAGCGGCCTTCCGCACAGCCCAGCAACCCGCCGTAAAACGCGCGCGCCCTTGCAAGATCATCAACGGGAAATGCGAGATGGAACAACGGCTGCGTCATGGTAGCGCATACTCCTGTCTGAAATTATTGAGCGTTTGATAATGGATAATAATCGGAACGCTCAATCCCTCTCCCCATCCCTCTCCCAAATGGAGAGGGTGAGAATGGCACTGATTTGCTGCCGCAAATTAGTGAAAGGTTAACAATCATAGGATTTTACCCCGCCGGATACTGCGCGCGCAGCTCGGCGCACTGCTCCGGTGTGAGCGTCCGTATCGGCCGGCCCTGCAGCAGCAGGTACAGTTTCGCGGTGGCCTCAAGCTCTTCGACAGCGTCGCTTGCCGCCGCCAGGCTGGAACCTGCCACCACCGGGCCGTGGTTCGCGAGCAGCAGAGCATGGTGCTTGCCGGCAAACCCCCGGACGGCCTGCGCCAGCGCCGGGTCGCCCGGCATGTAATAAGGAACCAGCGGCAGCCTGCCGATGCGCATCACGTAATAGGCGGTAATCGGCGGCAGCACGTCTTGCGGATCTATCCCCTCCAGAACCGATACCGCCACCGCATGCGTCGAATGCAAGTGGATCACGGCCTGACTCCGGTCTCGCTCCTGGTACATCGCAAGATGCAGAAAATTTTCCCTGGATGGCGCATCGCCCGAGAGGTGCCTGCCGCTCCAGTCGAGCTTGGACAGCCGCGCGGGATCGAGCTGCCCGAGACTGGACCCGGTGGGCGTCAGCAGCCACCCGTCCTCGCAGCGGGCGCTGATGTTGCCGGTGCTGCCGTGTGTCAGCCCGCGTTCGAATATCGATAGTGCAATCCCGCAGATCTGCTCACGCAATGCGCTTTCTTTCATCTACCCACTCCCTGTCTGAAGGCCTTGCGGAAAAAATCCGGCGTGCCGAAATTCCCCGACTTCAGCGCGAGCAATAATGGCTCACTGCCAATGCTAGCGGTCCACGGCACGCCGGGATCGATCTGCGCTCCGATACGCAACGCTTCGATACCCAGCGCCTGAACCACGGCGCCGGAGGTTTCTCCACCGGCAACGATCAGCTGGCGCACGCCGGCGTCCACCAGGCCGCGCGCGATTGACGCCAGCGCTGCCTCAACAAGATGACCGGCATCGCTTGCGCCCAGGCGCTGCTGCACCGCTTGGACTTTCTCAGGATCAGCCGTCGAATAAACGAGCACCGGCCCTTGCGTCAGCCGCGGCACCGCCCATGCCAGCGCACGCGCCACTTCGGGCTCGCCGGCCGCCAGCCGGAGTGGATCGAGCGCATAAGCCTGCCCATTATTACTAATATAATCAAGTACTTGGGTATTCGTTGCAAACGAGCAACTGCCGGACACGATGGCGCGGTAACCGCTCACCGCTGGCAGCTCAGTGGCCTCTTCCGCACGCAACTGATTCGCGCCCGCGAAATTTTGCGGCAGGCCTATGGCCACGCCAGAACCCGCGGTCACCAGCGTCATGTCGCCCAGCGCGCGGCCGAGCCGCATCAGATCTTCGTTCGAAATCGCATCGACGATGGCAATTTTCACGCCGTTTGCCTTCAGCGTTTTGAAGCGCGCGCGTATGGCGTCGGGTCCGCGCGCAACGTCCTCGTAGCCCACGTGCCCGACCTTGAACCGGGTCTGCGCCTGCAACACCCGGACCAGATTGGCGTCCGTCATCGGTGTCAGCGGGTGGTGCTGCATCCCCGACTCGTTGAGCAGCACATCGCCCGCGAACAAATACCCCTTGAAAACCGTGCGGGCATTCTCCGGGAACGCCGGACATGCAATGGTGAAATCGCAGCCGAGCGCGTTCATCAGCGCCTCGGTCACCGGCCCGATGTTGCCGGCGGGTGTTGAATCGAAGGTGGAGCAGTACTTGAAATAGAACTGGCGACAGCCGCCTTGCCTTAGCCACTCGAGCGCTGCCAGCGACTGCGCGACCGCATCGCGCGCGGGTATCGTGCGCGACTTGAGCGCGACTACGACCGCATCGACCTCGCCGGAGAGTTGTTTTTTTGGCACGCCGATGGTTTGCACCACGCGCATGCCGCCGCGCACCAGATTGTTGGCGAGGTCTGTTGCGCCCGTGAAATCGTCAGCAATACAACCCAGCAGCATGATTTGTCCTATCTGACCCGCAATACGCCCGGTCATTTTACATCGTCTGATTGCCAGGGCCTGTTTCATGACGGGCAGCCGGAAATCTGCATCAGGCGCTATACTTCCGCACTGGAGAAAACGCGCGAGATTGTCCTGCAGTCAGGATTCAATCCAACGCATCAGGAGGAAAATTCACCATGCCCACCATTCAAAGCATATCCGTAAGCGTCGCCCGCGTGCCTTTGGACACCGTCACCTCGTTCGCCACCCGCACCGTGTCCGCCCGCGACTACTGCCTGGTCAAGGTGCGCTCGACCGCCGGTATCGAAGGCATAGGCTTTTGCTACGTCGGCAGCGCCGGCGGGCGCATCGCCCAGGTCGCGGTGGAAGAACTGCTCGCGCCAAGACTGATCGGCCAGGAATCGCTGAGGGTCGAAGGCCTGTGGCAGGAGATGTATGCAGAATCACTGCTTCAGGGCCGCGCCGGCAGCGTGATGCGCGGCATTTCCATACTCGATACCGCGCTGTGGGACCTGAATGCACACACGGCGAAACTGCCGCTGCATCTGTACCTGGGCGCCAACGTCACCGAACGCGTGCCGGCCTACGCCAGCGGCGGTTATTACCTCGCCGGCAAGACGCCGAAAAAACTGGGCGACGAAATGGCCTCTTACGTCAAAGCCGGTTTCAAGGCCGTGAAAATGAAAGTGGGCCGCCTCTCGCCCGCGGAAGAGGAAGCCCGCGTGCGCGCCGCGCGCGAAGCAGTCGGCCCCGACGTGCATCTGATGCTCGATGCCAACAACGCGTGGAGCGACGTGCCCACCGCGCTCGCCTACGTGCGGCGCTTCGAAGCTTATGACCCGTACTGGATCGAGGAGCCGTTCGGCCCCGACGACATCGACGGCCACGCCAAGCTCGCCGAACTGACGCCCATCGTCGTTGCCACCGGCGAAATCGGCTACGGCCGCTGGTACCACAAGGAGTTGCTCGACAAGCGCGGTGCGGAAATCCTGCAGACCGACGCCTGCGTGTGCGGCGGCATCACCGAATGGAAGCGCATCGCCACGATGGCCGCGGGTTACGGCGTCACCCTCTGCCCGCACTGGTTCCACGACGTGCATGCGCCGCTGGTCGCGGCCACTCCCAATGCCCGTTATGTCGAATTCTTCATCGACGACCAGGTCCTCAACTTCCGCCGCCTGATCGACAAACAGCTCAAGTTCAAAAACGGCGACCTGATCCTGCACCAGACCCCGGGGCTGGGATTCGACTTCGACGAGAAAGCGGTGAAGAAATACGCGCTGACTCCGGCCAAACCGTGGATGACCATCCGCTGACATCCGGCTGAAACAACCATCGCAACGCGCCTGAAATCCTTATACAATACGTCGACAAAAAGTAGCAACAGATCGCTAAAGCGCGTTCAAGTTGCCAGACCATACTGAACACCATCACTAACAAAAAGGGGGGTGGTATGCGCTTATATGCGTCTGTTACATTGTTGGTCACGGTGCTGGCAAGCGGCTGTGCGTCGATTACTTCCAGCGACATGCAACCTCTGTCTGTTACCGCTAATTCCGAAGATGGCAAAACCGTTGAAAAAGCCAAATGCACGCTGAAGAATGACAAGGGGTCCTGGCAAGCTGAATCACCGGCATTTGTCGACGTCCGCCGGTCTGCCGAAGACCTGACTGTCGAGTGCAAGAAAGAGGGTCAACCTGACGGCTTGCTGAAAGCCGTTTCACGCGCGGCGGGTGGCATGTTCGGAAACATCCTCTTCGGCGGAGGGATAGGCGCCATCATCGACCACAATCGCGGAACGGGTTACAACTATCCCGACAAGCTGCCGGTAATCATGGGCAAGTCTGTAGTCATCGACAGGCGCGAACAGGATCAGCCGCCGGGTGATCAGCCGAAAACCGCAGCGAATCAGTAAGGCCGGCGACGGCGGGCTTCTACTGGCCTGCCCTGCGCCGGACTGATCGGGTCGAAATAGAGCATCATGCGACAATTATCGGTTCCCACATTGTCCGCGCACGGCTGTCAGATGCCGGCGCTCGGCTTCGGCACTTCTCAACTCGGCGATTGCGCCGAACTCGTTGCCACCGCGCTCAAGCTCGGCTACCGCCACATCGACACCGCCGGCAAGTACGGCTCGGAGCAGGGCGTGGGCGAAGGCCTGCGCGCCTCCGGCGTGCCGCGTGAGGAGATCTTCCTGTGCACCAAGGTCTCGCACGAATTCCTGCGTGCCGGTGATTTCGCGCGCAAGGTCGATGAAAGTCTGAAGACGCTGCAGGTCGATTACGTCGATATGCTGCACGTGCACTGGCCGACCATAGACAACATCCCGCTCGCAGAAACCATGGGCGCGCTCGCCAAAGCCAAACGCGAAGGCAAGACGCGTCACATCGGCGTTGCCAACTTCAACATCGCGCTGATGGAAGAAGCGATCAGCACCTGTCCCGAACCGCTGGCAACGCTGCAGGCGGAGTACCACCCCTATCTCGATCAGACCAAGGTGCTCGACTACTGCCGCAAGCACGATCTCATTTTCACCGCCTACTGCCCGCTCGCCCGCGGCCGCATGTTCAGCGACCCGGTGCTCGCGGAAATCGCGAACACCAAGGGCCGCACCATCGCGCAGGTGGCAATGCGCTGGCTGATGCAGCAGAACGTTGCCGCGCTGCCGCGCTCCTCCAGCCCCGAGCGCATCGCGCAAAACCTGCGGGTGTTCGACTTCGAACTGTCCGACGACGAGATGAAAAAAATCTTTGCGCTCAAGCAGCCTGACGGCAGGATCGCGAACCCGGCGGGAAGAGCGCCAGTGTGGGACTAGCGCTAGTTAAATGATTCAAACAAAGGAGTAATTCGCATGCTGACGCTTTATTTCAGTCCCGGCGCCTGTTCCATGGCTTCGCACATCGGCCTCGAGGAAACCGGTGCCCCATACGAAGAAAAGCCGACCCTGCTCGCCAAAGGTGAACAGAAAACCGAGGCGTACCTGAAGATCAACCCGCGCGGCAAGGTCCCGGCGCTGAGTGTGGACGGCAGGATCATCACCGAGAACACGGCGATACTCACCTACCTCGCGCAGCGGTTCCCGGACAAAAACCTGATGCCTGCCGATCCCATCGACGCGGCGCGCTGCATCGAGACCATGGCCTGGCTCTCCAACATCGTGCATCCCTCGTACCAGCGCTACATGCGGCCCGAGCGTTTCGCGGAAGGCGAAGCGGCGCAGGCCACGGTCAAGGCAACGGGACGGAAATCGTTCTGGGCCAATTGCCAAGAGATCGACGCCATGCTCCAGGGCAAAAACTGGATCATGGGCAGCCAGTTCACGGTCGTCGATGCCTACACGCTGGTGTTTTATGGCTGGGGCGTGCGCGGCGAATTTCCAATGACTGAACTCAGCGCGTTCACGGCGTGGAAAGAGCGCATGCTGAAGCGCCCGGCGGTACGGAAAATCCTCGACAGCGAACAGAACGTTCTGGTCAAACCGGCCTGAGTGCAGTAAACGGGCGCTTGGAACGGGCGTACAAAACATCAATAAATACAACATCTTGCATCTGTTTTTCTTTTGCGTCTTATGTTGCCTGCCGCACATAGTTCCCCGGGGATAGCGCATACACTGCAGTGGCGCGGGTTGTGACCGACCATTAACTCCTGCGCAGAAATCTCCTGCGAAAGTGCACACCGAACGCCAATACCTCGCAGGCTTTTCGATGCCGGCAATGGTCCGCACACCCCTCCTGAAAGGGGCAATCATGAAACGTACCTCAGTTCGCGCCCAACAACGCCCGATGGCCTGGAGAGATTTTGATTATGCCGCGCTGCGCGACGATGCCGCAGACACGTTTGCGGATCGTGTCAGTGAAGAACCGTTTGATGCCGAGGATGCGCGCATGGAAGTCGAAGTCATCCTTCGCGAAATGATCCGCGACGTGAGCTGAGCGAAGCGGCGTTGTATAGAGCCCGTAACATGATGCAGTCCGACGGTCGGGCCAAGATCGCGGGATGGCTGGCTGCGGTGTGTCTGGCCGCTCTTGCCGGATGCGGGTCGCTGCCGACCATCGTCCCCGACATGGGAATGCGCCCGGCCCGGCCCGTTCAACTCGATGGCGCGCACGGCCCTCTTTCTGCCCGGCAAAGCAAAGCGATCCTCGACCGGCTCAAGAGCCGCGGCAAAGAGACCGACATTTTCGACCGGCATCTGGCACTGGAAGAGGCCATCGCCGGAAGCCCGCTGGTGGTGGGAAACAAGGTGATCCTGCTGCAGGACGGTCCGGCCACCTTTCAGGCCATGTTCACCGCCATCCGCAATGCCAAAGACCATATCAACATGGAAACCTACATCATCGAAGACGATGAGGTGGGCAACCGCTTTGCGGACGCGCTGATCGAGAAGCAGGCCCAGGGCGTGCAGGTGAATCTCATCTACGACAGCGTAGGGTCGATCAACGCGCCCAGGGAATTCTTCAAGCGCCTCACCGACGGCGGCATCAGGATTCTGGAGTTCAATCCCATCAACCCGCTGATCGCAAAAAAAGGCTGGGATGTCAATCTGCGCGATCACCGCAAGCTGTTGATCGTCGATGGCCAGACCGTGTTCCTCGGCGGGATCAACATCAGCAGTGTTTATTCAGGCGGATCCTTCAGTCCGCACTCCAAGCGGCGCCCCGATGAGAAAATGCCCTGGCGCGACACCCACCTGCAAGTGGAAGGCCCCGTAGTCGGCGAGTTTCAGAAGCTGTTTCTCGCGACCTGGGAGAAGCAAAAGGGCGAAACGCTCGCGCCGAGGGACTATTTCCCGCAACTCGGCAACAAGGGCAGGGAGGTCGTGCGCGCCATCGGCAGTTCGCCTGACGAGCCCTACAGCCTGATCTACGCGACGCTGATTTCAGCCATCGGCAGCGCCGAAACCAGCATCCATCTGACGAATGCCTATTTCGTTCCCGATCCGCAGTTGCTCGCCGCGCTCAAGGACGCCGTGCAACGCGGCGTGGACGTGAGGCTCATCCTGCCGAGCCACACCGATTTCTGGCTGGTGTTCCACGCCGGGCGTGCTTACTACGCCGAACTGCTGGACGCCGGAGTAAAAATCTACGAGCGGCGCGATGCGCTGCTGCACTCGAAGACCGCGCTCATCGACGGCGTGTGGTCGACCATCGGATCGACCAACCTCGACTGGCGCAGCTTCCTGCACAATGAAGAAGTCAACGCCGTCATCTTGGGGCAGGAATTCAGCGCGCAGATGCAGGCCATGTTCGAGACGGACCTGGCCGCGTCCAACCCCATCACGCTCGAACAATGGGAGCAGCGTCCGATCAGCGATCGCCTGAAAGAAATAGCCGCCCGGATATGGGAATACTGGCTTTAGGCCCCATATGTATGTTTTCCGCTCTGACACGGGCGATGGTGTAGTTTAATTGACAGACGCAAGCGTGGCCATGAAACCAACTTCTGGAATGAAAGCACTGTGGATGCCGGCGCGACTTTTTGCGGCCGCCCTGCTGGGCATGGGCCTGGGCATTGCCCATGCCGGCGATGCAGACGCCAATTCGGCCGCATCGCTGCGCGCCCGGTACGGTGTAGTGCAGGATCAACTCCGTCACAACCAGTTCCAGCGGCCGCTTCATATGGACTCCAGCGAGCTGCCGGGGGGCGTGACGGGCGACATTTATGCGCTCATCGATTACCCGTTTGCAACGGCGGGCGCGGCGCTGAACAAGCCGGCCCATTGGTGCGACATTCTGAGTTTGCACCTCAATACCAAATACTGCCGCGCGTCGACTGCCCGCCAAGGGAGCATCCTCAAGGTCAATATCGGCAAGAAACACGACCAGCCGCTGGATGAGGCCTACCCGGTGGAGTTTGCGTATCGCGTCGCCGCCCAAACCCCGAACTACCTGCAGGTAAAGCTGAATGCGGACGAGGGGCCGCTCAGCACGCGCAACTACCGCATCATGCTCGAGGCCATCCCGCTGGAAGACGGGCGGACATTCATCCACCTCTCGTATTCGTATGCCTATGGCCTGGTGGGACGGCTTGCGATGCAGGCCTACCTCGGCACGATCGGAAGCGGCAAGATGGGATTCACCGTCGTCGGCAAACAATCCAACGGCCAGCCCCTCCACGTCGGCGGAATGCGTGGCGTGGTGGAACGCAACACCATGCGCTATTACCTCGCAATCGAAGCCTTTCTCGGCGCCTTGTCTGCGCCGCCGCAGGCGCGGTTTGAAAAACGCATTCATGACTGGTTTGCGGCCGTCGAGCGTTATCCGCGCCAGCTGCATGAAATGGAACAGCGCGAGTACCTAGACATGAAACGCAAGGAGTCTTTGCGGCAGCAAGTCGATATCCTGGCGACAAGGGGATAGGCGCCGGTCGATTGACGATCGGCAATCCCGCGGGCTTTTACTCAGAGCCCGTAACAAAATAAAAAATTTAGCCGCCGATGAATTCACTTTAATACCCGCTTGACGGGTACGCCGATAGACGCCGATGAAAATCTATAACCCCAAGTTGTAATCACACAGAGCCATAATATAACGAATTGTTTTTATTTATATTTACCATTGGTGGCAAAAGATCTTTGACGTTGGTTCGATCGGCGTTCATCGGCGTTTATCGGCGGTTACATCGGTCTTGGTCTTTTTGAAACGCGTTCTTAGTACAACTCCGATTACAGCGGCTTGATGCCCAGCAGCTTCGCCGCGGTCTCGCCCAGCATCGCCCTGCGCTCGTCGTCGGTAAAACCCGGCGCGTTGAGAATGTGGTCCACCGACTCGCTTTGCCATGGAATCGGGTGGTCGGTGCCGATGACGAGCTGGCTCGTGCCGACTTCCGCCGCCAGGTGGCGCAGCGCCTCGGAAGTAAACACGAGTGTGTCGAAATACATCTGCCGCAGATATTCGGTCGGCTTTTTCTTGAGCTTGATGCCGGTGTCCATATCCGGTGCGACCCGCAGGCAGTTGTCCGAGCGCGGCGCGTAAGACGGCAGGAAACCACCGCCGTGGGCCGAGCAGATTTTGAGCCCGGGGAAGCGGTCGAGCGTGCCTTCGAAAATCAGGTGCGACAGCGCGATCGTGGTGTCGAGAGGATTGCCGATGGTGTTCGACAGCCAGCCGTTGCCCTTGAAGCGCGGCTCAAGTTGCGGCGTGCTCTGCGGATGGATGAAAATCAGCACGCCGAGTTCCTCTGCCTTCGCCCAGAACGGGTGAAACTGCGGATCGGAAAATTCCGCACCGGCCACGCTCGCGCCCACTGCCGCACCGCGCAAGCCGAGTTTTTTGACGCCGTGCACGAGCTGCTCGATCGCGAGGTCGGGGTGCTGCAGCGCCACCGAGGCAAAAGCAACGAGGCGATCCGGATACGTTGCGCAGAACTCGGCGAGTTTCTCGTTCTGGATCCGGATGACTTCGGCCGCGAGATCGCGCTCGGTCTTGTACCAGGTCGGATTGATGCTCAGCGCCTCGACGTCTATGCCCTGCTCGTCCATCTCGCGTATGCGCCTGGCGCCCACTTCGCCTATCCCCGGCCCGCGCTGATCTTCGAGTTTCTGACCCATCAGGGCCAGCGCCTCCGGTATCACGCAGTGTGCGTGCACGTCTATGGTCTTCACGCGCCGGCCATTCACCATCACCTGCCGCCGCCGTCCGCCGCCCGGTTGCGACTGCGCCTCATTGGTTGCAGTGCACGCGGTAAAAGCAATGCCGGCCTGTGCGCCGGCTGCATCCCTGATCAACTCTTTGCAAGTGTGCATCTTCTCATCCGTAGGTTAGGTGAATATCATGGCCGGCAGAATTATGGCACAGCCTCGCCCATGCCGCAGGCGGGTGTTTCCCATCAGGGCATCTCGCGATGAACGAACGCGATGATCTTCTCGATGGCAGAGATCGCGGCCGGCGAAGTCGGATCGTTGGTGATGAATGCCTCGCCCACGCCTTCGAACAGATGCAGTTCGACGCGCCCGCCCGCTTTTTGGTAGCTCGAGATAAAGCGTTCGCGGTCCGGCGCCGGGTGCGCGATATCGGCGGTGCCCTGCAGATACAGCACGGGCGGCATGCGCACCGTCTCGCCGCGCTCGAGCGCGCGCGTCGGATTGCCCTCGGCCATAGCCGCTTCATTCGGCCAGTACTGGTCGTGGCAGCGCACCCATTCGTCCGCCGGTTTGGCATGGGCGCCGCCCTGCTGCGCTTTTGCGTATTGATAGCGGCCCAGCGGATCGATGACCGGCCAGCACAGCACGACGCAGCGCACGCCGGCGCCGACCACCTGGTTGCCGGACAAGGGCAGCGCGGTGTAACGCGCGTCGCCCGGGCGCATCGCCGCGAGCATGGCCTGGTGGCCGCCGCTGGAGACGCCGAGTATGCCTATCATATCGGGGCGGCTGCCCAGTTCCGCGGCACGCGCTTTGCACCAGCGTATCGCATAATTGATATCGGCCAGCGATGCCGGATATCCGGCGTCCGCGGGCGGCATGCGGAAATCGAGCGCCACCACCACCACGCCGCTTTTCGCCAGCGGTTCATCCGTTCCTGCATCGCTAGTGCGGTCCTTCTTGGTCCAGGCGCCGCCGTGCAGATCGATGATGAGCGGAAAGGGTCCCGGGCCGCGCGGCTTGTAAATGCGCGCGAGTAGCGGCTTGTCCCCGTGCCTGAGGTATTCGACATCCTCGATATCGATTTCGTAGTGCGCAGTTTCTTTGGTCAAGATCAGCCTCCTGAATTCGCTGGAACGCGGATTATCGCATCTCAACGCATGATGAGAGACGAGTGAGCGCTAAGCGATGAGCAGAAAAACCCGAGCTTCATACCAATTTTCCATGATATTATTTAATTGATACAACCGCCTGCATGAATCACACCGGGCTGCTGACGACATGCTGCTAAAGTCGTTGCGCGCTCGATGTATCGATAACCACACGGACCAGAGGAGGCCACCATGAAGCCATCGCACCGTATTTCCGCAGCATTGCTCGCTCTCGTGATGGGCGCGCTGCCCGGTGTTGCGCCGGCGCAGGACCGCTGGCCGTCGAAACCGATCCGCCTGATCGTGCCGTTCACCCCGGGTTCGGCGAGCGATGTGCTCGGACGCATCGTGGGCCAGCGCCTCAGCGAAATCTACGGCCAGCAATTTGTGATCGATAACCGGCCGGGCGCCGGCGGGCTGATCGGCAGCGAACTGACGCGCGAGGCCGCTCCCGACGGCTACACGCTCGCCATGGTCGGGCAGCCGCATCTGTCGAACGTGTTGCTGCGCGAGAAAAAACCGTACGATCCGCTGAAGGACTACACGGCGATCTCGCTGGTCGGCACGACGCACAACGTGATCGTGCTGGGCAAGGGCGTGGACGTGAAAACGATCCCGGACCTGATCGCGCTGGCCAAGGCCAAACCCGGTGCGTTCAACTATGGCTCGGCCGGCGTGGGAAGCTCCTCGCATCTCGCCGGCGCGCTGCTCGCGTCGAAAGCGAAAATCAACGTCGTGCATGTGCCTTTCCGCCAGGGCCCCGACAGCCGCAGTGCGCTGATCAGCGGCACGATACACTACTATGTCTATCCGCTGCCTGCGATCATGACCCTGCTCAAGGCCGGCACGCTGAAGGCGCTGGCGGTGGCCTCGCCCAAACGGGCAGAAGCGCTGCCCGATGTGCCGACCAGCGCGGAAGCCGGCTTTCCTCAATACCGGTCGGAATCGTGGTTCGGCATCATCGCGCCACGCGCGCTGCCCAGGGGCCTCGTCACCCGGATCAATGCCGACACCGTGAGCGTATTGAAAGAGCCGGCCACGCGCGAGAAATTCATGCTCCAGGGTGCCAATGCCGGGTTCGGTCCGCCCGAGCACTTTGACAAGATGCAGCGCGACGAATACGCCGAGCTGAGCGCGCTGATCAAGGAAAGCGGCATGAAGGTGCAATAAGAGCGGTGAAGGAAGGGTGAAGAGTGAAGGGTGAAGGATAAAGCCGTAGGGCGGCAATCCTTTGCCGCCATTGCCAGCCGTCGGCAAGGATTGCCGACCTACTCTATAAGCCGCATGCAGGAGCTTCACTCCCAGTCGAGAGGCCATCACGATCAAAATCGTGATAAGGTTCTGCCTCTTCTTTCACGCCTCCTGAACAATCATGTCTGACATCAATCCTGCCGTACGTTCCGAACTCGCGCCGACCGGCACGCTGCGCGTGGGCATCAATCTGGGCAATTTTCTGCTGACGGCAACGGACCCTGCAACGGGTGAGTACCGCGGTGTTGCAGTGGATCTGGCCCGCGAGTTGGGCCGGCGGCTGGGCGTGCCCGTCGAGATCACCGGCTACCCTTCCCCCGGCGCGCTGGCCGACGCGGCCAGGTCAGGCGTGTGGGACGTCGGATTTCTCGGCGCCGAACCGCAGCGCGCGAACGAGATCGACTTCACCGCTGCCTATGTCGAAATCGAGGCCACCTACCTGGTGCCGTCCGGTTCGCCGCTCAAGACCATCGCCGATGTCGATCGCGACGGCGTGCGCATCGCCATCTCGGGCAAGAGCGCCTACGACCTGTATCTGACCCGCACCCTCAAGCATGCCCGGCTCGTGCGCATCGCCGGCGCCGACAATGTGTTCCGGCAGTTCGTCGATGAAAAACTCGAAGCGCTGGCCGGACTCCGGCCGCGGCTGGTCAAGGATCACGACAATTTTCCGGGTTCACGCATCCTTGACGGGCAGTTCACCGCAGTTCAGCAGGCGGCCGGCACGCCCAAAGGCCGCCCTGCCGGCGCTCAGTACCTGCGCGAATTCGTCGAGGACATCAAAGCCACGGGACTGGTGGCGAGATTGATCGAGAAGAATGGCGTTCGTGGCTTGACCGTCGCGCCCAAGGCGTAAGAGAACCTGTTCAAGGTTCAAGGTTCAAGGTTCAAGGTTCAAGGTTCAAGGTTCAAGGTTCAAGGTTCAAGGTTAACGAATCACGAACCACGAATCACGAATCACTATTCACGGATTTTATAGTCATGGCTGAAATCAAAGTAATGGCATCAGCGGCCTTCAAGGAGGCCTATCTGGAACTGGCGCCGGAATTCGAACGCAGCAGCGGTCACAAGGTGGTGACGCAGTGGGTGCCGAGCGTGCAGATGATGAGCCGCCTCAAAGGCGGCGAGACGACAGACCTCGTGGTGATGTCGGCCGCTTCGCTGGCCGAACTTGTCGAGCACGGGATGATAGACCCGGGCAACCGCTTTGATCTCGCGAAATCAGGTATCAGCGTTGCCGTAAAAGCCGGCGCAGCACGACCGGACATCAGTTCGGGCGAGGCCTTGAAGCGCGCGGTGCTAGCCGCAAAGTCCATTGTCTATTCCACCGGACCCAGCGGCATCTATCTTGCCGGCCTGTTTGAACGCATGGGCATCGCCGGCGAGATCCAGCACAAGATCAAGCAGGTGCAGGGCGAACCCGCCGGCGCTTCAGTGGCGCGCGGCGAAGCCGAGATCGGCTTTCAGCAGACCAGCGAACTGCTCCCCGTCCCCGGAATTGACGTGATCGGGCCGCTGCCGGCGGACGTTCAGCAGATCACCGTGTTTTCGGCCGGCCTGCATGTTGCCGCCAGCCAACCGGATGCAGCCCGGGCGCTGGTCAGGTTTCTGACTGCGCCGGCTGCCGCGTCCGTCATCAGGAAAAAGGGGATGGAGCCGGCCTGATTATTGCTGGGGAAACTTGTAGTAGGTCGCGTTCAGGTAGGCGATGACGTCCTCGAATTCCTGCGGCGTCAGCTTCGGGTTGAGATAATCGTTGCGCCGGCTCACCGCATCCCGCAGCGCCTGGAACGATGCGATTCTCCCCTTGAACCGGGTGGGTTCGGCGGGAGGCAGGTCAGAAAGGCCGCTGGCTCTGAGCACCGAATCAAAAAAACCGGCCATCGCGTAGGTCACCGGCGCGACATAGCGTTCGATACCGTGACAGGAAAAACATGCGGTGTGCACATTTGCACCTCTTGCCGGATCCCCGACCAACGCCGGCGGGGACACACTCTTGTCTGCAACCTTGGCATATTCGGCCCGGATTTTGGCTTTCTCATCCGGCGTGGCGGCCGCCGCCATGCGGCGTCTGTAGTCTTCGCGTTCGGCGGTGGTCAAATGTTCCGCCCCCGGGATCACTTCCCGCTCGGCTGCCTGCATTGCCGGGGGTTCGGTGCCGCGCGCCACATCGGTCGCCGCCGATATCATTACCACCGCACCCGCCAGCGCTACGGAAATTCGGATTGCCTTTCTCATGCTTTGCGCGAACGCAGTATCCCGGATCATCGGTCACCTCGCTCTCTGGACAGGCCCTGAACAGGCCATGAAATCCTGCAGCTAAAGCGTAAGGCGAACGTGGCGAAAGGAAGTTGACTTAGATCAAACGGCCGGCGGACAACACCGAATGACCGTGAGACGGGAGGGCGGGAGACGGAAAAAACCACTCACCACCTTACCCCATCACGATTTCCCACCGCTTTTCAGGCAGTCACTGCTTACTGCTCTCCGCTTATTCTTTTCAAAAAATAATTCGACTCCGGTATCTTTGGTCTGCGACGCTGGACACTTGCCTGAAGACGCCCGATTCATGCGGATCTTCGGGCATCCGCCGCCCTGATTTCCGAACCCGATTCCGCTTGCGTGACGCGCCACCAAGTAATACCATTTGCAGACGGTATTACTTCTGGGGCACAGCGATGAACAGCAGCACGCTTACGATAAAAGGCCAGGTCACGATTCCAAAGCGCCTGCGCGATTACCTCGGCCTCTCGCCGGGGGACACGGTACGCTTCGAGTACACGGACGACGGCGCGGTGCGCATCGTGGCGCCGCGCAAGCCCGGCCAGGGCAAGGGCAAGGGCAGGAAGGCGAGCCGGTTCTCGGCGCTGCGCGGCACGCGCAAGACGGGCATGAGCACGGATGAAATCATGAACCTGTTGCGCGGCTACGGCGACGATGCCGGCGACCCGGGATTCAATGCCGGAAAGAAATGATCCTGGTTGATTCCTGCGTCGTCATCGACGTGCTGGAAAACGATCGCAAATGGGCCGATTGGTCGCAAACGCAGCTCGAGACCTGGAGCGCACGCGGTCCGCTGCTCATCAACCCGGTGATCTACGCGGAGCTGGCGGCTTACGCCCGAAGCAAGGAGTCGCTTGAAGCGGAAATCGCCACGGCGGGCTTGCTCATGCGTGAAATGCCGCGCGATGCCCTGTTCCTCGCGGGACGCGCGCATGCCGCGTATCGCAGCCGCGGTGGATTGCGAACCGGGGTCCTTGCTGACTTCATGGTCGGTGCGCACGCCGCCGTCGCCGGCTGTCCGCTGCTCACGCGCGACTGGCGGCGCTATGCCGCCTACTTTCCGTCTCTGGCTCTGGTCACGCCCGAAAGCCGTGCTGGATGAAGAACTATGCATGCTTAGCTGTCGCTGAATAATGGCGCAAAGTGATGCAGGAATCCGCGGTGAAGGTGAATTGAGGTAGCAATCCGTGATGCTCACCAGGGTCAGACTCGACCTTCGGTTTACCGCGCATTCTTTTCAATATCTCATTGAGCGGTACGATCCACGAACAACCAGCCACTGCAGTTACGCGACTGCTCGGCGGCTTCTCATGGGTCTGAGAAGAGATGTTGCAGCCAAGAGTTACACGCCGCGGGAAATTACTCGATTTACCCCTTGGCAGGCCTCTTACGGGAAGGACGACTTAAGCGGGACCGCGAACTGGTCCGTCTATGTTAAAAAGATCGTCGATCGCATCAATGCCCGGATTCCAACCAGATTCTCTATGACTCTCATATCTATCGTCGCCGCCAGATCTTTGTTTATTCGCCTCACTTTGGTTACTTTCTCTTTGGCCGCGAGAAAGTGACCAGCCACCGGGCTGCCCCCGGTATATGAAATCTTGATTATCAGCTCTTGGATGGAGGTAGCGTCATTTCGCCGGAACCGGGGAATCCGGAAACAGGTTCGGTGCGCCGAGCTGCAATAGCAGTTTGGCGTACGTGCGTTCGTGCGCTGGCGTACAGACGGCCGTTCAGGACTGCTCATAATGAACGCAGCCGTGGGTGGATTTTTCGCAGAATACTTCCCCCGCCTGCTGCCGGTGGTCGCGGACGTCGCAATGACTTTGTGCCGTGCCGCCGGAAATGCGACTGGCGAGTCACGCAGCAAATATTTCCAACTTCAGAGAGGCAGACCATGAATACCAAACTTGCAACAACACTCGTAATCGGCGCGCTGCTCGCGCCCGTGGCGGGCTACGCCGCCGAGAAATCGGTGACCAAAAGCGTCAAGGAAACTGTCGCTGACGTCAAGGAAACCGTCTCTGATTCAGTGATCACCACCAAGATCAAAGCCGAATTCGCGAAGGACAAGCAGGTCAGCGCGTTGAACATCAAGGTCGATACCGACGACAAGGGTGTTGTGACGCTGAGCGGCAAAGCCAAGAGCAAGGCTGAAGCAGACAAGGCCGTCAAGATTGCGCGCGACACCAAGGGCGTGACCTCGGTCAAGAACGACATTCTGGTTCAAGCCAAATAAACCAGGCAACACCCGTAAAACAGGATGCCACCAGGGCCAGTTAACAGGCCCTGGCCCCCTTACCGGGCAGGTGCCGGCATTCCTGATTGCGTGGGAGGGCTGGGGCGGCTTGGCGGAACGCGAAGCGGTTTACAGCCGCGGCCGATTCTAGCGTCATTTCGCCGGAGCCGGGGAATCCAGAAGCAGGTTCGGCGCCCCAAGCTGTAACAGCAGCCCGAACTCGTCGGCGAAGGTCCAGCTTTCCGTCACCTTGCCGTCGGCAAAGCGCATGATCGCAGCGGCATGCACGCCCACGCGCTTGCCGGTCGGCGGCAGGCCGCAGAGGCTGCCCGTGTTCGTGCCGCCGGTGGAAAAGCGCATCCAGACCTCATCGCCTTCGGCCATCATCACTTCTATCCTGTCGTGCCGGTCCGGAATCGCGGCGTCGAGATCGAACGTATCGCCTTTCGCCTTGCAGTAGTCACGCAGGTGCTGGAATCCGAAACGCAGATGGCGATGACCGGCGGCGCGGCCTTCCCTGGCGCTCGTGGACCACGTAGCCGCCGCGAGGATCTTGTTGCGGTCCTGCGGCGTGAGCGTCGCCCGGGCTTCGAGCCGCTTGATGACCGCGTCGACGTCTTCGCCCTGGTCCGGCACCGGCTGCGCGATGATGCGTCCGTCCTTGCGCGCGGGAAGTTTCGCGCCCATCTGCCGCAGCAGCTCGGCCTCATCCATCATGAACCAGCCTTCGACCAGTTGGCCGTTGACGATGCGCAGAAACGCAACTTCGTACACGTCGATTTTCTTTCCCGACGGCGGCACGCCGAAGAAACCGCCGGTGTGAGTGGCGGTGACGCGGAACAGCAGGCCGACCCGGTCGCCGTCGGCGATGACCCGTTCGATGACGTCCACGCGGTCAGGCAGCGCCTGGCGCAGGTACAGGCCGGGATGCGTCATGTCCGTGTCGCGCGCATTGGCCGCGAGATGCAGATTGCCGCCGCGCGCGCGATCGTAGCCGGGCGCCATCACCTCCTTCTCGACCTGTGGCATCTCCGGCGTGCCCTGCGACTGCTTGAAGCGCAGCGCCACCGCGACGTTGCGCGCGAGTTCGCCGGTCCGGTTCCTGTCAGCGTGGTTCATGTTGCCTGTGCTCTCCTGTGGTGTGATGGCAATCGCGGCCGGTCTCGCGCCCCGACGATTTTACGCATAACATGGCGTCCGCTTAACTCCCGCGCACGTGCTTGTTGAAGAAATCGACCGTCCGCTGCCACGCCAGTTTGGCCGCGGCATCGTCATAGCGGGGTGTCGTGTCGTTGTGAAAACCGTGATTGGTGCCCGGATACAGATGCATCTCGTATTTCACGCCGTTCGCCTTGAGCGCGGCTTCGTAGGCGGGCCACTGGGCGTTGATGCGCTCGTCGGTTTCCGCGTAGTGTATCAGCAGCGGCGCCTTGATCCTGGCGACGTCCGCAGCAGGCGCGGCGTTGCCGTAAAACGGCACCGCGGCCGCGAGATCCGGCAGCCGCACCGCCAGCAGATTGGCAATGCCGCCGCCGAAGCAAAACCCCACCGCGCCGATTTTTCCGGTGCACTCGGGGCGCGACTTGAGATAGCCGGCGCCGGCCACCAGATCTTCGATGCGTTTCGCGGCATCCTGCGCGGCAAACAGCGCCCTGCCCTTGTCCTCGTCCCCCGGATAGCCGCCAACAGGCGAGAGCGAGTCCGGCGCGAAAGCCACAAAATTCAGCACCGCCAGGCGCCGAACGACATCTTCGATATAGGGATTGAGGCCGCGGTTCTCGTGTATCACCAGCACACCGGGCAGCTTGCCGCCGACGTTGGCCGGCCGCGCGAAGTAGCCGCGCATGGCGCCCGATCCCTGCGGCGACGGGTAATCCAGATATTCGGTCTTGATGCGGCCGTCGTCTTTGGCGACCTGCTGCGCCCACGCATAATTGGGCTTCAGGCTCTCCAGCATCGCCGCGGCGGTGAAGCCGCCGACCGCGTACTTGGCGGCACGATTCAGAAACTCGCGGCGGTCGAGCATGCCGTGAACATAGCCGTCGAACAGCTTGAGCACTTCCGGAGGAAAATCGCCTGCTTTCTTTCGTTCCACGCCATGCCTCCTTCGGTTGTTGTAAGTGCTTTCAGGCTCGGATACAGGTAACAACAACACCCATGTCCCGCCTTGTTTTTTTGCCCCGCGTGCAGGATAACTCAGAACAATCGGGTTGAATGCATCACTCCGTGTTTTTTCCCGCCCGCGTCAGCAGCCCGCCTGAAACCATGACGGCCGCGACGATCCAGAACACCGCCGGCAGGCCCAGCGCGGAACCGATGGCGCCAAACAGGATGGGGCCGGTCACGCGCACGAAATTGTTGGCGGTGAGCCGCAGCCCCAGCGTCTGCCCGGAGCGCCCTTCAGCCGAGCTGGCGAACATGAGTATCACCGTGAGCGGTATGCCTATGCCCATGCCCAGACCGAAAATGAAGGCGATCAGCCCGAGCATGACCGCATTGCCGGAAAACGGCACCAGCGCGAAGCCCAATGCACCCGTGAAAAACACCCAGGCCAGCAGGGTTTTGCCGGGCACGCGTTTGATCAGGCGCGCCAGGAACAGGCGCACGATGAAGGCCGCCGCGGCCAGTGTCGCAAGAATTGCGCCGATGGCTGACGCCGAGAGTCCGATCGAGTGCCCGTAGATCGGCAGGTAGAACTGAAACAGATCGTAACCCAGCTGCACCATGCCGCTGGTGATCAGCAGGCGCCAGATTTCGCGATTCGCCAGCGCATGCGGCGCGCCCGCGTTAAGCGCAGCCTGCGGCTTGCCCGGCGGCAGCAGGCGTCCCCACACCAGCAGCAGCACGATGACTATCACCGACTGCGAGGCGACCACCAGGCACGTCAAGGCATGGCCCACGGCATCGATCGACAACCCGGCGAGCAACGGCCCGACGAAACTCGTCATGGCCCCGGCGAGACTGAAGTTGCTGAAGTTGCGCGCGCGTTGCTCCGGCCGGCTCAGGGTGCCGACGAGGTTCTGCAGGGTGACATGAAAAAATGCAAGGGCAAGCCCGTTGAGCGCCGCCGCGACATAAAACGCGGGCACGGAGCGGAAAAAAAACGGCAGGATCAGCGAAGCAGTGCCGCATCCCGCGGCGAACAGCAGCAGGCCGCGCCCGCCGGCGCGGTCGGCAAGCACGCCTATGGGCCACGACAGCAGCAGCGGAAACAGGTACAGCAGGCCGCCCAGTATGCCGACCGCCGAGGCCGGCGCGTCGAGCTCGAGCGCATAGAGCGTCAACAGCACGCGCGCCGCGTTGGCGCCCGTGAAGTTGAAAAAAGTCAGGGCGAGCGTGAGGTTTATCGCCACAGGCTTGCAATCCGGAGAGAAATAATCATTACTGGAACCGTGAACTCAGCGCGACGAGCCAAGATAGCGCGTCTCCAGATGCGCGCGAAAATGCGCTGGATTCAACGCTTCGCCGCTGGCGCGGCGCACCAGTTCCGGCGTGTCCCAGCGGCTCGCCTGGGACCAGACGTTCGCGCCCAGCCATTCGAACACCGGCGCCAGATCGCCTGCCGCGATGCGCGCATCGAGATCCGGCACGGCACGCCGCATGGCGGCAAACCACTGCGCCGCGTACATCGCGCCCAGCGTGTAGCTGGGGAAATAACCGAACGCGCCTTCGGTCCAGTGCACGTCCTGCATGCAGCCGTCCTTGAAATTGCCGCGCGTGTCCAAGCCCAGCAGGGATTGCATTTTTTCATCCCATAAGGCGGGAATGTCTTCGGCCTCGATCTCGCCTTCGATCAGCGCGCGCTCGATCTCATAGCGCAGGATGACGTGGGCCGGATAGGTTGCCTCATCGGCGTTGACGCGGATCAAACCCGGTTTCACGCGCGTGAACACCCGGTAGAGATTCCCGGCGGCGAACGCCGGCTGGTCGCCGTAATGCTGCGACAACAGGGGCGCGAGGAGTCCCGCGAAGCCATGGCTGCGCGCGAGTTGCATTTCGAACGACAGGCTCTGGCTTTCGTGTATGCCGTAGGAGCGCGCCAGGCCAATCGGCTGCCCCAGCCATTCGCGCGGCAGGTTCTGCTCGAAGCGCGCGTGGCCGGTCTCGTGTATGGCACCCATCAGGCTTTGCGCGAAATCGTCCTCACTGTAGCGCGTGGTCAGGCGCACATCCTCAGGCACGCCGCCGCTGAACGGATGAGTGCTCTCATCCAGCCGCCCGGCGTCGAAATCGAACCCCAGCAGCTTCATGACCGCCAGGCTCATCGCGCGCTGGGTCGCCACCGGAAACGGGGCGACCGGAGCGATCACCGTCTCGTCGCGCTGCTTCGCCTGGGTGCGCGTGATCAGGTCCGGCAGCCATTGTTTGACTTCTCCGAATATGCGGTCGATGTCGGCGGCACGCACACCTGGCTCGAAACGGTCCATGAGCACGTCGTAACGCGTGAGTCCGGTGTCATCCGCAAGCAGTTGCGCTTCTTCGCGCGCCAGCCGCACCACCTCGCGAAAATTCTCCAGGAAGCCGCGCCAGTCGTTGGCCGGGCGCTGGCTGCGCCAGGCATGCTCGCACTTCGCGCCGGCCAGCGTCTTCGCCTCGACCAGTGCCTCGGGCAGAGCGTTGGCGTCGCGCCAGTCGCGCCATATCTCACGCAGGTTGGCGCGTTCGATGTCGGATAGCGGTTCCTGCTCCGCCGCGCGCAATAATCCGGTCAGACGGTTATCAGTGCGCGTGCGATGAATCAGCGCATGCAGTTCCGCCTCGGCCGCAGCGCGCGCCACATTGCCCTTGGCCGGCATCATCGCGTTGCGGTCCCAGCCGACGATGGCGGCGATATGGTTGAAACGGTAAAGACGCGTATATACGCGGCAGAGTTCGGCGTAGTTGGGCGCGGGTACGGCAGGCATCTCTATTTTCCGGTGGATCGGAGAAGCTTAGGGGACTAGGGCCTGTTAACCATTACCACATGAGTGCGACGGAGGCGATTTGGGCTCAGGGCTAGGAGCGCCGAGCGCGGTTTGCCCCGTGGCAAATAAGCGAAGGTGCGACAACGCCATGGGCCCAAATCGTCCCGTCCCTTCGGGTTGCGGCCAAAATCGCCGCTACCATCGTTGCTCGTCTTGCCCATATTCGCGATATGGGCTGCGACAAGCGCCTTGTTATCGACAATTTTGGCCACAACGCATCTCACGCGGTAATTGTTAACAGGCCCTAGTAATTGGCACCCTCCGGGTATTTGCTTCGCGGCATGATTGGTGATGGGTAATTGGTGGTCCACGAACCACGCACCACGAACCACGAACCACGAACCACGAACCACGAACCACGAACCTTGAACCTTGAACAGTGATGCGTCGAGCATTACTCGACACATCACTCAAGTCTCGCCAAAGCCGCCGCCGCCCGGCGTCTCGATCACGAATACATCGCCCGGCGCCATGGTGATGCTGTCACAGGCCTTGAGTTCGAAGATTTCCCCGCTTACGCGCTGCACATGGTTGCGGCCGACCGCGCCTGGCGCCCCTCCTGCCATGCCGTAAGGCGCAATGCGGCGATGTCCGGACAGGATCGCCGCGGTCATAGTCTCCAGAAAGCGCACGCGCCGCACTGCACCGTTGCCGCCGCGCCATTTGCCCGTGCCGCCGCTGCCGGGCCGTATTGCAAATTCCTCCAGCAGCACCGGATAACGCCATTCCAGAACTTCGGGATCGGTGAGCCGCGAGTTGGTCATGTGGGTCTGCACGCAATCCGCGCCATCGAATCCGTTGCCGGCGCCGGAGCCCCCGGAAATGGTCTCGTAATACTGATGGCGTTCGTTGCCGAAGGTGAAGTTGTTCATCGTGCCCTGCGAAGCGCCCATCAGACCCAGCGCGCCGTACAGCGCATCGGTCACGCACTGCGAGGTTTCGACGTTGCCGGCGACCACCGCCGCCGGATGGCGCGGGTTGAGCATAGAGCCTTCTGGAATAATGACCCGGAGCGGTTTGAGGCAGCCGGCATTGAGCGGGATGTCGTCGTCGACCAGCGTGCGGAACACGTAGAGCACCGCGGCCATGGTGATGGCAGAGGGCGCGTTGAAATTGCTGGCGAGTTGCGGCGAGGTGCCGCTGAAATCGATTTCGGCGCTGCGCGCGGTTTTATTGATGCGTATCGCCACCCTGATCGTCGCACCATTGTCCATCTCGTAGCTGAACGCACCGTCTTTCAGCACGCCGATCACGCGGCGCACCGATGCCTCGGCGTTGTCCTGAACGTGCTGCATATAGGCGTGCACCACATCCAGCCCGAAATGCCCGACCATGCGCTGCAGTTCCGTCACGCCTTTCTGGTTGGCGGCGATCATCGCCCGCAGATCGGCGAGGTTCTGCTCGATGTTGCGCGCGGGATGGCGCGCCTGGGAGAACAGGGCACGCGTGGCCTCTTCGCGCAGGCGCCCGCCCTCGACCAGCAGGAAGTTGTCGATCAGCACGCCTTCCTCGTCGATGTGCCGGCTGTCGGGCGGCATCGAGCCCGGCGTGATGCCGCCGATGTCGGCATGATGGCCGCGCGAGCCGACATAGAACAGGATATTTTTCCCCCGGTCGTCGAACACCGGCGTGATCACCGTGATGTCGGGCAGATGCGTGCCGCCATGATAGGGATCGTTCAGCATGTAGACATCGCCCGCGCGAAAGGTGCCGGCATTGCGGCGGATCACGGCCTGCACGCTCTCACCCATCGAGCCCAGATGCACCGGCATGTGCGGTGCATTGGCGATCAGGCTGCCGTGCGCATCGAACAGCGCACACGAGAAATCGAGGCGCTCCTTGATGTTGACGGAATAGGCGGTATTGGCGAGCGTCACGCCCATCTGTTCGGCGATCGCCATGTAGAGGTTGTTGAAGATCTCCAGCATCACCGGGTCGGAGGGCGGGCCGGAGGAGGGCTGCTGCGCGGACTCGGACTCCGCGTCGCGGTGGAGCGGGTAGCGCAGCAAAGCGGCCGACTCCTCCGACGTTGTTGTTTTCGATGAGAGATCGGAGGACGCAGCACGCGTGGTGCGGGAAGGCGCGCCGGCGGCCGACACGCTATCGTGTAAATCTTGCCGGTAATGGTGCGGAGGTCGCGTACCCACGGCGACCCGGGCCGGTCGCGGTGCGTTGCGCGTGAGCAGCAGGTGGTTCATCGCAGTGACCTCGGCCTGCCACTGCGGTTCGATGATGGTGGTGGCATTGGCCTCGGCAATGATCGCGGGCCCCGGGATGATGTCATGCGGGCGCAACGCTACTCGGCGGTATACCGGCGTGTCATGGGTGCGGCCGTCGCTGAACACCGGAACACGCGCTTCTGCAGCTGTCGCATTCGGTGTGTAATCATTTGTTTTTAAAGTAATATTATCCTGTTCCTGATTTGTGCTCGCAACTTCCACCGACACCGCCTCGACTACCAGGGCGCGCTCCTGCATCAGAAAGCTGTAGCGCTGCCGGTAACCGGCTTCGAAGGCATTTGCCATGTCCCGCAGCGGACCGAAGCCGACGACGATTGCGGTGTCGGTGCCTTCGTACTTGAGGTGCGCGCGCGGGTAATCAACGGTGTCGCTTTCGGCCGCGCCCTGGCTCATGACTTCGGCGCGGGCGGAGGCAGCCAGTGATGAGAGTAGTTGTTCCAGCCGCGGCAGCAGCGCCGTATCGAGCCGGGCCTCGACTGCGGCCTCGCGCATGGCGGTGATCTCGGCCAGTCCCATGCCATAGGCGGAGAGCACGCCGGCGTAAGGGTGGATGTAAATACGCGGCATCGCCAGCGCATCGGCGACCAGGCACGCGTGCTGGCCGGCGGCGCCGCCAAAGCAGGCGAGCGTGTAGCCGGTGATGTCATGGCCGCGTTGCACCGAGATCTTCTTGATCGCATTGGCCATGTTTTCGACCGCGATGCGCACGAAACCTTCGGCGACCTGTTGCGGTGTGCGCGTGTCTCCGGTCGCCTCGCGGATGGCGGCCGCAAGGGCGGAAAATTTCTCCTGCACGATGACAGCGTCGAGCGGTTGGTCGCCGTCGGGCCCGAATACGGCGGGAAAAAAATGGGGCTGGATTTTCCCCAGCAGCACATTACAGTCGGTGACGGTCAGCGGTCCGCCATGGCGATAGCACGCCGGGCCGGGGAGGGCGCCGGCGGAATCGGGGCCGACGCGGTAGCGTGCACCGTCGAAATGCAGGATCGAGCCGCCGCCGGCGGCAACGGTATGGATGCTCATCATCGGTGCGCGCATCCTGACACCGGCAACACGCGTCTCGAATACGCGCTCGAATTCCCCCGCGTAATGCGAGACATCGGTCGAGGTGCCGCCCATGTCGAAGCCGATGATGCGGTCAAAGCCCGCGGCAGCCGAGGTGCGCGCCGCGCCGACGATGCCGCCCGCGGGTCCGGACAGTATGCTGTCCTTGCCGTGGAACAGCCGGGCATCGGTCAGGCCGCCGTTCGATTGCATGAACATCAGACGCGTATTGCCTGTTTCGGATGCGATGCGTTCGACGTAGCGGCGCAGGATCGGCGACAGATAGGCGTCGACCACGGTGGTGTCGCCGCGGCCGACCAGTTTCATCAGCGGGCTGGTTTCATGCGACACCGAAATACGCGAGAAACCGGTGTCACGGGCCAGCGCAGCCAGCTTCAGTTCGTGCTCCGGATAGCGATAGCCGTGCATCAGCACGATGGCCAGCGAACGAAAGCCCCGGTCATGTGCGACCCTCAGGTCACGTTTGGCCTGTGCCTCGTCGAAAGGCTGCAGCACTTCACCGTGCGCCGAAATGCGTTCGTCCACTTCGTAAACCACGCTGTACAGCAGTTCGGGCAGCACGATGTGGCGCGCAAAGATCTGTGGCCGGTCCTGGTAGGCTATGCGCAGCGCGTCGCGAAAGCCGCGCGTGATGAACAGCGCCGTCGGCTCGCCCTTGCGTTCGAGCAGCGCATTGGTGGCGATGGTGGTGCCCATTTTGACGGCGGCAATGCGCTTGGCGGGCAGCGGCGCATCGCGCGCGACGCCCAGCAGATCGCGGATGCCGGCGAGCGCGGCGTCGTCGTAATGGCCGGGATTTTCGGAGAGCAATTTATGCGTGGTGATGGAACCGTCGGGACGCCGCCCGACGATGTCGGTGAAGGTGCCGCCGCGATCAATCCAGAATTGCCACTGAGATGGAGGGGGTGCAGTCACGCTTTGCTGGAAGTATCAGACTGCATGAAATACTATCACGGTAAGCGGGCTGAAATCGCAATCGCGGGACCGTGGTTGCCGGAAACTTACCCGCTCATGTCCCTGGTGCTGCGCATTGGAATACCTGAACAGTTCAGCAAGCGGCAGCGCCCATCGCCCTGCCGCGCTGAGACAGTCTTTTCTGCTACCGGCCCATGACGGTTTGTCCGCAAATGCCTGGCCGGTTGCCAGTATTCCGGCGATCACAAAAATCAACGCGCAATGTGTTTTCAAAGAAATTCGTTCCATCGTTTTCTCCAGGGTTTGTGTCAAATCGCCCCGACTGTCACGCCGGGGCTTCGGCATCTTCAGTTCAGCGAATTAAAGATTCAGAACACTAGCCCTAAGCTTCAGATTTTTTCCGGAATTTCCCAGAGCGCCGTACGCGCAGTACGCTGTCCTATGCGTACGCGGCGCGCTTGGCGCATCGTCATTGGCTACACCAAGAAGCTGATCACTCCCGCTGATCTTCCGCGTCCAGACGAGCGATGCGGAACGTGTTCTGGCAGCCCAAATAAACCCTCCGAAAGTGTACAAAAAAAATATCGGCAAAAAATTTTATAATTATTTGATATAAAAAGGAATTTATAAAAATCCTCATATTTGATGTATAAAAATAGTGTACTTCGATACCTTTGGAAATGTTAAAAAGCAAATCCTAATATAATATGTAACATATTGAATAATATAGTTATTATAGAGTATATCCAAGCATGGTTCGAATGTTGCTTTATCTTTGAGCAAATAAGAGGCAGTGACTTGGATACGAAAGGCAAAAGCCTGGTAGTCGATAGCGATGCAGCGATGCGCTCCAGCTATTACCGGCCAATTTCAGGGCAGCCGCAAGGGCTGCTCCATGTTTTCGCTGTTATCCCCAGGTTTTCAGTAACCGTTGCAAACGGGCCGTGGCGGTGCCGGCCGAGCAGACCAGCCATGCAACGCCAAAAATCTTCTTGTGACGCTGTGGCGAATAGAGCCGGGTTGCCGTCCAGCGTGAAGGCATATCGATTCAAACATTATTTCTTGGACCTTGAAAGCAGCAAAGGAGAGTCTTAAATGAAACTGACGAGACGGGCATTCATTCAGGCAACGGCCGCGACAGGCGGCTTGCTGGCTTCCGGCTGCGCGACGCAACCGGTAACCAGCGCCATGGTGGTGCGCAACGCCAAATCCGCGGGCCCTGCCAAGGGCGAGTGGGTTGCGACCTGCTGCCAGGGCTGCACCCAGTGGTGCGCGATCAAGATCTTCGTGCAGAATGGCCGCGCGGTCAGGGTGCGCGGCAACGAGAACTCGAAGACCAACCACGGGCGCACCTGCCCGCGCGGGCACATGATTCCGCAGCAGTTGTACAGCCCGGATCGGATCAAGGTGCCGATGAAGCGCACCAACCCGGCCAAGGGCCGCGGCGTCGACCCGCGCTGGGTGCCGATCACCTGGGATGAGGCGCTCGACACCGTCGCCGACAAGATGCTCGAGCTGCGCAAGAACGGCGAAGCGCACAAGTTCGTCTACATCCGCGGCCGCTACTCGTCGACCGCGACCGGGCTGCTGTACGGTGCGCTGCCGCGCATCTATGGCTCGACCAACTACTTCTCGCACAGCGCGATCTGCGCCGAGGCCGAGAAGATGGGCCCGGGGCTGACGCAGGGCTTCTACGGCTACCGCGACTACGACCTGGGCAAGACCAACTGTTTGGTCGCCTGGGGCTGCGACCCGGTGTCCTCGAACCGCGAAGTGCCGAACACGATCCATCACCTCCCCGGCATCCTGAAGCGCGGCACGGTGATAGCGGTCGATCCGCGGCTGACCAATGTGGCGGCCAAGGCGCACGAATGGCTGCCGCTGAAGCCGGGCACCGACGGCGCGCTCGCCGGCGCGATCGCTCACGTGATCCTCACCGAAGGCCTGTGGAACCGCGAGTTCGTCGGCGACTTCAAGGACGGCCGCAACCTGTTCGTGGCCGGCAAGGCGGTCGACGAGGCCGCGTTCGCCGAGAAGGAGACCTTTGGCCTCGTCAAGTGGTGGAACATCGAACTGAAGGACAAGACGCCGGCCTGGGCCGAGAAGGAAACGCTGATCCCGGCGGCGCAGACGATCCGCGTGGCGCGCGCCATGGGCAAGGCGGCGCCGAAGGTCTGCGTGTGGATGGGACCGGGTGTGGGCATGAACCCGCGCGGAACTTACGCCTCGATGGCGGTGCACGCGTTGAACGGCCTGCTCGGCTCGATCGACGTCGAGGGCGGCGTGCTGCAGACGGCAGGCGGCGTGCCGATCGGTGCCTTCCCGAAGAGCGACGCCTACCTGGACGACGTCGCCAAGGGCGCGGGCAAGTTCAAGAAGCTCGACGGCCGCGGCGAGAAGGACATGCCGGCGATGATGAACGCGCGGCCCGGCAGCGGCGTCGTCACCAACAACATCGCCAACGGCATGCTGAAGGACCCGGGCGCGTGCAAGGTGCTGATGGCCTCGTGGTGCAACTTCAACTTCTCCTGCACCGGCGCCGACCGCTGGGACCGGGCGCTGGCCAAGGTGCCGTTCTTCGTCTACATGGCCACCGACCCCTCGGAGATGGCCCAGTTCGCCGACATCGTGCTGCCGTCGACGTTCAACGCCGCCGAGGGCCTGTCGGTCATCACCAACACCGGCAACCTGCACGGTTACGCGACGATCCAGCAGCCTGTGGGCAGGCGGCTGTGGGACGTGAAGCAGGAGGAAACGGAGGTCGTCTGGCTGCTGGCCGAAAAACTGCGCAACAAGGGCTTCCCGAACCTGTACGACTACCTGGCGAAGGAGTTCAAGGATCCCGAGACCGGCAAGCTGCCGACCAACGACCGCGAGTTCTCCGAGATCGCGGCCAAGATCTCCAGCGCGCCGATCTGGAACGCCAAGGAGGCGCCGAAGGGCGACCCGCAGATCAAGGGCTGGGCCGAGTTCCGCAAGCGCGGCATGTGGAGCGGACCGAATTATTCCTTCAAGCGCGGCTGGGGCGGCAAGTTCAACACGCCGACCAAGAAGTTCGAGTTCTACAGCGAGGCGGCGAAGAAGGGCCTCGAAGAGCACGCGAAGAAGTTCAACACCACGGTCGACGACATCATGACGGTGACCGGCTACATGGCGCGCGGCGAACTCGCTTTCGTGCCGCACTACGAACCGCCGAAGCGTCACGGCAGCGCAGCCGAGTATCCGTTCGACTTCATCGACTACAAGTCGCGGCTGAACCGCGAAGGGCGCTCGGCCAACCTCGCCTGGTACCACGAGTTCAAGAAAGTGGACCCGGGCGACGTGTCGTGGGACGACGTGCTGAAGATGAACCCGGCCGACGGCAGGAAGCTGAATCTCAAGACCGGCGACATGGTGAAGGTGACTTCGCCGATCGGCTCGATGACGGTGAAGCTGAGGCTGTGGGAGGGCTTGCGCCCGGGTACCGTGGCCAAGTGCTATGGCCAAGGCCACTGGGCCTACGGGCGCGTGGCCGCGAAGGACTACGCCAAGGCCACGCCGCGCGGCAGCAACAACAACGAGATCCTGGTCGATGACTACGACCGCCTGAGCGGATCGACCGCGCGCAACGGCGGATTCACCGGCGTCAGGATCGAGAAAGCCTGAGCCCCCGGATAGCGGAATTCAAGGAGAGCATACATGTCTAGATTAGGAATGGTCATCGACCTGCAGAAGTGCGTGGGCTGCGGCGCGTGCGCATTGGCCTGCAAAGCCGAGAACAATACTCGCACCCGGGCCAAAGGCCAGAGCCACAATTGGGCCGACTTCATGATGAGGACCGAGGGTACCTTCCCGAAGGTGACGCACTGGGTACTGCCGGTGCTGTGCAATCACTGCGCGGATGCGCCCTGCGTCGCGGCTTGCCCGGTCACGCCCAAGGCGATGTTCAAGACCCCGGAAGGCATCACGATGCACAACGACGAGTTGTGCATAGGCTGCCGGGCCTGCCAGAACGCCTGTCCGTACAGCCGGGGCGAACTCGATGATGCCAGCCTCAACGGCGAAACCTACAGCGTGATCAGTTTCAACCCGTTCGGGGAAGACCCGCAACCGCAGTGGGCGGACAAGGCGGCGATTATTCCCGGCTGCACGGCATCGGGAGCCGAGACCGCCATGAAGGCGGGGGCGGCGACGCCTATGCTGAACCAGTTCGTGGCGGGCGATGTGGACGTGGTCCGCAAAGCGGGCGTGGTAGAGAAATGCACCTTCTGCTATCACCGCACCAGCAACGGCATGCAGCCGGCGTGCGTCGAGGTCTGTCCCTCCAAGGCCAGGATCTTCGGCGACCAGGAAGATGCGAATTCCGAGATCGCCAGGGTGCTGAAGGCGGAAAAGTCGTTCCGTATCCAGGAAGACAGGGGTACCAAGCCGAACGTGCACTACGTTGGCAAGTACAGTGCAAGGGCCTGATATCCAGGGCGCGGGTATAGACATGGGCGCCCCCTTGTTTGCTTCAGGAGTCCGGATGCCGCTTTACGATCACGATAAAGGTGCTGCCCGCGAGAATCTGTGCCGCTTTCTGGCGGCATGCTATTACCAGCCGGGCCCGGAATTCGCGGAAGAAAAAGTCTTCGAGTCGATGCTCGATGCCGCGACGCGTATACACCCTGATCTGGCAGCGCATGCGCGCCGCCTGGGCGAAGAATTTTCCGCCGCAGAACCCGAAAGCCTGTTGCTCGACTACACGCGGCTGTTCCTCGGCCCCTCCCACATCATCGCCAAGCCCTACGGATCGGTCTGGCTGGAAAAAGAGCATTCCCTGATGCAGGAATCGACGATGGCGGTCGAGGCACTGTATCAGGAGGGGGGATTCGAGATCGGCGAGGATTTCCGCGAACTGCCCGATCACATTGCGGTCGAGCTGGAGTTTCTTTACCTGCTTATTTACCGGATAAATGAGGCGCGCCGCAATGACGACCCGCAAGCGCTGAGGGCTATGACAGGCCTTCGAAAACGTTTGCTGGGCGAGCATCTTGGATCCTGGATCGGGCCATTTTCGGCGGCGGTCAGGGCCGGCGCGCAGAGCGGTTTTTACCGTGAGCTCGCCGAGCTTACCGAGCGCTTCATACGCATGGAAGCGGGTTCAGACGGGCTTTCATAATTGTGTCTAATTGTGTCCTAAGGAGGATTGCCATGACCGCTGTCGACCAACTGGCTGCACTTGCGCAGAATACGAGGCTGGAAATCATCAAACTCCTGGCCAACGCGGGACCGGCGGGGTTGCCCGCGGGGGAGATCGGCTTGCGTCTTGACGTGTTGCCGTCGACGTTGTCGTTTCATCTGGCCCAGCTGGCGCACAGCGGTCTTCTGCGCGCGCGGCACCAGGGGCGTTCCATAATCTACAGCGCTGATTTCAAGAATATGGACGAGCTGCTCGGATTCCTGACCAGGACTTTCTGCGACAGCGCGAGCGAATGTGCCATGCTCGCCCCGGACAAGGCGGTCTGCCGGCATACCTTGAACGACGCCAAGCCGCGGAGTCAGGCGCAGGCCAAGTCTTTGCGTCCCGCGCTGACAGGCTTGTAGGGATTTCGGCAGGTTTCCCTCTCGGGCGGATCAGGTTTGCCAGCGCAAGCAGGCTAGCGCGCGCCGCTGCCGCGCAACCTGTTAAAATCTGATCGGTTTTTCTGTCAGATGGGAAGAAATGAAGATATTCGGGTTTGCCGGGTATTCCGGCAGCGGCAAGACTACGCTCGTCGAAAAACTGATTCCGCTGGTCACTCAGCGCGGGCTCAAGGTGTCGCTGATCAAGCACGCCCACCATACCTTCGACGTCGACACGCCGGGCAAGGATTCGTACCGCCACCGCCAGGCCGGCTGCACCGAGGTCCTCGTCACCTCGTCGCGGCGCTGGGTACTGATGCACGAGTTGCGCGGGCGGCCCGAGCCCGATCTCGGCGAGCATATCAATCACCTCTCGCCGTGCGATCTGCTGCTGGTCGAAGGCTTCAAATACGAAAATATCCCCAAGATCGAGGTCTTCCGGGCTGAAGTGGGCGAACCGCTGCTGCATCCGAATGACAGCAACATCATCGCTATCGCCACCGACCAGCGGCTGGAGACGCGGCTGCCGCAGTTCGATCTCAACGATGCCGGGAAGATCGCGGATTTCATGCTCAAGCACGTCGGCCTGGGCTGATAATGCTGAAAAGCAAAGCATGAACGCAAAGGTCGCAAAGGTTCGCAAAGGAAAGACAAAAAAAGCATAGACACAGAGGACACAGAGGACACAGAGGACACGAAGGAAGAACTAAATTATCAAAAGAAATGATCCCTGAGTCTCACGCAGCGCACAGATTTCATGGATTAATTTTCTTGAAGCGCTTTTCCTTGGGGTACCCGTCGAGCGGGTATTAAAAAGAATCCTTTATGCCCTTCGTGTCATCGCTTTTCGATTTTTTCTTTTTCGCTTGGAAACCCGCTCCCGCGGGTGTAAGCTAACATCATGATTACTGTGCTTTATTTTGCAAGGCTGCGCGAGGCGCTGGGCACCGGCTCGGAGCAGATCGCACTGCCGCCGGCGGTGCGCGATCTCGAAGGCTTGCGCGCATTTCTGATTGCGCGCGGCGAAGCGTGGGCCGAGGCGCTGGGGCCGGGCAGACCTGTCCGTGTCGCGGTCAACCAGGACATGGCGGCGGACGACACGCCTATTGTCGAGGGTGACGAAGTGGCGTTCTTCCCGCCGGTGACAGGGGGCTAGAAAACCCGGAAAACCATTTAGCCACAGAGATCACAGAGAACACAGAGGAAGAACAAAATGCCAATATCGGCCAGGCTCAGGGGTTTCAATCTCTGTGTCCTCTGTGGCAAGTGGTCTTGAGTTCAAACATGACAGTGCGCGTACAAACCGAAGACTTCGATATCAGCGCAGAGATCGCTGCGCTGCGCCGCGACAATCCGAAGGTCGGCGCGATTGCGAGCTTTATCGGCGTGGTGCGCGACATCAATGATGGCGATGCGGTGGCCGAGATGACACTCGAGCATTATCCGGGCATGACCGAAAAATCGATCGAAGGCATCATCACACAGGCACGCGGCCGCTGGAATATTTTTGATGCGCTGGTGGTCCATCGCGTTGGCACCCTGAAGCCCCTGGATCAGATCGTGCTCGTGATCGTCACCGGCGGGCATCGCGGTGATGCGTTCGCGGCGTGCGAGTTCGTCATGGATTACCTGAAGACGCGCGCGCCGTTCTGGAAAAAAGAAAAGACGGGCGCTGGCGCGCGCTGGGTCGATGCGCGCGAGTCCGACGACATCGCGGCGGAACGCTGGCGGATCAAGGGCTGACACGCAAAATCTTTAGCCACAGAGGTCACAGAGAACACAGAGAAAGACCAAACGGCAGAAAAGAACAAAAAGAAAGTTTCTTTGCATGCCGCATTGAGGCTTCTTGATCCAAATTTTTCTCTCCGTGAACTCTGTGCTCTCTGTGGCTGAATTTGCTGTTTAGAATGGGAGGAGATTTGAGCGCAACCGGATTTTTCGCGGTCGGGGTGGGTGCTGCACTCGGCGCCTGGCTGCGCTGGTGGCTGGGCATCGTGCTCAACCCGCTGTTTCCGACACTGCCCATGGGCACGCTCGCCGCCAACCTCGTGGGCGGCTACCTGATCGGGATGGCGGTCGAGTATTTCACCCAGCACGCAGGCTTGCCGCCCGAGGCGAGGCTGTTCATCATCACCGGCCTGCTCGGCGGGCTGACCACGTTTTCCACGTTTTCGGCCGAGGCGGTGACACTGCTGGCGCGCGCCCAATACGTGTGGGCCGGGGCGCTGATCGGCTCGCATCTTCTGGGCTCCATCGTCGCCACCGTGCTCGGCATCATGACCATCAAGGCACTGCAACTTTAGGAGCCCATATGGAACGCGTCTGCCTCAGGTTCTACGCCACCGAATTCCAGAAGCATGACGGCATGCTGCTCTATGAATGGCTGCTCGAGCGCGCGAAGGCGCTCGGGGTGCCGGGCGGCACTGCGCTGCGCGCGATCGCCGGCTACGGGCGGCACCGCGTGCTGCACGAAGAGGGTTTTTTCGAGCTGGCTGGCGACATGCCGGTGGAAATCGAATTCGTGCTGGACGAGCAGCAGGCGGGCGAACTGTTCGCGTTGCTCAAAGCTGAAAACCTGGGCCTGTTCTATGTCAGGATGCCTGTCGCAACCGGCGTCGTCGGCGAGGATTGACCGGTTTTATCCCGTCCAAACTACAACCGCCGGCCCCACGGCACAGGAGTCTTGTGAACAATACCGTAAGGCAGTTGCTGGACCAGATCAACGCGCTTGAAGGAAAACCGGCCGGCGCGCCGCCGCACAACTGAGTTTATTTATTTTTTAGAGAGGATAACGATGAAGATCAAGCGTATCGAGCATGTGGGCGTGGTGGTGCGGGACACCGAGGCGAGCCGGAAACTGTGGGAAGACTGCTTCGGCATCCGCCTCGGCGGCACCGAGGAATACCAGGACCGGCCGGTGAAGCTCGCGCTCTACCCGGTCGGCGAGTCCATGGTCGAGCTGATTGCGGGCACCACGCCCGACAGCAAACACGCGCGCATGGTCGCCGAAGGCAAGGGCGGGCTCAATCACATCTGCTTCGAGGTCGAGGACATCGATGCCGCGCTGGCGGAGCTGAAGGCCAAAGGCATTCCGCTGATCGACCAGGTGCCGCGCATCGGCCACGCCGGCTGCCGCATCGCCTTCATCGACCCGTCCGCCACCGAGAACTGCCTGATCGAACTCGCGCAGCTGCCACCAGATCACGGACATAGTGATGTGGGAACGGCGAGCTGAATATTCTTCACACGAAAGCCATGACCACCCGCACGCTCCAGAAGGTCATCGAATCCGCCGCCACCTCCGATGGCGCGGGCGTGAAGCTCCGCCGCAGCTTAGGCAGCTCGCAGTTCCAGCGGCTCGATCCGTTTCTGATGCTCGACGAGTTCGGCACCGAGAACCCGGACGATTACATCGCCGGCTTTCCCAACCATCCGCATCGCGGCTTCGAGACCGTCACCTACATGCTCGACGGCCACATGCTGCACCAGGATCATCTCGGCAACCGCGGCGATCTCAAAAGCGGCGACGTTCAGTGGATGACCGCCGGCCGCGGCATCATCCATTCCGAGATGCCGCAGCAGCTGCAAGGGCGCATGCGCGGCTTCCAGCTCTGGATCAATCTTCCGGCACGGGAAAAAATGAAACCGCCCGCCTATCGCGATATTCCAGCTTCACAAATTCCCGGGGTGGATTTGCCTGGCGGAGGCCGGGTCAAGGTGATTGCAGGAACGCTGGTCGTGGAAGGGAAAGCCACGCCGGGGCCGATCCAGGGCCTTTCTACCGATCCGCTGTATTTCGATGTGGCGCTCCCGGCACGCGCTGCATTCGCGCACCCCATCCCCCCTGATTACAACGCGTTTCTCTATGTTTACGAAGGCGGCGTCGACGTGGGGCCGGCTGGCGCTGCGCGCGTGCTCAAGATGCGCAGCGCAGGGGTGCTGTCTGCGGGCGACGTCATGGCAGTCACGGCAGGCGCGCAAGGCGCGCGTTTTATCCTGCTCGCCGGAAAACCCATCAAGGAACCCGTCGTGCAATACGGCCCGTTTGTGATGAACACGCACGAGGAAATCGAGCAGGCCGTGCGGGATTATCAGAGCGGCGAGTTGACGCGAGTTTGATCTGCCGCAGCCGCAGGTCCCTGTCTAAATAATTATCCTGTGATGACGGGGATTCGATCCGCGCTGGCTGTAGAATAAAGCTGGTCCGCTATCCACGGGGTTCCTCATCTTGAATGCATCGCAAGCCGCCCATCTCAGTCCCGAGATCGTGCTGCAGGAAATGAAACAAAACGGCGTCACGCACGTGGTGTGGCTGCCCGACAGCGAGACCAACTGGCTGTACACGCTGATGCTGGCGGAGCCGTCGCTGGGCCTGATCGCAGTGGCGCGCGAAGGGCTGGCGTTTTCCACCGCTGCCGGGCTGCATGCGGGTGGAAAGACGCCGATCATCCTGATCCAGAACACGGGCCTGATGGAAGCGGGCGATTCGATGCGCGGCTGGGCGCTGGGGCTCGAGCTTCCGGTGGTGATGATGGTGGGCTATCGCGGCTGGACCCGCAACGGCAAGCCCGCGGATACCGCCGCGGTTTACACCGAGCCTTTCCTCAAGGCGTTCGGCATCAATTATCATCTCGTCGAGAATGATGCCGATGCGCCGAAGATTTCAATGGCGTTCGCCGAGGCGCGCAGGAACAAACGCCCGGTCGCGCTGCTGGTCGGTGACGAATACCACGGTTTCAATTGAGAGCGAGCGCGCATCAAAGAAATCAAAGACAATGCCGCCGCCGATGAACGCCGATGAACGCCGATCAAATCGGGTTCAGTCTATTTGGCATAATGTTATATATAATAAAAACAATG
>JAUXMZ010000072.1 GCA_030683105.1 Burkholderiales bacterium | reverse complement strand
CCCGTGATCAGGAGCTACTCAGCCGATTCCATCAGGGATAGAGGCGACAGCCTCACCAAAAATCCGGATGTATGGCTGCAATCTTAACCTTCGACCCATCATCGATTGAAAGCTTGGCAAAAGTGGGCGTCCATGTATGTTTCCGGCTGGGTCAATGGACGCGCGTCATTTATAATGACGGGCATCGTACAACAACCAGGGGCAACACCATGATTCCATCCAAGCGTCTCGATTATTCACCCATCATCGACCGTCCGCCCATGAAACTGCCGGGCGGCGCGCGCCTGGTGGTGTGGCCGGTCATCAACGTCGAGGTCTGGGACATCAACCGTCCCATGCCGCGGCAGGTGTTGCCGCCGCCGACCCATGTCACGCGGTTGCCGGACTTCGCGCACTGGGCGTGGCACGAGTACGGTATGCGCGTCGGTTTCTGGCGCATGAAGGCCGCTCTCGACCGCCTGGGCATCAAGGCCTCGCTCTTCACCAACGCGCGCGTGTGCGAGGATTACCGGCGCGTGGCGGAAGAGTCGCTCAAGTCCGGCTGGGAATTCGTCGGCCACTCGTACGACCAGCGGCCGACCCACACCGAACCTGACCAGCGCGCGATGATCCAGAAAACCGTGGCCATGCTTAAGGCCTTCACCGGCAAGGCTCCGGTCGGGTGGCTGAGTCCCGGCCTGACCGAGACCCTGTACACGCCGGACTACCTGGCCGAAGCCGGGATCAAGTACATCGCGGACTGGGTGATCGATGATGAGCCCTGCGACATCAAAACCGCGCACGGCCCGGTGGTGGCCATGCCCTACACGCTGGAACTCAACGACATCGCGATGATGGCGGTGCAGCATCACCCGGCGCAGGAGTTCGTCACACGCTGCATGGACTATTTCGACCGCGTCTACGAGGAATCCAAAGAGCGCATGAAGGTGATGGCAATCACCGTGCATCCGTATATTTCCGGCGTGCCGCACCGGATCAAGTATTTCGAGCAGGTGTTCGAGGAACTGAGGAAGCAGAAGGGCGTGGTGTTCTGGACCGGCGAGCAGATCCTCGACTGGTACCGGAAAGGGCAGGGGAAGAGCCACGGCAAGGCAGGCAAGCCGCGGCGCTCTTGATGATCGTAAAAGTGTCTGACATCCACAAATAACTGTATTGACGGGTGTCCCACCCTCTCCCCGACCCTCTCCCGCCCGGGCGGGAGAGGGGGTGTTCTCTCGTTCCGCGCCTGCGGGCCTGGGGCCGGGGAGGACTGAGGGAGTATTCCCTCGCCCCGCTTGCGGGGACGGGGTGGCCTAGGGCCAGGGAGAGGGGAAAGTCTGACATTCACTTTCACAATTCCAGACAATAAAAAAACGCCCCGGGGCGCGAGCCGCCGGGGCGTTTTGTTTGCTTCTCCGGACGCCGCGTTGAAACGGCGGCCGCGGATCAGCGCATCACAGCTTATGCTGCTGCGCGCTGGCCGACGACTTCTTTTGCGATCTTGGCAAACTCGGCTTCGGTCAACAGTTGCTTGGTTTTCAGCGAGTGCAGCTTGACCGCCGCGGTGATCTTGAGCGCTTCATCTTCGCTCGCCTCGATTCCCGCTTCCGTGAGCCACATTTTGACTGAGTCGATGCCGCTGCCTTTGCCCATCACCACTATAGGGGCAGGCTGGCCGACGGCGTTCCAGCGCACCGGGAACAGCTCGGTGGCGTATTTCTCGCCGCAGTTCTTGTACCAGCTGGCGATGATGCCGGACTCGATCTGATACAGGGCTTTGCCGACCACCGGTTTGTTCGAGGGCACGGCCACGCCGGTAATCTGCTGCACCAGGTTGGCCAGCGGCGTGAGCTTGGTGTAATCCAGGCCGACGTCCACGTTGTACATCGTCAACAGCGCCATCACGGTTTCTTCCATCGGCGTGTTGCCGGCGCGCTCGCCGACACCAAGGACGGTCGTGTGCATCACTTCTACGCCTTCGGCCAGCGCCATGATGGTGTTGGCGACACCCATGCCGAAGTCCTGGTGGAAATGCGCTTCGAGACGCTTGTTGATGCGTTTCTTCACTTCGCGGACGAAATACTGCATGGCGTGAGGAGAAACGACGCCAAAGGTGTCCACCAGCGCCAGAGCGTCCATGTGGCCTTCGGTGGCGACGCGCTGGATCAGGTTCAGCACCCAGTCCATTTCGGAACGCGAGAAGTCGATGGGGAAGAACACGACTTCGAGGCCGTTGTCGCGGGCAAACAGGGTGGCTTCGATCGAGGTCTCGATCGCTTTTTCCATCGGCCACTTGTAGGCGAGGTCGACCATGTGCTGGCTGGACGGAATTTCCATCACCACGCCGTTCACACCGGTGTCGATCGCGCGCTGTACGTCTTCTTTCATGCAGCGCGAGAAGGCGAAGATCTGCGGGCCGAGATTGCGCTTGACGATGGCCTTGATGGCTGCGGCGTCAGAGGGAGAGACGATCGGCATGCCGGCTTCGATGCGGTGCACGCCGGCTTCCGCCAGACCTTCGGCGATGCGAATCTTGTCGTCCATGGTCATGATGATGCCGGTCTGCTGCTCGCCGTCGCGCAGCGTGATGTCGTGCACTTTGATGTTCTTGGCGAACTTGAAATCTTTGACTACTTCCTGGGCATAATTCCACTGGCTGACATACCAGTTGTCTGACTTCCAAGGCGTTTTGCTGGCCATCGTATTGCTCCTTGAGTGATAAGAGATTTAATTCGTAATGTAACCGCGGCGTCGTGCCATCGCGGGTGAAAGATAGAAAACCCGTTGATTGCCCGCGGCGGGCGCCTCGTCGCAAGAACTGCTCTTTGAAGTAGCGCAGCAGGAACTCGACTGCGAAATTATACCAAAAATCCGCAGCCGGAATGCCGTTGCGCATCGCGCGGCGTGGTGCTGCAATCCGCTGCAAATGCCATCAGTATTATTCCCTGATGCGCGCTTTGTCTTGATTAATCGGCGCTGCCGTACTTATCTGAAAATATGGGATGCACAACAGATGTCAATGCAGTGTAAATGCATAACTATTTGTTTATATTAATATTATTTATCATCGTTTGAAGCAGGGTTACCGCAGTAATTCGAACAAACGGGAATTCATTTCCCTGCGGTATTTGGCGCGCATCGGTTCGACAGCCTGAACGAATGCGGCGCGTTCGGCATCGTTGAGAGAGACAATGTCAGTTTGATCTGGATCAAACTGAGTCAAGATTTCCGCATCTTCCGCCGCCGCCAATTGTCGTTGCAGTGCTGTCGCCTCGACAGCGGCCGCTTCCACCGCGGACTGCACTGCCGGCGGCCAACTATCGTAATGCGCGGCATTGCAGATGAGCGCGCTCATGCCGAAGAAATGCCCGCTGAGCGTGATGTAGCGATGATGGTGGTGAACGCCGAAATTGAAAATGTTGGTGAGCGGATTATCCTGGCCCTGGAAGCGGTCGGTGCCGATCTCTTCCACGAACTCCTTGACGTCGGCCGGAATCGGTTCGAAGCCGAGCGCGCGGAACGCCTCGCCGTGCAATTCGCTCATCTGAGTGCGGATGCGGATGCCGCGGCAGTCTTCGGGTGTGCGGATCGGCCTCACTTTGTTCGAGAGATGCCGGAAACCGTTGTCCCACAAACCCAGCAGACGGAAGGGCGTCGCATCGCGCATGCGGTTGCGGTACAGATCGCCCAGTTCACCCGCAAGCGCCCGGCTTATGGTTGCGCGGTCGGGCACCACAAACGGCAGTTCCAGCAGCTTGAACTCGGGCACCGCGGAGGTAAAGCGCACTGTCGAGATATAGCACAGTGAAAGCTCTCCGCTTTCCACCATGCGCGGCAAATCGCCCGATTTTCGTCCCAGTGCCAGCACGTCGCCGACGAGTTCAAAGCGGATCTGGTCGCCGAGTTTTTGTTCGAGCACCTGGCCGAAGCGCACCGCGGCGCGGGTGTGAACCGAGGCGGGTTTCTGGTATCCGCCGAGTTTGATGACTATGGGCTTCATTGAGCATGCAGGCCAAAAAAAACACTATGGTATCGGCAAAGGCCGCGGTTGTGTGGCAAAGTATCGGCTGCGGCGGTCTTTCGCCGCGTTCAAGCGCAACCGGAGGGGAACGCGTATGGCACTCAAAGGCATACATCACGTCAATATCGGATGCAGGGCGAGCGACCTGCCGGCGATCGAGAAATTTTACTGCGCGGTGCTGGGGCTGACGGTGGGATACCGCCCGACATTCCCGAATGAGGGGCTGTGGCTGTATTGCGGGGATCATCCGCTGATCCATGTCGTGGTGCGGTTTCCAGAGGACTGGGCCGGTAACGACCCGAGTAGCAGCTATGACCACGCCGCTTACATGGTGACGGACGTGGAGGAGTTTCGCCGCCGCCTGATTGCGACAGGCACGCATTTCGAAGAACAGAATGTGCCCGATGCGGGCTTCCAGTTTTTTATGCGCGATCCGGTGGGCAACAAGGTCGAACTCAACTTTCCGAACGAGGAAGCGCCCGGGCATGTGGCCAAAGGCACGCTTGCGCCCATGCAGTTTCCCGGACATGCCGGGCACTGAGGTGTCAGGCGGCGCACGGGGTTATCGTGGGCAATCCAGGCCGAACGAGAATTAGCCGCAGATGAATTCACTTTAATACCCGTCAAGCGGGTATTAAAGTGAATTCATCTGCGATTACATCGGTCTTGGTCTTTTTGAAATGCGCTTTTAGTTAAAATAAACCGGAGGAGAAACATCATGAAACGCCTGATGGTATTTGTGCTGGCCTGTGCTGCAGTCATGCCGTGGATCAACGCTCACGCGCAGAATTATCCCAACCGCCCGATACGCCTGGTCGTGCCGTTTCCGGCCGGCGGCAACGTCGATGTCTTTTCCCGCGTGCTGTTCCGCCAGGTCGAGGCCGAACTGGGACAGCCCTTCGTGATCGACAACCGCGGCGGCGCCAACAGCCTGATCGGTTCGGATCTCGTCGCGAAAGCAGCGCCCGACGGCTACACCTTGCTCAACACCTCGTTCGGCTTCGCGGTCAATCCGCTCATCATCAGGAAAATGCCGTTTGACACCGAAAAGGACTTCACGCCGGTGACCAGCGTCGCGCTCGGCCTCGGGTATCTGATGGTGGTGCATCCGGCGGTGCCCGCCAACAACGTCAGGGAACTGATCGCGCTGGCGAAGAAGCAGCAGGTGCGCTACAGCACCGCGGGCATCGGCAACGGGCAGCATCTGGCGGGCGCGCTGTTCAACATGGAGGCGGGCACCGAAATGCTGCACGTGCCGTACAAGGGCGGCGGTCCCGCGGTCAACGCGGTGCTCGGCGGCGAGGTGCAGGTGCACTTCCCGGCCGGATCGGTGGGCGTGCCGCATGTGAAAGCGGGAAAGCTGCGCGCCATCGGCTTCACCGGCGCCAAACGCCTGTCATCGCTGCCCGATGTGCCGACCGTCGCGGAAGGCGGATTGCCCAAATACGTGGCGGATGCCGGCTGGCACGCGGTGTTCGCGCCGGCCAAAACGCCGATGCCCATCGTCACCAAGGTGCAGCAGGCGATACACAAGGCCCTGCAGGACCCGAAAATCAACCAGTTCTTCGTCGACAACGGTTATGAGCCGCAGGGCGAGGCCCCCGCAGTGTGGGCGAAGAAATTCCACGAAGACCTCAAGCGCTATGCCAAGATCGTGAAAGCGGCGAAGATCGAGGCGCAGTAGGGAAGACCAAGCCGGCAGACCCTTGATGCGCAAGCCCCGTCACCTGGACTAAGCAAGCCGGCAAGAGCAATTCGCGCAGGACATCGCGGCTTCAGCCGTACGTGCTGCGCGTCTGCGTCAGGCCGCTTCCTTTGCCAGTATCTCGCGCAGCACCGGCGCAGCTTGACTGCGCTCCTCAATAAGCAACTGCCGTACGTGCTGCGCGTCTGCGTCAGGCCGCTTCCTTTTCCAGTATCTCGCGCAGCACGTACGGCAGAATCCCGCCGTGCTTCAGGTAATCGACCTCGATGCCGGTGTCGATGCGCAGCGTGAGCGTCACGTTCTGTTTTGTGCCGTCCTTGCGCGTAATCACCAGCGTCACGTCCTGCAACGGCTTCACATTGCCGCCGTTGATGCCCTCGATGGCGAAGGTCTCGGTGCCGTCGATTTTAAGCGACTGCACGCTGTCACCCGGCTTGAACTGCAGGGGCAGCACGCCCATGCCGATCAGGTTGGCGCGGTGGATGCGCTCGAAGCTGCGGACGATCACGGCGCGCACGCCGAGCAGTTGTATGCCCTTGGCCGCCCAGTCGCGCGACGATCCCATGCCGAAGTCCTCGCCGCCGAAGATCACCAGCGGGGTTTTTTCCGCACGGTACTTTTCAGACGCGTCGAATATCGTCATCTGCTCGCCGTCGGGCTGATGTTTCGTGACGGGGCCTTCGCTGCCCGGTGCCATGGCGTTGCGCAGGCGCACGTTGGCGAAGGTGCCGCGTATCATCAGTTCATGGTTGCAGCGGCGGGTGCCGAAGTGGCCCCACTCCGAAGGCGGGGTGCCGTAGGGTTCGAGCCATTTTCCGGCGGGCGTGCCCGGCTTGATCTTGGTCGACGGGCTGATGTGGTCAGTGGTGATCGAATCGCCCAGGATCGCCAGCGCGCGCGCGCCCTTGACGTCATCGACCTTGCCAGGCATGCGGGTGACGCCTTCGAAGAACGGCGGCTCCTTGATGAAGGTGGATTTTGCATCCCACTGGTATACCGCGCCTTCGACGGTGGGTATGGCTTCCCACAGTTTCTTGTTGCCTGACAGATCACCGTATTCGCGCCGGAAGTGATCAGCGTTGGCCGCAAATTTCAGCAGCGCGGCGACTTCGGCGTCGGTGGGCCACAGGTCTTTCAGGTAGACCGGCTTGCCGTCCTTGTCCTTGCCCAGCGGATCTTTGGTGAGATCGGTGCGCACGGTGCCGGCCAGCGCGTAGGCGACAACCAGCGCGGGGCTGGCAAGGTAGTTCGCGCGCAGGTTGGCATGCACGCGGGCTTCGAAATTACGGTTGCCCGAGAGCACGGCGCAGGTCACCAGATCCTGCTTGACCACGGCATCTTCGATCTTGGGGTCGAGCGGGCCGGAGGCTCCCATGCAGGTGGTGCAGCCATAGGCGACGACGTAGAAGCCGAGTTTCTCCAGAGAAGGCAGCAGCCCGGCATCACGCAGGTAAGCGGTGACGACCTTGGAGCCCGGCGCGAGCGAAGTCTTGATGCGCGGGCCGACCGTGAGGCCCTTTTCCACCGCGCGCCTGGCCAGCAGGCCCGCGGCGATCAGCAGCGCCGGATTGGAGGTGTTGGTGCACGAGGTGATGGCGGCAATCAGCACGTCGCCGTGGCCAACGTCGTATTCGGGGTGGCCGCTGGGCACCCGGCGGGTGAGATCAGCGGCGGGGCGGGCATAGCCGTTTTTATCGGCGGGCGCGGAGAACAGCGCGTCGAAGCCGCGGCCGAGATCGGGCAGGTTGACGCGATCCTGCGGACGTTTCGGGCCCGAGAGACTGGGTACGACGCTGGCCAGATCGAGTTCGATGACCTGGCTGTAGTCGATCTCGCCGGATTTTGGCATGCCAAACATGCCCTGCGCCTTGTAATAGGCCTCGATGGCGGACACTAGTTCCGGTTCGCGGCCGGTGGTGCGGAAATAGTCCACGGTTTTGGCATCGACCGGGAAGTAGCCCATGGTCGCGCCGTATTCCGGCGCCATGTTGGCCACGGTGCAGCGGTCCGCGGCAGTCAGCGCCGCTGCGCCTTCGCCGAAGTATTCCACGAACTTGCCGACGACCTTGGTCTTGCGCATGAGTTCGGTGACGGTCAACGCGAGGTCGGTCGCGGTGACGCCTTCACGCAGCTTGCCGGTCATGTGGCAGCCGACGACATCCGGCGTCAGGAAAGCGTTGGGCTGGCCGAGCATGCCGGCTTCGGCCTCGATGCCGCCCACGCCCCAGGCTACGACGCCGATGCCGTTGACCATGGTGGTGTGCGAGTCGGTGCCGAACACAGTGTCGGGGAACCACACGCCGTCTTTTTCAAAGACGCCGCGCGACAGATGTTCCATGTTGATCTGGTGAATGATGCCGTTGCCTGGCGGCACCACGCGCACGGTCTTGAACGCGCCCTGCGCCCATTTGACGAAACGGTAACGCTCGGCATTGCGCTTGAACTCGATTTCCTGGTTGCGCTGCACGGCGTCCGGCGCGTTATACACGTCGATTTCCACCGAGTGGTCGACCACCACGTCTACCGGCACCAGCGGCTCGATTTTGCCCGGAGCCACACCGAGGCGTTCGGCGGCCGCGCGCATCGCTGAGAGATCGTTCAGCGTACCGAACCCGATCAGGTCCTGCAGCACGATGCGCACGACTATGAACGGAATTTCCGTGGTGCGCTCGCCCTTGGGTTGCCACGCGGCGAGGGCTTTTACATGTTCTTCGCTGATTCGTTTGCCGTCGCATTGGCGCACCAACGCTTCGAGTACCACGCGTATCGAGCGCGGCAGGCGCGAAATTTTGCCCAGCCCCGAAGCCTCGAGGGCGGCGAGGCTGTGGTACTTGCCGGTCTTGCCGGGGGAAGGGGTGAATTCCTTCAGGGTCTTGAATGTATCTTGGGGCATGTTGGACTCCGGGTTCGTCAAATTTTCATCGGCATGTGGGTGTACGACACCCTCTCCCGCCTTGGGGCGGGAGAGGGTTGGGGAGAGGGTAGGGGAAGCACCGTGGCTGCCCCTCACCCTAGCCCTCTCCCCGCAAGCGGGGAGAGGGGATTTCTTGGTTTGCGACTGACTACTTGCTCCTTCTTGCTTACGCCGCCATCAACTCGCGCAACACGTACGGCAGTATGCCGCCGTGCTTGAGGTACTCGACCTCGATCGGCGAGTCGACGCGCAGCGTCACGGGGACGTTCTGCGTCGAGCCGTCCTTGCGGTGGATCGCGAGCGTCACGTCCTGCATCGGCTTGACGTTGCCGTCCTGCACACCGAGCAGGTCGAAGGTCTCGGTGCCGTCGATCTTCAGCGACTGAATGCTGTCATTGCCTTTGAACTGGCAGGGCAGCACGCCCATGCCGACCAGATTGGAGCGGTGGATCCGCTCATAGCCGCGGGCGACGACGACTTTGATGCCGAGCATTTGCGTGCCCTTGGCCGCCCAGTCGCGCGATGAGCCCGTGCCGTATTCTTCGCCGCCGAACACGAACAGCGGCACCTTGTTTTTTTGGTAGCGCATCGAGGCTTCGTAAATCGTCATTTTGTCGCCGCTGGGCTGGTGCAGGGTCACACTGCCTTCGCTGCCCGGAACGAGCAGGTTCTTGATGCGCGGATTGGCAAATGCACCACGTACCATGACTTCGTGATTGGTGCGGCGGGAGCCAAAGCTCGACAGGTCGGTGCTGCCGGCCGCAACCAGCCAGTCGCCGGCCAGCGTCCCTTTGCGGATCGGCGCCACCGGACTGATATGGTCGGTAGTCAGCTTATTGCCGTAAATGCCGAGCGCCCGCCCGCCTTTGATATCGGTGACCTTGGGCAACTCGCGTTTGAATCCTTCAAACAGTGGTGGCTCGAGCATGTAGGTTGATTTCGGGTCCCACCGGAACAGCGCGCCTTTGGTCTCGGGAATGGCGTCCCACAGATCCTTGGCGCCCGCGAGATCGCCGTATTCACGCTTGAAGTTCTTGCTGTCGGTGGCGAACTTCATCAGCGCTTCCACTTCGGCGGGTGTGGGCCACAGGTCTTTCAGGAACACCGGCTTGCCGTCCTTGTCGTTGCCGATGGGATCGGTGTTCATGTCTTTTAACACGGTGCCGGCGAGCGCGAAGGCCACGACCAGCGGCGGGCTCATCAGGAAGTTGGCTTTCAGACTTTGATGGACGCGCGCTTCGAAGTTGCGGTTACCCGAGAGCACCGCCGCGGAAATCACGTCGTTCTTGACGATGGCCTCCTCGAGATCCTTGTCCAGCGGTCCCGCAAGACCCATGCAAGTGGTGCAGCCGTAGGCGACGACGTGGAAGCCCAGTTGCTCCAGGTACGGCAGCAGGCCGGCATTTTTCAGGTAGGCCGTGACGACCTTGGAGCCAGGCGCCATCGAGGTCTTCACGCGAGGATGCGGCTTCATGCCTTTCTCGACGGCTTTTTTGGCGAGCAGACCAGCGGCGAGCAGTACCCACGGGTTGGAGGTGTTGGTGCAGGAGGTAATCGCCGCAATGCTGATATCGCCGTGGCCGACGTCACCGATGGCTTTGTTGGCGACCGGTACACGTTTCGCCAGGTCGGCGGCCGGCTTGTTGTAGCCGCTTTCAGCGACCGGTTTTGCGAACAGTTCGGTGAAACGGCTTTTGATGTTTTCCAGATTGATACGGTCTTCCGGCTGCTTCGGGCCGGAGACGCTGGGGCGCACCGTCGACAGGTCGAGCTCGACGATCTGTGAATAATCGATCTGGCCTTTTTTCGGGATGCCGTACATGTCCTGCGCCTTGAGGTAGGACTCGATGGCGTCGCAGTGCTCTTCGCGACCCGACATGCGGTAGTACTCGAGGGTCTTGTCGTCGATCGCGAAAAAGCCGCAGGTCGCGCCGTAGTCAGGCGCCATGTTGGCGACCGTGGCGCGGTCGGTCGGGGACAGCGACTCGGCGCCCGCGCCGAAGTACTCTACGAACTTGTTGACGACCTTGGTCTTGCGCAGCAGCTCGGTGACGGTGAGCACCAGGTCGGTCGCAGTGACGCCATCGCGCAACTTGCCGGTCATGTGCACGCCGACCACATCGGGTGTCAGGAAGTAGTACGGCTGTCCCAGCATGCCGGCTTCGGCCTCGATGCCGCCGACACCCCAGGCGAGCACACCGATGGCGTTGACCATGGTGGTGTGGGAGTCGGTCCCGACCGCGGAGTCGGGATAGTAAATGCCGTCTTTTTCCCAGACGCCGCGCGACAGATACTCGAGGTTGACCTGGTGGCATATGCCGTTGCCGGGCGGTACCACGCGGATGCCGGAGAACGCCTGCTTGGCCCACTTGAGGAAGGTGTAACGTTCCCCGTTGCGCTCGAATTCGATTTCCATGTTTTTGCGCAGCGCGTCGGTCGAGTTGTACACGTCGATGACGACGGAGTGGTCGACAACGAGGTCCACCGGGACCAGCGGTTCGATCTTGGTCGGGTCGAACTTCTGGCGCTGCGCCTCGGCGCGCATCGCGGCGAAGTCGTTCAGCGCCGGGAAGCCGGCCATGTCCTGCAGCATGATGCGCGCGAGCACAAACGGCACCTCTTCGGTGCGCGGCGCGTTGGGCTTCCATCCGGCGAGGCTGCGCACGGCCTCTTCAGTGACGCGCTTGCCGTCGTAGTTGCGCAGCACCGACTCCAGCACCACGCGCAGGCTCACCGGCATGCGCGACACCTTGCCCAGTCCGGCTTCCTCGAGCGCGGCGAGCGCGTAGTATTTGCCGGTCTTGCCGGAGGCGAGTTTGAATTCTTTAAATGAATTGAACAGGTTATGTGGCACGGTCAGCTTCCTTTGGGTTTACGTTGTGTTTGCAGATATTCAGCGAACTTGCGGTTCTTGTACGAGCCGCTCGCCACGAATTCGCCGAGCAGAAGAAAATCTTCAACACTTTTTACCGGGCCCACGATGCGCGCGGCTTCGGCGCCGTTCAGATCGTAGAACAGGAATGTGGGGGTGCCCTTTATGCCCGCGGCCTGGGCGTAGCTTTTTTCCGTGAGGTCGCGGCCGGTGAAATCCCTGATCGGCACCGAGCCGAAGGTATTGACGGAGAAATTGAGAAAGCGCTGCCGATAGAAGTTCTGCACGTCCACGCGGTTCAGCACGTGCTGCTTCATGTAGATGCAGCCCGGGCAGCCGTCCTGCTCGAACATCACCAGGATCGCCTTTTTTCCCGCGCTCCTGGCGTCGGCGGCCTCGGCCTTCAGATCGCCGCTGTTCAGATTGAAGAAGTGATCCTCAGGATCGCGCGTTTCAGCGCCCAGCGCCGTTCCCGCCGCCAGGACCAGGGCCAGCCCCAGCGCCATCAGTCTGCCCAGCCTCATGCCAGTACTCCGCTATGGTCATCCATACCGGATTAGATCACAAACAGGTCGATAAATTCATTGACCGGCGTCGCTTCGAGTTTTTTCTGGTCCTGGCACAGCGCGAGTATGGCCTGGCGCTGTTTGTCCGCGAAGCGGCGCGCCAGATTGGTACGGAACTTGGCTTCGAGCAGGGGCACGCCTTCCTTGCGCCGCCGGCGGTGCCCGAGCGGATATTCGACCGCGACGTTGTCGGTCTTGCTGCCGTCCTTGAAGAACACCTGTATTGCATTGGCAATGGAGCGCTTGGCGGGATCGAGATAGTCGCGGCTGTACTGTTTGTTCTCAACGCACTCCATTTTGGCGCGTAAGGCGTCGACGCGCGGGTCATGGGCCACGTCGTCTTCGTAATCGGCCGCGGTAAGATTGCCTTTGATCATGCCGATTGCCGCCATGTACTGGATGCAGTGATCGCGGTCGGCCGGATTGCTGAGCGGACCTTTCTTGTCGATGATGCGGATCGCGGATTCGTGTGTGGTGATGATGATTTTTTTAATGTCGTCCAGACGGTCTTTGACTTTGGGGTGCAGCTTGAGCGCGCATTCGACCGCGGTCTGGGCGTGGAACTCAGCCGGGAACGAGATCTTGAACAGCACGTTCTCCATCACATACGAGCCGTAGGTTCGCTTGAACTGCAGGGGCCTGCCCTTGAACAGCACGTCGTTAAAGCCCCAGGTCTTGGCGGTCAGCGCCGAGGGATAACCCATTTCGCCCTTGAGCGTCATCAGCGCCAGCCGCACCGCGCGGCTGGTGGCATCCCCCGCCGCCCACGATTTGCGCGAGCCGGTGTTGGGGCTGTGGCGGTAGGTGCGCAGCGACTGGCCGTCGATCCATGCATTCGACACGGCGTTGACGATGTCCTCGTGCGTGCCGCCGAGCATGCGGGTGACGACAGCAGTGGACGCGACTTTCACCAGCAGCACGTGGTCGAGGCCGACACGGTTGAAACTGTTCTCGAGCGCGATCACGCCCTGGATCTCGTGCGCCTTGATCATGCCCGTCAGCACGTCGCGCATCAGCAGCGGTTTTTTGCCGGCGGCCACCGCGGTGCGCGACAGCCAGTCGGCGGCGGCGAGTATGCCGCCGAGGTTGTCGGACGGGTGCCCCCATTCGGCGGCGAGCCAGGTGTCGTTGAAATCGAGCCAGCGGATCATGCAGCCGATGTTGAACGCCGCCATCACGGGATCGAGCTGGAACGAGGTTCCCGGGATCTTGGTGCCGTTGGGCACGATGGTGCCGGGCACGATGGGCCCCAGCAGTTTGGTGCACGCCGGGTAGGACAGGGCTTCAAATCCGCATCCCAGCGTGTCGATCAGGCACAGCCGCGCGGTGATATAGGCCTCGGCGCTCTTGATCGGGGTTTTTGCGACGTAATCGGCAATGTCGGTCAGGACTTTGTCGGGTTTGGGTCGGATATTGGAGATGTGTGATGACATTAAAATTCTCGGATTAAAAACATTTAGCCACAGAGAGCACAGAGGACACAGAGAGTGCAAAAAAGATCTTGGTTTTCTCTGTGAACTCTGTGCTCTCTGTGGCAATAAGGTTTTCTTACTTCGTTTTCTTCTCGGCTTTGCCGCGCTGGTCGATCGGCACGAACTTCTGGTTTTCCGGGCCGGTGTAGACCGCGGTCGGGCGGATGATCTTGTTGTCTATGCGCTGCTCGATGACGTGAGCCGACCAGCCGCTGGTGCGGGAGATGACGAAAATCGGCGTGAACAGCGGCGTCGGGATGCCCATCTTGTGGTACGACACCGCCGAGAACCAGTCGAGGTTGGCGAACATGTTCTTCTCGCGCATCATCACCGCCTCGATGCGGTCGGCGATGTCGAACATCTTCATGTCGTGGGTGGCTTTCGACAGTGAGCGCGCGACTTCCTTGATCACCTGGTTGCGCGGATCGGCAATGGTATAGACCGGGTGGCCGAACCCGATAACGACTTCCTTGTTGGCGATGCGCGTGACGATGTCATTTTCCGCTTCATCAGGCGTTTGATAGCGGTTCATCACCTCGAAGCCGACCTCGTTGGCGCCGCCGTGCTTGGGGCCGCGCAGCGCGCCGATCGCGCCAGTGATCGCGGAGTGCATGTCGGCGCCGGTGCCGGCGATGACGCGCGCGGCGAAGGTGGATGCGTTGAACTCGTGTTCGGCGTAAAGATTGAGCGAGGTATGCATCGCCTTCACGTGGGCATCCTCAGGCGGCCGGCCGTGCAGCAGGTGCAGAAAATGGCCGCCAATGGAATCGTCATTGGTCTCGACGTCGATGCAGCGTCCGTTGTGGCTGTAGTGGTACCAGTACAGCAGCATCGAACCAAACGAGGCCATCAGCCGGTCGGCGATATCGCGCGCACCGGGCAGGTTGTGGTCGTCTTTCTCCGGCAGCACGGTGCCGAGCACCGAGCAGCCGGTGCGCATGACATCCATCGGGTGTGCTGCGGCCGGCACGCATTCCAGCGCCTCGAGTACCGCTGCGGGCAGTCCGCGCATCGCTTTCAGTTTTTCTTTATAACCTGCAAGCTCGGCGCCGGTCGGCAGCTTGCCGTGCACCAGCAGGTAGGCGACTTCCTCGAATTCACACTGTTCGGCAAGATCGAGTATGTCGTAGCCGCGGTAGTGCAGGTCGTTGCCGCTGCGACCGACCGTGCATAGCGCGGTATTGCCGGCTTCCACGCCCGACAGCGCGACCGATTTCTTGGGTTTGGGGCCGGGGGACGGGTCGTTGCTGCTCATCGCTTGTTCTCCTCCTATCAGTAAGCAGTAAGCGGTAAGCCGCAAGCGGCAGGCGGGGTCAACCGCTCACCGTTTACCGCTCACCGCTCACCGGAATTATCCCAACAGGTGCTTGATCGCCTCGCGTTCTTCGTGCAATTCCTTGAGGGTGATCTGGATCCGCGCACGGCTGAACTCGCTGAGATCCAGTCCTTTGACGATTTCGAATTTGCCATTCTTGCAGGTGACAGGATAGCCAAAAATCACGCCTTCGGGGATGTCATAGCTGCCGTCCGACGGGATCCCCATGCTGACCCAGTCGCCCTCGGGCGTGCCGTACACCCAGTCGCGGATATGGTCGATTGCGGCATTGGCGGCGCTCGCCGCGGACGACAGGCCGCGCGCTTCGATGATCGCGGCGCCGCGCTTCTGGATGGTGGGAATGAAATTTTTCTCGAGCCAGTCCTGGTCGTTGATCATCGGCCAGGCTTTTTTGCCGTCGATTTCGGCGTGAAAAATGTCGGGATACTGGGTGGCGGAGTGATTGCCCCACACCGCCATTTTTCGCACGCTGGTGACGGGTTTGCCGGTTTTTTGGGCGATCTGGGTGAGGGCGCGGTTGTGATCGAGCCGCATCATGCCCGTAAAATTACTGGGCTTGAGCCCGGGCGCGTTTTTCATCGCGATCAGGCAGTTGGTATTGGCGGGATTGCCGACGACCAGCACCTTGACGTCGCGGCTGGCCCCTTCCGAGAGGGCTTTGCCCTGCGGGCCGAAGATCTTGCCGTTGGCTTCCAGCAGGTCCTTGCGTTCCATGCCCGGGCCGCGCGGCCGTGCGCCGACCAGCAACGCCACGTCGGTATCCTTGAACGCCGCCATCGGATCGGATGCGGCGATCATGCTTTGCAGCAGAGGAAATGCGCAGTCGTCGAGTTCCATCATCACGCCCTTGAGCGCTTTTTGGGCTTTTTCGTCAGGAATTTCAAGCAATTGCAGTATTACAGGCTGATCCTTGCCCAACATTTCGCCGCTGGCGATTCTGAATAAAAGGCTATAGCCGATCTGGCCGGCGGCCCCGGAGACCGCGACGCGCATGGGTCGTTTCATTGGAAAACTCCTGGAACTTTCAAAGTGGCAAGATAAGCACCAGCGGGCGCGGTGAGGGTTGCTGCGCCCGTGTGCTCCTGTAGCCGGAAATGATAGCGAACGCCACTGTCATGGTCAAATATCACCGTGATTTTGCAGTAGAAATCAGCATTCCTTTCCGGATAGTGCGGGTGAAGCATAAAGACATTGCAGTCGCCGTACTTTGCTTTAACTCAAAAGTAGGCAAAAAAACCAAGTCAAATGACACAAGATCGACTATCCATAATGTGAGATTTATTCGCGAATTCTGCAATGCGGACCATCTCAGCTGTCCGGCATACATGTGTCATACCGCAGCGCAGCGAAAACTGTTAATATTTCGGGGTTGTGGCGTGCCTGCACGCCTGGTTTTTCCTGCTTAAGCTTCTGAAAAGACTGCCTGATGCCCGTAAAAAAAAGACCCAAACACCTCGATCTCATACGGATACGCCTGCCGCTGGCAGGTGTGGTATCCATCATGCACCGGGTCAGCGGTGCCATATTGTTTTTATTCATCCCGTTACTTCTGTGGCTGCTGCAGTTGAGTCTTGCTTCGCCGCAGTCATTTGACGCGTTCAGAAATGCGGCCTCAAACCCGCTTCTCAAGATAGTGCTGCTCGGATTGCTGTGGGGGTATCTGCATCATTTGTGCGCCGGCGTGCGCCACCTGGCGCTGGACCTGGATTTAGGCACCGAACTCGGCGCAGCGCGGCTGAGCAGCGCGATCGTGATCGTGGTCAGCATAGGACTGACGCTGATGGCAGGAGCGCTATTATGGTGAAGCGCGATCTCATCGGCGCGCACTACGGATTGCGGGACTGGTTGTCGCAGCGCGTTACCGCGATCGTCATGGCGCTCTATACCCTGTTGTTCGTTGTGGTTGTGACGAACATGCCCCAATTCGACTATGCCCACTGGAAAGCGTTGTGGACAGCGCCGCTCATGCGTTACGCGACGTTCCTGTTCATGGCCTGCCTCGCCCTTCATGCCTGGGTCGGTGTGCGCAATATTTTCATGGACTACATCAAGCCTGTCGGTCTGCGGCTGGTGCTGCATGCAATGGTAATCCTGGCCCTCATGGTATACGCGGCGTGGGCGATTCAGATTCTGTGGGGTGCGTAACAATATGGCGATCGCCGTAAGACAGTTTGATGCAGTGGTAGTCGGTGCCGGCGGCTCGGGGTTGCGGGCTGCGCTCGAACTCGCCGAGGCCAATCTCAGGGTCGCGGTGCTGTCCAAGGTATTTCCCACCCGCTCGCATACCGTGGCGGCGCAAGGCGGTGTGTCGGCCTCGCTCGGCAACGAAGAGGAAGACAACTGGCACTGGCATATGTATGACACCGTCAAGGGTTCCGACTATCTCGGCGACCAGGATGCGATCGAATTCATGTGCCGCAAGGCCAATGAAGTCGTCTACGAGCTGGAACACTTCGGCATGCCGTTCGACCGCCTCGACAACGGCAAGATTTACCAGCGGCCCTTCGGCGGGCATACCCGCAATTATGGAGAGCGTGCGATCAAGCGCGCATGCGCGGCGGCCGACCGCACCGGACACGCCATGCTGCACACGCTGTATCAGCGCAACCTGCGGGCGCACACCCAGTTTTTCGTCGAGTGGATGGCGCTGGATCTGATCCGTGACCAGGACGGTGACGTGCTGGGCGTGATCGCGCTCGAGATGGAAACCGGCGAAGTGATGATTTTTCAATCCAAGGCGACATTGCTTGCCACCGGCGGGGCGGGGCGTATTTACGCCGCCAGTACCAACGCCTTCATCAATACCGGCGATGGCCTGGGCATGGTGGCGCGTGCCGGTATGCCGCTCGAGGACATGGAGTTCTGGCAGTTCCACCCCACAGGTGTCGCAGGCGCCGGAGTTCTGATCACCGAAGGCGTGCGCGGAGAGGGTGGATTCCTGCTCAACAAGAATGGCGAGCGCTTCATGGAACGCTATGCGCCGACGGTGAAGGACCTTGCCAGCCGCGATGTGGTATCGCGTGCCATGGCCACTGAAATCAAGGAGGGGCGCGGCGCTGGAAAGGACGCCGACCATATTCTGCTCAAACTTGACCATCTGGGCCCCGAAGTCATCAACAAGAGACTTCCAGGCATACGTGAAATCGCAATCAAGTTCGCCAATGTCGATCCGGTCAAGGAACCTATCCCGGTGGTGCCGACCTGTCACTACCAGATGGGCGGCATTCCGACGAATGTCCAGGGCCAGGTGGTCATGCCCGATGGCGCCGGCGGCGAGAAAATCGTCAGGGGCGTTTATGCGGCGGGCGAGTGTGCATGCGTATCCGTGCACGGCGCCAATCGTCTCGGCACCAACTCGCTGCTCGACCTGCTGGTGTTCGGCAAATCGGCCGGCGAGCAGATCGTCGCAGACCTCAAAGGCGGGCGCGCCGCCAAGGATCTGCCCAAGGATGCGGGCGAGGGAGCCGTGGCGCGCCTGGCCCAGCTCGACGGCGCGACTTCGGGTGAGAGCGTTGCGCAAGTTGGCGCCGACATGCGTCGCGTCATGCAGTTGCATTGTGGCGTGTTCCGCTTTCCCGACAGTCTGGCGGCAGGGGTCAGGAAAATCCTCGAGATTGCCGAGCGCGCCAAACATCTGTGCATCAAGGACAAGAGCAAGGTATTCAATACCGCGCGCCTCGAAGCGCTGGAACTTCACAATCTGGTCGAAACCGCGGTGTCGACCATGATCTCGGCTGAAGCCCGCACCGAGTCGCGCGGGGCGCACGACCGCAGCGACTTTAGCGACCGAGATGATGTGAACTGGCTGAAGCACACGCTGTGGTACAAGGAAGGCAACCGGCTGGATTACAAACCGGTCAAACTCAAGCCGCTGACCGTTGAAGCATTCGAACCCAAAGCACGAGTTTATTAATGAAGGGTGAATGCGTGAAGGGTGAAGGGATAAAACTGCGAGTCTTCACCCTCTCCCC
>JAUXMZ010000063.1 GCA_030683105.1 Burkholderiales bacterium | reverse complement strand
CATCGCCCGCGATGCTGCCGGAGAACATGTGGCGCACGGCAGTGCCGGTGCGATCGAGCGTGGCGGAAAAGCTGATCTGCGTTCCGCTCAGTTTGGGGTCCGTGATCGCGATTTTGCGGCCATCGACCGTCAGGCTGCCTTCGATGTTCTGGAACATCTGGTTGAGCGCCAGCTCGAAATTCTGCGGTTTATCTTCGTCGGGGATCTGCCAGCGCCATTTCCCGGATGCCCTGGCCGGCATGACCCAGAAAAACACCTTGCTCTTCTGGTCGCGGCCCACCGTCTTGCCCGGTGCATCGAGGGCCAACTCGAGGTCCGGCGGCCATTCCCCCATGTTGTAGTCATGGGACACGATGCGCGTGCCGGGCTTGAGGGTGGCGAGCAGCTTGGGGCGCACCATCAGATTGACTTCGGGCAGCAGGTAAATGGTCAGCACCGTGGCCGGGCTGACATCGGTTTCGTAGAGATCGCGCGCATAGAATTTGGCGCGCTCGGCCACGCCGGCCTTGGCTGCGAGCGCGTTTGCTTTCCTGACCAGTTGCCGGTCGAGGTCGACGCCGAAGCCGCGCGCACCGTGATTTTTTGCGGCGGTGATGATCATGCGCCCGTCGCCCGAGCCCAGATCGATCACATAGTCTTTCGGTCCGACCCTGGCGACTTCGAGCATCCTGTCGACCACGTTCTGCGGAGTCGGCACGTACGGCGTGTCACCGTAATCCTGGGCGTAAGCCGGTGTCGAAATTAATCCGGCGACCAAAAATATGCCGCACAACCGTCCCGCAACACCGCCTACTCCGGGTACTGCAATGCCAAATATCATCTAAAGTCCGAAATGAAATAAAAAATTTACTGCCGATGAAGCGCGATTACCTCAGAACGACGACATTACGGTCAGCTGCAGCGGTTTTTGCAGCAGCGCGCTTCGCGCTCCAGTCCACCTGCCCCTGGATGTTTCTGCCGGAAAGCATCACCTGGCCGCTGATTGCATCGCCCTCCACCCTGCCGGTGAATTCGTGCTTGACGGGAATGCCATCGATGTCGGCCGTAAAGACAAAAGCGATCTGCTCTCCGCGCAATACCGGATTCTGCAGCCTGATGGCCTGGCTACCGATGCGGACGTCGCCGGAAAATACCTGATATTTCTGAGTCAGCGTCATTTCATAGCTGCGGGGCTTGCCCGAGACCGGCAGCTGCCACTGCCATGTGGCCGCGACTTTAGCCGGGATGACCCAGAAATAGACGTCGCTGACGCCGCCCGATGCGCCGTATTTGTCTTTCACGTCTATTTTGACATGGGTGTCGGGTTTCCAGTCGTCCATCGAGAAATCATGCGACACGATGCGCGTGCCGGGTTTGAGCGCAAGCAGCTTGGGCCGCAGCTCGAGATTGACGCGGGGCAGCAGATACATGGTGATCACGCTGGCCTCGGACAGATCGGTCTCGAACAGGTCGCGCTGGTAGAACGCCACCTTGTCGGTCACGCCGGCCTTCCTGGCATTGGCGTTCGCTTCATCGATGCGCACCGGGTTCAGATCGACGCCGAAACCGCGCGCGCCGTATTTCTTGGCCGCATTGACCACGATGCGCCCGTCACCCGAGCCCAAGTCTATCAGGTAATCGGTACTGGAGACCTTGGCCATCTTCAGCATGGCATCGACCACGTCCAGCGGCGTCGACACGTACGGCACACTGAGTTCCGCAGCGCCGACTGCCGTGACCGTCGCACCGGTGAGCAGCATGGCGACCATCGCGCCGGACCACAGGCGTTTCAGGCTGGGCATGAAAATATTCCGAACTCCGAGATATGAAAATTGTTGCACGGTCTATCCCCCATCACATGCGGCGGTAACTGGTTTCACACTTGGGCGCGGCTCGCATCAGGCATACAACTCTGGTAGATTGCGCGTTTTGCCAGAGGCGGGAATTATACCCGATAGCCCATCGTGACACTGCTCTACGCGATCATTTTCATCTCCGGCGGCGCCATTCTTGCACTTGAGTTGCTGGCCTCGCGCATCATGACCCCCTACTTCGGCGTCAGCCTCTACATCTGGACCGGCATCCTGTCCATTACGCTGGTCTCGCTCGCGCTGGGCTACTGGGCGGGCGGGCGCTACGCTGGCGGCGCACGCTCGCGTCCGGCTGCCCACCTGCTGCAGATTTTCGCGCTGATGCCCGCGGTGGCGGCGCTGGCCATCGTCGGCGCCTGTCTCGCCTATCCGTTTCTGTTTGCGCCGCTCTCCGCGTGGAGCCTGGTTCTGGGCGCGTTCGCCGCCTGCCTGATCCTGCTGTTTTTGCCGCTGGTCGCCACTTCGGCGATGAACCCGCTGCTGGTGGCCATCTTCCTGCAACGCGCCGCCGGAAAGCAGGCAGGCGACGCCGGCGCCGGCAAGGTGTTTTTCGTAAGCACTTTAGGCTCGGTTGCGGGCGTGCTGATCACCGCGTTCGGGCTGATCCCTTACGTCAGCAACTATGCCGCCACGCTGGTGGTGGCGCTGTTATTGGCGCTGCTGTCGCTGGCCATCGCGCTCGCGCCCCCCGCGCCGCTTTCTTCATCCAAGTCCATCGCGGCCACCGCGATCACTGCTGCGCTCGCCGCAGTAGTGCTGATGTGGCAGGCCGATGCCTATACCGGACGCATGGGCCCGGCGGCGTACGGTGGCCACACCTGGCGCGTCGAAGCGAGCCAGGGTTCTTTATTTGGCACGGTAAAAATCCTGAAAAGTGAACCCGACCGCGACACCGGCCGCTACCGGCGCATCTATTTTCAGGACGGGCTGGTGCAGAACACGGTCGAATCCAGCGGCAAATCGTTGTCGTTCTACACTTATGCGCTGGAGGCGCTCTCCTCCGCCTACCGACCGGAAATGCGCACGGCGCTGGTGCTGGGCCTGGGTGCCGGCATCGTGCCGATGCAGCTTGCAGCGCGCGGCGCCAGCGTCGACGCGGTGGAAATCGACCCGCTCTCGCTGCGCGTTGCGCGCCAGTTCTTCGGCTTCGATTCCGCCCGCGTCCGCGTTCACCAGGCCGATGCGCGCGCTTTCCTGCACCACTGCCCTCAGCGCTACGACGTCGTGGTGCTGGATCTGTTCCACGGCGACGGCACGCCGGATTACCTGGTCACCCGGGAATTTTTTCGCGACCTGAAGCACTGCCTGAGCGAGAAAGGTGTTGCGGTATTCAACACCTTCGCCGATCTCGAGCGTCCCCTGAGCTACGCGCACCTGCTCGCGACCCTGCGCGCCGAACTGCCGCATATCGTGCTCTTCCGGCCGGACTGGAAAGGCGCGATGCACATCAACAGCTTCATCGTCGCCAGCGCCGGCGCGCTGGCGGCTCCGGCAAAAGTCACGTTCGATGACGTGCCCGAGCGCCACAACCAGGACCTGTGGGCGATGCTCGCCCGGCCGCTCCCGCTCGACGACAAACTGCTGGCGGGCGGCGTGATCGTCACCGATGCGCGCAACGCCGCAGCACTCGACGCCGCCACCACGCAACTCGTCTACCGGCGCGCGGTGGTCGAGGCGCTTCCGAAAGAATTCCTATTAAATTAGCTAGTTACGTAGATCCGGCGACAGGGGTCGAGCCCTGATCGGCTCCCCGACCTGGGCAGATCTGAGCACTGGAATCAGGTAATTTCTATGTCCTGAACGTCCGCTTTCGACCAATGCGGACAGTCAAACTTCCCGAAAGCGAACGTTCAACGTTGTGTTGAACCGCACGCGGCTGCACTCGCGCCGGTTCAACTCGGAAATTAACGGCGCGTTCCTTGCGTCCACTTTGGATAGATAGTTTAGGCCCCATCGCCAAATCCTCCGAGAGGATCAGGTCGTATTGGTTTTCGCGATGCGGCGCCCAGACCGCCTGCGGCTTCGTCGTTGAGGCAACCGAAGTGAACCGGCCTTACCCAGGAATTGCTCAAGCAGCCTGACATTGGACGCCTGATCATCAACGATCAGGACGCTGGCATTAAGAATGTCGGTTGCACTAACCATCATGCTTTTTACTCATTATTGGCGTGGGCCGCATGCGTTTCCGCGAATTTCAGCGCTACGTCCAGCGTATCCATGAACTCGTTGACCTTGATAGGTTTAGTGAGATAACGGAAGAACCCTGCCGCAAGACCTTTCTCGATATCGCGGGGTATCGCATTGGCACTGAGCGCAACCACCGGGATGTGCGCTGTTGCCGGGTCTGCGTGCAGGATTTCCAGCGACTGGATACCACTGATGCCAGGCAGATTGATGTCCATCAGGATGACATCCGGCCGGGAGGCGAGCGCAATCTCAATGCCGCGCTTGCCGTCCGCCGCGCTCAGCAAGCGGATATCGGGCCGGCGCGCGATGATATCCTCGACCAGCTTCAGATTGGCCGGGTTGTCCTCGACATAGAGCAGGGTGCGCAACGGCGCGCCGGCATGAACCTGCGCCTGGGGGACAGCGGTGAGTTTGGCGGCACGTTGTGGTTCAGCCGTCACGTTCAGTTCGATCCAGAACACACTGCCCTTACCGACCGTGCTTTCCACGCCTATGACGCCACCCATCAATTCGACCAGCCGCTTGCTCACCATCAGGCCGATGCCGGTGCCTTCCTCGATGCCGTTCTCTTTGCCGAGACGATTGAACGGCTGGAACAACTGCGTCAGTTTATCCGGAGTCAATCCTTCGCCGGAGTCCTTGACACTGATGCGAATGCGTTCCGCGGTGCTCGCGCTGCAGTCCACGACGACCGTTCCGCCCACCTTGTTGTATTTGATTGCGTTGGAAAGCAGGTTGATGAGAACCTGCTTCACTCGTGTGCGGTCGGCATTGATAAAGTACGAGCATTCGAACTGATGAAAGGCCACGCTGATGCCGCGCTTTTGCGCCTGCGGTTCTATCATGGCTTCGCATTCGCGCATGACTTCGGTGAGCGACATCGGCTCCATTGACAGCGACAGCTTCCCGGAATCGATCAGCGCGAGATCGAGGATCTCGTTGATCAGTTCCAGTAGGTACCACCCCGCCTTGAGAATCTGCTCGATTTTGCCCTTCTGGGAGGTCGTCGGTGGCGGAGACCCACCTTCCAGAAGCTGGGCGAAACCGAGGATCGCATGGAGCGGCGTGCGTAGCTCATGGCTCATGCTGGACAGGAAATTCGATTTCGCGAGGTTGGCTTTTTCCGCAATGGCAATGGCTTTGTGCAATTCCAATTCGACCTGCTTGCGCACGGTGATTTCCGCGCGCAGTTGTTCATTCAATTTTTCCGCCGCTTCTGCGAGTTCATCCTGGCGCACCGACCCGAGCAGCAACGCCTCGTTCATCGCGCGCATCTTTTCATGGAGCTGGGCGGTCTTGTCCATTTGAGCGTTGTTTCTACTTCTTCGCCTTCGGTTCCGGCGCGGCTTCTTCTTTTTGCGCCTGGCGTGGGCCGGTTCGCTGGGGGATTCCTGTGGTCAACCCGCTGTAATCCGTGCTCCGCGGGCTGATGACCACCACGCCTTTGTTCGTGATGACATATTCGCGGATATCTTTGCTATGATTGCCGCCGCGCATTTTAATGACGACCATCACCTTCCGAAGCTGGCCGTCAATTTCCACATAACGCAACCGGATAATGTCATCGGTGAGAAACGAAATCGTGTAATGACTAAACGACAGCGCGGTAAATGTATCCTCCACTTCGACCGTGCTGAGAATCGTGACCCCGGCTCCCGTCAACGCCCCGATCATTCGGTAGAGTGACTCGCGAAAGTCCGCACGGAAATTGGGTGCCAGCGCCATCTCAAAACCGACGAGCGAATCGATCACCAACCGTTTTGCGCCGACCCTTATGATGGCATCAAGAATTTCTTGCATGGTTTCATCCACTGAAAGGTCGAGCGGACGAAGGTAAAGGACTTCGAGTTTTCCTTTTTCTTGCGGCGTTTTTAAATTCAAACCAAAACTGACGGCGCGCTCCGTGTATCCTTTCGGGCGTTCTTCGAAGATCGCCATAATTGCCGGTTCCCCATGGCGAAGTCCTTCGGCAATAAATTGCGTCGCCAAAGCCGATTTTCCCGTCCCCGAAGGGCCGGCTACGAGGAGACTGTCGCCTTCGAGAATGCCCCCGCCCATCATCTTGTCCAGCTCGGGAATGCCAACGGAAAGCCGACGCCGACGCCGCACCGGGTTTATCTTTTTGCCGACCAATCCCAACGTGCGCGAGAAGGCTTGCAACCCGCCATCGGTAATGCGGATGGTGTGCAATCCCGGCACCGATTCCTGCCCACGCACTTTCATGATTTGCAATTTTCGCACCACGGAATTTCTCTCCACCACCTGCGAAAGCCAGAAGAGACCATCGGCGATGGTGAACACCGGATTGTCACGGACCTCTTCCGGGACATATTCGCCGACCAGAAACGTCGTGGCTTCCCAACTGGCAAGAAACTGAGCGAGACGCTGGATGAACGATTGCATCTCTATTTCGCTCGCGAGGCTCATCGCTTTGCGCACCACGGTGCGAAAGGAATCCACCACCACGAAGCCCGGACTGATCGCCGTGACTTGCTTGGTAATTTCATTGAAGACCGCGTTCAAATCCTGCTCCAGCACCACGTCGGCCAGATTGATAAAGCGGATAGCCTTGCCCAACCTGGATTCGTCGAAGAAAGAATATTGTTGCTGATAGCGCAGCATCTTTATGGCAGGTTCGCCGAGGACGGTGAAATAAAGCGCGGGTTTCTGCGCTGTCGCATTGGCGAAAATGATTTGATGCGCCAGCGTAGTTTTGCCGCAACCCGGCGTGCCCGCAATGATGTTGAAAGAAAATTCCGGGATGCCGCCACCCAGGATGTCGTCGAGTCCACGCACGCCAGTCGGTATTTTGCGGATCACGACTTTGGCCGGTGGGCTCACGGATTTCTTCAGCACTTTGCGTTTCGCCGCGCCATTTTGTTTTTTCATGTTTTATCGTTTTTAAAAAACTTCAAATCATTGAGTGCCAGTTTCGGCCACACGTCGCACACGATCCGCAGCATTAAAGTCTCGCCGATGAAAGCCACCAGCAGGCCGAGCAACTGGGCGACCAGAACCACACTACCCTTGGCAAGTTCTTCCGAGTCAGCCTGCACTTCAAGTTTGTCCAACCCTGCCAAAGAGCCATCCGCTTTGACCTGCATCGCGCGCAGCGACGGAACGTCCGCCTCGGCCCGCGCGAGGGCGCGCAAAAGAAGCGCGCGAAAACCGGTGTTACCCATGAGGGTCACCAGATGCGGACGCAGCTTCTCACAGACGGGAAAGGCCGCCGCGGGTTTTGTCCCGGAAGATTTATTTTCCCTGGCCTCATAAGCAATGAGACGCTCGGCGAAATCCCGCATCTGTGAAGTGGCCTGGCTCATTTAGAAATCCGTAGAGCGTACCCTGAGGTGTGCCTGTAGGGTGGATTCGCCAATTCTACGCCGGATGGGCAACTTCGCCTACACGGGTCGGACCACGCTAAGCCTCCGGAACTTCGGCACTTTCATTCTAGGGAATCGTGTTATCCGGCCTTATAACCCCATTTTTGCCGACTAAATGCGATCATTGCGGTACTCATTCAGCGATGCTATGCCGTACAGGACGAGAACCACAGGGGTCGCCCACGGTGAGGCGAAGTGCGAGAGCAGCCCGCACGTGAAGCCGATGAACAGGACTGCAAACGGCGCAGAGAAGCTCCGCACGCCAGACAGCCAAGTGAAGGCCAGAAATATAAGCAGCGAGACAACGGACCCGATGACGAAGTGAATAGCGACGTTAAGCATTTTGGGGATGATCCTGTGTTGCCCGACGTGTAGTCGTTGACAGAAATGCCACCTTATACAGTGTTGCTTGTGGGTTCCCGTTTAAGTAACGAGCGGCCATGGAAACATGGCTCTGAATAATACGCCGTCGGATCGGCTCGAGACACAGACCTGAGAACCAGGGTTCGCACGGAGCATTCTTTTCAATACCCGCTCGACGGGTACACGGAGGCAATTCATCAATCTTTGTTCTTCTCCGTGTCCTTCGTGTGCTCCGTGCGAAACAATATTTGCACAAAAACTGTCCAGGTATCCCGCAGCCCTATCCCCCACGAACAACATCATAATCCGTTGTTTTAATTATATTTTTCCTTCGTGTCCTTCGTGTTAATGCTTTTTGGTTTTTCAGGGATTTCCTGAGCGGGTAAGGTGCGCAAGCGCACCCTACGCCAGCGGCTTCATCGCCTCAGCCGTTGAACCGCAAAGACACCAGTGCCTGCGTCGAGGGCGCATAGTGGTAATACGCCGAACCCAGGCCGATAAAAACCGCCCCGATACAGAACACGACGTATGCAGCGCGGGGCGAGGCTGGTTGCAGCCGGGACAACCTGCTCAGCCCAAACGCTCCGGCAAGCACGAACGGGAGGTTCGAGAACACGTTCCAGAAGTTCGGGATTCCGAATAATGTTCTGCGGTCCGCGAACTCATGATAGGCCGGATCCTGGGGGGTCGGCGAAAACCAGAATACCGCAGCGATTCCACCCACAGTCACCGCGCCCAGCAACCACCCTCGCCAGTTCTTTATGCTCATTCGTATGAAGGCCCTTGGTTTGAAGCCTGCCGTCCGGGTTCAGGCCGCGGTTGGTCAGGGCCGTCGCGCCTGCAACGAGTTGTTGGGCGTCGAGATCATAATCAAGCCGTTACTCCAAACAACGCCCCCACTCCAGCGGTCAAGGCCATTGCCAGGGCGCCCCAAAAGGTCACCCGCGCGGCAGAAATCATCACAGAAGCGCCGCCGGCGCGCGCAGCCAGGGAGCCTAATAGCGCGAGAAACAAGAGCGAGCTCCCCGAAACTGCCCACATGAGCGCAGATACCGGCACCAAGAGGACAATCAAAAGAGGCAGGACAGCGCCAACTGAAAAAGTGCCGGCCGACGCCAATGCGGCCTGAACCGGTCGCGCGGCCATCGTATCGGATATGCCCAGCTCGTCACGCCCATGCGCGCCGAGTGCATCATGCGCCGTCAACTGGGTAGCCACTTCGGAGGCCAGTCCTGCATCAAGTCCACGCCCAACGTAGATAGCCGCCAATTCCGCGTGCTCGTGCTCGGGATCGGCAGCCAACTCCTTGCGCTCCCGATCCAGATCGGCGCGCTCGGTATCGGCTTGCGAACTCACCGAAACATACTCGCCGGCAGCCATCGACATGGCGCCCGCCACAAGACCGGCAACGCCCGCGATCAAAATACTCTGCGAACTCGCGCCTGCTGCCGCCACGCCCAAGACGAGGCTGGCTGTGGAAACAATGCCGTCATTTGCGCCAAGAACAGCCGCGCGCAGCCATCCGATGCGGTGTGATTTGTGTCTCTCAATGTGTCTCATAACGTCCCCGCTGTCTTCTTCAGCGATTCACGCGCTTCCATGGTCTTCCAGAGCCGCGCAAGGTTCGGGTATTTTTCCTGCGGAAAGTAATGCGGCGCGCGCAAAGTGATGAAGCCGAGGTGGCAGGCGATTGCGATATCGGCGAGGCTCATAGCGTCCCCTACGCACCACGGGCGATTGCCCAGCATCCCTTCGAGCGCGGCCAGTCCGGCGTCGATCTTGCCGCGCTGCCGGTCCAGCCAGGCCTGACTGCGTTTTGCTTCATCGTGCATTTCTCCAATCGGCTTCAATCATTGCATAATTTTATCGCGAACCAAAATCTTGATCGGCTGCCCTCTTGCTTTATCGGGACGACACCAGACTTCAGTACTGGACTCCAGCGTGAATGTGCCAGCCTCCAGAAAGACGACTTCGCGAGTATGGTCGTCGCGATATACCGTGTTGAATCGAGCACGCCCTGCAGGAAGCGCTTCCCAGCGCACGTTGTCGGAAACCTCCTTCTCCTGAGCCGGCGGCGGGCGGCCCAACCAGCACTGCTCGCTGGTGAGCGAGCTTTTCTCGACTTGTTTCCATTCCCCGCGCGACCTTCGCTCGGCATGAAGGACCACGGGTTCGCCCACGGAAACTTCGGTCGCAGATGCCCGGACGAGCAGTTCAACCTCCGGTTCAGTCGCAGGCACGTATACCCAGCGTGGTTCGCCTTGGCACGCCACGAGCATGGCCGCGACGCACAGAAGGAAGGTGCCTTTGCAGTTCACGGGTTTTGCGGACGGCCCACGTGAAAATAACCGGCCTGCGCGACTTTTTGCGCAGAGCCGTTGATTGCAGGGATAGCCCCGCTCTTCATGAGAGGACCTTGCCGCCGCTTGGAAATTGCCCGGAGAGCAGCTCCTGATCGCTGAGCCCCCGGCCTTGCCAGACAACCACCTGGGATGCGCCGGCACCCATGGCCATTTCATGAAATGCGCGTATTTCGACTTGGGTGTAACCCCCGGCCGGATCTCCCAGCGGGTGCATCACCACCTTTGGGGATAGCGCAAAAATGGACCGGCCTTGCAGGCGGCGCAAAAACGCTTTCAGCAACTGCTCGCCAACGGTGAAGTCGGATACCAGCGAGCGCGGATGAGCGAACGGGTTGATTATCTTTACCGAAGGAGTTGATTTGTGCGAACGCGCCTCAGTACCGACGCCCACGATCCTCGGTTTTGGACCGTCCGCGATGGCGACTTCCGGCACTTCGGAGATCGCTTCACCCGTCCTGGCATTTCGAATCGTCAGCCGCTCCGGCGACACCTGAACGTAAACTGTAGGCATGAGAGAGGCGAGCATGGGGGTATGATAGCGGGTCTGACATGCGACATGAGCGGCAGCCACTGGCTGCCCGATCAATGGAAGGGCTAGGCTCTCCGCCCCGTGCTTGATTCAGGGGCGCACGAAGGACTGATCAAATACCCCGCAGATCCACCCCTCACGCATAGCATCATAATCCGTTGTTTTTATTATATTATTCTCTCTCGCTCTGCGTTTTTCCTTCGCGTTCCTTCGTGCCCTTCGTGTCTCAGCTTTTGACTTTATCGGCGGCTAAAAAAACAGTAGTTACTGCAACGCCGTCTTCGCCGCCCGCGTCGCCGTCCACTTCGCGCTCTTGCCGCCGCCCAGATCGACCGTGCCTTCTATCCTGTCGCCCGTCACGCGGCCCCTGTAGATGTGGCGCGCATTGCCGGCAACGACCGTGAAGCCGATGTCCATACCGCGCAGATTCTGCTGCTGGATTTCAATGTTTCTGCCCTCCAGATTCACCGTGCCGCTGAAGTTGCGATACTCCTGATTCAGCCTGGCATCGTATTGCCTGCCATCCGCCTTGGCGATGCGCCAGGCGCCTGCGACCTTGGCCGGCACGATCCACAGATAGAGCGTGGCCTTCGGCACGCCGTTCACGTTCTCCTTCTCGGGCACGTCGAATGCGATTTCGTCGTCGTGCTGCCACGCGCCGAAGTGGTAATCGTGCGACACCACGCGCGCGCCGGGCCGAAGCTCGGAATAGACTTTCTCGCTCAGTTTTTTCATCATGTCCGGCAGCAGGTAGAGCGTGAGCACGGTGGCACGGCTCAGATCGGCCTTGAACACGTCCTGCACCTGGAACTGCGCGCGATCCGCGATGCCCAGTCGCTTCGCTTCGTTATTGCTGCGCTTGACCAGATCGGGATCGATTTCAACGCCAAAGCCGCGCGCCTTGAGCTGGTGCGCCGCAGTCAGCACAATCACGCCGTCGCCGGAGCCCAGATCGATCACGAAATCGTCCGGGCCGACTTTCGCCATGCCCAGCATCTGGTCGACGACGACCTGCGGCGTCGGCACGTACGGCCCGCCCGTTCTTTCGATCTCCGCCGCGAATACCTGCGGCGCCAGCAGCGCGGCGCACACCAGCGCGCCACGCACCACGTTCTTCAAAACATGCAACATGAGCACCTCCGATTCTGGAACCAGATTAGCCACAGAGATCACAGAGGTCACAGAGAGAAACCATAAATATTATTTAAAACAACAAGATACCAACAATATCTCATTGTTTGTTTTTCCTCTGTGTTCTCTGTGATCTCTGTGGCAAAAAGCTTTTAGACTTTTTTAGCCACCCTTGGGTTTAATAAACTTCAGCACAAACTCGTCATTTGGAATCTTCGGCTTGAACACCGACGCATCGCGCGGATCGCCCGCGTTACGCAAAAAGCCGGCTTCAGCAATCAGTTTGAATCCGGCGGCCTCCACCTCCTTTCGCACCACGCCCTCATCGATGCGGTGCAGGGTCTTGGCCTCGCTGATGCCGGTGCCGGGGCGGCCGGAATGATCGACCACGATGTATACGCCGCCCGGCTTCAATGCCGCAAACACCGCCCGATTCATTTTCATCCGGTCGGTGCCCAGCCAGGCCGTGTCATGGTACACAAAATTGAACGTCACGAGATCGAGGTCGCGCGCTTGCGGCGGCACCGGATCATCAAATTCGCGCACCGCGTGGACCACGTTGCTCATCTCCGGCTTTTTCAGCCGCTCGTCGAACCGCCCCTTGACGAAGTTGTCCAGAAAATAACGGTTGTTCTGCGCATACACCACGCCTTTCGGCCCGACTACGCGCGCCAGCAACTCAGTGTTGTAGCCACCGCCGGCGCCAAGGTCCAGCACGCGCATTCCCGGCCGCACTGCGTAAAACGACAGCAGTTTTTCCGGCTGGCGGCGCTGATCGATGACGCGGTCTGCATCGCTGCGGTCCTGGGTGTGTACCTGCCAGAAATAATAATTGTCCGGCAGCGGTTCCACCGGCAACATGCCGGCGCAGCCGCTCGCCAGCAGCACGGCGGTCAGCACCATCCAGTGCCATCCGCCCTGCCCGTTGTTTCGTGTCATCGCCCGTCCCCGCGTGTATGGCCGCGCATATCTTAACCTGCCGTCTGGCCGCAATATAGTAGAATCGCCAGGAGTTTGCCGGTCTTGGCCCCGGCAAACTCCTAAATGAAGCCAAGTCCGACAGGCTGCTAAAACATGGCCCGGTTTCCCCGACAAATCCAGCTTTTACTGCGGCACACGCGGACGACGTGACTGAGGCTGCCGCAAACCTGACTCCGCTGGTGCGGGCCGCCCTCCCGACCGACATGCCGGCGGTCGCTGACATCTACGCTTACCATGTGCGGCACGGCCTGGCTTCCTTCGAACTCGAGCCGCCCGATACGGCCGAGATGGCGCGCCGGCACGCCTACGTCATTGGACTCGGCCTGCCCTACCTGGTCGCCGAACTCGATGGCCGCGTGGTCGGGTATGCCTATGTTGCGCCGTATCGCACGCGACCGGCCTACCGCTATACCGTCGAGAATTCGGTCTATATCCATCGCGATTTTCTCGGCAGCGGGGTGGGCAGCGCATTGCTGCCGCAGTTGATTGAGGCATGCGTGGCCGCGGGTTGCCGCCAGATGCTGGCCATCATCGGTGACAGCGGGAATGAGTCTTCGATCACCCTGCACCGCAAATTCGGCTTCAGCCGGGTCGGGCTGTTGCCAGCCGTGGGCTGGAAATTCGGCCGCTGGGTGGACTCGGTGCTGATGCAGCGCGAACTCGGAGCGGGATCAGGCCAGCCGCCGAATCAGGACTGACCAAGCATCACGGACTGGCCGTGGCGTGCGCTTCCCGGTAATGGACGGCCATCAGGCACGCCAGTCCCGCCGCCGCCGGCAGCGCAAGCAGCCCGAAAGCCAGCGAGTAACTGCCGCCAAACAGGTAGGCATTGGCAAAAATGATGGGGCCCATCATTTTCCCGACATTGACGAACACCAGCGACCCGCCGGTGGCCCGGCTGACGGTGTGGCCCGGACTGAGGCGCGCGACTTCGGCGAGAAAAGCACCGTTCCAGCCGCTCGCGGTGGAACCGATGACAAAGAACAATGCGCATGAAGCCAGCACCGGCCAACCCGGCGTGACCACGATAATCGTCAGACAGGATGCCAGCATCACCAGCGCCAGCAGCGCCAACGCCAGGAAACAATTGCGCGTGACATCGGCCAGCCAGCCCCAGAATATGCGCCCCGTCACGCCGCCGACCTGAGAGGCAGTGAGCACCAGCCCGGCCTGGATCAACCCCACCTGCATTTCCTCGACAAACAGCACCACGGTGAAGGTCGTAAGGCAAATCTGGACGATCACGAAACAGCCGCCGGAAACCGACAGCAGGCGCAGCGCCGGATGGTTCCAGATCGTGGCGATGCCGCCGAATGGATCGACGATGAATCTCGCGGCCGGCTGACGGTCATCATCCCAGTGCGGGCGTCCCCGCTGCAGCAGAACAACCAGGAGCAACAGCAGCAGCGCATTTCCCGCCAGCCCCCATTGCCAGCCAAAGGCCACGGCGACCGCAGGCGAGATCAGCGCCGCGCCTATGCCGCCCAGCGGCACCCCGGTCTGCTTCAGGGAAAATATCAGGTTGCGTTTATTCGCCGGCGAGAAGCGCATCAGCAAATGCGATGCCGATGGCGTCAACAGGCCATAGCCCAGGCCGAGCCCGACAGCGGACACGAACAAGAATCCGACATACGGCACCGTCGCCACCAGGCATCCACCGGCCACCAGGGCGAGGCCAACCTGGGTGACGCGGCACGGTCCCCAGCGCGTGCTCAGATTGCTGCCGAACACCAGCGACACCAGCATCGCCGCAGCGAGCAGGCTGATCTGGTAGCCGATCACCGACGAGTGCACGCCATAGGTCTCGGCGACCTTGGGCGCTACCGCAGGCAGCATCATCGTCGCCATCGTGCCCACCGTCTGCCCGGCCAGCAGCACGCCGACCAGCATCGCAAAACCAGGGGGCGGGGATTCAGAAGCCGGCTTCATACGGTGCGGTGCTGAAAAGGGTGTTTGAAGAACAGGTCATTGCAAGACATTTAACGGCGGCCGGGATTCGAGCTTCAGTGCATCAGAGGTTTGAGTGTAAACTACTTCGGTTAAATATTTACCGCTGCAGTCCGTAATGTGGCGCGCCAAGCCCGGTTTAAAATCCATAACACCTTTGGAATCCATATCATGACATCAACTCCCGCGCCGGGAATGACTGAACCGCCTTTGTGCGCCGGCCCCGATCCCGCGCCGCGCCGCCCGAATATCAAGCTGCCGCCGCTCGCCTGCGACAGCCATGCGCACATCTTCGGCCCGAAATCGGTTTATCCCTATTCACCCAAACGCATTTACACGCCGCCGGACGTGCTGCTGCCCGCTTATCTGCATATGCTCGGCATCCTCGGCGTCGAACGCGCCGTGCTGATCCAGCCCAGCGTCTACGGCGCCGACAACCGCGTTATGCTCAAAGCCATGGCGGAGATGGGCGGCCGTTTTCGCGGCGTGGCAGTGGTGGAGGACTCGGTGTCCGACGCCGAACTTGAAGACATGCATGCGGCGGGCGTGCGCGGCGTGCGCGTCAATGTCGTCGATGTCGCGGAAGCCAAGGGGATCATCCCGATGGCGCCGATCAAACGCCTCGCCGAGCGCATCAAGCCGCTCGGCTGGCATGTCGAGTTCCTGATGCACGCCGACGAATTTCCCGATCTCGATACGCTGTTCGCGGATTTCCCGGTAGACATCGTGCTTGGTCATCTGGGTTACATGCGCACCGACAAGGGCCTGGATGCGCCGGGCTTTCAGGCGCTGCTGCGGCTGATGCGCGCCGGGCGCTGCTGGGTCAAGCTGACCGGTCCATCGCGTATCACCACGACCGTGATGCCCTACCCCGACGTGACGCCGTATGCGCACGCACTGACCGATGCCGCGCCCGAACGTGTGATATGGGGAACCGACTGGCCGCACGTGATCGTAAAGGGTGCGATGCCCAACGATGGTGATCTGTGCGACCTGCTGCCAGCCTGGGTGCCGGACGAGACCGTGCGCCGCAAAGTGCTGGTGGACAATCCCGCGAAACTCTACGGCTTCAAGAAACAGTAACTGGTAATTGGTGATTAGTGATTGGAGATGAGTAGCATTCGCCACTCATCCCTCAACGCTAAACTCTAATCACCAATCACCAATCACCGCTCTTATTAGCCCTTCGCCTCATCCAGTCCCACGTCAGCGCGCCAGTCCTTGGTCTTGAAAATGAGCGGCTTGATGCTGAACAGGAACAGCACCACCCCCAGGCCCAGCATGGTGGTCGCGATCGGGCGCTCGAAGAATATCCCGTAATCACCGCCGCTCATCGCCAGCGACTGGCGCAGCGACAGTTCCAGCATCGGCGCCAGCACCAGGCCCAGCGCCACCGGCGCCAGGTCGAAATCGAACTTGCGCAACACATAACCGAGACCGCCCATGACGAGCATGATCCAGACATCGATCATGCTGTTGGTGACCGAATAGGTGCCGAGGATGCAGAAGGCGAGCACGCATGGATAAAGATAGGCATAGGGGATGCGCAGCAGGTTGACGAATACCCCCACCATCGGCAGGTTCAGGACCAGCAGCACGACGTTGCCCACGTACATGCTGGCGACAAACCCCCAGAACAGTTCAGGCTGCTCCTGTATCAGCAGCGGTCCGGGCGAGATGCCGTGCACCATGATCGCGGCAATCATCACCGCCGTCACCGGGCTGGTCGGGATGCCGAGCGCCAGCATCGGCACGAAAGCGCCGCTGGCCGCGGCATTGTTGGCCGACTCCGGGCCCGCCACCCCTTCGATCGCGCCATTGCCGAAACGCTCCGGGTGCTTCGACATGCGCCGCTCGATGCCGTACGAAACGAACGAGGAGATGATGTGCGCCGAACCGGGAATGATACCGATCAGGAAGCCGAGCAGGCTGCCGCGCCCGATCGGTCCGACCGACAGCCGGAATTCCTCGCGCGAGGGGATCAGGTCACGCAATTTGGGTTTCTGCACATCGGGCATCTCGCCCTTGCCGGCGGTAAGCAGGATTTCCGAAATGCCGAACAGCCCCACCGCCACCGGCACGATACCCACGCCGTCGCCCAGTTCCACTAGGCCGAAGCTGAAGCGCGTGTAGCCGCTCATGATGTCGATGCCGATCATGCCTATCATCAATCCCAGCCCCGCCATCGCCAGGGTTTTGAGCATCGAGCCGCCGCTCATGTAGGCGAGTATGAACAGCCCCATCATCAGCAGCGCGGTATATTCAGGCGGGCCGAAACGCAGCGCAAACTCGGCGAGCGTCGGGGCCAGCAGCATCAGGCCGATCACGCCCACCGTGCCGGCAAAAAAGGAGCCGATCGCCGCGATCGCCAGCGCCGGACCGGCGCGGCCTTTCTGCGTCATCGCGTAGCCGTCGATGCAGGTCATCACCGACGCCGCCTCCCCGGGGATGCGCATCAGGATGGAAGTGGTGGATCCGCCGTACATCGCGCCGTAATAGACCCCGGACAGCAGCACGATGGCGACGATGGGATTGAGGCCGAACGTCGCTGGCAGCAGCAGGCTGATGCCGGCGAGCGGCCCCAGTCCCGGCATCATGCCGACCAGGGTGCCGATGATGCAGCCCGCGAATGCGTAAACCAGGATCTCGGGGGAAAGCGCGACGGAAAAACCGAGCATCAAATTGTTGAATGTCTCTACCACTAGAACCCCCAGGGACTGCGCGGCAACGGCACTTGGAGCAGGTCGCCTATCACATAAAAGGAAATGAGACTGAAGCCGAGGGATACCAGGAATGCCGGCAGCGGCCGCCTGCGCTCAAGCACGCCCAGGAAGAAAATCAGAAACGCAAATATGGTGATCCGGTAGCCGAGGGGCTCCAGCGCAAAAGAGACAACGATACATCCCGCCATGATCACCAGCGCGCGCTTCGCCTCCGGCCACTCGATGGCGGCGAGCGGGTCGGACTTGCCGCCCCACAATGCAATCAACAATCCCATCGCACCGATGAAGATGGCAAGAAGCAACGGCATGAAACCCGGCCCGGGCTCCCGCAGCGAACCGAGCGGGTATTCGAGGTTCAGCCAGCCCACGCCCAGCGCGAGCGCGAGCAGAATGAACCCCGAGAACTGGTCACTGCGTATGCCCTTCTTTGCGGGGGCCGAGTCGATATCATGCATCATGTTGACTGATTCCCCTTACGACACCGTATTATTTGCTGTCGACTTTGCCGACGATTTTCACCAGCCCGGCGAGCCGCTTGGCGTCAGCATCCCAGTATTTCTTGAACTCGGGCGCATCCATGTACTGCACCGGGGAGTTGACCTTGGCCATCGCATTCTTGAATTCCGGATCTTCGGCCGTCTTGCGCGCCGCATCGCGCAACGTCTTCAGTACCGCCTCGGGCATGCCCTTGGGTCCGACCAGGCCGGCCCAGATGAAGTACTCGACATCCTTGTAGCCCAGTTCCTTGAACGTGGGCACATCCGGGTATGCCGGATGCCGGGTCGCGCCCCAACTTACGATGGGACGCAGTTTTTCGGCCTTGACATGACCGTGGATCGCAGCCGGCCCGCCGGCAGTCAGCTCGACGTGGCCGCCGAGCACCGCAGTAATGGCGGGGCCGCCTCCGGTGGTGGGCACGTGGCGCATTTTGAGTTTGGTCGCGTGGAGGAACATCTCCATCGGCATATGCAGCGCGCCGTAGATGCCGGAAGAAGAATACGACATCTGGCCGGGTTTCGAATTGGCGAGGGCCACCAGTTCCTTCAGCGTTTTTACCGGCAGCGACGGGTGCACCACCAGTATGGTCGGATCGGCCGAGATCAGCGCAATCGGCGCGAACTGGTCAAGCGAGTAGGCCGGCTTGCGGTTGAACAGTTCGTCTGCTGCGGGAATGACCGAGATGCTGGAAAGCACCATGCCCATGGTGTAACCGTCCGGTTTGGCGTTGGCGACGGCGGCATTGCCCACCGCGCCTCCGGCGCCGGGACGGTTGACGACGGCAACCGGCTGTTTCAGGTATTTCTCCATTATTGCCGCGGTCGGCCGGGCAGTCGTATCCGCCACCCCGCCGGGCGGGAACGGCACGATCATCGAGAGCGTGTGATTGGGAAACGCATCCTGAGCCATCGCCGGAACGGCAGACAGCGCCAGCAGGACTGCAGTAAACAGTACCCTTCCCTTCGTGATTGTCTTCGCTGCATGAATTTTCATGATTTACCTCCTGTTGTTTTCACAGAAAAAAACTGTCAAGCGGCCGCTATGCGGTTGGTCAGCCGCCCCAGGCCTTCGATCTCACACGTCACGACATCACCCGGCTGCATATAGCCTTTGGGAGCGACGGTATCTTTGCGCATCGGTTTCTTGCCGCCGAGCTCGGGATCGGTGCCCCACGCCGTGCCCCCCGGCGTGCCGGTGGCAATCACCACACCCGGCCTGAGCGTGACGAAGGTCGAGAAAAACGCGATCAGCTGCGCGCAGGTCCAAATCATCTTGGCGGTCGAATTGCTCTGGCGCAGTTCATCGTTGACCCAGGTCTTGAGTTGCAGATTCTGCGGGTCCGGAATGTCGTCGGCTGTGACGATCGCCGGACCCATGGGCGCGCAAGTGTCGAAATTCTTTCCAGGTCCCAGGTTGTAGACAGACGAACCATCGGGACGCAAAGTTACCTGGCGGTCGCGCGCCGTCACATCGTTCAATATAGTATAGCCGAACACATGTTCCAGCGCCCGCTCAGCCGGGATATGGCGCCCCGGTTTGCCGATCACAATCGCAAGCTCGGTCTCGTAATCGAGTTTTTTCGTGACCCGTTCATCGCGAATAATGTCATCGCCGGGTCCGATAACACCGAGCGCGGTCTTGGTGAAAAACTCCGGATCCTTGCGCGTAACCAGCGGTTTCTCGTCACGGTGGTCCCAGTAGTTCTCGCCGCTGCACAGGAGCAGCACCGGCATGATCGGCGCCGCGAGCCTGACCTTGTCCGCCGCCATGCGACCGGTCTTTGCCGCTCTTGAATTACTGATGGCAGCATTCACGATGCGCGCGCCTGTTTCCCCCATGGCGATCAGCCGGGTCATGTCGCTCAGGCCGGCAAGTTCAGCGGGTTTGGTGCCGACCGGACAGGCATCGAGCAAATCGACGACATCCTGTCCGTCGATCACGCCAAGGCGCAGTGCGCCGTTTCTGTCATATCGAACGAGTTTCATTTTTTCCTGACATCAAAAGCTTAGACACAAAGGACACGAAGGACACGAAGGACACGAAGGTAAATAAAATAAGATTAAACGATTACCCACCGATCCTGAGCGAATCACTTAGTTAAAAGTCTTGAAGCTTTTCCTCTGTGTCCTTCGTGTCCTTCGTGTTCATGCTTTTTTTACTTTTTAACTAACCGGACTCTCCAGCGTGCCGATCGGCTCTATGGTCACCGTCACCACGTCGCCTTTTTGCAGGTACTTGGGCGGATTGAACCCTATGCCCACGCCGGCGCAGGTGCCGGTTGCAATCAGGTCGCCCGGATCCAGCGTCATTACGCGCGACACGTCTTCGATCAGCGTCGGGATATCGAAAATCAGCTGGCTCACCAGCGTATCCTGGCGCACTTCGCCGTTGACCTTGGTCACCAGGCGCATCTTGCCCACGTCCCTGGGCTTGATCTCGTCGGCGGTGACGATGCACGGCCCCATCGGGCAATAGCCGTCGAGGCTCTTGCCGAGGAACCACTGGCGGTGACGATGCTGCAGGGTGCGCGCAGTGACATCGTTGACGATGGTGTAGCCATAGACGTGGTCGTATGCATCTTTCTTGGCGATGTTGCGCCCGCCCTCGCCTATGACAACGGTCAACTCGCCTTCGTAGTCGGTGGAATTGGTAAAGTCATTGGCGGTTGGAATCGGCTCGCCCGTTGCGATCACCGAGTTGGGCCACTTGGTGAACATGATGGGCACTTCGGGAATAGGGTCCTTGCCGGCACTGGCGTCAACGCCGCTGTTGTGGAACTCATGCGCGTGGTCGTAGTAATTCTTGCCGACGCACATGATATTTTTTGCCGGGCGCGGAAAGGGCGCCAGGAGCTTCACGCTCGAAAAAGGAATCCGGCCTTCGCCGCTTTTCACCGCGAGGCGCGCACGCTGCAGCCCTTTCTTGCCCAGCGCGACGAATGCAGTCATGTCGCGCGGCAACCGCGTTTTTACGGAAAGATCCACGATTTCATTTGACACAGGGTCGTGCACGCCGATGCGCGCACCTTTGGCATCGGAAAAAGTCACTAAACGCATTAACTGGCTCCTTGATTTATTTTCAATTCGTTCAACATGAAACGCGTGACGCGCTCAATGCAGGATGAGCTGCAAGGCGGCAGTCCCCGCCGCTCGCGGGAACCCGGTGCCGCCCTGTGAAATGAGACCCGCTAGTCGACCTTGATACCGGCGGACTTGACCACCTTGGCCCACTTGGCGATGTCGCCGTTCAGATACTTCTCGAACTGGGAAGGCGTCATCATCATCGGCACCGCGCCCTGATCGTTCCATGCTTTCTTCACATCAGGCAGCGAGACGACCTTGCCGATCTCCGCATTGAGCCGGTCGATGATCGCCTTGGGGGTGCCGGCCGGCGCCAGGATGCCGAGCCAGATGGTGGATTCATACCCCGGCACGCCGGCCTCGGCTACGGTGGGCAGGTCGGGCGTAATCGCCGAACGCGTCTTGCCGCTCGTCGCCAGCGCTCTCACCCGTCCGCTTTTCGCGATCGGCGCCATGGTGGTTATTGCGTCCATCATCATTTCCACCTGGCCGCTCATGACGCTGGTGCGCGCATCGCCGCTGCTCTTGTGCGGCACGTGCACGATGCCCACATTCGCCATCGCCTTGAACAACTCGCCGGCCATGTGATACGGCGTGCCGGTGCCCGAGGAGGCGTAGTTCATGCCGTTCGGCTTGGCCTTTGCAAGCGCGAGAAGTTCCTTGACCGATTTCACCGGAAGCGACGGATGCACGACCAGCAGCAGATCCGAGTAGTTGATCGGCGCGATCGGCGCGAAATCCTTCATCAGCGCGAACGGTTTTTTTGCGACCAGCGTCTCGTTGACGGTATGCGTGTTGGACATGAGCAGCAGCGTATAGCCGTCCGCGGGCGACTTGGCGGCGGCATCCGTGCCGATGATCGAGCCCGCGCCGGGGCGGTTCTCGATCACGAAGGACTGCCCGAGCGGCTCCTGCAGGCGCTGGCCGAGATAGCGGGCGAAAATATCGGCCGGCCCGCCGGCGCCGAACGGTACGATGATGCGTATGGTTTTTACGGGATAGCTCTGCGCGTTGGCATGAGCGGAGCCCAGGACTGCGACAGCCAGAATCATGCGCAGCGCATAGTGCAATGGTTTCATGTTTCCTCCTCGTGAAAAAACAGACTTGGCGTCCCGCATTCTGAGTGCTTGCGAGTATTTTAACAGAACGTATTATACCCCACGGCCCGCAGCGTCGACCGCACGCGTCATCCCCTATTTTGACTCGCAGCGCACACGCGTTTCAATATGTCAGGCGCTCTAAGTCTCTTCTGGTGTGCGCCGTTCATGCGCACGCCCCAGCGCCAGCGCGAGTACCAGCCAGCCGGCCGCTACGGGTACTGTGGCAAGCGAGATCGTGCCGAGTTCCAGCCCCAGGCCGCGCAGCGCGTGAAACAGCCAGCCGCTGACGGCGTCGCCGCCGCGGAACACGACGTTGTCGATCACGTATTTTGCCTTGTACTTCTCTTCGCGTTCCACAACCGTGAAAAGCACTTCGCGCGCCGGGTTGGAAATGGCGAAGTTCGCGGCGCGCTGCGTCGCCTGGAATGCAATGACCACCCACAACATCGGCGTGAGCGCCAGCGTGAGAAATCCCAGCGCAAATACCAACGGCAAAAATGCCGCCGCCGGGCCGGCGCCGAAGCGGCGGATCAGTTTTCCGGTGACGACGAATTGCACGATGATGGTCAGCAGACTCACTGCGAGGTCGATCTGCGCGAAGATGGCCGTGCGCTTGTTGGGATCTGCCGACAGACCGGCGACGATGTTGGCTTGCTGGAAGTACAGGAAGGTTCCGGCGAGCGACAGCAGCGCGACCCACAACGCGATGCCGGCGAGATAGGGCGAGCGCAACACCATGACAAGGCCGGCGATCCAGCTGCCGCCCAATCCCGCATCGCGCGGGGCCGTTGGTGCAGCTGACGACTCAGCAGTTTTCAGCGCTCCTGCCGCGGATTCGAGCCGCATCGCGCACAGGATCGCAATTTCCATCAGCAGTGCCGCGATCAGCAGCAGATTGGCGCGGCCGATGGCCTCGGCGAGGCCGACTGCTATCAGCGGCCCGAGCAATGCACCGGCCGAACCGCCGGCGGCGATGAAACCAAACAGGCGCTTGCCCTGCTCGGACGCATACAGGTCGGCCATGAACGACCAGAACACCGAGACCGCGAACAGGTTGAACACGCTGATCCACACGAAGAACACGCGCGCGGTATCGGCCAGCGCAATGTTGAACGTCAGCAGCAGCCAGAAGATCAGGATGTTCGCGGTGAAGAAATGATAGACGAGCGGAATGAAACGCCGGCGCGGCAGCCGCGCGACGATGGCGCCGAATACCGGCACCACGGCGAGCATCACAAAAAAAGTCGCAGTGAACAGCCACGGCAGATTCCTGATGCCACCGGCGATGCCCATCTCGTCGCGCACCGGGCGCAGCACGTAATAGGCGGCGAGCAGAAAGAAGAAATACGCGAACGACCAGCACAGCGCGCGCACTTCCTCGGGGCGCACCGCGACGACCCGCGCCAGCCAGCGGTGCATAAACTGTGCTTTCACTATCGTTCGTTACACACTATGTGAAGGATGTATATTATTGTTATAATACAAATACTTACGACGACATCATGGCCAGCGCCGGCGCGATGATGTCGTCGGCGATCTGGCGCAATTCTTCCGCCGTGCGGTTCTGGATCGGGTGCGGCACATAGACGATCGCCGGCTCGAACCCCAGCGCCAGTGACTGCGCGCTGATGGCATCCTTAAACTCGGTGGTCACCACCGAAACCCCGGGTATGCCGCGGCCATCAAGGTTCATGAGGTCGTGCAGACTGCACGACGTGCATGACCCTCAGTCGGAAAGCCCGATCAGCACCACGTCAGCTTCGTCCGCGACTTTCTGCATCACCGCGACCGGCGCGACCTTGGCATTGGTGGGCTTGGCGTAGCGCCTGACTTTAAGGCCGCGCTCGGTAAAACGCTTTTCCACCTGATTCAGGAATTCATCGCTGCGCGCCTTGCCGATATCGAACAGGGCTATGGTCAGTCCCTCAAGCGTATGCGGCGGCGTAAGCCGCGCGCGCTTCACGGGCGACGTTTCAGCGGTGGGATCACGCATCCAGTTCATGGCATTTCCTCGTGGTTCGTGGTTCGTGGTTCGTACCCGTCGAGCGGGTATTGAAAAGAATGCTTCGTGGGTCGTGGGTCGTGGGTCGTGGGTCGTGGTTCAGGTTCTGACGATTCACTAATCACTAATCACTAATCACGAATCACGGATTTTCTTAGTTACGGGCTGCAGTTCTTCGCGATTGCGCCCCGCCAGCCAGCCGGGGAGTATCGCCGAGAACAGTCCGGCGGCACCGCCGGCACGCACCACCATCAGGCCGTCCTCATGAAACTTCGGCACCATTTCTTCCGCCCGGCTGGCGGGTATACCCTCGCCCACACCGCCGGCGCCGGCCACCAGGTCCTTCCCGGGCCGTATCGTTGCCAGATACAGTTCGCGTTCGATGCGGGCGCGGTCCCAGCCGGCTTCACGGTAAATCGCATAATGCTCAGGCGAGAGCACCACGACGGCGCGCGCCGACTGCACCAGCTTAGGGTGTCCGAGTTTGATGAGCGACATGGCAAACGATTTGGTGAGCGCTTCAGCAGTCCGCGACTTCTGATCGACGAACGCCTCCGGCCCGTGACCCTGGAACAGCGTCACGGTGGACTCGCCGCGCGAAAAACCGCGCGCCACCGACAGCGGCTCCCACGCCGCATCCGACTCATCCTCGGCAAAACACAGGGTATATTTGCTCGGCGCGCCCAGCGTTGAACGGTCGGCCTCGCCGGGTCTGCCGCCACCAACGTTGCGCACGATGAGATTGAGCGCGCGTCCGATAGTGGCGTTGGCACGGTTGCCCTGTCCCAGCGCGTTGATTCCAGAATTCATGCCGATGCGCTTCGTGACCGGGCCGTTGACGATAATGATGGGGCTGGAAAAATAAGTGGTGGCAAGCACGCCGTGCAGGGTGAAAACAGGTTCGAGCGCGGCTTCGAGCGCGGCCAGCAGCACCGGCATGTATTCCGGCTTGCAGCCCGCCATCACCGCGTTGATCGCGACCTTCTCCACCGTGCACTCGGCAAGATTGGGCGGGATATTGCCGACGATGTCGGCGGCACTGCGCGACGTGCCCGTGAGCATGCGCAGCACGCGCACATCGGTCGGCGGGGTCACCGGCAGCCCGTCGCTCCAACCGCGTTCGAAGCAGACCTCGATCGGATCGTCATGCTCGCCGTATTCGACCTTGCGCGCGCCGAGCACATATTCACCGCGATGTTTCGCTTCCAGTTTCTCGGCCACCCCGGGCTCGAGCGAGAGCGAACCTCACCCAGGTTGGAATTTGGGCAACCCCTTCCCCAAATCGGCGATGCCGGTCAACCTGCGCCAGGCTTCGCGATCCCAGCCCATGACGCGCTCTTTTTCCTGTCCGCCCTCAAAGCGGATGAGCGTGGGCGTGGCTTCGATCTGGTGAGTCCAGGAATGCTCGAGTTCGCGGTCATCCACCACGCGTTCGATAGCGGCGGGAAATTGCGGATCGTCCTGAGACACGACGTGAAAATGCGGCAACTCGCGCGCCACGCGTTGCATTTCACCGGCAATAAGGACGCAGGTCGGGCAGTTGCGTTTAACGAAAGCCGCCAGGCCGTCGACGAAAGGGAGGGACGACATAATCGCGTTCATATCCGGATTGTAGCGCACGCGACAGGCCGGCACACCGCGGCAGTTCCAACTGAATCCCATTGCAGCTATCATTATCGCTGTGACCCGAAACGGAAACAGGCTATTCTCCGGCGCCCGCCGTCGCACATTGCGACTGCTGGGCGCGGGCGCCATCTACACCATGATTTCATCGAAAGCCACGCAGGCCAAACCGCCGGACATCCTCAAGCGCCCCATTCCGCGCAGCGGCGAACTGTTACCGGCAATCGGCGTCGGCACCTGGCAGACCTTCGACGTCGGGCCCGCAGACCCGGCGCGCGCCGAACTCAAGGAAGTGCTGCGGCTACTGGCCGAAGGTGGCGGCAAAGTGATTGATTCCTCCCCCATGTACGGCGAAGCCGAGCGCGTGGTCGGCGATCTGGCCTCGGAACTGGGCATACGCGACCGTCTCTTTTACGCGACCAAGGTCTGGACCAGTGGACGCGAAGCCGGCATCCGCCAGATGGAAACGTCGCTGCGACTGATGCGCACACGGCGCATCGACCTCATGCAGGTGCACAACCTGCTCGATCTGAGCACCCACCTTGGGACACTGCGCGACTGGAAGGCCGCCGGCAAAATTCGCTACCTCGGTATCACCCATTACCACTCGGGCGCATATGCGGATCTCGAACGCCTGATCAGAACCAAAGATTACGATTTCGTGCAATTCAACTATTCGATGGCGGAGCGTGAAGCCGAAACGCGGCTGCTGCCGTTGTGCGCCGACACCGGCACCGCGGTGCTGGTCAACCGTCCGTTTTCCCATGCGAACCTGTTCGGCAAAGTCGCCGGCAAGCCCCTGCCGCCGTGGGCGGCGGAGTTCGACTGCGCGAGTTGGGCGCAGTTCTTCCTTAAATTCATCCTGGCGCACCCGGCCGTGACGTGCGCGATACCCGGCATGCGCCGCGTGACGCATCTCAAAGACAACCTGCAGGCGGGCATAGGGCGTCTTCCTGATCCGGCTACCCGCCGCCGGATGGTGGAATATCTCGAGCGGCTATGATGTTTTCCTAAGTGGCTGCCCTGCGATATCGTTACTGGATCAAGCGTGGCTGACCGGATAGCGTCCTTTGATGAGTGATCGGCTGAGATCAACCGCAAGCCTGGCGATTCTGCTGGCGTTTCTGCTCGCCACGCTTACGGGCTGCAGCATGATCCGCCTCGGCTACAGCCAGGCCGACACCATCGCGGCATGGAAGGCTGATGAGTATTTCGATTTCGATTCCCGCCAAAAAGACGAATTTTTCAGCCGCTTCGAGCGCCTCTACGATTGGCACCGCTACGAACAGTTGCCTGAATATGCCGCCTTCATCGGCGCAGTAAAAACGCGGCTGCACAGCGGCCTCAGGCGCGAAGATGTCTTGTGGTTCCTGGAGGGCCTGAAGACGCGCTACCGTCTCATCGCCAGCCGCGGCGCCAATGATGCCGCGGAAATCCTGGCGACCCTGACGCCGGCCCAGCTCGACGCCCTGCAACGCCAGTGGGTCAAGGTTAACCGCAAATTCATCCGCGAATACAAGCTCGAGGACACGCCGCGCGAGCAGCAGCGCGCCCAGGCCAAGCGCATGCTCTCGCGGATCGAGGATTGGACCGGCAGCCTCTCTCATGAACAGGAGCAAAAAATCACCGCTCTCTGCGACAAACTGCCGCTGACCGACCATCTGCGTCACGAAGACCGGTTGCGGCGCCAGCGCGAATTTCTGCGCCTGCTGGAGCTGCGCGGCAACCCAGGCGAATTCACGCCCCGGCTGCGCCACTGGCTGCTCAACTGGGAAGAAGGCCGCGCCCCGGAGTACGAGCGCCTGTATGCGCCATGGCTGGAACAGCGGGTGCAGTTCATGGTCGATGTCTACAGCTTGCTGACGCCAACCCAGCGCGCGCACGTCCAGCATCGCCTGCAAAACTATATCGAGGATTTCAAAAAATTGTCGGAGCACGGTGAACGCACCGCCGCCCGGTGAGGGCCTGCTAGAATAAGCGCCTAGCAACAGAGCCCAGAACCGTCCCGATGCCAAAGTTTTCAAATCCCATCAAGTCCAAGCTGCCGCATGTCGGCACCACGATATTCACCGTGATGTCGCGGCTGGCCGCCGAGCACAACGCGATCAACCTGTCGCAGGGGTTTCCTGATTTTGACTGCGCTCCCGAACTGCGCGCGCTGCTCACCAAATACGTGAACGCCGGCCTCAACCAGTATCCGCCGATGGCGGGTGTGGCGCCGCTGCGCGAGGCTATCGCCGAAAAAGCTGCGGCGCTCTATGGCGCCACCTACGACCCCGAGCACGAAATCACGGTGGTGCCGGGCGCAACCTACGGCATTTTCACCGCCATTACGACGCTGATAGGCCCGGGCGACGAGGTAATCCTGTTCGAACCTGCCTATGACAGTTACGCGCCCGCGGTCGAAGTCAATGGCGGCATCCCGATCTTCGTGCAACTGCGGTTCCCCGACTACAGCATCGACTGGCAGGAAGTACAGAACGCGATCACGCCAAAGACGCGCATGATCATCATCAACACGCCGAACAACCCGACGGCGAGCGTGTTCTCGGCCGAGGATCTGCGCCTGCTCGAAGGCATGCTGCGCGACACGGACATTGTGGTGGTCAGCGACGAAGTCTACGAGCACATCGTGTTCGACGGCCATAAACATCAGAGTGTCGCGCGCTTTCCCGGGCTGGCTGAACGCAGCTTCGTCGTCTCGTCCTTCGGCAAGACCTATCATGTCACCGGCTGGAAAACCGGCTATGTGATGGCGCCCAGGGAACTGATGGCGGAATTCCGCAAGGTGCACCAGTTCAACGCCTTCGTCACCAACGCCCCGGTCCAATACGCGCTCGCCGAATACATGAAAAACCGGGACGCCTATCTCGAGTTGGCCGCCTTCTACCAGAAAAAACGCGACTTCTTCCTGGCAGGCGTCGCGGCCTCGCGCTTCAAGCCCCTGCCCTCGCGCGGCACCTTCTTCCAGAACCTGCGCTACGACGCGATCAGCGACGAGCAGGACACCGACCTTGCGATCCGCCTCACACGCGAGCACGGCGTTGCGGCGATCCCGGTGTCCGTGTTCTACCGCAAGCCGCCGGCACACAAGGTATTGCGCTTCTGTTTTGCCAAGTCCGAGGAAACCCTCGCAAAAGGCGCGGAAATCCTCTGTCGCCTTTAAGCGCGCATTTCAAAAAGACCAAGATCGATGTAACCGCCGATAAAAATCAATGCCCGTAAGCCACAGAGGACACAGAGTTCACAGAGAGAATCTATAAAGATTATTTAAAAACAATCAAATACGAGTCGTGTCTTGTTATTCGCTTTTCCTCTGTGTTCTCCGTGTTCTCTGTGGCTAATTTATTTTGTCACGAACTCTAAGAGCTCGAACATCATGAAGCAAGAAACTGCTGTCATCGTAGGCACAGGCCCCGGCCTCGGGGCCGCGCTGGCGCGCCGTTTCACCCGCGGCGGGATGAACGTGGCGGTCGCCTCGCGCAATCCCGACAAGCTCGCGGACCTGGTTGCGGAACTGGCCGGCAAGGCGCGCGCCTATGCCTGCGACGCCACCGACGAGCGCGCCGTCACAACACTGTTTGCGGACGTCGCCCGGGATTGCGGCGCGCCGCGGCTGGTCGTCTACAACGCCGGCGCGTTCGTGCGCAAAGGCATACTCGACACCACCGCGGAGGAATTCGAGCGCTGCTGGAAAACCGCCTGCTTCGGCGGTTTTCTGGTGGGACGCGAAGCGGTGCGCACCATGCTGGCCGCAAAAAAAGGCGGCACAGTGATATTCACCGGCGCCACCGCCTCGCTGCGCGGCGGCGCGATGTTTCATAATCTCGCCGTGGGAAAATTCGGCTTGCGGGCGCTGGCACAAAGCATGGCGCGCGAATTCCAGCCGCAGGGCATACATGTCGCGCACGTCATCATCGACGGTCAGATCCGCAACGATACCCGGCCCGGCTACGGCGCCGCCGAGCGCGGCAAGGATGCGGTGCTCGATCCGGATGCCATCGCGGAAACCTATTATCAGCTTCATCTGCAGCCGCCGAGCGCGTGGACGCTCGAACTCGATCTGCGGCCGTACGTAGAGAAGTTCTGAGACTAACCCGCGACGCGGGCGTAGATATTGAGCATGACCGCGCTCAGCACCATCATCTTGAAACTGAAAATGCGGTTATTGCGCAGCAGTTCCCGGAACGGGGCGTGATAGCGGCCCTGCATCGCCAGCATGGTGTTGGACATGGGGCAGCCGACCAGACCTATGCCCCAGGTCATGAGAAACGTCATCGCCAGCAGGTTGGGATCGGGATCGAGCGGCGCCAACCACGGCCCCGCCACCGACACCAGGATCACGGGATGAAAACCCACCCAGGCCAGCAGCGTGATCACCACCAGCACCATGCTGGCCTCGGTGCCGCCGTAGTGAGTAAAGGGCACACCCAGATCGAGTGCTGCGATCATGCCCGCCATGCCGGCTGAAAGCACGCCGGCAGCCAGGAATAACGCCATCTCGCTGCCCATCTCAGGCAGACGCACATTGACCAGGCGGCGCAGCGAGGCGGCTGCGCGATTGCCTTCGCGGAACAGCAGCGTGACCGTGGTCACCAGCGGCGCCAGCGCAGCGATCACCGCCAGCACCGACCATGCCGGCCAGATTTCATGCACCGTGAGCACGCCTGCCGCCAACACCGCCGGCACCCACAATGCCTCAAAGCGCACCGGGTAGCCAATGAAGTTGGCGGCATAGCCGAAGCGCCGCGACGACAGCGTTAACCACGTTATCAGCAATGCGACGACCGTGATCGGTATGCCCATCGCCATCAGCCGTGTAATGTTCGCGCCCGGTGCTGCCGTGAGCGCCACCGCCATCGCGCCGTAGAACGGCGACCACAGCGCGCCGATGATAAACGATTGCGACAGCCCCATCGCCTGCTCCAGCGTAAGCCGGGCGCGCGCCGCCAGCCGGTCGGCAAAGATCGCCACCGCCGAGAAGTTGATCACGGCGCCGAACAAGTGCACGCCGACCAGGGTGCGCAGCAGCGCGTAACGGCCGATGTCGGCCGGTTCGCCTTCCGTGCTGCGCGTGGTGCTGATCAGTTGCAGGAACGAGACCGCGATCAGCATGCCGACCAGCGGAATATTTTGCCCCAGCGCGCGCTGAACCAACCCGGATTTGCCGCTCGCCATGCCCCAGACCACGCCTGCGGCGCCGAATGCCACCAGCGCCAGCACGATGCGGACCTGGGTGCGCGTCAGCCGCGTCCACAGCAGCGCGCAGGCCACCCACGCAATGACGCCGGTCAGCCACGCCGGATATTGCGGTACGATGCCATTGAATACCACCAGCGCCACCACCGCGACGAACAGCCACGCCGCGACGAGGTAGCGCAGGGGTTGAGGAACAGGCTCAGTCAAGGGTCTTACAGAGTGCCTGACAAACCGCCATCGACGTTGATGCAGACGCCCGTGACATAGCTCGCCGCATCCGAGGCGAGGAACGCGATGACATTGGCCACTTCCGCGGACTCGCCCATGCGGCCCAGCGGGATGGTCTTGCCGACCTTGGCGTAATGTTCGTCGACACTGATCCCGGTGCGCGCGGCGCGGCGCTCCTGCTGCATGGACTTGATCTTGCCCACCGCCACCGCGTTGACCAGAATATTGTCCGGGGCAAGTTCCTTGGACAGCGCCTTGGTGAACGCCAGCCCAGCGGCGCGGCTGATGGTGGTCGGAAACGTGCCGGCGTCGGGCTGCTTGGCGCCGACCATGTTGAGGCTGATGATGCGCCCGCCACCCTGCTTCTTCATGTGCGGGATCGCGGCGCGCGCGGTGCGGATGTGCGCGAACAGCTTGATGGTGAGATCGTGCTGCCACGCCTCATCCGTCACTTTGGCGAACGGGTCCTGGCCGGTGCCCCCGGCGTTGTTGACCACGATATCGACACGGCCGTAATGCCTGACCGTCTCGGCGATGAACCGTTCCATGTCGCCTTCCTTAGCGGCATCGGCCAGCACCGGCAGCACGTCGCCGCCGGCTTTTTTGATTTCCGCGGCAAACGCGTTGAGCACCTCGGCGCGCCGCGCGCAGATCGCGACCTTGACGCCCTCCTCGACCAGGCGCAATACCGTCGCGCGCCCTATGCCTTCGCTGCCGCCGGTGACTGCGGCCACTTTGCCGCGTAATCCGAGTTCCATGCCGTGCTCCTTGCAATTATTGATATTCACTCATTCGCGACGGCGAATCAGTGCCATTCTCACCCTCTCCTCGGGGGGAGAGGGATGGGGAGAGGGATTGCGCGTTCCGGTTGCCCTTCATTTTGAAACGCGCAATAACCGTATAAAACCGATTTTGACATATCGCGGGCAACAGCGCCGTTCCCCGGGAAATTTTCTCCGCGACGGAACACACCCGATATTTCGTGCATCACGCCGGTGATACACTGGCATCATCATGATCATCGCCATTCCCGACGATTACCACGGCCTGGTGCCGCAGCTCGATTGCCTGCGCAAACTTGCTGGCCATGAGGTCCGCGTTTTTCGCGACGCAGCGCCCGGCTTCGATACACTGGCGCGCAATCTGCGCGATGCCGAGGCCATCGTGCCCATACGCGAGCGCACGCACTATACGCGCGAGCTGCTCGCTAAACTGCCGCATCTCAAGCTGATCAGCCAGACCGGGCGCAGCGCCCACCATATCGACATCGCCGCCTGCACCGAGCGCGGCATCGTCATCGCCCACGGCACGCACGCGTCACCCCACACGGTTTCCGAGCATACCTGGACTCTGATCCTGGCAACGCTGCGACGCATCCCCGAAGAGACCGCGCTGATGAAGCGCGGCCTGTGGCGCTCATCATTCAGCCTGGGCCTGCACGGACGCACGCTTGGTCTCTACGGGCTGGGCAAGATCGGCAGTCTGATTGCCGCGACCGGTGCAAGCTTCGGCATGCGCGTCCTGGTGTATGGGCGGGAATCGACGCAGGCGCGCGCCAGGGCGGCGGGCTACGCCGTCGCGGCCAGCAAGAATGAACTGTTCGAGCAATCCGACGTGCTGAGCCTGATGCTGCGGCTAACCGACGCCACGCGCGGCATTGTGGCCGAAGCCGATCTCGCACGCATGAAACCGACGGCGCTGCTCGTCAACACCGCGCGCGCCGAACTCATCGCGCCCGGGGCGCTGGCCGCCGCCCTTAGCCAGGGCCGGCCGGGTCTGGCTGCGGTTGATGTCTATGAAAACGAGCCGGTGCTGGACGGCGATCATCCGTTGCTCAGACTGGACAATGCGCTATGCACCCCGCACAGCGCATGGGTCGAGCAGAACACCTACGAGCTTTATTTCGGCGAGGCTTTCGACAACCTGCTCGCTTACGTCGCCGGCAAAACCGTCAACGTGCTGAATTCGGAAGCGCTGGCGCGGTAAACTTGAGAACGTGTATCAGATAGACCAAGACCGATGTAACCGCCCAGCCCTCATCCCTGACCCTTCTCCCCTAGTGGAGAAGGGAAACAATTGCCTCCTCTCTCCCTTTGGGACAAGGGAACACTTGAAGCAAGGCAGAGAGGTCGGGAGAGAGGGATCGAACGCAGATGAACGCCGATAAAAATCTAAAACTCTAAGACGCAACAAATTATATTATTGGTGTTTGTCATTGCCGGCGAAAGCTTTTGGCCTTGATTCGATCGGCGTACCCGTCGAGCGGGTATTGAGGAGAATTCATCGGCGGTTAATGATTTTTTTATATTTTTTTTATGGGACCTTAGGCCTGACGCCCAGTTTCCTGATCACCTTGTCCCACTTCGCGATCTCGACCCGGATGTAATCGTTGAGCTCTGCGGGACTGCCCGGCATGATTTCGACGCCCAGGCCCTTCAGTCGTTCTTTCATATCCGGATGCTGAAGGGTCGCCACGACTTCCGAGTTGAGCTTGTTGATCACCTGTCCCGGTGTGCGCGCCGGCGCCAGCAGCGCAAACCAGGCCAGCGCCTCGTAGCCGGGCAAGCCCGCTTCGGCCATGGTCTGCAACCGCGGCATTGCGTCGGAGCGCCGGGCGCTGGTCACCGCCAGCGGACGCAATCGCCCGGAACGAATGAATGTCATGCTGGGCGCGAGGTTGCCGAACATCAGCGACACCTGGCCGCCGAGCAGATCGTTGAGCGCCGGCACCCCGCCGCGGTACGGCACATGTTCCATGATGACGCCGGTCATGGCGCTGAACATCAGCGCCGCCAGATGCGTGGCGGTACCGGTACCGGCCGAGGCGTAGTCGAGTTCTCCCGGCCGCTTTTTGGCGAATGCGATCAGCTCCTGCACCGAGCGCACCGGCAGCGACGGATGCACGAGCAGCACGCTTGGCACGATTGCGACCATGGTCACCGGCGCAAAATCGTTGAGCGTATCGTACGGCAGTTTGGGCTGCAGACTGGGATTGGTGACATGCGAGGTGAAAGCCATCAGCAGCGTGTAGCCGTCGGGCGGCGCTTTCGCCACCAGCTCGCTGCCGATGATGCCGCTCGCGCCGGGCCGGTTGTCGACTTGAACCACTTGTCCCCATGACTCGTACAGCTTCTGCGCGATCAGGCGGCTCAGGAGATCGGAGGCGCCGCCCGGCGCTATCGGCACGATGATGCGTACCGTGCGGTTCGGATAGTTCTGCGCCTGCGCAGCGGACAGCGCGCACGCCATCACTATCAGCACAACCGCCGCTTGCATCATTCTTCGCACAAGTCGCCCGCCCGTTTTGCCAATTAACCTTGGCACATGTCAAAAAGATCAAGATCGATGCAACCGCCGATGAACGCCGATAACGCCGATAACAACTAAAACTCCAGACGGTAGTTAGACAAAAGCGACAATACGACTCTTTTTTCTTATTTACTCGTCGTTGAAGGTAAAAAAATATTTATCGGCGTTATCGGCGTTCATCGGCGTTCATCGGCGTTCATCGGCGTTCATCGGCGGTTAATATTTTTTAGGGTATATATATTGTAGCCCTCGCAACAGGCTGCGCGGGCGCGAAGTCCACGCTACACGCTAGAATATGGTTTTACCCCGGCCGAGAGTCCACATGGCAAAACTTTTCGACGACGAACTGAACGAAGCAATACAACAGCTTTTCAATGAAACCACCGAAGCGATCGAACTTGCCAAAGTCAGCCCCGACCTCGACGATCTATCAGCGACCATCGCCGTCTCGTTGCTCAAAATCGGCATGGGCATAGGCCTGATCGAACAAAAGCATCCGGGATTTGCCAAGGAAGTCGAGGCCAAGCGCCAGCGCGTCATCGCTGCACTGCAAAAGGAACAACAGGCCCAGCAGCAGGCGCCCAAACACTGATCGCAGCGCACCGGTGGCGGCTTGTTCCTTTTCCCGCATCACTCGCATATAATACATAACTATATGATATTATTATACTTTTATGAAATGCGGCCAACCATCCTGAACAATCAGGTAAGCTTTCTTAAGGAAGCTTGATGGAGAATTTCATATTCTGGCAGCAGGCCCTGCGCGTAGCGGGTCCCGCAATCCCCGCCAATGCGGAAGCGCGGCTGCGCGACATGCTTGCGATCAGGCAGTTCAGCATGAAGGACCGGTTGGCGGGTTTTGTGCACCCCGATCACATCAGGGTCTGGAAAACGACTACCGTGGGCATCGCCGGGGATGTGGTGGAATTCAAGGGCGAGGTACGGCCGGGCCCTGAAGGCACCGTCATCGAGGGCATGCTGCGTTACAAGACCCACTCGAAGATCCAGTTCATCGGCCTGCTGGCGATGAGCGTGGGCTTGCTCCTGGTCGGCGCCTTCCAGAAATTTTCCGGCACCCAACCCGCCGGCGATCTGCTCGGCATAGGCGGCGCTGTGACCTTCATCACGCTGTTCTGGATTTACGCCAGCAGCCAGATGCGGCACACGCAGATCGAGTTCATCGAGGCAAAACTGAACGAAGCCGTTGCCGCGTGAGCAATAATCCATGGGCATGACGGCAGTCGAAATAATCCTTGCGCGCAAAAGCGGCAAGAAAGAAGTGCGCCCCGGCGACGTCGTTTATCCCGACCCCGATTTCATGATGATCCACGACGGCGTGGTGATGGGCGCGAAACGCGAACTGGACGCCCTCGGCATAGACCGGCTCGCCGCGCCCGACAAAGTGGTGATGGTCACCGACCACGACGTGATCTACGGCAGCGCGCGCGCAGCCGAGCGCGGCGCGTTCAACCGTGAGGCGGCGCGGCTATGGGGCGTGAAAAATTTCTTTGACGTTGGCCGCGGCGGTCACGGTCATATTTTCCCGATGGAATCGGGCATGCTGTTGCCCGGCATGTTCTACTTCGACAACGACAGGCACGCCACCAACGCCGGCGCCATCGGCGCGTTCGGCTTTCGCATGGGCACCGAGATCTCGCGCGTGCTCGCCACCGGCACCAACTGGGTGATGGTGCCGCAATCGGTGCGCCTGAAGATCACCGGAAAACTTCGGCCCGGAGTGCACGCGCGCGATTTGGGCTTTCACATCGCCACGCTGATTGCCCAAGGCGCGCTCGAAACCGATCTCGATTACCGCGTGCTCGAATATGCGGGCGATCTCGACCAGTTCAGTCTTGCCGCGCGCGCAGCACTGTGTTCCAGCCCTACCGAGATGCGCGCCTATGGCGTGTTCTTTCCTCCGTCGCAAGAGATCCTCGATCATGCCGCAGCACGGGCAAAGCAGCCTTACACGCCGGTCTACCCTGACGCCGACGCGCATTATGAAGCTGATCTCAAGCTTGACGTGAGCGCGCTCGAACCGCAGATCGCGCTGCCTGGCGGCGTGCAGAACGCGGTGGATCTGGCGCAGGTTTCCGGCAAACGCATCGATCACGCCTTCATCGGTTCGTGCGGCTCGGGCATGTATGAAGACTTGCTCGCCGCCGCGGCGGTGCTCGAGGGAAAGCGCATCGCGCCGCACGTGCGCCTGTTCGTGGCGCCGGGCACGGAGGAATCGGTCAAGCGCATGGCGCGCGAAGGCCTGATGCAGGTGTTCGTCGAAGCCGGCGCGGTGCTGCTGCCCGCAGGCTGCGGGCCGTGCAACGACGCCGTGATCGGGCCGGTGCACTCAGGCGAAGTGTCGATTTCCACCGCCGCCAACAACAACCATGGCCGCTTCGGCGCGAAAGATGCCGAGCTGTACCTCGGCAGCCCGGCGACGGTGGCGGCTTCGGCAGTAGCGGGAAAGATAACAGATCCAAGGACCGTGAGCGGTAATTGGTGATTGGTGATTGGTGATTGGTGATTGGTGATTGGTAATTGGTAATTGGTAATTGGTAAAAATTGATCTTACGATTCACTAATCACGAATTACTAATCACGGATTTTGGATATGAGCACTGAATTTCAATGGCTGCTCAAAGGCCGCTGCTACAAGCTCGGCCACGACGTGCCCCACGCCGGCGGCGTCGTCCCCGGCTGGATCATCGCCGGGCGCTATTTCAACGCCCGGGACATCATCCCCCACTTGTTCGAGGATACCGACCCGGGTTTCCACGAGCGCTGCAAACCGGGCGACATCATCGTCGCCGGCCGCAACTTCGGCATGGGCCCCAAGATGAACGGCTATATCGCGATGCAGGCGCTGGGGCTGGGCCTGGTATGCGAATCGATGCCGTTTCTCGCCTACCGCGCCGCGCTCGGCTGCGGGGTGCGTGTGATGACCGACTGCGTCAACGCCACCGACATCTGCGACACCGGCGACGAACTGGAAATTGATTTCAGGAACGGGTTTTTCATCAACCACACGCGCGACATCCGGCGCGAATACCCGCCGGTGCCCGACGCGCTGCAGGAAATCATCGCGCTGGGCGGCAACGCCGGCTGGCTCAGGCAATGGCATGAAGACCACGGCAAGCCCGCTGCTGCCTGAATTCGGGGTGTTTTCTATCTATTTGCTTTTATTGGTTTTTTTGTTACGCTGTCGCGCCGCCTCGACGATGGCGCAGATCAGGTCTGCGTGTCTCACCCCGGCAAAACACAGGCTGTTGCCCATGGCATGGGGATGCAGGTCGGGATTGGGATTGGCTTCGATGAATACCAGCCGGTTGTCGGGCGTGAGCCGGAAATCGATGCGGCCGTAATCGCGCAGGCTCAGCGCATGGAACAAGCGGCAGCTGGCGTCGTTAATCTTCCTCTTCGTTTCACTGTTTAGCTTCGCCTGTCGCCAGCGTATGCGCCAGCGGGTGCGATAGGCGCCGTCGTTCTTGAGCTGAAAAGTGGCGAACTGCGGCGCGGATGCGCCTTTTTTTCCGATCACAAGTTCCACTGGCGGCATCACTTGCGGCCGGTTGCCGAGCAACGCCACGTAGAGATCCCGCCCCGGTATGAATTCCTCGCACAGCAGCGACGCCGTGCTGCGGCGGCGCAGGACGCGCACCCGCTCGCGCAACTGCCATTCGTTTTTTACCACGGAATTGCGCCTGATCTCGTCCGAACCGTCGCCGCACTGCGGCTTGACGATCAGCGGGAACGCTAACCCTGCGCTTTTAACCCGATCATCCGCCTTCAGCACAACATGGCGCGGCACGGCTATGCCGAGATCCGCTGCCATGGTTTTTGACAGCGCCTTGTCGCGCGCCAGCAGCATGCCCGCCGGCCCGGTGCCGGTGTAGTTTATCTTCAGCATGTCCAGCAGGCCGGTGATCGCCGCGTCGAGACTGCGGTCGCCGTCCACCCACTCTGTCGCGTTGAACACGATGCCGGGCTCGAGCGCGCGCAGCTCGGCTATGGTGTCGGTCACACCGGGACTGAAGGGCACTACGGCAACATTGCGGTAATGCGCCTCCAGGCATGCGAGGATGTGCGCTTCCATGCTGCCACGGTCGGGCGTGTAGCGGCCTGACTTCAAACGCCGGCCGGCCTCATCATCGACGAGCAGCGCAACTTCGCACTTGTTTTTTTTCGCTTTGATTGCCGGCATCGCTGAATTCTACCGCGTCTGGCGCCGCCCACGCACACAATACTGTCGTGCAGACTCAGCGGAAATTCGCAACTTTTCTGGCGGCGCCGCTCAGCTCGAGAATGTGCATGCCGCCGCCGTGACGGTCGACGATATAGATGTAGCCGCGCTCGTCGACTTCGACGTTGTTGGTCGTCACCGTGCGGCCGCCGGTCGCCGGCACGTAGTACGCGATCTCCTGCAGCCGGTACGGGTCGCGGATATCGAGCGCGCGCACGCCGGCATTGAAGTGCGCGATGAACATGATGCGGCGGTAATAAATCGGCGTGAAACTTTCATGCGAGGAATGCGCGCCCACCCGGCCGGGCCGCGCGCAGAAATTGCCGGGCTTGTCATCGAGTTCCCAGGTCGAAGTTACCCGCGGCCGCGCCTCCTCGGTGACGTCTATCATCCATACCTTCTGGCGCGTGCCGCCGCAGCCGTCGCCCAGCGCTTCGTTGGTAACGACGACAAAATCGCGCCTGGCGCCGGCGATCTCCATGCCCGTCACCGGAAACGCGGTATGCGCGCCGTAGCCCGGTGGCAGATCGAAACGGCCGGCCTGCGGGTACAGCAGATTTTCCGGCGTCGATTCCTTTGCGCCCTTCAAGAGCTTGTCGCGGTCGACGATCTGCAGAATGCCATCGCTGTTGGTGCCGTGCCCGAAATAAACGCGGTTGCCTTTGGGCCCGGTGGATATCGGCCCGTGCAGGCCGGTCGGCACCTCACCGCTCGCGCCGGGCTGCTGTCCCGGCAATCCGAAATTGCGGATGAACACCGGTTGCGCCGGATTGCCCAGATCGAAAATCTGGCTCATGCGACTGGTACGCCAGCCGGATACACCCGATACCAGGTAGGCGATGCCGGTATCGCATTCCCACCAGTTCTTGTGCGTGCCTCTCAGGCCATCGGCCACCGTCACCACGCGCGCGGGGTTTTCGGGGCGCGTGACGTCCCAGATCTCGTGAGCGGCATGCCCGAGCGTGCGCAGCAGATACACTTTGCCGCGGTCCGCCCGCGGCAAGTCGCTGCCCTTGCACACCCGCACCATCTGCGCGCCTCCGCCGTCGCCTGGAATGTGATGCACATAGCGCGGCTGGGCAGGATCGCTGACGTCGATGAGCGACGTACCGCTGGGTTCGTTCGCGCCGGTCAGCGGATTGCGTGCCGACCCGCCGTGATGTCCGATGTAGGCGATCCAGCGCCCGCCCTGCTCCTGGATCACCGGCTGATACGCGCCGCGGCCGTGCAGGTCGTGAAAGCCCGTGAGCTTCATGTCCCTGCTCTCGGGTTGCTGCGCCATCACTGCAGTCGCCACCAGCAGGCAGCACGACCAATTCAGCAGCAAGGCCCATCTGCGCGCGAACTTTAGCCGGATCATGCACTTTCCCTTTGAAAACATATAAGAAGATTAGCGGCGCTAATCTAACATACCGCTTCGGAGGCTCGCATCGGTTTCGTGAGTTGGCGCAGGTTCCGGAATGGAACAACGCGATTGCTTTAAGAAGGCGAAACCCTCTGCGATAGTGTGGCGGTTCTTGATAGGTGCAAGGTCAAGAACTGACCCTTCTTCCTGCGGCTCTCTGTGCGGCTCTCGGGCTGCTGCGCCATCACGGCAGTCGCCGCCAGCAGGCAGCACGACCAATTCAGCAGCAAGGCCCATCTGCGCGCGAACTTTAGCCGGATCATGCACTTTCCCTTTGAAAACACATAAGAAGATTAGCGGCGCTAATCTAACATACCGCTTCGGAGGCTCGCATCGGTTTCGTGAGTTGGCGCAGGTTCCGGAATGGAACAACGCGATTGCTTTAAGAAGGCGAAGCCCTCTGCGATGGTGTGGCGGTTCTTGATAGGTGCAAGGTCAAGAACTGACCCTTCTTCACGTCCCTGACCCTTCTTCACGTCCCTGAGGTTTGTCACCTGAGGTTTATTCTAATTACTGCCATATTTTGATACCGAAGTCTTCAGCTGCGCTATTGATGGTTTTGGTTGTATGCGCAACGCCTGACTCCCATTCTCTTACACTTTTTTCGATGAAATGGGTTTTACCATCTTTGTATTCTTCGATGGTTCTTACCACAATCTTAGAAGACCGGTTCTCGAAAATCATGCCACAAAGGGCAGATCCTTTTTCATAATCAGCATAAAGGGGAGACCCACTAAACCCAGGAAGAGCAGGGAAAGAAATTTGATAGAAAGGAAGACCAGTTTGTAAACCGAAATTCTTCGTTGGTGTTGCCGTAATTGTTCCAGTAAACATTTGCGGAATAATCTCAAGGATTTGATTTTCGATACAGGTATCGTAGTACCCATAAGAGTCAACTATCGTTCCTAACGGAAGTTCATCAAGTATAGGGAATGCCCAAAGCGGCGTCTTTGCTTCAATTTTCAAGAACGCAATATCGAATTTATTGTGTTGGGCGAGAATGTTGGCTTTGTAGCAAACGGTCTCTGTTAGATGCCAAACAACCAGCATTTCATCTTCGAAAATCTCATTAATGACGTGATTGCACGTTGCCAAGACACCAGTGCTTGCACAAGGGAATGCACACCCGAGGAATCGTTTAACCTTGGCTTCTCCACCCCAACTACTTGGATCAATGGTGTGAACTACAAAGGGCGCACTGAATCCTGTATTTCCGGGGATAAGTCGCATGTGTGGGGACCGGGTCATGTGGGGACCGTGGGGACCGGGTCAGGCTTGCATAGTTGCATATCGGCCATCATCCAACTCCCGCGCTATCTTGTCGTTTATACAATTAGCCAAGCCTGACCACTGTAGACCGCTAGACTCCGGTCTCTGTGCCATCTACCTATCCTGTGCCATGAGTCGTTCTACAACCTTGACATCCTGTGCCGTAATCACTCGCTGCGGATGTATTCCGCCGACGTACACTGGATGTTTGAAGGTACTAGCCACGTATTCGTTGAATAACTCGTTCTTGGGAATGTACTCTGCGCAAACGATGCTGTCTCTCTCTCGTCCGGCAACGTACAGCTCTATGCAGAGGGCAAGGCGGCCAGGATAAAAATTCGGGTCGTACGCAACTGACTTTTCGAACGCTGCTAACGCGCCTGTCCGTTTTGCGACTTTCAGTACGATTCCTTTGTAATACCATGCCCGCGCGCTATCCGGGCTCGCCTTTAGCCACTGATCTACTATTCGTCCGAGCGACCTCCAGTTTTTCTGCTCCTTCAACGTAATCGCAATCGAATCGTAGCTCTGGTTCAAAACAGTCGGTGCCGCTTTCGCAAGCCTTTCCTCCGATCCCGGATGACTATCAGAATAACCGGTCGGCTTGGCTCCGTACAGCTTGAGCATGGCACTGAAGAAACGGATGGCTCCTTCCGGATCGTACTTGGCATCCGACATAAGTTCTGTCCCGACTTTATCCGCCTCCGCCTCTTGCTGCCTGCTGAATGAGGCATGCATTAGACCAAATGCGGCATTAGCAGCACGCGCCGCTACGAGACGACTACCCACTTCTCTCCCAACATCATTGCCGATAGCGATAGCCCCGTAGACGAACTCCGGCAATTGCAAGGCGCGCTGTAACGCATGCTTCATGTAATGGTGCGCGTATTCATGGCCCAACAACGCTGCAATCATTCCGCTATCCGTTCCTATGACGTCCATCATTCCTGTGGTGACAAGTATCAAATTCCTGCCGGGAAGCGGAATCGCGAACGCATTGGCTTCTCGGTGAATAGCGATAGCTAGTGTGGCCTGAAGCTTCGATACTTCTCCAATACGCTTGTGAACCTCCAAGAGGGCTCGAAGATTCTCGATCTTGACACGATGGATAACCTGTCCATCCTGTAAGGCAATCGTTGCACCTTGGGCCACTACTGGCGGGACACCAGCGAGCACTTTCTCTACATCAAAGATCGTTTCAGCACAGACTTGAACGGCCTGCATGCCTATCAAGACGAAGGCGATGCGAGCCAGCAACGCTGCCCCCGGGACCGCTGTGTTTCCTGCAGCAAAAAAGAGTCTACGCATGCACGTTTGTCCTTATACGCAGAGTCACAGGCCTTGCCTTTTGCCTGCTCGCCCCAATCAACTGGCTGATGCGGGAAACCAAAAGTTACGAGTACGTTGACCTGAATAATACGCCGTCAAATCGGCTCGGGACAGAAATCCCAAAATCAGGGTTCGCACTGAGGTTTCCCTGTTCCGCCCCTCGACGCGCCTCGTCACTGGGGCTTAAGGCCGATCTGCTTCACCAGCTTGCCGTACATCACGAGTTCACTCTTGATCAGAGCGGAGAGCTCTTCCGGCGTCGAGCCCACGGGATCGAGCGTCGTACGCGGGGTCCGTCGTACGCGGGGTCACGGGGTCACGTACGCGGGGTCAGGCCTTGCCTTTTGCCTGCTCGACCCGCGCAATCAACCGGCAGATGTGTCTAAGAGAGGCAAAAGGGGAGAGTAGCAGCGAGCATCCCGGATAGCCGGAACCTCGCCGCCCTCGCAGAACCGGACTTGGAGAGTTACACCATCCGGCTCCCAGCTTGAGTCATCCACAATGGTTTGGGGTAGAGATTGTGCTGGATGCGCAAGGACGGCATCCAGTCAGACAGGATTTTGCTAAATCGCTCCCACTGCACGCCGCGCCGCTGGCTACGCCGGTTGAGCCATTTGAATAACAGACGGCTCAGCAGATAAGCATAGGTGCGCACGTTTCGGGCGTTGCCGCTCACGGCATAGTAGGCGACATGCCCTCGCAGGTGACGCTTCGCATAATCCATCATGGCGCGACCGCCCTCGACGCGTAACGCCGATAGCCGATCACCGACTTCCGTCAATTTCTTCGCCATACGCTCGCGCTGACTCTTGCGCCCAACCACGAAGCGGTTGTTGCGACTCTTGCTCACGTAGTGCGTAAAGCCCAGAAAGTTGAAGGTCGAAGGGCGTGGCGTGATGTGCCGCTCGTAGTCACGCTGCGCCCTGCTGCCAAAGCGTAGCAAGCGCGTCTTGCTAGGCTCAACTTCGAGCCCAAACCGTAACAGTCGCTCAGTCAGCTCAACCATGAACCGCCGCGCATCGTCTTCGTGGGTGAAACAGGCTACGAAGTCATCGGCATAGCGGATCAGATACCCCCGTTCTTTGCAGGAGCGGGCATAACATTTCTCAAACCACAAATCGAGCACGTAGTGCAGGTAGATATTGGCCAGCACCGGTGATACCAGTCCGCCTTGCGGCGTGCCTGTTTCACTGGCCGAGAACACGCCCTCTTCCAGCACTCCCGCCTTGAGGAATCTGCGCACGATTCGCAGCAATACCGGGTCGTTGATCCGATGGCCCAGAAAGCGCATCAGCCAGTCGTGACTAACATGATCAAAGAAACCTTTGATGTCAGCCTCGACAAGCCATTGCGTGCCGCCATTCGTAATGACCTCACCCACCCGCGCGAGCGCTTGATGCGCGTTGCGCTGGGGGCGAAACCCGTACGAACAGTGCCGAAATTCCGGTTCCCAGATCGCTTGCAACACCCCGGCCAGACGATGCTGCACGATACGGTCTTCAAAGCAGGGAATACCCAATGGCCGTTGCCGTCCGTTACTCTTGGCAATGTAGACGCGCCGAACCGCTTGCGGTCGATAGCCCAGACTGCGCAGTCGGGTCGAAAGCGCCGCAATGCGTGCCTCCACCCCTTGCGCGTAGTCGGCTTTGCGTACCTTGTCGATCCCGCTTGCCTTGTTGCCCGGTTGCGCCTCGAAACTATGCCACAGCCCTTCGGGTCGGCTCAGCAGTCCCATCAACGCGTTGTAGCGCGCTTGTGGGTGTTGCTCTGCCCATTGTGTGAAACGAACAAGTTCTGTGTCCATGCGCAAAGTCCGCTCAGTGTCGGGGCATGTCTCCCCTGTTCGCCATCTCAAACCGGCACCCCTTCGCTCCCGCCGCATTACCAGCGTTCACCGCTACTACGGGCGCCTCCGACTTCCTCTCGCCACCACTCCCGTCCTCGCTGTTTAGACTTGTCGGGGAGTGCGCATTGTTCCGCGCCGACGAAAAGGATCTCCTGGGTTACCACAAATTCTCACTGCCACGCTCGAAGCGGCCTTCGATCCCGGGTGGGCACAGCCGGTTTGCCTTACCACCGGTTGCGCTGTTGCCTGCTGGCGTCTTGATACCATCGGCCCTTTCCAACGCGGTCATTTCGGGACTCAACACCTTCACGGTCGGCATTACCCGTTACCATTGCTCCTCGCCTGCTTTCGTGCCTACGCATCAAACGCAATGTCACCATCGCATCTGCAAGGCTCGATACCCGGCCCGTGGCTAGCGGTTACCGGCGCGGGGTTCTCACCCGCTAGA
>JAUXMZ010000046.1 GCA_030683105.1 Burkholderiales bacterium | reverse complement strand
CGCCCAGCCCTCATCCCTGACCCTTCTCCCCCAGTGGAGAAGGGAAACAAATGCCTCCCCTCTCCCGCTTGCGGGAGAGGGGTCGGGGGAGAGGGTTCGAACGCCGATCGAACCAACGTCAAAAACCCTTTACCATCAATGGCAAATATTAATAAATAAAACAACGGATTATTTTATTTCTCTATGTAATTACAACTTGGAGTTTTAGATTTTCTATCGGCGTTTATCGGCGGCTAATTTATTTGATTTTGTTACGAGCTCTTAGAAATAACCTTCCATCACGTGTGCGACCCAGTCCGGCATGCGCGCGCCGGCAACACTGTCGAACACCGGCATGTACGGCTTGAGATCGAGCACCGGCGTGCCGTCGAGCGCATCGAGCCCGCGCACCACGATGACATTGTCCCGCACCGCCAGCAGTTCGACCGATGCCACCCCGATCGGATTGGGGCGGTACTTGGTGCGCTGCGCGAACACACCCACCTCATGCATGTTTTCCATGCCGCGCGGACGTCGCAGCAGCTGTTTGGCTGGATCAAAACCGGTCGCCCTGTCCAGATAGAATACAACGAGCACATGCGAGAAACCATCGAGCCCCTGCAGTCCCGGCGCGTACTGGGGATCCAGTCGAATCTCGGACTCGACCTTCGCCCAATTGCCCTGAGACATTTCGGTAACCGGACAGCTGACGACGCCTATCGGCGTGCACGTGATCATCGCATGCGCTTTATGTGTTGCGCACGCCGTTACTGTCTGGCCTGCGCCGTCGTAATTGCGCCCCAGACTTTGGCCGGGGTCAGCGGCATATCGAGGTGCGAAATACCCAGCGGGCGCAGCGCATTGAGGACAGCATTGGTCAGTGCCGCAAGCGATGCGGTGCAACCCGATTCACCCATGCCCTTGACGCCGAGCGGACTTACCTTGGACGGCGTCGGGTGCTCTTCCATCCGGATATCGCACAAGAAACCGGCGCGCGGCATCGGGTAATCGGCAAAACTGCCGGACAGCAACTGGCCGGTGACCTGATCGTACACTACCTGTTCGCCGAACACCTGGCCCGCGCCCTGCGCCACCGCGCCGTGCATCTGGCCTTCGACGACGGTGTGATTGATCACCCTGCCGCAATCATCGACTGTGGCGTAGGAGACGATCTTGGTCACGCCGGTGGCCGGGTCGATTTCGACTTCGGCGATATGGCAGCCATTGGGAAAAGTCGAACTGAAGCTGCCCTCGGCGGTTACGGAAAACGTCTTGGCCTTGGCCAGATCCTTGAGCGGCACACTGCGCTTGGACGCGCGGCTGGTGAACGCGCCATTCGCATATTCGACCTGCGACGGCTCGACGCCGAGGTCAAGCGCGGCGAGCCCCCGGCCCTCGTCGATCACCTTGACCGCGGCAAGATGGCAGGCGCTGCCCGCCCCCACAGTAGAGCGCGAGCCGCCGGTATGATTGCCGAACAGCGGCCGGTCCTCGTCGCCCTGCCTGATGCGCACCTGTTCTACCGGCACGCCCAGCGCTTCGGCTACGATCATGGCGAATGTCGTTTCGTGACCCTGCCCCTGCGAGTGCGACACTGTGTATGCGGTAATCGCGCCGTCTGCGGCAACGTCGATCGCGACCGTGTCTTTCGGAAACAGTCCGGCACCGGTGTTCTCGATCACCGAGGAAATGCCGATGCCGCGCAGCAGGCCTTTTTTCTCCGTAGCCGCGCGTCGTTTTGCAAAACCATTCCAGTCGGCGAGCGCCAGCGCCTTGTCGAACAACCCCGGCAGATCGGCGCTCTCGTAGATCGAGCCGGTCGGCGTCTTGTACGGAAACGCCTCGGGCGGAATAAAATTGCGCTTGCGGATTTCCACAACGTCGATGCCGCTGTCCGCCGCCGCCTGATCAACCAGCCGCTCTATCACATAGGCGATGTCGGGACGGCCCGCGCCGCGGTAAGCTGCGATCGGATTGGTGTTGGTCAGCACTGTGCGCCAGCGCCCGTAAATCGCAGGAATGCGGTAGACGCCAGTCAGACATACAGTCGGATTGCGCAAATGACTGACCGGACCGGTCGGGGTCATGTAAGCGCCCATGTCGGCAATCCAGTCCAGCCGCATGCCGAGAAACTTGCCGTCATTATCAAGCGCGAGTTCGCCGGTCACATAATTCGCGCGGCCGTGGGAATCGGTGAGAAAGCCTTCCGAGCGCGAACTCACCCATTTCACCGGGCGGCCGAGTTTTTTTGCGGCCAGCATCTGCATGCAGTATTCGGGATAGGCGAGGCTGCGCTGGCCAAACGCGCCGCCGACATCGCGCGCCATGATGCGGAATTTTTCCTCGGGCACGCCGGTATACGCTGCCAGCTGTTTGCGCATCATATTTACACCCTGAACGTGGACGTGCACGGTGTAGGTTTCCGTTTTCGGGTCATACGCGACCAGGCAGGCGCGCGGCTCCAGCGGACTGGGCGCAACCCTGGTCACCGCGAGCTTGAGTCTGCTGACGCGAACAGCCTTGGCAAACGCCGCCTCGGTCGCCGCGGCATCGCCCGCTTCGTATTCGAAAGTCATATTGCCCGGCACGTTGTCGTGCAGTTGCGGTGCGCCCGCAGCCAGGGCCAGTTCGGGGTCGACGACCACCGGCAGATCTTCATATTCGATCGCTATAAGTTCGGCGGCATCCTGGGCAGTCAGCGCAGAATCGGCGATCACCATAGCCACCGGCTCGCCAATACAACGCACGCGGCCATGCGCCAGCACCGGCCGCTCCGGCAGCCGCGGCTCCATGCCATCCTTGCCTTTGAACGCGAGCATGGTCATCGGCTTGGTATAGCCCGCCCCCACCGCGTCCTCGCCGGTATACACGGCGACCACGCCAGGATGCTTGAGCGCAGCGGCAACATCGATGGCGAGTATTTTGGCGTGGGCTCGGTCAGCACGCAAAAAACAGGCGTGGAGCTGGCCGGGCAGATTCCAGTCGGACGCGTATTTGCCGGTGCCGGTGATCAGGCGCAGATCTTCCAGCCGCGACAAATGCGCGCCGTCGACTTCTAGCAGGTGTTGGATCATGGCAGTCCCGTTCGAGGAAAAATGGTCTGTCGGCCTACAGTTGTTGATTACACAACTTGTGGCCGCCTCCTCTGCGATTTCCGGTTTCCCGAATACCGGCAGTTCATGCGATTATCGAGTATGACCGGCCTATCGGCAATGCGCAAAGTCCACATGTTGCGCAGTGCCGGCGCGGCGCGCAAAATAACCTGCTCCTCTCAATTTACGGTATCCCCGCCTTGAAAAAAGACACCCTGCTCACTCACGCCGGCCGCGATCCCGGAAAATACGAAGGCATGGTCAACACGCCGGTCTTTCGCACCTCGACGGTGATCTTCCCGGACCTCGCTTCTTATGAAACGCGCCAGCCCGACGATTACAAGTCGGTGCGTTACGGCCGCTACGGCACGCCAACCACTTTCGCGCTCGAGGAAGCGGTGGCGAAAATGGAAGGCGGCCACGCAGCGGTGGCGGTGCCCTCGGGTCTGGCCGCGATCACCGCGGCGCTCAGCGCGTTCGTAAAAAGCGGCGACCACCTGCTGGTGTCCGATTCGGTGTATTCGCCGACGCGCAATTTCTGCAGTGCACGGCTCGCACCCAATGGCGTAGAGATAGAGTATTTCGATCCGCTGATCGGCGGCGCCATCAAAAACCTGGTACGGCCCAATACCCGCGCGGTGTTCTGCGAGACGCCGGGCTCGCTCACCTTCGAGATGCAGGACATCCCGGCGATCGCCGCGGCTGCGCACGCGCACGGTTTGCCGGTACTCGCAGACAACACCTGGGGCACGCCGTATTTTTTCCGCTCGTTCGAACGCGGCGTCGACGTGTCGATACACGCCGCGACCAAGTACATCGTCGGCCACTCCGACGTGATGATGGGTATTATCGTCACCAACGAAAAATGCTGGCTGCCGGTGCGCAGGGCCGTCGCCGATTTCGGTTTCAGCGTCAGCCCTGAAGACTGCTACCTCGCGCTGCGCGGCTTTCGCACCATAGGCGTGCGCATGAAGCAGCAGATGGCCAATGCGCTGCGCATCGCGAAATGGCTCCAGGCGCGGCCGGAAGTGCTAAGCGTGCTCTACCCGGCGCTGGAGACCGATCCCGGCCACGCGATCTGGAAGCGCGATTTCGACGGCGCGGCGTCGCTGTTCGCGATGGTGCTGCGCCCGGTGAGCGACAAGGCCGTGGCCGCGCTGGTCAACTCGCTGCAACTCTTCGGCATCGGCTCCAGCTGGGGCGGATACGAAAGCCTGATCACGGTGGCGCACATCGAGAAACACCGCACTGCAACACGCTGGGCGCCGGGCGGTCCCACGCTGCGCCTGCATATCGGGCTGGAAGACCCTGACGATCTCATTGCCGATCTCGAGCGCGGCTTCGGCGCCCTGCGCGCCGCGGGCTTAAGTTCCGGGAAATAGGGACTGCCGCGCACCCCCGATAGGCCATGTGTCTTTCATTTTAGGAATTTGTCGGGACTAAGCCCGGCAAATTCCTGGGGTGACAGACCGCGGTCAACGGAGTATTTTATTGACTGCACGTTGCCCTGTCCTGCCGGGCAATCTTTTTTATTCCCGCGATTGGAGGCCTACTATGCCGCGCCCCATCAGGTCTATTATCGAGGACCAGGAAGTTTTCAGTTGTCCGTCTCAGACCACCGTCAGCGAAGCCGCGCTGCTGATGAAGCGGCACGAGATCGGCGCGCTGATGGTCGTGGACGACGGCAAGCTCGTCGGTGTGTTCACCGAACGCGATGCGCTGTTCCGCGTCGTCGCCGAAGGGCGAGATACGCAAAGTACGCGGCTCGCCGACGTCATGACCGCCAATCCCCAGACCATAGATCCGGACAAGCCCTTCATCAATGCCCTGCAAATGATGCACGAAGGCAGATACCGCCATGTGCCCGTGGTCGAGAACGGCCGGCCCGTCGGCATGATTTCCGCGCGTGATGCGCTTGGCCCGGAACTGGAAGACTTCGTCTACGAACTGCTGCGCCAGGAACAGATGGCGGATGTGCTCGCCTGACTAAGAGCCCGAAACAAAATAAAATCAATTAGCCGCCGATTAACGCCGATTAACGCGGATAAGATTAAAAGCGAAAAACCATAGGCATAATTAACAAGATTTATTTGATGTTTTTTGTTCAATCCTGATAATTCTGTAAATCCTGTCTATTTGCTTTTTCATCGGCGTCGATCGGCGGTTACATCGGTCTTGGTCTTTTTGAAATGCGCTCTAAACGGAAAGAAAAAAGCATGAACCTGCTCGAAGGAAAAACCATTGCGATGACCGGCGGTGGCGGCGGACTGGGGCTCTGTTACGGCCTTGCCATGGCAAAAGCCGGCGCAGCCATAGCCGTATCGGACATCAACCTCGGCGCGGCGCAGGCGACGGCGGATGCCATCATCAAAGCCGGTGGCCGGGCAATCGCTGTCAAATCGGATGTCACCCAGGCGGCGGCGTTCGAGCAGTTGTTCGATCGCGCCGAGGCGGAGTTCGGTCCGCTCGACGTCCTGCTCAACATTGCCGGCATGTTTCCGCGCGTAGCACTCGTCGACATGACCGAGGAAACCTGGGACGCGGTGATCACGCTCAATCTTAAAAGCGTGTACCTGGGCGCCCGCGCCGCGGTCCGGCGCATGCTTCCCCGCAAGCGGGGCATCGTCCTGAGCACGGCCTCCGGCACGGGCATCAGAGGCCAGCCGAAAGGTTCTGCTTATTCGGCTTCCAAAGCAGGGATTATCGGATTCACCCGCGCGGTCTCGCTCGAACTCAAAGACACGGGCGTGCGGATTAACTGCTTCGGACCCGGCGCAACGGATACGCCGCTGTGGCGGGTCGGCAAGAGCGAGGAAGACATCAAGCGTCTGCTCGCCGCGGGTAACGTCTATCAGCCGGACGACTTTTCCAACGTTGTCGTCTTTTTGGCGAGCGACCTGTCCGCCCCGTTGAACGGCGAATTCATCAGCCGCGATCTGCACCGTTAGGAATTTGTCGGGCTTGTGTCCGACAAATTCCTGACGTAAAGCTTCTTTATTAAGCAGCAAGCGTAGCCCGGATGCAGCCGCAGGCGAAATCCGGGATTTCGGTTACTCAAATAACTTCGGCCCCGGATTCCGCTTTGCTTCATCCAGGCTACCCGCCAGATTCCCCGCCTTCGCGGGGATGACAAAACCATACGTTGCTAATGGATGATGTAGCCGCCGTCCATCACGAGCGCGTGGCCGATCACATAGGCCGCGTCCTTGGAAACCAGAAACGCCACCACGCCGGCGACTTCTTCAACGGTGCCGAAGCGCCCGATCGGCACGTCGCGCGCGCGTTGCTCCAGCTCACCCGGGTTGCGTCCTGCAATAAACCCCTCGGTGGAGACGGGCCCCGGACAGACGGCGTTGACCGAGATGCCGTCCGCGGACAGTTCCAGGGCCATCGAGCGGGTGAGCTGGATGAGACCCGCCTTGGTGAGGTTGTAGACGGCGCCGTAGCGTGACGCGACGATACCGAGCTGGCTCGCCATGTGGATCACATGGCCACCGCCCTGCGCGCGCATGATCGGCACCACCGCCTGGCTGGCAAAAAAAGGCGCGCGCAGGTTCACCGCCACCAGCCGGTCGAACTCTTCATGGGAAAACTCGCCGAAGGCCTTGCGCACCCGGATGCCGGCGTTGTTCACCAGGATGTCGATGCGGCCCATGCGCTGATGGGCTGAGGCGACCATCGCCTCGGCTTCTCCGATGCGCGCAAGATCGTGCATGCCCCAGGCGGCGTCCGGAGCGCCGGCCTTGCGGCAGGCCGCTGCAACGGCCTCGAGTTCAGTCTCGGTGCCGTCGGCCGCAAGGTAGATTGCAGCGCCTTCGGCAGCGAGCCGCAGTGCCACCGCGAGGCCGATGCCGCGCGATGCCCCGGTAACCAGGGCCGCTTTTCCGGTCAACTCAGCCATAAGCTTGCTCCTTCTTTCACGAAATTCCGGCTACTGAAAACGGAGCAAAGCCTTAGGGCCCGGTTAATTGACCGTCAGCCCTGCTGCGCGCACCACCTTGCCCCAGTCGCGTATTTCATCGGCAACGTACTGCTTGAACTCGGCCCGGGTGTATGGCGCCGATTCGGCAGAATTCGCTTCAAGTATATTTTTGATCCTTGGCAGTGCCACGGCCTTCATCACTTCGGTGTGCAGCCGCGTGAGTATCTTCTGCGGCGTGCCGGCAGTCGCAAAAAAACCCGTGTTGCAACCCATCACGAATCCGGGGATCGCTTCAGCCACCGCCGGCGTATCCGGATACAGCGGCGAGCGCTTCGGCAAAGTGATGCCCAGCAGCGTCAACCTCCCGGCTTTGATGTGGGGAATGGCAGCGGAGATGCATGAAAAATACATGCCGACTTCTCCCCCGACCACAGCAGCCGTGGCCGGGCTGCCACCCTTGTACGGCACGTGCAACATTTTTACTTTCGTGTCGCTCATGAACCGTTCCGCCGTCAGGTGCGTAATCGACCCGGGCCCGGATGAGGCAAATGCGATCTGGCCGGGGCGGCCTTTCGCAAGGTCTATCAGTTGCGGAATCGTTTTGACGCCCAGCCCGGAGTTGACGACGAGAACCAGCGGCGAGCGCGACGGCAGCGCGACGGGTTCGATGTCCTTCGCCGGATTGTAAGTCAGGCTTTTATAAAGGCTCGCGCTGATGGCATGACTCGGCACGTCTGACATCACCAGGGTGTACCCGTCGGGATTGGCATGCGCGGCGATTGAGAGCCCCAGCGTGCCGGCGGCGCCCGGACGGTTATCCGGAACCACCTGCTGTCCGAGCGAATCGGATAGTGCTGCGCCAACGCTGCGGGAAATGACGTCGGTGATGCCGCCGGGTGGCCACGGAATGATCAGCCGTATCGGCTTCGACGGGTACTGCTCGGCGTTCGCTTGCGTGAACATGGGCAGGAACATCACGGCAAAGAACAGGCTTGCGGCTTTGACGATTTTCATCAGACCTCCTCCTCGATTCTTGGATTTCAAATATGTACTCGAGTACAGCGATATTTAGAACCTCATCCAACGCAGTGTCAACCTTGTGTGCGCACACTGGCGCCTACCAAAGAGACTTCAGCCTGCCGCCATCCAGATTGAGCGAGACGCCCGTGATATAGCTCGCGCGCTCGGAGCACAGGAACACGATTGCGTTCGCGAGTTCTTCGGGCTTGCCAAAACGATTCAGCGAGTTCTTGCGCGCCGCTCGCCGCCGCGCTTCCTCTTCGCTTTCCGCGCCGAGTTCCGCGGCGAGTCCCTGGGCATTGCGGCGCCAGAGATTGGTGTCGACCCAGCCCGGGCAAATTGCATTCACCAGTACGTTGTCTTCCCCGAACTCGGTGGACAGCGACTTGGTGATATTGAGCAATCCGCTGTTGGTGATGCCGCTGCCGAACATATAGGGGTCGGGCTCCTTGCCGGCGCCGCCGATCAGGTTGACGATGCGCCCCCAGCGCCGGGCTTTCATCATGGGATAGACCAGACGGATCGCCCGCATGAATCCGAACAGCTTGGTCTCGAGCTGCTCTTTGAGGCCCGCGTCCGTCATCACGTCGAAGCGGCCCGAGTACATCTGGCCGGCGTTGTTCACCAGGATGTCCACGCTCCCGAATTGTTTTTTAGCGCTCTCGACCAGTCGCGCGATGTCTTCCGCTTTGATCATGTCTGCCACGATCGCATGAATCTCGCCGCCGGTGGCCTTGGCCAGTTCCGCGCGCGTCTGCTCCAGCGATTCCGCGTTCCGGCCGCAGATCATCACCCGCGCGCCCTCCTCGAGGAACTGCCGGGCCGTCTCCCGGCCTATGCCGCGGCTGCCGCCCGTTACTATCGCTGACCTGCCTTTGATTCCGAGATCCATTGTTTTCCTTTATGTTCAGAAACTGCTTAAAAAATATCCAAAAGCTTTAGCCACAGAGGTCACAGAGCACACAGAGAAAAGCGAAAGGCAACACTGATCTGGCTCATGGGGTTTCTCCTCTGTGATCTCTGTGTCCTCTGTGGCTATAGGTTTTCGCTTTTAATCAGCGGCTAATGATCTGGTTTTTGAGACACTCTAAAAATACCCAAAGGCTTTAGCCACAGAGGACACAGAGATCACAGAGAAAAAACAAAACAATAAACAACGACACATAATGATATGTAATTGGTTATTGTCAAATAATACTACGAATTTCTCTGTGTTCTCTGTGATCTCTGTGGCTAATATTTAGATGGTAACCTGCAGATTAGGTGCACTGCGTTCATGGCCTCATATCCCATCTCGCGCAGCGACATCGCTGCCGCTATCGGGAATCCCGGCTTTGCGCAACAATTGCGGCATCGGAACACTCTGAGGAAAGCGGACCATGAAAATCGGGTTCATCGGTTTGGGCCAAATGGGCCGGGGCATGGCGAGCCGGCTGCTCGACACCGGCTACCCATTGAGCGTGTGGAACCGGTCGCGCGAAATCGCCGAAACGTTCCGGCTGCGCGGCGCGGTCGTGGCCGAACGGCCGGAGCAGCTGCTCGATGCCGACGTCGTGATCACCATGCTGGCCGACGACGCGGCGGTCGAGGCGGTGTGGATCGCATCGGGACTCGTACAGAAATTGCCGGCCTCGACCATCCACCTCAATATGGCATCGGTCAGCCTGCGCCTCGGACAGCGGCTCACGCAAATGCACCGCGCCGCGGGCACGCAGTATGTGTCGGCGCCGGTGTTCGGGCGGCCGGAACCGGCTGCAAGCGGACAGCTCGATATCGTCGCGGCCGGCGCCGCGGACGCCATTGCGCGCTGCGCGCCCCTGTTCGAGGCGCTCGGGCGCCGCTGGTTCAACGTGGGCACCGAAGCGTACTACGCGAATATCGTGAAAATCGCGCGCAACTTCCTGAACGGCGCGATCATCGAGAGCCTGGGCGAGGCCTTTGCGCTGGTGCAGAAATCCGGCGTCGATCCCGCGATGTTTCTCGACATCATCACCAGCACGTCGATGAATTCACCGGCCTACAAGACATACGGCCGGATGATCCTGGACAGACCGGCGGCGACTTTTCCGCTGACGCTGGGGCTGAAAGACGTGGAGCTGGCGCTCCAGGCCGGCAACGACACCGCCGTGCCGCTGCCGCTGGCCGCGCTTTTGAAGGAGCAACACCTCGCAGCCATCGCGTGCGGCTACGGAGACAAGGATTGGGCGTCGCTCGGCAACTACATCGCGGAAAGGGCGGGGCTCTAGCACGCATGTTTCATGACTGCCACGGTTTTCGAAGCATGCGATGAAACCGCGCGTGGAAGCGCCTGCGACATGCAGGCTAACCATTAACGGGGGTGTAAAAAGTTTTGTGTAAACGGTCATTTGGCAGGAAACTGCCGTCCTTTAAGGGGTGATGCGTCGTATTGCCGCTGCGTGGGCAGCGCGCACATGTCCAATGGCAAGAAAAAAGCCAAGCGCAACAGCACGGTGGCCATCAAGGCGGTGGCGCACAAGCTGGCGCGGGCCTGCCATCACATGCTCAAGACGCAGCAGCCGTTTTCTGTTAACAGATGCTTCACATAAAGTAGGCTACGGCCGGCGAGCCAGTTTCGGGTCTGGATAGACAACCACCTGGTCTGATTGGACGCCGCGCCGTATGCCAACGCCAGATGTCTTGCAAAAGATGAATCGCCCGGATTGCGAGCCACATGGGTCTGGAGCCGCGCAGCGGCAGCCACCGATCTGCCCAAACAATTGGACGCAAGACGTTACCGAGATGCTTCTGGGGCAGCATTGCTGCCAGGGCGGGACAGGCAGTTGCGCTTCCGCTTGATCCTGATGGGTGACTGGTGCGATTCTCCACACCACACAACGAAGCTACGGAGGCGATACAGCATTGCAAGCCAGTGGCCTTGGCAACAGGGTAGGCAACGCTATTACTGCGGATAATCGCGAGTATTTGGCTCGGACCATTTACACGGGGCGGCTGATGGGCGACCCGGTTATGCCGTTATGGATGGCTGTTCTGCCTGATTGCCAAACAGCCTGTCGACATTTCGGCACTTTGCCTTGACTGAAATGAGATACGGGGCGGACACGGCCCCGCTACTTCAAACTATAATATATCAATAAAATCAATGTGTTATAGAATTCCCAGACTGCCCGGCGCTTTCTGGCACGAATCTGGCTCGTGCATCGGCCATGCGCAGACAGATTCTGGCCGCCGCCGGCACATCATATAAATGGCAGTTGAGCGCCGTGCGTGCCGAGGCACTTGAGAACAGGTCTAAGCAGAGCCCGGGCGGTTGCACTATACTGCGCGGGCTGCACCAAGTTTGGCAGCTTCGAAAAGGGCAAACCCGACCGAAAGGCGGGGGCGCAAAGTCACCGGTCTAAAGAGCGTTGCTCCATGACAGCGGGATTGCCGAAGGCCTCGATCGCATGGGGGAGGGTACGCTGTACGCGCACCCCGCTCACGGATTCCTTCCGCTTTCCCCGGCTTTTCTCCCCAGCCTCACCTTTCCGGCTTTTTCCCTGACGCCGCTGCTGTGACATAGAGCGCTGGAGAAAAGGAGACTGACGTCATGGGAAAAAACCGATTGGGAGCAATTGCACACTCACCTGTTCAGGAGCCGCGCGCCGCAGCCGCATGCGCCGCGGACACGGAGTCGCCGGACCGGCTACATGACAGCAGGGCCAATGCGCTCGACAGCGCGCAGGAAGCGATCGTCATCTGCGGCCGGGACGACCGCATTATTTCAGTAAACATGGCCTTTACCCGCATCACCGGCTACACGGCGGAAGAAGCGCTGGGGCAAACGCTGGACATGCTCCATTCCGAACACGAGCCGGCGATTTCGCACTTCGACATTTACAGCTCGGTCTGCGAGCATGGCTACTGGAAGGGAAATCTCTGGAGCCGGCGCAAGAGCGGCGAAAATTACGTGCAGACCCGCAGCGTCAGGGCACTGCGCAACGAAGCGGGGCAGACCACCCACTTCATCACCATCTTCTCGGATATCTGGCGCACCTGGCACGCCGCCGCACGCTCGCCGGACTCCCGCATCGCAGGCGGCCTGCGCATCAGCACCCACAGGCAAAGGGCCTGATATGCAGATGAATGATCGATGGCCCTATTGCCCGGCCGACACGCTGTTGCTGCACGTGGCGCGAAAACTTGCCCGGGAAAACACTGCGGACTGGTACATCGTCCCGTACAAGAACGACCTGTACATAGCCAAGCTCATGGTGACCGAGCGCCTTCGTTTCGTCAGGGTGCTGCGCGACGACGGCCTGGAACTGCGCTTTACCTCCATCATGGAGGCGCGGGTATTCCTGAAGAACGTATTGTCGGTGCCCCGCGCGGTGGTGTATCTTGAGGAAATGCAATGGGCGCAGGGGTAATTAGGCGTGGTGCCGGAAGCGGTGCGACGCGGACGGCCATGTTGGCCAATTTTTTGCCACGCCAGGTTCCGCTTGCTCAGGGTCCATGCAATGCGCTTCATGCGACGGAATGATGCCAGCCCTGCCGCTGAACGAACACGTCGCAGAGAAAAGCGTGACCTGATGCAGCACGTTTACAAACAACCTCGGAGAGGGACTTTTCAAGATGTGGCTGCCCGTAAGCCTTAAAAGCAGGCTCCTGTTGCTGACCGCCCTTGCCGCGCTGCCCATCGCAGCCGGCATGGTGATCATGGCACTGGATGCGCGGTCCACCGCGATTACCCTTGCGAAGCTTCAACTGCTGGATAAAGTTGTGCAATTCCGGCAACAGCACGCCGAGATCAGCGCCGTTGCGCATAACGCGCTACGCATACTTTCGCTGGTACCCGATGTCACGGGGGCTGATCCGAAAAAGTGCGCCGATGTGCTCAAGCCGATCGTCAGAGCAGAACAGGTATTCTTCAATTTCTCAGTGCTTGGACTCGACGGCAGGGCCATTTGCAACGGCCGCGAGGAAGTAATGGCCCTGAATATCGCAGACCGGCCTTATTTCCAGCGCGCCCTTCGCTCACACGCGTTCGAGACAGGCGACTTCCAGATAGGCCGTGTCACACACCAACCCTCCATGGGATTCGCCCTTCCCGTCCTCGATGACAATGACACACCGAAGTATGTTCTCTTTACGAACATTTTATTGTCGAAATTGCTTGGCGCCATATCCCAGGACCGCCGTTCCGAAGGTGAAGTGATTACCCTGATCGATTCCGCCTTCACGATTCTCGCAAGATCGCCGCCTGATGACTGGGTTGGCAAGAACATCGTTGGGACAGAGATGCATCGCGTCCTGGCCGGAAGCAGCGCGGATTCTATCGGTAATTCCTTCCGGGGATTGAGCGCGGGCCCCCGCATCCACAGCTTTACGGCTCTGCGCAGCGCGCTCGGTGATGTGCATGGTTATATGGTCGTGAGCCTGCCTGAAGCGGTGGTTCTCGCGCCGGCCAACCAGGCCCTGCTACGCGCGATTGCCATACTCGTTTTGACGATCCTCGCGATGGCTGCCATCGTTTTCGCAGGAAGCAACGCGTTGGTGCTCAGGCGTGTTGACGCTCTTCTCCAAGTGATCCGCAGGAGTGCGACGGGTGATCGCACGGCCCGGATGCCGGCGCCCAAAGACAACAATGAATTCAGCGTTCTTGATAACGCCTTCAACGAAATGGCGGGCAAGAACGAAAGCAACATGCAGAGCATTTCCCGCCTGAACCGGATTTACGTCCTGCTGAGCGCCGTCAACAGCGCCATCATCCACATCCGGGAACTGAAAGCCCTGGCCAATGAGGTGACCCGCATCGCGGTCGAACTGGGCGGCTATCTTTCCTCCAGCATTTTCCTGATCGACCGGAACGCAAAGGTGGCGCGCGCAACCAGCCATGCCGGCGCAAGTAAAAGTCATTACGAGGCCCTCGAGATTCGCCTCGACCGCCCGCTGGAGGAAGGCGACGGACCCTTGAGGGCACTATTCCAGACCGGCAGGCATGTCGTGGAAGCAGTCGGCGGGGAAGATTCAGGCAAACCGTTGAGCAGGGCGCTTCAACGAGGCTTTGAATTTGGCGTTCGCGCGATCGCCGCATTCCCCCTTGTCGTCGAAGGGAAAATAATCGGCGCTCTGCAATTGTCGTCTTCCAATCCGAACGGGTTTGACGAAGAGGAAGTACAACTGCTGCTCCAGCTCAGCACCGATGCGGCGCTGGGATTCGAGCATATCGACCATGACAGGCGGACCAGGGAGAGCGAGGCGCGTTTCCGGGAAACCTTCAACCAGGCGGCCGTGGGCATCGCGCACATTTCTCTGGAGGGACGTTACCTGCGCGTCAACCAGAAGTTTGCGGACATCGTCGACTGCAGCCCGGACGAGATACTCACAAAGTCCTTCGAGAATTTTACCTATCCGGACGATTACGCGGCGGATCTCGCCGTCATCCAAAAGCTTCTTAGCGCCGAAATCAGCACCTACTCTCTGGAGAAGCGATTGCTCAGGCGCGATGGTTCCATCGTCTGGTGTACTGCCACCCGGTCGCTGGTACGCAAGCCTGACGGCACGCCGCATTATTTTCTGGCCGTGATCCAGGACATATCGACCCGCAAGAAGGCCGAACAGGCGCTGCAGGAGGCTGAAAGCCGCTACCGGTTGCTGTTCGAATCCAACCCGCATCCGATGTGGGTTTACGATATCGAGACACTGCGCTTTCTGGCGGTGAACGATACGGCCGTGGCCCATTACGGCTATACGCGTGACGAATTTCTCGCGATGACCCTGAAGGACATCCGACCGCAGGAAGACGTGCCGCGATTGCTCGCGAACATTGCCCGGATATCCAATGACACCGAACATACAAACGTCCTGATGCGGCACGTTAAAAATGACGGCACAGTCATAGAAGTTGATGTCACTTCGCAGCCGATCGAGTTCGGCGGACGGCGCGCGCGAGTAGGACTGGTTCATGACATGACCGAGCGCAACCGCGCCGAGCGGGCGCTAGCCGAGGCGGAGGAGAAATTCCGCAGCCTGGTCGAGCAGTCTCTGGTCGGCACCTACATCGTGGACGCCAAGCGCATGCACTACGCAAACCCCCGCGCTGCCGAGATCTTCGGCTACACCCAGGAGGAGATCACCCAGGTGCACCTGCGAACACTGGTCGTTGAAGAGGACTGGCCGCTGGTGGAAAGCAATGTCCTGAGCCGGATCAGGGGCGAGGCGAGCGGGCTGAAATTCGAATTCAGCGGCAGGCGCAAGGATGGCTCCATCGTGCAAATCGGCATGCACGGCACGGGCGCCTCGGTCGGCGGCCAGCGCAGGGTGATCGGCGTGCTGCAGGACATCACCGAGAAGCAGCGCACCGAGGAGCAGATCCAGGAATACGTCAAGCGCCTGGAGCGCTCGATGATGGCCACAGTGAACGCCGTCTCGCGCATGATCGAACTGCGCGATCCCTACACCTCCGGCCATGAGCGGCGGGTGGGCGAAATCGCCGCCGCCCTCGGTGCCGAGTTGGGCCTGAAAGAGGACACCCAGCAGGGACTGCGCATCACCGGTCTGCTGCACGATATCGGCAAAATCACCATACCGGCCGAGATCCTGTCCAAACCGGGCAGGCTTTCAGCGATCGAATACGAGATGGTGAAAAACCACGCCCAGCAAGGCTATGAAATCCTGCAGCCGGTGGACTTCCCATGGCCGGTTGCGGAGACCATACGCCAGCACCACGAACGGATGGACGGCAGCGGCTATCCCCGGGGACTGAAGGGCGATGAGATCAGTATCGAGGGGCGCATCATGGCGGTAGCCGACGTGGTCGAAGCGATGGCGACCCACCGCCCGTACCGGCCCGCGCTCGGCCTCGATGCCGCGCTCGAGGAAATCACACGTGGAGCCGGCACCCTTTACGATCCGGCCGTGGCCCAGGCCTGCGCCCGGCTGTTCAAAGAGAAGGGGTACCAGCTTCCCGCGTAACAACCACCGCAGGAGCTAACGGGCAAACCCGCTGTTAAAGATCGCCGGATAGCGGCGCCCGCTTGCTTGCGTGAAGCCGGGCCGGGTTGCCGCGAGGGGTCTTACTTCAACTCGCTTACTTCTCCTCGTTTTCCCGCTGCTTCCGTTTCCTTTCATTTCTCCACATGAACCATGCCGTGGCGCCGATCCCGCCGAAGAAAACGACGGCGAAGACGATCATGGCCGTCGGATCCGACGGTGGAGGCTGAAAAGCGGCCTGCTCTTCTACCGCGTGCGCCAAAAACGATGCGAGAAAAAGAATAATTCCGGAAAAAAATCTGGTCATGATAGGGTTCCTTGGAGGGTACGCCGGCTACCCGGCATTGATTACCGCTGAATGCAACACGTGCAAGAACTCTTGCGGCAAAATACCATGTATACGGGAAATCCGCGGCGACACGCGCATGATTACGCAATTACCTTACCTCAGCCTTACGGCGGCCAATAGGCAAGTGAATTTTCTCAAGTTGCGCCTGTAGACCTTACTGAAGAATGGGGTCGCGTTTACGCAGTATTGTGCGGAATTTAACAGGCCATTTCGAAGAATGCGGGTATAAAGAAACCGGTATCCCTCCCTCCTCCGTCGGATACCGGTAATTTCCGCGCATGGTTCCTCGACTTGCGCGGTTTTTTTTGCCCGGATGGAAAGCACTATGAGCTAAAAAACAAACCCTGCCGAAGCAGGGTCAGTATGGGGCTGATACGTATCAGGTCGTGGTTACATTTCAGCGCGCTCAGGTCTTTCCCCCTCACCGGCGCCTCAACCCCGCCTCATCCTAGTAAAAACGCGGCTGCATGCGTTCATAGAGCGCGACACGACCCTGGCGATCGAACGTCAGCACATCATATGGTCGGCCGCTCGGGCTTTCCATGCCCGGGGAGCCGGCCGGCATGCCCGGCACAACCAGGCCCGTGACCGCGGGCTTTTCCTTCAGCAGCCGCTGGATGGACTCGACCGGCACGTGGCCTTCGAGAACGTAGCCTCCGACCAGCGCGATATGGCATTCGCGAAACTGTTGCGGCACACCGTGCCTGGCATGCATCGCTTCGAGCCGCGAGTCCGACAGGTCTTGCTTGTCGACTTTGTAACCGTTTTTTTGCAGGTAACCTACCCACGATGAGCAGCACCCTCACGTGGGGCTGGAATACACCGTCACAGTCGGTTTTTGCGCCAGTTGCGGGAATGCGGGCGAAGCCATAATTGACAACAGCAAGGCCATCATCCACAGCCAGGATTTCCCCAAGCGTTCAAGCGTCATTTATCCCCTCCATGATCAACGTTATCCAAGGCATTGCCTGTCTGAAATATACCGTGTAAGCGCGATAATATTTTGATCTGTATCAAATTAAACAGGAAGCGAGGCCGTGGCCTCGATGCGCCGGCGGACTGCGCGCAGCGCTCAAGCACTCGTCCACGCGCCGCCGTTCAAGCTAGTTCGGGATGATGTAGTTCTTCTCGCGAAACAGTTTCAGGCAGGCGGTAGCGACATCAGGATCGTAAACGACGCCTTTACCCTTTTCTATTTCCGCGAGTGCGGCATCGATTCCGAGTCCGGGCCGGTATGGCCGGTGCGAGGACATCGCCTCGACCACGTCCGCCACCGCCAGGATGCGCGCCTCGGGCAGGATCGCTTCGCCTTGCAGGCCCTCAGGATAACCGCTGCCGTCCATCCGCTCGTGATGCTGCAGGACAATCTGCGCCACCGGCCACGGAAACTCCACATTCCTCAGAATGTCATGGCTGGCCTGCGCATGCCCCTTTATCAGCGTGAACTCTATCGGGCTGAGTTTTCCGGGCTTGATGAGGATCTCGGTCGGAACGATGATCTTGCCGAGGTCGTGCAGATACCCGGCCACCCGCAATCCCTCCTGCCGGCGCGCGTCGTATCCAAGCTCAGCGCCGATCGCCACCGCGATTTCCGCGACGCGCCGCTCGTGACCGGCGGTGTACGGATCGCGCATCTCGCTCAAGGTCGTCGCCACCTCCACTGTGCTCATGAATGCTTTTTCGAGTTGCGCGACATACTGCTGAATCTGTTCCTCGGCGTGTTTTTTCTCGGTGATATCCTGCATCAGGCCGATGATCGCCGGCCGGCCGCGGTAAGTCGCGACGGCGCCGTGCACACCGACGTCGAGCACCGAGCCGTCCTTGCACTGTGCGGTAAAGCTGAAAGCGCTGTTCGACACTTCACCCTGGCTCTGGCGGCGAATGATCTCCATGACGGTGTCGTGGTCCTTCTCGGCGACCACCGACAGCGCATCGCGCCCGATCAACTCGCTGACGGATTCGTAGCCAAGTATCTCGGCATAGCGCGGATTTGCATAAGCAAACTTGCCATCCTGAATGATGTAAATGCCGGTGATCGACTGCTCGACCAGGCCGCGAAACTGCTCTTCCGCCGCGCGCAGCGCCTGTTCCGACTGCTGGCGCTCGGTGATATCGTTCACCAGCACGATCTCGGCGCGCCGTCCTTCGAAATCTAGGATATGGGACGTAATCTCGACAGCGATGAGCGCGCCGTTTTTCTTGCGGTGCGTCCAGACACCGGCAGCATCGACCTTCCCTTCGCTGACATGGGCGATATTCTCTGTCAGGCGCGGCACATCGGCAGGGGGGCGAATGTCAGCGATCGACATGGCCAGGAATTCCTCGCGCGACCAGCCGTAATGCGAGATCGCGGCATCGTTCACCTCCAGGAAGCGCAGGGTTTCCAGGTCGTACACCCACATCGGGTGCGGATTCGCCCGGAACATTTTCCGGTAGCGTTCCTCGCCTTCGCGCAACGCCGCCACTGATGTCCTGCGCGCAGTTTCGCGCGCGTAGTTATCAAGCGCGAAGGAGACATCATGCGCCATCTCATCGAGCGTCGCGACCAGGTCTTCCGTGAAGAACCCCGGTTCGCCGGCGTAAAGGTTGATGGCGCCGAAGACGACCCCGCCCTGGCGGATCGGAAACTTTGCCGAGGCGCGCACGCCGGCACGCTGCGCTGCCTCATGCCACGGCGCCATGGCCGGATCGCCGAGAAAATCATTGCTGATCGCGTAGGACCCCGAAAGCAAAGTCCGTCCGGTCAGGCCGCGCCTCATGTCACTCTCGCCGTCGCCTGTAAGGTTTAGCTGGTCGATATAGCCGGCGTCCTCGCCGTACCGGGCAACCAGCTTCTGCCGTGGATCGTCCTTGTCTACCAACCCGATCCAGGCAAAGCGGAAGCGGCCGTGTTCGACTGCTATGCGACATGCTGTGCCGAACAACGCGTCGCGGTCAGTCAGATGAACGATAGCCTTGTTCGTCTGCGACAGCATATCGTAGAGGTCCTTCTGTCGCGTCAGCGCCAATTGGGCCTGCCTGCGCTCGGTGATGTCGTGAATAATGCCGGCGAAAAATCTTCCCTGCGGTGTCTCCCATTCCGATAACGCAAGCTCCAGCGGAAACACGCGCCCCCCCTTGGTCAGGCCTTCCACTTCAACGGACTTGCCGATTACGTGCCGCTCGCCGCCGGTCTGGATTCTTTGCATACCGGCCAGATGCCCTGCCCGGTATTGCGCCGGCATAACCAGGGTCAGGGGTTGACCGACGGCCTCGGCTTCGCTGTAGCCGAACAGCTTCCGGGCGGCCGGGTTCCATCCCACGATGTCCCCGGCTTCATTGGCGGTGATTATGGCGTCGCTGGTGGTTTCGGCCAACGCCCGGTAGCTCGACGCGCTTGCGCTCAGCGCCGCCGTCTCACGAACCAGTTCTGCACTTACGCGACGCAGCGCGCGCAACGGCAGGAGATACACCGCGGCGTACGCCAGGCCGCCGAGCAGCAGGCCCAGCAGGGCTGCGCCCAGCGTGCCGAAAAGCAAGCCGCGATACGAATGCGTAATCGCAACGCGGCCAATCACCCTGCCGGAGTCGTAGATCGCAGATGAGCGGACCAGGACCGGCGCATCGGGCACTTCACCCAGGGACAACAGCACATTGCCTGCGGCGTCGAGGACGGTTGTCAGGTCGCTGGCCAGTGACTCGGGATGCATCTGCAGCAGGTCTTCCATGAACTGCAACTGGTACTTCCACATGTCCGGGTTGGCGTTAGCCAGGCGATTGACGGTTTCGGCCTTGACTTGGGCCACGGTTCCGATGTGTTCCTTCAGGTTGGCGTAAGTCAGGTAGAAATATCCTGCAGGCAGCAGCAGCGTTACCGACAAGCCGAACACGAGGGCCAGCCGCCTGACGATCGGAGCAAGCGCGTCTTCGGCCGGCGCTGGCGGTGCGGCCGAAATCAGGGAATCCACTGGCCGTTGTCCACAAGAATTTTCTGCCCGGCCGGAGACTGCATAAAAGCGACAAAGCGCTCAGCGGCCGCAGATCGCTTTGCGCCGATCACAAGAAACAGGCGTTTGTAATACGGGTAGGCCCCGGAGGCCGCGTTCATCAGCGTAGGATTCCTGCCGTCGAACTGCAGCGCCCGAAGCGCGCGCTTCTCAGACAGGATCAGGGCGAGCGTGCTCGGTCCGATCGCGCCGGGGATTTTTTCCAGGCTATCGGCTGCATCCTGATCGGTCACGGACAAATTCACGCCGGGACGCGCCTGCGCCGCCACGAGCCCCACCCTGACGCCGGCGGAGATGCTCCTGACTATCTCGGTATCGATGTCGCTGGCCGGCCGCAACACGATGCGCACCGGGCTGCCATCGGCCCAGGCCGTCTTCCTGCCAGCGTAGATATCGGCCAGTTCCCCGGCGGTAATGGCCGTTACTGCGGATTTGGCAGAAACCGCGAACACGAACGGCGTGCGTGCATATTCAATTTCCTCCGCACCGAGCTTGCGCTCACTCTCATTCATCGGACGCGATGTCACGCCGAGACCGATGCCTCCAGCAGCAACGGCCCTGACGCTGCCGCCGCTGCCAAGGCCGGGCACTATCGTGAGCCGAATGTCAGGATTCTTGTCAGTGAATTCCCGGGCTAAAAGCTGCATCGTGCCGAGCGCGGCACCAGTGCCCCCAATCCTGAGCTCTTCGGCTGCACCGCCGGTGGACACGAGCAACAGCGCAAACGCGATCGCACCGGCTTGCGCACGCCATGATGCGCCACGATGGCGGCTCACCGGCTTTTTCCCAGCGATCTCGCTTGTGTTATCGGCACCGGGCGCAGGAATCGAGCGTTGTATCGGGCCAGGAGGAATTGCTGCTAACAGCATTGATCATATCCAGTCGACTGGGCTTGTATTAAACCATTGATAACATATCGTAACTTGACTCAGATCAATACGGCATGTATTGGAACGTACGCGTGGGGCGTATTCGCCGGCATACGCGTGTTGGATTTGATTTAAACCAAATTATTTCGCGTATGTTATTTAAGCGCTTGCTTAAATAATCGACCCTCGAAGGCTTAACAGGATTTCCACGTCCATGGTCTTGGGCCTGCTTGAGCAGGCATCTGCGGTCTGGAAGTTCGCGTACGGGTGGATCGTTACGCGAAGTATGCAACCGAGTATCTGGCGGTCGCGGCATCGAGGATCGAGAACGGGCGCGGCGGAAACGTGGTTTTATTCCCCACGATTTCCCCACGCTGGAAAAAACAAAGGGCTAGCCTTGTAAGCTAACCCTTTGATGTTCTTGGTAGGAGGTGCGAGATTCGAACTCGCGACCAACGGATTAAAAGTCCGCTGCTCTACCGACTGAGCTAACCTCCCCACGAAAAGCCTGCAATTTTACCTTTGTACGGCAGGACGGGTCAACCTAAGGGGTGGTTTCGGGGCCGGCCGGGGCTCACGCCTCCTGCATCATTTTCCAGTATTGATACTTCATGGTGCCCGCCGCCCCGATGACGATCGCCATGAAGGTCAGGATCGAGCCCGCTGCCAGGGTGGATACGCCGGTAATGGCCTGGCCTATTGTGCAACCCATGGACAGCACGCCGCCTATGCCCATCAGCACGGCGCCTGCGGCGTGATTGACAAAATCCCTGGCCGAAGCGAACCACTCGAAGCGGAAGTTCCGGGTCACCAGCGCATAAATAAAGGAGCCGACGATCACCCCCGTCAGCGCCATCACGCCGAAATTGATCAGTGCCAGCTTGGCCGGTTGCATCAGGTAATGCACCGTATCGCCCATGGGACTGATGAAGGTAAACGACTGCACCTGCACGCGGCTCGGAATGTCGGTCGCCATGTCGGCATAGTCCTTCCACGCCTGGCCCATGGCGCCGCCAGTCAGATACCAGCCGGCGACGACTGCCAGCCCTATTACCGCGCCGCCGAGAATATTGTCGAAATTGCCGCGAAAATCGGCTGATTTGAACACAAACGCCAGCATGCCGAGCGCGAAAACCGCCGCCACGGTGAAATTCAGCATGCGCGACGGCGCCATGCCGAACATGCCGGAAATGAGCGAGCCGATTTCCTGGCTGGGCACGCCGTGCTGCGCCAGGTTGACGGTGGTGGCGGAAACCCAGGGATGAAACAGTTTCTCGTAGAACGGCGTCCACAGCATCAGGTACGCGAAAATCATCGCGATCACCAGCACCGTGAGCGACTTGAGATTGCCGGAACCCACCCGCACCAGCGTCTTGTTGCCGCAACCGCTGCCCAAAGTCATGCCGATGCCGAACAGCAGGCCGCCGACCAGATAGCGCAGTGCTGCGAAATTGGCGGTGCGGTACGGCGGGAAAGTCTCGCCCGAGAGATTGACTACGCCGCCCGCTTCGAGCGCGATCACGCCGACCAGGGCCACCGTCATCGCAAAGACCCATGCGCGCATGCGCCCGGTGTCACCGATGTTGACCCAGTCGGAGACCGCGCCCATGGTGCAGAAATTGGTCTTGTTGGCCACCGCGCCTATGATCATCGCGATCACGAACACGGCCAGCAACACTTGATTGTGAATAGTGAATTCCATGCCGCCGCCTCCGTCGCGCGCCGCTCGCGCGTCTATAATTAAAGCGGGCCATGTACCGGCCCGTCTTTAATTTTACTTGATTCTAATTCGCCAACCGTAATCAGTTATTTTTATTGAGCCTTTATTCTTTCTGCTGGTAGCGCGTCGGATCCGGAACCTGCGCCACCTCGAACCCCGCGCGCCGCAGCCTGCAGGAATCGCAGCGGCCGCAGGCGCGGCCCTCGTCATCCGCCTGGTAGCACGAGACTGTAAGCGCGTAATCAACGCCAAGCGTGGCGCCGCGCCGTATGATGCCGGCCTTGGTGAGATCTATGATGGGCGTGTGCAGGGTAAGGTAGTTTCCTTCGACCGCGGCCTTGGTCGCGAGATTGGCCAGGGTCTCGAACGCGCGCATGTAATCGGGGCGGCAGTCCGGGTAGCCGGAGTAATCGACGGCATTGGCGCCGAAGAAAATATCCCGTGCGCCCAGCACTTCGGCCCACGCCAGCGCCAGAGACAGCATGATGGTATTGCGGGCCGGCACGTAGGTGACAGGAATGCCGGGCTGCACGCCATCGACCGGAACCGCTATGCGGGTGTCGGTGAGCGCGGAGCCGCCGAAACCAGTGAGATCGAACGTGAGCACGCGATGCTCGGCGGCCGACTGCGCCCGGGCCACGCGCGCAGCGGCAGCCAGTTCGGCGCGATGGCGTTGCCCGTAATCTATGGAGAGACAGTGGCAGGCGAACCCCTGCTCGCGCGCAATCGCGAGCGTGGTGGCTGAATCGAGTCCGCCGGAGAGCAGCACAACGGCTTTCTTCATGGGTTCAGGTCAAGACAATCAGGAAAACAGAATTTTTGCCACAGAGGACACAGAGAACACAGAGAGAAAAAATGTAAAAACGATCGGATTCATGGAGTTTTATTCTCTGTGTTCTCTGTGCTCTCTGTGGCTATAGGTTTTCGCCTTTAATCGACAGCTAATGATTAGGTTTTTGAGACAGATCCTAATGTCCCGGCGCCACGCCCCAGATCTGTTTGTGCAACTGCATCTGCATGCGCACCGGCAGCGCATCGCGCAATATCCATTCAGCAAGGGCCCTGGGCTCTAGTTCGCCGTGGGCCGGCGACAACAACACCGGACACAGCGTGGCCAGCCGGTGCTCGGCGAGCATCTGTTTTGCCCAGATGTAATCGGCTTCGCTGCACAGCACGAACTTGATCTCGTCCTGCGGCGTCAGGTACGCGAGATTGGTCCACAGGTTCTTCTCTGATTCTCCCGAACCCGGGGTCTTGATGTCGAGGATTTTTGAAATACGCGCATCGACCTGCGCCATATCCAGCGCGCCGCTGGTCTCAAGTGACACGTCATAGCCGCGGTCAGCCAGCGCGCCGAGCAAATCAAGGCAGCGCTTTTGCGCCAGCGGTTCGCCGCCGGTGACCGTGACATAGCGCGTCTGGTAACGGCTGACTTCGGCAATAATTTTTTCCAGGGTCAGTGATTCGCCACCATGGAACGCATACGCCGTATCACAATAGCCGCAGCGCAACGGGCAGCCGGTGAGCCGTACAAACACGGTGGGCAGGCCAACGCGGCTGGTCTCGCCCTGCAATGAAAAAAAGATTTCGGTGATGCGCAGCGTCGCGGTAAGGCGTGAAGCATCAGACGCGAAGCGATCCATAACTGCGCTGGTGCTGATGTTGGTTTTACTCTTCACCCTTCACCCTTCACTCTTCACCCTTCACTTCAATGTCGCCAGCCGGCGCTTGGCTTTTTCAGCCGCCTCGCTCGCCGGATAGCGTGATACCAGGCCATCCAGGGTTTTGCGGGCGGTTGCGGTATCGCCGAGTTCCATTTGCGAACTCGCAATATTGAGCAGCGCATCGGCCACCGTGGCGCTGTCGGGATAGCTGCTGACCAGTTTCTGCTGGTGGGTGATGGCGGACTTGAAGTCGCGCAGGTTGTAATACGAATCGCCTATCCAGTATTGGGCGCGAGGTGCAAGTTCGCTTTTCGGATACTGGGTAATAAAACTCTGGAACGCGACGATGGCGCCGCGGTAATTGCCGATGCGGCGCTGGTTTTGAGCCGCTTCATACATCCGGACGTCGGCGCCATCGGCAGCAGGCGCGGGAACCGCTGCTGCAGGCGCGCCCGCCGCAGCCGGCGGTGCCGATGCGGAAGCGAGTGCCGTTGTGGTGCCGGTGGCAGGTGGCGTCACCGTGCCCGGCGCCGCTGCAGCGGGGGGCATTGCAGACGGAGCAACGCCGCCCTGCTCGAGGCGCCGCAAGCGGCTGTCGATATCCACGTACATGTCGCGCTGGCGCTTGGCCGTGCCCTCGATATTGTTGCCGAGAACCTCGATCTGTCCGCGCAGCTGATTGATTTCCTGCCGCAGCAACTCAATCTGGCCGGCAAGCTCGAGCACCGGCTGGATCTTGGGCGGCTCCTTGAGCGTCTCCTCGACCTTCCCCAGGCGCGCCGCAAGCGCTTCATTCTGCTGCCTGAGTTCCTCGCTGCGCTTTTGCTGTTCGACGATCTGCTTGCGCGCCACCTCGTCGTCGAACAGACCCGCTGAGGCGGGTGCGGCATTCAGCACGCACCACAACGCCGCACCCGCCAAAGCGAGTGCGCCAATCGCGGGCTTTCTCTCTTCACTCTTCACCCTTCACCCTTCACCGGAACTATTCGCTCTGATAACGAATGTCCGCGCGCCGGTTCTCGGCCCACGAGGCTTCGTCCTGCCCGGTCGCTTTGGGCTTTTCCTCGCCGAAGCTCACAGACTCGATCTGGCTTGCCTGCGCTCCCAGCAGTTGCAACATCTGTTTCACCGCTTCGGCGCGGCGCTGGCCCAGTGCGAGGTTGTATTCGCGGCTGCCGCGATCGTCGGCGTTACCCTCGACGCGCATCTGCGCCGCGCGGTTCTGCGTCAGATACCGGGCATGGGCCGTAATCAGCGGCTTGTATTCATCCTTGACCAGGTTGCTGTCGTAGTCGAAATAGACGCTGCGCTTCGACAGGATATTGGCGGGATCCTTGAGCGGACTGGCGGCAACCGTGGACGTGCCCAGCGGCCTGCCGGTCGCGCTGTCCGGCTTCGGAGCCTGTGCAGCGGCCGGTGCAGGTGTCGATGCCAGCGGCTTGAGATCCTCCACCGCAGCGCCCTCCTGCTCCTTGGTCGGCGTGCTGCTGCACCCAGCCAGCATGCCCGCAATCAAGAGACCCGCAAAAATCTTTTTCATCGATACACTCCTCGTAAAAAAATCCCGCACCACTTACCTATTTATAGACCAGCGGCCCCCAGGATGGTTCGCGCACGTCGCTCGCGTCTTCGGAAAAACGCTGCTTGATACGACCGTCGCTCGATACTGCGGCTAATATACCACGGCCCCTGACCACGGTTGCGTAGAGGATCATCCTGCTGTTGGGTGCGAAACTCGGCGACTCATCGATGCCGCCATCGGTGAGCACCTGAACCTGACGCGATGCGAAGTCCTGCACCGCAACGCTGAAGCGATTGCCGTTGCGCTGGATGAAGGTGAAGCTTTTACCATCAGAGCTGTGGCGCGGCGACACGTTGTAAGTGCCTTCGAAAGTCAGACGCTGCGCCGGGCCGCCACCAACTGCGAGGCGATAAATCTGCGGGCTGCCGCCGCGGTCCGAGGTAAACAGCAATGACTGTCCATCCGGTGAAAAATTGGCTTCGGTATCGATCGCCGAGGTGTGGGTCAGCCGCGTCGGGCTGCCGCTGCCATCAGCGTTGATCAGATAGATCTGCGAGCCGCCGTCCTTGGTCAGCGTGACTGCCAGGCGCTTGCCGTCGGGCGACCATGCCGGCGCGCTGTTGCTGCCCCAGAAATCCGCCACGACCTGGCGGTTGCCGGTGGTCAGCGACTGCACATACACCACCGGTTTCTTGCGCTCGAAAGACACGTACGCGAGGCGCGTGCCGTCCGGCGCCCAGGACGGGGAAATAATGGGTTCGTTCGAAGACAGCACGCTCTGCGCGCCAAAACCATCCGCATCCGACACCTGCAACTCGTAGCGCGGGCCTTTTTTTACGACGTAGGTGATGCGTGTCGCGAACACGCCGGCGTCACCCGTCATTTTTTCATAGATCGCATCGGCGATCTTGTGCGCAGTCAGCCGCAACTGGGCTGCGGTGGCGAAATAGACAAACCCGGCAAGCTGGGTCTGCTTCACCACATCCATCAGGCGGAAACGAATGTCATATCGGCCGTCCGGCAGCAGCGTGACGCTGCCGATGACCACCGCCTCGGCGCCGCGCGCCTGCCACTGCGAATATACGACCTGTTCCGGCTCGTGTGGCACCGGAACCATGCCCCCCGCGTCGACCGGCTTGAACAGCCCGCTGCGCGCGAGGTCGGCGGCGATCACCGGCGTAATTTTCGTGGCAAGCGCATCCTCGGCTCGAAACGGCACGATGGCGATCGGAATCTGGTTGGCGCCGGCGCCTATGATTTCGATGGTCAGCGCGGCGTGCACGATGCCCGGCGCCAGCAACAGCGCGAGCAAAAAAATTGAGTTTCTGAATATAATCAAGTGTCCGGCTTTCATGAATGGTTAATTATAAATATCTTCGGTTTATTCTTTGGGTCGGAACTTGAGCTTCAGTTCCCGAAAATCATTGAATAGCGCCGGATCGGGCGGCAGCGGCAGCGGCTGGGCCTTGAGGATCGCGCGCTCAACCGCATTGTCATACGCCGTGACGGCACTGCTTTTCCTGAGCTTGACGCCCAGTACTTCACCCCCCGGCAACAGCACCACGTCGAATTCAACTTCGGGGTTGCCCTGAAGGTTGGGCGGCAGCACGATAAAGCGCTTCACTTTTTCGCTGATGCGGCGCCGGTATTCGTCGATTTGTTTGCCGCGGGCAGCGGCCTGCGCCGCCTGCATCTCATTTATTTTCCTTAGCGCATCGTCCTGTTCCTTGGCCAGCTGTTTTGCTTCGACTTCCTTCGCCCGCTTTTCCTTGAGCGCAACCCGCGCCTTTTCCTGCTCGCGTTTTTTCTCCTCGAGCTTCTCCTGTTCCACCTTGAGCTTGCGCTCTTTCTCGAGCTTTTCCTTGAGCGCGATATCCGGCTTGATCACCGGTTTGGGTTCGGGCTTGGGCTTGGGCTCGGCCTTGGGCACCGGCTTGGGCGGTTCGGGCGGCGCCTTGGCCTCGGGGGGCGGGGGTTCGGCTTTGGGCTGTGGCAGTGCGGGCAGATTGTTCCACAGGTCGACTATCACCGCGGAGTCGCTCTGCTTGTGCTGCCAGCTCACGCCAAACACCAGCAGCAGCAGGAACAACAGGTGCATGACCAGCGCCATGGCGCCGGAAATCGTCTTTTCGTCCTGAGTCGCGTAGGCGTAACTCATCAGCTCCGCGGCTTGGCAAGCAATCCGACTTTTTTGACCTGGTTCTGCTGCAGCATGTCCATCACATCCAGCACCGCCTCATAGCGCACATCCTTGTCGGCGGCTATTACCACCGCCTGCTCCGGATTCTGTGCCTGCTTCTGGCGTATCGCGTGGATCAGCTCATCGCGCGTGACCTTGATCTCCGCAGCACCTTTGCTGCGGTCGCGCAGCCACAGCGTCTTGTCGGTATGGATAGACACTTCGAGCGGCGCCACCGGCGGGCTGGACGTCTTGCCCACCTGCGGCAACTCGATCAACCCGGGATTGATGAGCGGCGCGGTCACCATAAAAATCACCAACAGCACCAGCATCACGTCGATATACGGCACGACGTTGATCTGGTTCATGAGCCGCCTGCCGCCGCGTTTTTCAATCAACACGATGTTGCCCTTCGGGCGGCGAGGAGTGAAGAGTGAGGAGTGAAGAGTAACAACGGTATAGCCGTCTCGACTCTCGCCGCCTCTCGACTCTCGCCTTTCGCCCCTGTCTTCAGGCTTCCCGCTTTCCGCTCACCGCTCACCGCTTACCCCTCCTCAATGCACTTGCCGCTGCAAAATGTTGGAAAATTCTTCCATGAACGAGTCGAAGCGCGTGGCGAGCCGGTTGACGTCTCCGGCGAAGTGATTGTAGGCAACCACGGCCGGTATCGCTGCGAACAGGCCCATTGCGGTCGCAATCAGCGCTTCCGCAATGCCCGGTGCGACGTGGGCAAGCGTCGCCTGCGCGACATTGGCCAGTCCGCGGAATGCGTTCATGATGCCCCATACCGTGCCGAACAGTCCGACGTAGGGGCTTACCGAGCCAACCGAGGCCAGGAACGGCAGGTACGATTCGAGCATGTCCATTTCGCGTTGATAGGTCGCGCGCATCGCGCGCCGCGTGCCATCCATCAGCACGCCAACGTCGGTGCCCGATTGCTTCTTGTGTTTGGAAAATTCGCGGAATCCCGCCTCGAAGATGCGTTCCAGGCTGCCAGCGGACGCACGTGAATTGACCGCGCGCTGGTAAAGCTCGTTGAGGTCTCCGCCGCTCCAGAAATCTTTTTCGAACTCGTTTGCGAGCCGGGTCGCGCGCTTGAGCATGAAGATCTTGAGGAATATGTAGTACCACGAAAACATCGACGCCAGCAGCAGGAGCAGCAGCACAATCTGCACCAGCACGCTGGCGCCGGTGATGAGGCTGATGACGGACATGTTCTGGGAGAGAGACGGAATCAAGATGTCGTTCCTATTTTTGCAATGATCGCTTTCGGTATTCTAACCGGCCTGAATGTTGCCGCATTCACGCACACCACCCGAACTTCGGCGGTGGCAAGCGCCTCGCCTTCGCGCAGCACGCGCTGCACCAGCACGATCTGACTGTTACCTACCTTAGCGACTTCCACAGTGGCCTGCAAGCTGTCGTTAAACAGCGCAGGTTTCAGATATTCGATGGCCACCGCGCGCACCACGAATACGGCCTGATACTGCGCAGCGATGTTATGCTGCTCGAAGCCGGCCGCGCGCAACCATTCGGTGCGCGCACGCTCGATGAACTTCAGGTAATTCGCGTAATAGACAACGCCGGCGCTGTCGGTGTCTTCGTAGTACACGCGGATGGGCCAACTGAATGCTTCGCGTTCAAGGTTCCGGGTTCCGGGTTCAAGGTTCCGAGTTCCAGGTTCAAGGTTCAAGGTTCCAAGTTCAAGGTTCCGAGTTCCAGGTTCCGGGTTCCGGGTTCCTGTTTTTTTGCGCAGACGTTGCATTACTTTGTGCTTATCCTTGAACTTTGAACATGGAACTTTGAACTTGGAACCTTGAACGTGAAACCTGGAACTAGCTTTTATCTTCCCACAACTCCGGAGTGGCGCCGGTATTGGGCTGGGCCAGGCCAAAATGGCGGTACGCGAGGACGGTCGCGATGCGGCCGCGCGGCGTGCGCTGCAGATAGCCCTGCTGGATCAGGTACGGTTCGAGCACATCCTCTATGGTGTCGCGCTCTTCGCTGAGCGCCGCCGCCAGATTGTCGATCCCGACCGGGCCGCCGCCAAATTTCTCGATGACTGCCAACAGCAGATTACGATCCATGACATCGAGACCGATGGCATCGATGTCGAGCATCTTGAGCGCTGCGTCCGCGACATCGAGCGTGACATGTCCCTGCGCCCGGACCTCGGCGTAATCACGCACGCGCCGCAGCAGGCGATTGGAAATGCGCGGGGTGCCGCGCGAGCGGCCCGCGATCTCGCGCGCGCCCTCGGGATTGACCTCGACCTTGAGCAGGCCTGCCGAGCGCCGCACGATGCGCGTCAGTTCGTCCGGTGAATAGAATTCGAGCCGCGCGACGATGCCGAAGCGGTCGCGCAGTGGATTGGTGAGCATGCCCGCTCGCGTGGTCGCGCCGACCAGCGTGAACGGCGGCAGATCGAGCTTGACCGAACGCGCCGCCGGGCCTTCACCGATCATGATGTCGATCTGAAAGTCTTCGAGTGCAGGATAGAGGATTTCCTCGACCACCGGTGACAGGCGGTGGATCTCGTCGATGAACAGCACGTCGTTGGGTTCGAGATTGGTGAGTATCGCCGCCAGATCGCCGGCACGCTCGAGCACCGGGCCGGACGTGTGGCGCAGGTTCACCCCCATTTCACGGGCAATGATGTGCGCCAGCGTGGTCTTGCCCAGGCCCGGCGGCCCGAACAGCAGCACGTGATCGAGAGATTCGCTGCGCTTCCTGGCCGCTTCGATGAAAATCGACAGCTGGCCGCGGATTTTTTCCTGGCCGATGTACTCGTCGAGCGCCTTGGGGCGCAGCGCGCGCTCGAATACCTCTTCCTGCGGCGAGGCCGGCGCGGCGGAAATCAGGCGATCGGTTTCAACAGCCATCGGGGCCAGTCACGGGAAATAATGAATATGCCAATAAAAACAGCTGCTTATAATACTGTTTCGGGAGGCGGCGTGCAATGCTTTGCACTGCCGCGTCATACTTCAAAGCGTTCATCGTATCGGCTCCGCGCCTTCCTCGAGAATTTTCAGATAGGCATCGTACACGTACATCCGATTGCGCCTGCGCCCGGTGCGCTCGCGCACGATGCCGAGTTGTTCAAGATGCCGCATCGACGCGGTGACGGTGGGCTGGGAAAGTCCCAGCCGTTTCGCGGCGCCGGGGATGGAGAGCATGACTTTTTCCTGTAATGCCTGGTGCAGGCGCAGCGCCGAAGCACTGGCGCGGCCGATCTTTTCGACCCGCTCGCGATCGTCGTGGAACAGTCCGATGATGCGCTGCGCCGAGCGGGTCGCCTGTTCGGTGGTATCGATCACCCCCGCGAGAAAAAAGTCGAGCCAATCCTCCCACGCGCCCTCGCTGCGCACGCGCTGCAGCAGGCTGTAATACGCATCGCGATGAGTCTTGAAGTAGAGCGAAAGGTACAGCAGCGGTTGCGCGAGCGCGCCGTCGGCGCACAACAGCAGTGTGATGAGCAGCCGTCCCACCCGCCCGTTGCCGTCGAGGAACGGATGGATGGTTTCGAACTGCACGTGCGCGAGCGCCGCCTTGATCAGCAGCGGCGTCCTGACCGGATCGTCGTGCAGGAATTTCTCGAGCAACCCCATGCATTCGATGACGCGGTTGGGCGGCGGCGGCACGAAGGCTGCGTTGCCGGGCCGGGAGCCGCCGATCCAGTTCTGCGAAGTGCGGAATTCGCCCGGCATCTTGTTCGCGCCGCGTCCGCCGGAGAGCAGGATGCCGTGGGTTTCTCGAATCAGCCGCAGCGACAGCGGAAAACCGCCGCGCAGACGCTCGAGCGCAAGGTTCATCGCAGCGACATAATGCGAGACCTCTTCGACATCGTCGAGCGGCGCGCCTGGCGCTTCCTCGGCTTCGAACAGCAGCAGGTCGGAAAACGACGACTGCGTGCCCTCGATCTGCGAGGATAGCAGCGCCTCCTTGCGCACATACATGTAAAGAAACAGCGCCGGGTCGGGGAAGATGCGCGCCACACCGTCCAGGCGGCCCAGCCCGCGGTTGGCCTTTTCGATCAGGTCCTGCAGATGCGGGGTGATTGCCAGTGGCGGATCGGGCGGCAGCGGCGATGGAACGAAAGCCCGCACAGTCTCGCCCCCCAAGCTGGTCGAGACGTGGGTGCCGAGGCGGGTTCCAGATGCGGCGTCGGATATCAAGTAAAGGCTGCTTTAACAGGCTATTAGGCTAATAAAGGATATCGATTTATCCTTTAACAAGCAAGCCGTTTATTGTATTTTTGAGCCAGGAATACACTTAACTGCAGTCTTATTGCAGTCTGCTACGTGCGTTAACCTAGCTTGCCTTTAATTAGCTCGACTGTTAAGAAAGGAAAGTGGCCTAACCTTTAACAAAGAACGCCGGTGCTTCCGCCACCCGTCCTGCTCATGAAAGGCATCACCCGGCTTTCGACAGCAGTTTCAGCGCCTGCCGTATGCCTTCGGTCACACTGCCTTCGTACGGCAATTGTTTGACCGCCCAGGCGATCTCTTTGTCACTGTAGCCAAGCGCAAACAAGGCATTGGCAATGTCGTTGGCATCGCGCGCGCCGGGCGCGGCTGAACTCATGATGACACTGACGTCGAGCTTGTCGCGTAATTCGAGCAGCAGGCGCTCCGCTGTTTTCTTGCCGATACCGGGAATCTTGGTGAGGCGGCCGCTGTCCTGGGCGCTGACTGCGTGGTGCAGATCGGTAACGCTCATACCCGAGAGCACCGCCAGCGCGGTGCGCGCGCCCACGCCGGTGATTTTCAGCAGTTGCCGGAACAGATGCCGCTCCTGCTCGGTGGCAAAACCATAGAGCAGGTGCGCATCTTCTCGCACGATCAGGTGGGTCAGCAGCACGACCTCGGCGCCGGTCGCGGGCAATTGATAGAGCGTGCTCATCGGCACCTGAATCTCGTAGCCGACACCGCCGACATCCACCAGGATCTGCGGCGGGTGCTTGGCGGCAAGCTTGCCGCTGATTCTGCCGATCACACCAGCCTCCCGCCGCGTACGCGGTAGCCCGCGGTCGCCAGATTGCCCAGTCCCTGCCCGCCATGCGCGTGGCAGATGGCGCAGGCCAGCGCGTCCGCCGCATCGGCGCCGGGACTACCGTTGAGCTTGAGCAACCGTTTGACCATTTCCTGCACCTGTTCTTTTTTTGCATGGCCGTTGCCAACCACGGCCTGCTTGACCTGCAACGCAGTGTACTCCGCCACCGGCAGATGATTCAGTACCGCGGCGCAAATGGCGGTACCGCGCGCCTGCCCCAGCAGCAGCGTCGATTGCGGGTTGATGTTGACAAACACCTGCTCGACCGCAACCTGTGCAGGTTTGAAATCGGCGATCACTTCGGCCAAGCCGTCGAGCAGAGTCTTCAACCGGTCGGCGAGCGGTTCGCCGTCGCGGGTCCTGATGCAGCCGCTGGTGACATAACTGAGCCTCTGGCCGTCCTTGTCCAGGACCCCAAACCCGGTGATGCGCAGCCCCGGATCGATGCCCAGAATTCGCGTGCGCGAATTCGGTGAGGCGTGAGGAGTAAAGAGTGAAGAGTCAAGCGACGCTTCCCCGCTCCTTTTTGGCAAAGGAGCAAGGCGCAGCCGGCGGGTTTTACCCTTCACTCTTCACCCTTCACCCTTCACCCTTCACTCCTCACTCTTCACCCTTCACGCCGTCTCAAAGACGGCATTGGTATAGACTTCCTGCACATCATCCACCGCTTCCAGCGCATCCAGCAGCCGCTGCATGCGCGCCGCATCCTCTCCGGTCAGCACACTCTCGGTGGTCGGTTTCATGGTGACTTCCGCGAGTTCGGGTTTGAGGCCGGCTTTCTCGAGCGCAGCTCTCACCATTGACAGGTCATTAGGCGCGGTGATGATTTCAAAGCTGCCGTCGTCGTTGGTCACCACATCCTCGGCGCCCGCCTCGATCGCGGCTTCCATCAGTTTTTCTTCGCTGGTGCCGGGCGCGAACGCCATCTGGCCGCAGTGCTTGAACAGGAACGCCACCGAACCGTCGGTGCCGAGATTGCCGCCATGCTTGGTGAAGGCATGGCGCACGTCGGCGACCGTGCGGGTCTTGTTGTCGGTCATGCAGTCGACAATTACCGCCGCGCCGCTGATACCGTAGCCTTCGTAGCGTAATTCTTCATAATTCACGCCCTCCAGTTCGCCGCTGCCGCGTTTGATGGCGCGCTCGACGTTGTCCTTGGGCATGTTGTTGTCGTAGGCCTTGTCGACGGCCAGCCGCAGGCGCGGATTGGCCGCCACATCACCGCCGCCAAGTCGTGCCGCCACCGTGATTTCCTTGATCAGGCGCGTGAAAATCTTGCCGCGTTTGGTGTCCTGCCGTCCTTTGCGATGCTGGATATTGGCCCACTTTGAATGACCTGCCATTGCGCCCTCGGTAGCTTAAGTATTTGATGTGCAGCGCCCGCCGAACGTGGCGTGGAATATCGCTGATATATATGAAATTTTACCACACCCACCCAGCAGGAAACGCCATGCTGAAGACGCATTTGCTCTAGAATCGGAAGCGGGAACTGACACTGGCGAAGACAAGCCGGTTTTCCCGGCGAGGGTTAAAAAATGCCGTGGTCCGATATCCGCGGCCCGAAGGGATGAATATGGCAAAAGGAAAAGGCCTCACGATCGGCAAGATCCGCGGCGGCCTCTACAAGGGCGGGAAAATTCTCGGAGACATAAATGCCGTCGTGCGCGGCACTATTGTCCTACGCATAATGCGCCGGATTCTGGGCAGCTTGGCCAGCCGGGGCATCAGCACCGTGCTCGGCGGCAAGCGCCGGCCCTGACAGCCGCGCGCATGAGCACCGGCAAATCCGCCTCACGCAACACCTATCTCGGCGTGGCCTGCGTGCTGTTGGGCGCGATCGGCTTTTCCGCAAAGCCAACCCTGGTCAAACTGGGCTATCAGTACAGTGTGGACCCGATGACGCTGCTGGCGCTGCGCATGCTGTTTTCGTTGCCGTTTTTCATGCTGATGGCGCTGTGGTCGCGTGGCAGCGGTACTGCAGTGCCGCTCATGCGCAAAGACTGGCTCGCGGTGCTGGGCCTGGGTTTCATCGGCTATTACCTGAGCAGCCTTATGGACTTCACCGGCCTGCAGTACATTTCTGCCGGACTCGGCAGGCTGGTTCTGTTCCTCTACCCGACACTGGTGGTGCTGCTCTCGGCGTTGGTGCTGAAACAACCGATACGCGCGCGGCATGCGGTTTCACTCGCCATCAGTTATGGCGGCATTGCGCTGGTCTTCCTCGACTACGTCTCGCTCGGCGAGGATCTGGGCTCGATCGCGCTCGGCACCGCACTGGTGTTCGGCAGCGCATTTACCTATGCGGTCTATCTCGTCGCCGGCAGCCGCGTCGTGCTGAGAATCGGTTCGGTGCGCTTTACCGCGTTCGCTTCGATTGCTGCGTCGTTTTTCGTGCTGCTGCATTTCGCCCTGACGCATGATCTTGCCGCGCTGCGGGTCGCGCACGAAGTCTACTGGGTGTCGCTGGTCATGGCGGTGTTTGCGACGGTGCTGCCGATGTGGCTGGTCGCCGAGGGTCTGAAGCGCATCGGCGCCAGCCGGGCGGCGCTGATCGCCTGTATCGGGCCGGTCTCGACGCTGATCCTGTCGTACCTGGTGCTGGCCGAGCCGATCACGGCGGTTCAGGTTGCCGGCGCAGCGCTGGTGCTGGTCGGCGTCGGTCTGGTGAGCGTCAGGCCAAAAGCAAATACTGCCGCCTGAGACGGTCCAGTCGCACTCAGGTCAGCGGTTTCACGACGTGACGAACGGCCGGATCATCGCGCCCGGCTTCGATGGTGAAGCCCAGCGAGGAGACCAGGCGCAGCATGTCGCTGTTGTCGGTGAGCACATCGCCTTCCATGACGTCCAGGCCCTTGGCGCGCGCGACATCCATCAGCATGGTCATCAGCTTATGGCCGACACCTTTATGCTGCCACGCGTCCGCGACCACCAGGGCAAACTCGCAGCTTTTGCCATCGGGATTGATGATGTAACGACAGACCGCGATTTCGATATCCGAGCCGTCCTGCTCGATCACCGCGATCAGCGCCATTTCCCGGTCATAGTCGATCTGGGTAAAGCGCGCCAGCATCGCCTGGGACAGTTCTTTCAGCGGCATCATGAAACGGAAGTATTTCGCCGCCTCCGACAGATTGCGCACGAACGCCTGTTCGATTTCGGCATCCTCGGGCCGGATCGGGCGGATCACCAGGTCGGTGCCGTCGGGCAGCTGCCAGTGCGTGACCAGGTACGCGGGATAGGGACAGATCGCCATGTGCGCGTAGCGGTCCGGCGACAGCGCATGAAAATCCACGACGATGCGGGCGTCGACGGCAAGCGCGCCGTTTTCATCGAGCAGCAGGGGATTGATATCCATTTCCTTGAGCCACGGCAGCTCGCATACCATTTCCGAAACGCGCAACAGCACATCATGCAGCGCTTCCAGTTTGGCAGGCGGCAGGTGGCGGAACGCCTGCAGCAGTTTGGCCACCCGCGTGCCGGCGATCATGTTCTGCGCCAGATAACGGTTCAGCGGCGGCAGCGCCACGGCGCGGTCACCCATGACCTCCACCATGACGCCGCCCGCGCCGAAAGTAATCACCGGCCCGAATACCGGATCGCGGGTCACGCCCACCATCAGTTCACGGCTGTTGGGCTTCTGACTCATGGGCTCGACCGCCACGCCTTCGATGTTCACACCGGGGCGGTTTTTCTTTACGTCGGCGATGATCTGGTTGTACCCCGCGCGCACCGCCTGGGCATTGGCGAGATTCAGGCGCACGCCTCCGGCATCGGTCTTGTGCGTGATGTCGGGTGACGCGATTTTCATCGCCACCGGAAATGAGAATTGTTCGGCGATCAGCAGCGCTTCGGCAGCCGAGTGCACGATCACGGTTTTTGCCACCGGGATGTTAAAAGCGGCGAGCACCGACTTCGACTCCATTTCGTTGAGCACATGCCTGCGCTCGGCGAGCGCGCCTTCGATCACCATGCGTGCGCCTTCGGCATCGGGAACGAGATGGTTCGACAAGGAACCCGGCATTTGCATCAGCAGTTTCTGGTTGTGGAAATAGGCGGAAATCGCCGAAAACACCTCCACCGCCGGTTCCGGCGTGCGAAATGACGGAATACGCTCGCGCGCAAAAGCCGCGCGGCTCGTGGCCACCTGGGATTCACCCATCCAACAGGCAATCAGCGGCTTTTTGGATGCCTGGGCAATCGCGATGACTTCGTTGGCCACATCGAGCGGCGCGGTCATTGCCTGCGGCGTCAGGATGGCGAGCACGCCGTCCACGCCCGGATCCTGCATGCAGGCGGTCACCGCCGTGCGGTAGCGCTCGGCAGTGGCATCTCCGATCAGATCCAGTGGATTGCCATGGGACCAGGTCGGCGGCAGCGTCTGATTCAGCAGCCCCATCGTATCCGGGGACAATTCGGCAAGTGCTATGCCGCGGTCGGTGGCGCAATCCGCCGCCATCGCACCGGGACCGCCGCCGTTGGTGACGATGGCAAGACGGTTTCCGCCCGGGCGAAAGCCCAGCGCGAGCGCATGCGCGGCAGCGAACAGTTGCACCACCGACAGTACGCGCACGGCACCGGCGCGGCGCAGTGCGGCGTCAAATGCGTCGTCGGCGCCGACCAAAGCGCTGGTGTGGGATAACGCCGCTTTCGATCCGCTGTCATGACGCCCGACCTTGAGCACGATCACCGGTTTGCTGCGCGCCGCGGCACGCAGGGCGCTCATGAAACTGCGTGCCTCGCGTATGCCCTCGATGTAGAGCAGGATGCTTTCGGTCTGCGGATCGTAGATCAGATAGTCGAGAATCTCGCCGAAGTCCACATCAGCGGAGTCGCCCAGGGAGACCACACTTGAAAAGCCGATGTCGTTGGGCCGCGCCCAGTCCAGGATCGCGGTGCACAGCGCCCCCGACTGCGACACCAGCGCAAGTTTGCCGGGCGTGGCGCCCACATGGCCGAACGTGGCATTCAGGCCGATAGCGGGGCGCATCACACCCAGACTGTTGGGACCGATCAGGCGCATGCCATAGTGGCGAGCTGCGGCCAGCAGCTGTTGCTTGAGGGCGGGGCCGGATCCGTCGGACGCACCGAATCCGGCTGAAAGCACTACTGCGGCGCGCACGCCGCGTTTGCCGCAGGACTCGATGAGATCGGGAACAGTGGCCGCAGGCGTCGCAATGACTGCCATGTCCACCGGTTCATTGATGTGCTCGATGCCGGGAACAGCAGTCCGCCCCTGGATCAGGGCATGGTGGGTATTGACCGCAAAGAGTTTGCCCTGGTAGCCATCGAGCAGATTTCTGAACACCACACCGCCCACTGAATGTGGCCTGTCGCTGGCACCGATCACGGCGATCGATTGCGGCGAAAACAGCGGTTTCAGATAGTGCTGGTCCATGACGGCGGCGAAAATCTGATGTTGCGGTGCGTCATTATACCATTTGTGCTGCGGTGCATCTCACGCGGCAAGGGTTAGCAGGCCTAGTACAAAGTGCCGTCCTTATGCATGAATCGCCGGCCTTGGGGTGTAATACGCGCTGCCAGATCTTCGTCGGGATAGTCGACTTCATCACCAGCGGTGCGGTCGCCGACTTCGAGATAGACCGCATCAATATTGCCGCGGTTGATGAGGTGGTGGCCATCGGCTTTGCCGGCTGGAAAACCCGCAACCATGCCAGGGCACAGCGCCTGCTCTCCATCGTCCGTGACCAGCACCAACTCGCCGCTCAGAATGTAGACAAACTCGTCCTGGCGGGTATGCCAGTGGCGCAGTGCCGAACACGACCCCGGTTTGATGGTGCTTAGATTAACGCCGAAATTCTTCAGCCCTAGGGCATCGCCCAGGCGGCGCTTGCTGCGGCCCGCCACCGGCGCTTTAAACTCATCAGGATAAGACGAGCCATCGATGGCTTCGACCGACAGGGGATCGATTGCTGAGAGGAGGTGCGCGGGTGCGCTCATCGTGCCACAACATGTTCAGCGCCGCACTTGTGCTGGAAGGACTCATCTTGGGAGAGCGTCTCGGCACAACGTAAGAAATTGATTAAATGGGTATGGCGGTATTTCGCGGCAAATTCCGTCGCGGTATGCCCGCCATGCACACGGATGCGGGCATCGGCGCCAGCCTGCAACAGCCTGAGCGAAGTTGAGCGGTGCCCCTGGATTGCCGCCATCATCAGCGGTGTGTTGATGTAGGTCCTGCCGTTGACGGCATCGGCGTTGGGGCGCGCGCCACGTTCGATCAGGTAGCGCACGATGTGGTCGTGGCCCTGGTAGGCGGCATAGGCGAGGGCCGTATAGTGGTGAGGCGCGTTCTCCATGTCGGCCCCGGCTTCAACCAGCAGGCGCACCGCCTTTTCGTGCTGTGAATAAGAGCGGCCACCCTGATCACGCTCTTCATTGAAAAAATAGGCCGCCAGCATGAGCGGGGTCTCGCCCGCCGGCGTAGGCGCATTGAGGTTGGCGCCGGCCGTAACCAGGTAACGCATGACCTCCAGCGAAGCGGCGCGGGCGGCGATGGCAAGCAGTGGCGCCCCTTCGATGTAGACCGGGGCCGGAATGCGCTGATTGGGACTGGCCGCGCCGGATGCGATGGCGGAACGTACGTAGCGGACATCATCGGTAACGATGGCGCTATGCAGACTTTCCACATCCAGTCTGCTCCCCGTCTGGCGCGTTGCACAGCCGGCCAGGAACAGGATCCCTGTTATCAGGATCAGGCAGGTCAAATTGCGTTTCATTGGCAGCCTCCCATGTACATATACGGTCACCGCTCTGGTTAACAAAGCACAGCGGCACGGCTTGTCACTGCACTGCAGTGTAACGGATTTTCAGGTGACTTTCCCCCCGCAACTACGCCAGAACCCGCCACTAATGGGCAATTTCAGCGAAAAAATCAAACATTGAAGCGGAAATGCATGACATCGCCGTCCCTGACGATGTAGTCCTTGCCTTCGAGGCGCATTTTTCCCGCTTCCTTCGCGCCCTGCTCGCCTTTGCAGGCGATATAGTCGTCGTAGGCGATCACTTCGGCGCGGATAAAGCCTTTTTCAAAATCGGTGTGTATCGCGCCCGCCGCCTGCGGCGCGGTATCGCCCTTGTGTATGGTCCACGCCCGCACCTCTTTCGGCCCGACGGTGAAATAGGTCTGCAGGCCCAGCAGTTCGTAAGTGGCGCGGATCAGCCGGTTCAGTCCCGGCTCTTCAAGTCCGACATCGGCGAGAAATACCTGCTTGTCCTCGTCCGGCAATTCGGCGATTTCAGATTCGAGCGCGGCGCAGATGGCCACCACCGGCGCGCCCTCTTTAGCAGCATGCTCCCGGACGGCATCTAGCAACATATTGTTTTCAAATCCTTTTTCGTCAACGTTTGCAACATAGATCGCCGGTTTTGCGGTCATCAGGCACAGTGGATTGAGCAGGGCCCGGTCTTCTTTCTCCAAACGCAGGGCGCGCACCGGGTTGCCCTGATCGAGCTGCGCGCGCACTTTTTCCAGCAGCGCGCCGAGTTTGATCGCCTCCTTGTCGCCGGCCTTGGCGGTCTTGCCTGCGCGCTGAGTCGCTTTTTCCACGGTGGCAAGATCGGCCAGCGCCAGTTCGGTCTGTATGGTCTCGATGTCGGATACCGGATCGACTTTGCCGGTGACATGGATGACGTTGTCGTTCTCGAAGCAACGCACCATGTTGATGATGCCGTCGGTCTCGCGGATATTGGCCAGGAACTGGTTGCCCAGGCCCTCGCCCTTGGAGGCACCCGCGACCAGCCCCGCGATATCGACGAACTCGACTATCGCAGGCAGCACTTTTTCCGGTTTCGCCAACGCGACCAGCCCGGGCAAGCGCGGGTCGGGCACCTCGACTATGCCGACATTGGGTTCGATCGTGCAGAACGGATAGTTCTCGGCCGCGATGCCGGACTGGGTCAGCGCATTGAACAGCGTGGATTTGCCGACATTGGGCAGTCCGACAATACCGCATTTTAGAGACATGTAAGGAGTTAGGAGTAAAGAGTAAAGAGTTAAGGGAAACGATCCCGCACTAGCCAGTGCCGGATCGTTTGAGGGAGTTCAGCAACCCATTTAGCAAACCAAATACATCATCGATTTGCTTGTGAACGGACGATTCTCTTGCGATAAAACCCAACCTTCGCGCCAGCTCAAGTTGAGTATCGAGTTCACTCAACGATCCCCGCGCAATCATCAGAAATTGAATGAACTCTTTTTTCGAGCCGCGCGCGGCGCCTTCTGCAATATTGCTCGGCACGGATACCCCCGCACGCCGGGTTTGGGAGATAAGCCCGTAGGTCTCAGCCTTCGGGAATGTGTTTGTTAAAGTATAAACATCTTCGGCAAGCCGCATCGCTTCTTGCCAGAGTTTGAGATCGGTGTGGGGTCTTTTCACTCTTTACTCCTCACTCCTCGCCCTTCACCGATTTCGTATGAAGCCGCAGCATCGCCGCTTCGTGTTTGCCGCCGGCAAGCAGCGGCCAGATTTCCAGGCTGACGGCCATCGCGTCTTCGATCGCTGCGCGTTCTTCCGCACCCGGCTTGTGCAGCACGTAATCGACCACCTCCCGTTCCGTCGCCGCATTGTCGCGAGGATGGCCGATGCCGAGCCGCAGGCGCCAGAAATCCTTGGTGCCCAGCCGCGCTGCAATGTCATTCAGCCCGTTATGGCCGCCGGTGCCGCCGCCCTTCTTGAGCCTGGCGATACCCGGCTGCAGATCGAGCTCGTCATGTACCACCAGGATTTCGCCGGGCTCGATTTTGTAGAAGCCGGCCAGCGCCGAGACCGCGCGGCCGCTTTCGTTCATAAAGGTGTCGGGCAGAAGCAGCCATATTTCTTGAGCGCCCCCCAGCTTGCCGGCGCGGCCATGGTACCGCGCCGATTCGCGCAGTTCGACGCGGGCCGCATGCGCCAGCCGCTCGACCCACCAGAAACCGGCGTTATGGCGCGTCGCCTCGTATTTTTTGCCCGGATTGCCGAGCCCGACCACCAATCTCATTTCAAACCATCCGAAATTAAACGGTCAATAAAAAACCCGCCATATTGTGCGCAACATGGCGGGCCTGTCATGAGCCGGATGATAAGGCTTATTCCTTCTTGGCCGCTTCTTTCTTTTCCGGCTCTTTCTTTCCGCCTTCTTTCTTCTCGCCTTCCGCCGCTTCTGCTTCCGGAACCTGGCCGGTAATCTCGGTCACCGGCGCCTCAACGACTGCCTCAACCTCGGCCACTTTCGGCAGATGCAGCATCACCACGGGCGGGTTGTCATGCTTGAGCTTGGCGAAAAGCTCGACACCCTTGGGCAGATTCAGTTCGGCGACATGAATCGCATCGTCGAGCTGCATGTCTTTGAGGTCGATCTCGATGAATTCCGGCAAATCATCCGGCAAGCACTGGATCTCGACATCATTCATCGCGTGCTGCACGACACCGCCGCCCAGTTTGACGCCGGGTGCAGCATCCGCGTTGATAAAGTGCAGGGGCACATTCATGTAGATCTTCTTGTTTTTGTCGATGCGCTGAAAATCGACGTGCTGCACCATAGGCCGCCACGGATGCATCTGAAAGTCACGCAGCAGCACCGGTTCCTTGTTGCCGTCGACTGTCATGTCGAGAATCGACGAGTGGAATGCCTCCAGTTTCAGATGACGCTGCAGCGCGCTGTGGTCGAGCTCGATGGCCAGCGCCGGCTTGTTGGCCCCGTAAATCACGCCGGGGACGCGTCCGCTCGTACGCAGGCGGCGGCTCGCACCCGTTCCCTGCAGCGCACGAGGAAATGCGGTTACTTCGATCTTCATTTGCTTCTCCTGAAATTCGGGAGGTCCGCGACCAGACTCCCCCGGGTTAAAAAACAGTGTTTAGTGTTGAGTGCTGAATGTTGAGTTGCAACCCGTCCTTAAACTCAAAACTCAACACTAAAAACTTAAAACTTCTAATAACTTGATGCCCGTTTCGTCATTCGACAAACAGCGAGCTGACCGAATCCTCATTGCTGATGCGGCGCATGGTTTCCGCCAGCAGGCCCGCCACCGTCAGCACGCGGACACGCTTGCACTTCTGCGCTTCCTCGTTCAACGGAATGGTGTCGGTCACCACCAGTTCGTCAATCGCCGACCCGGATATGCGTTCCATCGCCTTGCCCGAAAGCACCGCGTGCGTGCAGTAGGCAAATACCTGCTTGGCGCCATGCCTCTTGAGCGCTGCCGCCGCCTCGCACAGCGTGTTCGCCGTGTCCACCATGTCGTCAACGATCACGCAGGACCGCCCTTCGACCTCGCCGATAATGTTCATCACGGTGGCCACGTTCGGGCGCGGCCGCCGTTTGTCGATAATGGCAAGATCGGCCTCGAGGCGCTTTGCCAGCGCCCTCGCCCGCACCACGCCGCCAACGTCAGGCGACACCACAACCAGATCCTGGTGATCGTGCTTCCATACGTCGCCGAGCATGATGGGCGCCGAATAGATGTTGTCCACCGGGATGTCGAAAAATCCCTGGATCTGCTCGGAATGCAGATCCATCGTCATCACGCGATCGACTCCGACGCTGGTCAGCATGTTGGCCACCACCTTGGCGGTAATCGGCACCCGCGCCGAACTGGGCCGGCGGTCCTGCCGCGCGTAGCCCATGTACGGAATGGCTGCGGTCACCCTGCCGGCGGATGAGCGCTTCAACGCATCCACCATCACCAGCAGTTCCATCAGATTGTCGTTGGTCGGCTGGCAGATCGACTGCAGCACGAAAACATCCTTGCCACGCACGTTCTCGAGGATCTCGACCATCACTTCGCCGTCGCTGAATCGGCCTACCTTGGCGCGCCCGACGGAGATGTTCAAATGGCCGACCACGTCGGCGGCAAGCCGGGGAATGGCATTGCCGGTAAACACCATGAGTCTATCGTAAGCCACTCTTGCACCTCGTCCGCCAGTTTCCTGCTTGCGCCCCCGGGGCGTTTGGAGGCCGCCGCAACCTGCCGGCGCCTCCACCCAAAATAATGGCTGGGGAGGTAGGGATCGAACCTACGAATGCCGGAATCAAAATCCGGTGCCTTACCACTTGGCGACTCCCCAACAGCGTTCCAGAACTTCTAACGCCAACGGCCGATCACGGTGCATCGGCCGTAAATAAACTTTCCCGGCGCCTCAGCGCGCCAGATCGTGCAGCGGATGTCGCTTAAGCCCCTGCGCCACGAACCCGGTCATGGTGCCCGGCAACCGGGCCAGCACACCGCGCGCCGTGTCCTCGGCAGCAAAACTTGCAAAAACGCACGACCCCGAACCAGTCATCATTGCCGGGGCAAATTGCGCCAGCCACGCCAGATGCCGCGCAACTTCAGGGTACTCGCGACACACCAGCGGCTCCAGATCGTTGCCCGCCAGATCGACCGAAAAGCTTTGTATTGTAATCGTTTTTGAGTCGCGTTTCAATTCCGGATGGGAAAAAATACGAGCCGTGGATACCGCAACCGGCGGGGTCAGCACCACATACCACGCCGGCGGCAGTGCTATCGCTGTCAACCGCTCGCCGACACCCTCGGCGAAGGCATTGTCGCCAAACACAAAAACCGGAACATCCGCCCCCAGCTTCAGCGCCATTTCGAGCAGCCGCGACCGCGGCAAATCAAGCTGCCACACGCGGTTCAGCGCCAGCAGGGTGGTGGCGGCATCGGAACTGCCGCCGCCCAGGCCGCCGCCCGCTGGCAGCCGCTTGTGCAGTGTGATATCGGCGCCCAGAGGGGTTCCTGATTCCTGCTGGAGCAGCCTCGCTGCGCGAACGCACAAATCATCATCGGCCATGATGCCACTGACCTCATTGATGCGCGTAATCGCGCCATCGGCGCGGACCCGGAAATCCAGCGTGTCGCCATAGTCGATAAACCGGAACACCGTCTGCAGCAGGTGGTAGCCATCGGCGCGGCGCCCGACTATGCGCAGCGTCAGATTGAGCTTGGCCGGTGCGGCAAAACTGTTTGGCGGCAAATTCATGGCGCAACGGCATCGCGCCGCCAGCCGTCGATCACCAGCCGGATCTGATTGGAGCCCTGGACCAGATCGAGACGCCGCGGCAGGCCGCCGTGTTCTGCCGGCGGAAAATAAAGGAAGGCAATACGCCAGCCGTCCTGGGTCAGCGCAGTGATTTTCGTTTCAGCGTCGCGCGCCACGGCCTCGGGCGCGCTGAACGGCGCGGCTTCGCCCTGCACCCAGTACTGCAGATGCGCAAGCGGCAATTCCCAGCCCAGCGCCTGGCGCGTCAGATTAGCGACGCTCGCTGCACTATACTGCGTCTGGTCGGCGGCGGTCAGCGTGGCGCCCGCGGCGTTCGCGTCGATGTAGGCGAGCGTCTGCCCGACCGGCGACAGCAGCCAGATCTCGTCGCGCTGCTGCGCATGCTGCCAGCGCACGCTGGAGCTGAAGGCGCGCCCATCGTAGTTCACCAGCACGCGTCCGCTAAGATCAAACGGCGTGGCCGCCGCCGGGCCCTCACGCGCACCCGGGGCCATCGTGGCACAGGCCGAAACCGCCAGCGTCGCCGCCAGCACGCACCACGTGATGATCTGCTTCATTAGGGGATAAAGCGCTTGATGGTGTTCTGCAGCGCCTCGTTCTTGGGATGTTCCTTGAGCATCTCGGACCAGATTTTCTGCGCCTGCTCGCGCTGGCCCTGGTTCCACAGCACTTCACCGAGGTGCGCCGCAATCTCCGCATCCGGACGCAGTGCAAACGCGCGTTGCAGATAGTCCAGCCCTTCCTGGTGCCGGCCCAGGCGATAAAGCACCCAGCCCATGCTGTCCATGATGAATGGGTCCTCGGGAGCGAGCTTGAGTGCGGTTTCGATCAGCGTGTGCGCTTCAGGCAGCCGCTCATTGCGGTCGGCCAGCGTGTAGCCCAGCGCATTGTAGGCATGGGCGTTTGCCGGCTGAATCTTCATGAGTTGCCGCAGATTGGCCTCGAGCACGTCGATGCGGTTCACTTTCTCCGCCGCCATCGCATGATCGTAGAGCAGGTCGGGTGCATCGGGCTGTTTCGCCAGCGTCTCGCCCAGCAGATTGAACGCCTCCTGATATTCACGCGCATCGCGCAGCAGTTGGGCCTCGGCCTGCACCAGACGCACCCGCTGCTGGCTGTCCTGGGCGCTGGTCTGCTGCAAATAGTTGCGCGCCTCGGCAAGGCGGCCCTGGAGCGCCAGCACGCCGGCGTAACGCGCCCTGCTGTTGATGAAATGTTCACCCGGCCCGATGGCGCCAAACCACTTGAGCGCCTCGCCGTAGCGCTCGCGCTCCTCATTGATCTGCCCAAGGTAGAACCGCACCGCGTCCGGATCCTTGTAATCGTTATCCAGCAGGTGCCTGAACTGGGTTTCCGCTGCGTCGTAATCCTTGGCCTGAATCGCCAGCAGCGCCACCGCCATCGTCACGTCGGCATTTTGCGGGACCTCGGCGAGCAGCACCTCGAACTGACTGCGCGCTTCACTGAATTTTTTTTCATTCACCAGCAGACGCGCGTAATTGAGGCGCGCATCCCTGGCCCCGGGATGGTTCTTCAGATACTCCGCCAAATATTGCATGGCTTCGGCGTTCGAACGCCGCTGCAGCATCTGCGCGTGGAACAGCGCCGCCAACTCCCAGTCGGGCCTCAGCTTGAGTACTACGCGCACTTCGTCAAGCGCAATCGCGGACTCGCCGGCCTCGAATGCAGCCTGCGCCACGGCAAGATGCACTTCGGCCACATCGGGATAGGGTTGTGCCAGCTTCTGCATCAGCTTCACTACCGCCGTTTTGTCTTTATGGCGGCCAAGCAGCGACGACAACTGCAGGAAACTCTGCCCGACATTCGCGGGATCCGCGGCTATCCATTTTTCGATATGCGGTTGCGCTTCGGTCAGCTGTGCCTGGCTGACCAGCAGCGTGGCGATAACCTGGCGCGCCTGCGTCGATTCCGGATCGGCCTGCAGCCACAGGCCGGCAGCTTCGAGCGCTGGCGATATCAAGCGCGCGTTCCACGCCACCTCGGTCGCGCGCTGCGAGATGCGCGGATCGCGGGTTTCCCGCGCGAGCTCGAGAAACGCCGAAACTGCGACCTGCACCTGCCCGCGCTGGACAGCGATCTCCGCCAGCATCAGCTTGAACAAAATCTCTTCGGTGAGATCCTGGGCGGGCAATGGCGGTTTGCGCGGGGCGGGCTTGGCGGCAACCACCTTAGGCTGGGGCCGGAGCTCGCTGTGTGCAGGTGCGGCACCGCCGGCCTGAATCGTCGGCTGCTGCGCACATGCGGCAAGCGTCGCGCATACCGCGACTGCCGCCAGTCTGATATTCATCATAGTGTGGTGAACCGGTTACAACTGTTGCGGGGCAAGAGAATGGTTTACGGCAAAAAACTGCGCCGCTTGCTTCATAAACCATCACATATTAGGTATATTTCGGACTCACCACAAGACGCTGCAGCGCAGACCCGCCATCGATGGCCGAACACGACACGACACTAACCATTTCCGCACACGGGCTGAGCCGAGCTTTCGGCACTCAAACTGTGGTAAATGCCATCAATCTCGAACTCAGGCGCGGCGAAGTACTGGGTTTCCTGGGGCCCAATGGCGCCGGCAAGACCACAACCATGCAAATGCTCACCGGCAATCTCGCGCCATCGTCGGGTTCGATCAGCATCTGCGGCATCGACCTGCTCGATCATCCGGTCGCCGCCAAGGCCAAAATCGGTTATCTGCCTGAAACGCCACCCCTCTATCGCGATCTCAAAGTAGACGAATACCTTGTGCTTGCCGCCAGGCTGCACCGCGTTCCCAAAGCCGGACAACGCGATGCCGTCGACAGCGCCAAGCACCGCTGCGGCCTCAATGATGTCGGCGGCAAGCTGATCGGTGCGCTGTCCAAGGGTTTTCAGCAACGCGTAGGCATCGCCCAGGCCATTGTGCATGGACCCGACGTTGTCATCCTCGACGAACCCACTGTTGGCCTCGATCCCAACCAGATCCGCGAAATCCGCAGCCTCATACGCGAACTGGGCGGCAAGCACAGCGTTATCCTGTCCACGCACATCCTGCCGGAAGTCGAAGCGGTCTGCGACCGTGTTCAGATCATGCATCACGGCAATCTGGTCTACAGCGACAGCATCACTGCGCTGCAGCAGTTCCATGGCAGCCGCACCCTGCTGCTCGGCCTGCGCCGGCCGCCGCCGGTTCAGGAACTGGCCGCAGTCCCCGGAATTGCGACGGTCGAGCCGGTATCGGAAACCCTGTTCAGCATCCAGTCCGTCGCCGATCATGATCCGACAGACACGCTCACCCGCTTGGCCGCGGAAAAAAACTGGGGCCTGTACCAGCTTAACCCGGCGCAGGCCAGCATCGAAGACGTGTTCGCCAATCTGACGCGGCATGAGGAAAATACGTGAAAGACTTCAGCCACAGAGAACACAGAGGACACAGAGAAAGCCCAGGGCAGATAGCGGGGTTACCTCTGTGCTCTCTGTGGCTAATAGGTTTTAAATGATCTTCACCATCGCCAGCAAAGAACTCAAAGCGCTGTTCGCCTCGCCGCTGGCGTGGATCGTGCTGACCATCATTCAGGTGCTCATCGGCTACGGTTTTCTGAAGCGCCTCGATGATTTCCTGCAGATCCAGCCGCAGTTATCGCAGGCAGCGAATTCGCCGGGCGTCACCGAGCTGGTTGCCGCCCCGACCTTCGCCACGGTCGCGGCGATTCTGCTGTTCGCGGTGCCGCTGCTCGCGATGCGGCTCATAGCCGAAGAGCGCCGCAACCAGACCATGGTCATGCTGACCTCGGCGCCGATCTCCGTGACCGAAATCGTAATCGGGAAATTTCTCGGCCTCATCACCTTTTTGTTGCTCATCATCGCGCTCGCGGCGCTGATGCCGCTTTCGCTCGCCGCCGGCACGCAGCTTGATTACGGCATGCTGCTGAGCCTGATCGCGGGCCTCGCGCTGCTCGCCGCCGGTTTCGCCGCGGTCAGCCTGTACATCTCGTGCCTGACGGTGCATCCGATGGCGGCAGCGCTCGGCGCCTTCGGCGCCCTGCTGGCGATGTTGCTGGTAGGCGAGACCGCGAGCGACAGCCTGCAAGCCCGCGGCTGGTCAGTGCCCGCTGCGCTTGCCCGGGTGCTCTCCCCGCTCAAGAGTTACGAGACGTTCAGCAGGGGGTTGATCGACACCTACAGCATCGCTTGCCTGCTGCTGCTGACCGCGCTGTTTCTGATCCTGGCCGTGCGTCAGCTTGATGCCAGACGGCTGCGGGGCTGACGTGATGGAAATCACTCGCAAGCTGCGACTGCAGTTGTTGCTCCAGGGCAGCCTGTCCCTGGTGCTGCTTATCACGCTTACCGCGCTGCTGGCTTATCTCGCGCGCGACTACCGCAAGGAATGGGATGTCACGAGCAGCACGCGCCACACGCTATTGCAAGCCTCTCGCGATGTGCTCGGTCAGCTCAACGGGCCGGTCACCATCACCGCCTATGCCGTCGCCAAGGACGGCCGGGGACAGAATCTGCACAAATCGATACAGGAATTCATGCAGCCGTATCTGCGCGCCAAGCCCGATATCGCCCTGAGTTTCGTCGATCCGCGCGAGCAGCCCAAACTCGCAGCAGCAGCCGGAGTGCGCGCGCCCGTTGAAATGGTGATCGAATACCGGCAGCGCAATGAACATCTGACTGAATTCAATGAACAAGCGCTCACCAATCTGCTGATGCGGCTGGCGCGCGGTGCCGATCGCCTGGTGCTGTGGCTCGATGGCCATGGCGAAAGAAAACTCAATGGCACCGCCAATCATGACCTGGGCGAATTCGGGCGCCAGCTGCAGCAAAAGGGTTTCCAACTCAACAGTATCAACCTGGCCGTGGCCCAGGAAATGCCGGCCAATGCCGCGGCGCTGGTGATCGCCAGTCCCCAGGTCGATCTGCTGTCGGCGGAGGTGCAGAAGCTGCGGCGTTATCTCGAGCGCGGTGGCAATCTGCTGTGGCTGATCGATCCCGAACCGTTGCGCGGGCTGCAACCGGTCTCAGAACTGCTGGGACTGGTGCTCACACCCGGCACGGTGGTGGATCCAACGCTCAAACCCCCCAGCGGCCCGCCAACGTTAGCCGTCGCGGCCGGTTATGCGCGCCATCCGATCACCAACGCTTTTCGCCTCAACACCATGTTTCCATTTGCACGCCAGATTGGCGCTGCCGAAAGCGACGAATGGCGCATCACACCGCTGGTTGACGTTGCGCCGCGCGGCTGGGTCGAAGTCGGGAAACTCGATGACAAAATCGTGTTCGACAAGGCGCGCGACATTCCCGGCCCGGTGAATATCGCCACGGCATTCGAACGCATGGTCGGCGACCGCCAGCAGCGCGTGGTGGTGGTCGGCTCCGGGAATTTCCTGTCCAACACTTTCCTCGGCAACGGCGGCAATCTCGATTTTGGCATCAACGTCGTCAACTGGCTGACCGGTGATGACAGCCTGATCACGCTCCAGGCGCGGCCGGCCGCCGACAGCAATATCGATATCGATCAGGTGACGCTCTACCTGATCGTGTTCACTTTCCTGCTGCTGCTGCCGCTGGCGTTCATCGTGACCGGCGGCATCATCTGGTGGCGGCGCCGCCGCGCCACATGACCCGATCATGGCTGCTTAACGCCGCACTGCTCGCCGCAATCGCCGCGCTGGCGGCGTTTATTTACCTCAAGCCCAAGCCCGATGAAACCGGCACTTTCCCACTATCGGCACTCAAGGCGGACGAAATCACCCTGCTCCGTCTTGAACGCGCGTCCCGGCCACAGATAGTCCTCGAAAAAACCAGCGGGCAATGGCTGATCACCGCGCCGATCGCCGCACGCGCTGATCCGCTTCAGGTGCAGCGCCTGCTCGCTATTCTCGATGCCCGAGCCCCCACCCGCCTTGCCGCAGCAGATCTGGCGCGGTTTGATCTAGACCGGCCCGTGGCACGGCTAACGTTGAATACCCAAGCCTTCAGCTTCGGCCTGATTAACACGGTGGCACGCGAGCAGTACGTGCTGACCGGGAACACGGTATACCCCGTCGAACTGCGCTATGGCGCAGCGCTGCCGGCCGATGTCACACAACTCATCAGCAAACAACTTTTTGCCGACGGCGAAGTGCCGGTGGTTTTCGAATTCAGCAGCTTCGCGGTCAGGCGTGTTGATGGAAAATGGATCACGACCTCAAACGATGGCACAAACCCCGCAGACGCTTTAAGTCAGGACGATCTTCACCGCTGGGTCGATAACTGGCGTCTGGCCTCCGCGCTGCGCGTCGCGCCTCACGCAGCAAGCAGGGCGCAGGACAAGGTCAAAATAAAACTCGAAAACGGCACTGAACTCACGCTTGCCATATTGCAGCGCGAACCGGAACTGGTGTTGCTGCGTCCCGATCTCGGCCTGCAGTACAGCTTCGTTGCGGATGCGGCCAAACGCCTGCTCGTCCCGCCTGCATCCAAGCCGTAATTTTAGTTAATAATTATAAAGATAGCCTATCGGCGAGCTCTACGTTGCCAACCTCTCCGGAAGTAAGGTCACCAGTCACTAATCACTAATCACCGATTTTTTATGCCCGAACTGCCTGAAGTCGAAACCACGCGCCGCGGCCTGGCGCCACTACTCGTCGGCAAAAGAATCAAAGCCGCTATCGTGCGCCACCATGGGCTGCGACAACCCGTGCCGCGCAATCTGCCGCAATTGCTGGCGGGCGCGACCATCCGCAAACTCACCCGGCGCGGCAAATACCTGTTGTTCGACTGCGGCACGGGCACGCTGATCCTGCATCTCGGCATGTCGGGACGACTGTGGCTGGTCAAAGCCGGCGCTCCCGTCGAAAAACACGATCACTTCGACCTGGTGCTGGACAACGGCACCGTGGTGCGGCTGCGCGACCCGCGCCGCTTCGGCCTGGTGTTGTGGCACCCAGGCGATCCGCTGGACCATCCGCTGCTCGCCGCAATCGGACCCGAACCCTTCTCGTCGGAGTTCGACGGCGCGCTCCTGCACCGCGTCACGCGCAAGCGCAGCGTGGCGATCAAGCAGGTGCTGATGGACAGCCACGTGGTGGCAGGCGTGGGCAACATCTACGCGAACGAGGCGCTGTTCCGCGCCGGGATCCGGCCTGCGACGCCGGCGCAACGACTCACACGCGCGCGCTGCGACGTGCTGGCGGAAAAAGTGCGCGACACGCTACAGGACGCGATCGTCGCCGGCGGCTCCAGCCTGCGCGATTACGTCGGCAGCGACGGCCTCGCCGGCAATTTTCAGAGCCAGTTCCTGGTTTATGGCAGGGCTGGTCAGCCTTGCCGGCGTTGTGGCGGGTCGATCAAGGAAATCCGGCAGGGGCAGCGGGCGACGTGTTACTGCCCGCACTGTCAGAAATAAGCCCTTCCGGGTTACTCCGAAGGTGGTCTGACCTTTGATGTTTTTATCGAGTCGAATATTTCTTTAGCCAGAATCGGGAACGCGACGTTCTGGAAAACCTGGTCGTCCATGTAGCGCGTCACGATCTTGTCATTGTCAGCCATGCGCTGAATGAAGAGATCTTCGATCAGCTTACGGACTCCCAGCTGGAATTTATCGAGCGGATTAGCCAGCGCCGTCTGGATAATTTTCTCGTCCTTGGCCGCTTTCTCCTTGATCTGCTGGAAAAACAGCCGGTCTTCTTCAGTAAACTCCGTGCCAAAGCGGTCATTCAGTGCATTGATGATTTCCGACAAGGGCCTCTTCTCATCCTTCGCCTTGCCTGTTCCGACTTCGGTCGGGCTATAAACACCTTTGCTATCGCCCTCCTTGAGATCAATACTGCCGGAATGAACGCGCTCAAGCCGATAGAACTGCAGATTCACCTCGTCCCCGATCTGCACTACGCTGGTATCGCGATCAATCGGCAGATGTGGCAGTAGAAAACGTCCATAACTGTAGAGCATTTCCAGGTCGGCATCGGCGTACGGGATGATCTGGCTCAGAAATGCATAGACACTAACGTACCCACCCAGCTTGTCGCGAAACTCACGACGCTTTTCCTCGTCCTTAATCGCCTTGTAACGATCCACCGCTGGCTGCAGATGACTCTGCATTCGCGCATGATCGGCTGGGGCTTGCTGGTCTTCCGGCTTGTAGAAAATCTGCGCAAAAGCTTCCACTTCGCTCCAGTGATAAATCTGCGCCTGATCAAGCTCGTGTTTGAGCGCATCCAGCATGGCCGGATCCGAAGCCTTCTCTAGACCCGTCGCGTCGTAATAAGGTTTGAACGCGCGGAAGATATTCTCCACGTCATTCACAAAATCCAGCACGAATGGCTCGTCCTTGCCGGGGATCATCCGGTTTAACCGTGACAGCGTCTGTACCGCCTGCACGCCGTCAAGCCGCTTGTCCACGTACATCGTGTGCAACAGCGGCTGATCAAAACCCGTCTGGTATTTGTTTGCCACCAGCAACACGTTGTAATCCATTGAATCAAAGCGCTCGGGTAATTGCACTTCACTGATGGGCTTGCCCGTTACGGTATCGGTATTCATACCCGGTTCGGTGTAATCCTTTCCGGTATCCGGGTCGCGCACGCTGCCGCTGAACGCCACCAGCGGACGCACATCGGTATAGCCATGCTCCTTGATATAGCGTTCAAAGGCGAGCTTGTAGCGAACCGCGTGTAGCCGGGATGAAGTAACGACCATCGCCTTCGCGCGCCCGCCGAGCCGATGCCGCACGCTACGCCGGAAGTGCTCGACCATGACTTCCGTCTTCTGCTCGATATTGTGCGGATGCAGGCTCATAAACTTCGCCAGCGCCCGCGCCGCCTTTTTCTTCGGCAACTCGGGATCATCTTCAGCCGCCTTGAGCAGACGGTAATAAGTAGCGTAAGTAACGTAGTTGGTCAGCACATCGAGTATGAATCGTTCCTCGATGGCCTGCCGCATGCTGTAAATATGGAAGGCTTCGGGCTTGCCGCTGGCGCAGACGCGCCCGAACAATTCGATGGTCTTGCCCTTGGGCGTAGCGGTAAATGCGAAAAAACTCAGGTTCTTCTGCCGTCCACGCGATTGCATTACCTGATTCAAGCGGTCTTCCCAGTCGGCCTCGCCTTCGTCGTCATTGCTCTCCGCCGCAGCACCGAGTATGGATTTCAGTTCGCGCGCACTCTCTCCGGTCTGACTGGAATGCGCTTCATCCACGATCACCGCATATTTACGCGCCGCGATGGCCGCTTCCCAGGCTTTCGCCTGTTTTTTCTCTTCCTCGCTCGCTTTTTCCTGGCTTTCCGCGCCTGTTGCATGGAGCAGCCCGCGCATAACGAATGGGAACTTCTGCAAGGTCGTGATCACGATCTTGGTACCGTCAATGAGCGCTGTGGACAATTGCTTCGAGTCCTGATCGATGGCCTTCACCACGCCTTGCGCATGCTCGATCTGATAAATCGCGTCCTGCAACTGCTTGTCCAGAACCCGGCGGTCGGTGATCACGATCACGCAATCGTAAATCTTGTGGTCCTGTGTATCGTGAAGGCTTGCCAGCCGGTGCGACAGCCACGAAATGCTGTTGGTCTTGCCGCTGCCGGCGGAATGCTGAATCAGGTAGTTACGCCCTGCGCTTTCGTGCTGAGCGATATCGACCAACTTGCGCACGGCATCAAGCTGGTGATAGCGCGGAAAAATCATGGTTTCTTTGTGAATACGTTGCGCGCCGCCCTTGCCGTCACTGATTTTTTCCTCGGCCTTCTCGATGAACATGAAATGCCCAAGGATGTCGAGAAAGCTGTCGAACCGCAGCACCTCTTCCCAGAAATAGCCGGTGCGATAGCCAGAAGGATGCTGCGGATTGCCCGCACCACATTGCACATCGCCCGGATGGCTGCCGCGGTTGAACGGCAGGAAATGCGTGCCCGTCTTGCGTAGGCGCGTGGTCATGTGGATTTCGTCGGGATCGGCTGCGAAATGCACCAGCGCACGCGTCTTGAACTTGAACAATGGCGCTTGCGGCTCGCGGTCTTCCTTGTATTGCTTGATCGCATTGCGCCAGGTCTGGTGCGTGCCGGGGTTTTTAAGTTCGCAGGTCGCGACTGGCAGGCCGTTCAGCGCGAACACAAGGTCCACCGTATCCTTCTTGCCCGGATGACATGGCACCTGCCGCGTGACCGTCAGCCGGTTCTTGGCAAACAGCGCCAGCACATCGTAATTAAGTGCATGCGCAGGTTTGAAATACGCGAGCCGGAATGTTTTGCCGTAGAACTTGAACCCGTGCCGCAGAACATGCAGCGTGCCCTTGAGGTCAAGTTCCTTCACCAGCGCGTTGATGACCAACTCGTCCAGCCCCGCGCCGTGCAGCGCCTGCATCTCCGACCAGAGTTTGGGCTGGGTTTCCTGCAGGAAGGCAGTGACGCGCGCAGGAAATAGCGCGCGTGTTTCATCCCATTCGCCGAGCACACCCGACTTCCAGCCCGCCTTCTCCAGCAGGATGGTTTCGACGTAGCTCTCGAATGCTTTTTCGTTGGTCTGGGCCATTGCTATCAAATAGCCATCAAATAAAAAGAAACAAAAAGAGAAATTACTAACTTATTGTTTTTATTGTTATTTTATCAAATAACCTCGCTGTATCGAGCATCCAGGGGGTCTTCACCCCATATACCCATCAAATAGAACGCGTCTACGGTCGTTTAAAACGATATCTCGTAACCTTTTGATATTTATAATGTTTTAAGGTGTCGATTCACCCCGATCAGCGCTGAACACCCGGGGCATCACCTATCCATCAAATAAGAGCCCCCAACAGCCTCACGCCCAAAAAGGAACGTACTTGGCGTGACGCTTCCCCTGATCAGGATCGTACGGTTTTACGGCACCATCCTCCAATGCGTCACGGATGATCCTTGAAGCAATTGCACTGTTGCGTTCCTCAATCCCAAAACGCTTGCGCAAGCTAGAGTTTGTCATAGGATCTCTTTCCACGTAGCGCAAACATGCGTGCAAATAGCAAGCTCTCACACGCTCATCACGCCCCATATCGTTAAAGGGCTTATGAGCAAACAATACCGCGCGGGTAGATTCACCGGGAGTCTCGAAAATGGGCGCTGGTAACTGATAGAACTCGGTTTCAAATACAACCTTATCAACGCCACTGCCCCGCTCTTCACAAATACCCACTCGCCGCATAAAAGATGCCAAAGATTCATTCCTCGAACGCGGTGGCGTATCCAGGAAACGCTCTGCTTTAACCAAAGGGTTCCCAGGGTTGGTTATCTCCATACGATCATCAAAAATCTCAATCATCGGACCAGCGCCTGTTACCGAAAAATCTTGGTGAATAAGTGCATTAGCCACTAGTTCTCGCACTGCCGGCTCAGGATACATAGGGACTTCCTTCCGCAACGCTTGCTTGATCACTTCATTTCTGGGTAGCAACGCATTCAGATACTCAAGGAGCCCGGGAAAGCCTGCTGCATATCCCTTGTGGCCTGTTTGCTCACGCACCGTTTTTTGTCGCCCTTTCCCTTCGTAAACAACCACCCTTACTGCTTTGCGCGCCAGCGCTTTGAACGCGTCAAGGTCTTTGGCAAACAAAATAGCCCCAAGATTCGTGATTCCCCATCCACCCGCCTCGCCAGCAAAGATCATTCGGTCTTCTGCGAGACGCGCCAAGATTGCATTTTGGTCACCTGGCAACGGATGCTTTAGCAAGTCGAAGTAACTGGGATAGTCGAGCAAGGCCAGCACGGTCGCCCCATCCACCCTCTCCAGCGCAATCAAATCCTCGAACGGCATTGATTCAAAAATACGCCATAAATCACGCTCAACCTGCGGATAGTCCTTGAGCTTCTGGCGATAGCTGCCCACACGAACAAACTCAACACCCTGAAACTGGACAGGCCTTTCTGAAGCGCGCGGTATCTCGAGAAGCACGAGGGCCTTGCCCTCACATTCGAACTCGTAGAATCGGAAATGCAAGCGCGGAGTCAATGATCGGACCAACCAATTCTCGAGATCTTCGTTGCCTTTACCTTTCATCATTGCCGGCTTAAATGTCGTTCCGACTATGTCTCGAGTCCCATCTTGAACGCCCCATACAAGATATCCATTCGCTTTCCCTGCAAGGGCCGCCGCATTACTCAACGCAGAGAGATACTCGCCAATATCATTGGGGTCATAATCATTCTCCTTGAATTCCAACCAAGGCGTTTCTGCAGACAACTTCCGAAATTCCGAAACAAGCCCCACGAGATATTCAGGCGTGCGATCCATATTAATCAACTCATCTTCCGCACGTCGATCTTGCCGGTAACGGCGGCGGTAATCAGCGCTGTACGGTATTCGCGCAGGCGTTCGATGGCGGCTTCCACTTTCTCGACCATGCGGTCGAGCTTGGCGGTTTCACGATCGAGGTAGTCGGCAATGGCGTGCTGCTCTGGCAGCGCGGGACATGGAAACCGATAACGGCGAAGCCTCTCACCAGTTAGGTGGGGAATTGTATTAGGATTTCCCTCAGCCAAGAACACTCCAATGTTCGATGCCCAGCAGAGTGTGTAAAACATGAATCGCGAATTCTCGTTCTGGTTTGCCGGTCGCAACCTGTGGAGTGCTTTTTGGAAACCGACAACGGCCCCATTATTCTTGAAAATAGCAGCACGACCAACTTCGCCTCCCTCACAGATCAGCAGGTCTCCTTGTTTAAGCGTGTAACGCTCGTATTCATGAGCCTGAATGTCCATTTCAGGAAGGTCGTCAATATTGATTCTGTCCCACTGGACATCAACGTTTCTCAAATATGGGATGAGATGTTTACCCGTTATGCGGGATTCATCGAGCATCTTACCAAGCTCGAGGCTGTAACGAGTGTATAGCGGGGGCACGTCCCAATGCCCCGGCACATCGCCAAGCCATTCGATACCAGAGGATTTGAGCTTGGGATGCGGGTTGAAACCGGCGGCACGGGCGGCATCGGGTGGCAGGCTGCGGGTGACGGTGCGTGAAATCAGCGCGGCGCGCTTTTCCTTCAGCTTCCCGATCAACGTCCGCTTTTTCTCCATAAGCGTATCCATCTTCACCGTTTCGCGGTCGAGGAAGTCGGCGATGGCGCGTTGCTCGTTTTCCGGAACTCTAATACAAGGGATCGAACCTAGGATGTCGAGATTGAGACCGTCTCGAGCCTCGCCTCCCGCCATATTGCGAATGTGTTCGTACTGAGAATCAAGGAGCCAATACAAATAGCGCGGGTTTGTTGATTCTCTCGGAACAATTGCAGCCATCGATTGATTGCACGTGGTGCGGATCGCAGTCTGCGCCACCATACCTTTGGTCTTGCCCTGTCCCGCGAGTGCCATCACCAATGCGCCCTCCGGCACATACTTCGCACTGCTATTTCGATAACCTTCCTCGGTAATAAAAGCCGATGGTTCGTTGATTAACTCCTGATTGACTGCTCCGGAGTTGATCCACGGAATTGTTCCTTCATCCCAATACGCATCATTGCTGCGATCCGGAGTGCCCCCGGCATAGCGATGTGAGACCCATTTCAAAGAAATAGGTTGCCAATGATCCGGCACATCGCCAAGCCATTCAACGCCACTGGCTTTGTATTTTTCGTAGCGTTGCAATGTCACGCTCAAATCCCGTCGTAAGCGCGTTGCAACAGGGGCTTGGCGCGCTCCAGATCGGCCATGTCGCGCAGCGTGATTTCGAGGTCGCCGGTGCCCCAATGGCCGATGCCGCGCATATCGCGGGTGAATCCCTCGGCCAGATCGACACCACCGGGATCAAGCGATACGTTGAGGGTGAGCTTGCCTTTCTGCACCACAACGCAGGCGAAATTGCGCATGCGTTTGTAGACGACATAGAGCTTCAAATCCTTGCGCTGCACGTCATCGCCCAGCGACATCAGGTAGCCTTCGAGCGAGGCGAACAGTTCGCGCTGTTTCGGTGTCATCTCTTTCAAAGCTTGACTGACCGGCTTGTCGCCCGACGGTTTCAATGCCCTGGACGGTTTGCCGTTACCGGCCTTTTCGGAAACTGCGTTGATAAGTTCGAGCAGTAGCAGGTCGTCGCCGAATTTACGGTAACGTATCAGTTCGATGTTGCGGTTGATCTGCTGCACGGCATGAGCGTCGTAGCGGGTGAAATCCGCTGCGATGCAGATCAGCCGCGGCGCGGACCAGTCGATGGCGCTTGCCGCCGGCTTGCCGAGTATTTCCATGACCAGCAGCTTGAATTCGGCCTGGTGATCCATCAGCCAGTCCATATAGAACAGGCCCTGATTGATGACGTTCTCGCCGGTGGAGCGCTTATATTCGAGAATGACCGGGCAATTGTTCTCGTCGATGCCGAGGGTATCGATGCGCCCGCCGTGGGTCTTGCCGGTGGGATGCTCGGTTTCGAGAAATCGCACGCCCAGCAGCGCTTCGAGATTTTTCTCGATCAGTGTTTGCAGGGGCTTCTCCAGATCCAACGCCGTGGCCTGCAATGCCTGCACGCCCTTGGACAGCAAACGGAACAGCTTGATATCGCTCATGCCGTAGCCTCCCTGAGCAGCGTCACGATTTCGTCCTCCAGCGTCCTGATATCCGTCTCAATCTCCTCCAACGCCCGCGGCGGCTCATACCGATAAAAATGCCGGTTGAGCGGAATCTCATAGCCGACCTTGGTCTTGCTCTCATCGAGCCACGCATCCGGCACATGCGGCAGCACTTCGCGCTTGAAGTAATCCGCTATGCTTTCCTTCAACGGCACGCTCTCGGTGTCGCGCAGTTCGGCGTCGTGCTCCGGGTTACCACGGGCATCGCGGCAGATTTCCGCGGTTTCGTCGCGTTCGCCGAGCGCGGCGAGCACGGCCTTGAGTTCCGGCCCGGCCAGCCGCACGCCGCGCTTCTTGTCCAACGCCTTGAGATCGGCGAGAAAGGCGTCACGGCTCAAATACATTTTGCCGCCGTTATTTTTATTCAATAAATTCAATAGATTACGTATTTCTGTCTGGCGCGCCTCGCCGGCGGCGATTTCTTCGCGCCGCGCGGCTTCGGCCTTTTTGCTGCTGGCGGCAAGATTGCGAAAGGCGCTCTCCGCATCCAGCCGCGCGATGCGCTCGGCGGAAGCCAGAAAATTTAGTTTGAGCGGACGCTCGACGGTGATTTTGTGAAAACCGAAGTCGGCATTGTCGAAGACTTTGCTCACCACAAGGGCCTTATTGGACTGGATTCCGGCCTGCGCCGGAATGACGAGCTGGCGCGTTTCACTATCGCGAAAATCGCCGTGAATGCGCGCGATGTCGCCGATCTGGTCCGGTTCGCCTTCGTCCTTGTCACCGATCTTGTTGCGCTTGTTGCCGAGGCTTTTGCGCATCTTGACGTAGAACTGGCGCGCGTCGATCAGTTGCACCTTGCCCTTGCGTCGCTTTTCCTTTCGGTTGGTCAGCACCCAGATGTAGGTGGAAATGCCGGTGTTGTAGAAAAGCTGATCGGGCAATGCAACCACGGCTTCCAGCCAGTCGTTCTCGATGATCCACTGACGGATGTTGCTCTCGCCGCTGCCGGCATCGCCGGTGAACAGCGGCGAGCCGTTGAAGACGATGCCGATGCGGCTGCCGCCGTCCTTGGGCGCGCGCATTTTGGAAATCATGTGCTGCAGGAACAGCAGCGAACCGTCGTTGATGCGCGGCAATCCCGCGCCGAAACGGCCATCGTCACCCAACGAGTCACGCTCGCCCTCGATGAACTTCTGCTGCTGCTTCCACTCGACGCCGAACGGAGGATTGGCGAGCATGTAGTCGAAGGTCCACTTCCTGCCCTTCTCATCGCGGTCGAAGCCATCCTTGGTGAAGGTATCATCCCTGCGGATGTTGTCGGCATCTTCGCCCTTGATCAGCATGTCGGACTTGCACACCGCCCACGCCTCGTCGTTCCAGTCCTGCCCGTAGAGCAGCGGGTTGGCATCGGCATTCAGGTCGCGGATGTATTTCTCCGCCACCGACAGCATGCCGCCGGTGCCGCAGGCCGGATCGTAAATGGTTTTCACCACATGGCTTTTGCGCAGGTCTTTTTCCGGAGACAGCAGCAGGTTGACCATCAGCTTGATCACTTCGCGCGGCGTGAAATGCTCGCCGGCCTCCTCATTCGCCTGCTCCGCACCAATGCGGATCAGTTCCTCGAACACGTAGCCCATCTGCACGTTATCCACATGCTCGGAAGACAGGTCGATGGTGCTGAATTTCTTGATGACCTCGAACAGCAGGTTTTTCTCCGCCATTTTCGCGATCTGCTGATCAAACGCGAATTTCTCCATGATGCCGCGCACGTTGGGGGAATAGGCATTGATATAGCTGTTGAGATGGGCTGCAAGGTGGCCCGGATCATCAAGCAGCCTTTTGAAATCGAGCTTCGACAGGTTATAAAACGGCCGCCCGGAAACCTTATGCAACAGGCTACGGACAACGCTGTCCGGCTTCCCCTTGATTTCAGCGTGCTTCTTGAGCACCTGCGCCTTGGTGGGCGCAAGCAAACAGTCGAAGCGCCGTAGCACAGTCAGCGGCAGAATGACTTTGCGGTATTCATTGCGCTTGTACGGGCCGCGGAGCAGGTTACAGATGCTCCAGATGAAATTTGCGAGCTGGGAATGAGTTTCGGCGTTCATTTATTGTTGTGACTCATGGGTACACAAACAGATGCATGGTCAATTATCTCGTCGGTAGAGATGTGTAAATTCCCGACTCACGACGTTACGTTGGACGAAGTGCCACCTCCCCGACCTGCATTATGCCTTGAAGTGTTATTCACTGCGTCCCAATCTCCCCTAGCTGCAACGCTGATTTCCGGACCCATGAGAGACGCCGAGCAGCGCCTAAATGCGGTGAAGGGTGAGGAGTGAAGGGTGAAGGGTATAAACCGAAAACTCCCGGCAAGCCGGATTGTCGAGCAGCGCAGGGTTACACCCAGTGGGTGCGGCGAACCTGGGCGGCCTCTCTTTGGTTACTTTCTCTTGGCCGCGCAAGAGAAAGTGACCAGCCGCCGGGCTGCCCACGGCACAACATTATAATACCAATATTATCAGGTACTTATATAATTCCACCCACGCTGCCAGCAGTTGGGGCATGAGGATGAATACGGATGGATGAGGTAACCACCTGCGTATCCGCCTGACGTCTAACCGCCGACGGTCTTCTTACCGGTCAGGCGCAAGTACTTTTCCTGAAGCTGCTCCCTGGTCTCGACGACATCGGGATCGAGCGGAATGCAGTCCACCGGGCACACTATCTGGCACTGCGGCTCGTCGTAATGGCCGACGCACTCGGTGCACTTGTTGGGATCGATGACGTAGATCTCTTCGCCCGCTGAAATGGCCTCATTCGGGCACTCGGGCTCGCACACGTCGCAGTTGATGCATTCGTCAGTGATGATCAAAGCCATGACGAATCGCTCATTTGCCTCCCAGCTGTTTGATTTTGGCCGCGAGCCGCTGCGCGACATGCGGATGCACGAACTTGCTGACGTCGCCGCCGAGGATCGAGATTTCGCGCACGATGGTCGCGGACACGAACATGAACTGCTCGCCCGGCGTCAAAAACATGGTTTCGACATCGGGATAGAGATCGCGGTTCATGCCCGCCAGCTGAAACTCGTATTCGAAGTCGGATACCGCGCGCAGCCCCCGTATCACCACCTTGGCCTGATGCTCCTGCACGAATTTCATCAGCAGCCCGGAAAATCCGATGACGGTAACGTTGGGCAGATCTTTCAGCACGTGCCGCGCCATCTCGACCCGCTCATCGAGCGCGAAGAACGGGCTCTTGGCACGACTGTCGGCGATCGCGAGGATCACCGTGTCGAAAATCCTGGCCGCGCGCCGCACCAGATCCTCGTGGCCGAGCGTCATCGGATCGAACGTTCCCGGATATACCGCTTTATGGTTCATTTTCGGTCCGTTTCAGAAGTTGAAAGTTAACCTGGCCTGCCCGCCCCTGTTTCCATATTTCCCAGCCAGCCGGCAACTCTGGCCGTGACCCGCTTTCACAATACACCACTGCGCCCGGCGTCATATGCGACGGAAGCAACGGCAGCAGCTGCGCCCAGTAATCCGCGCGAAACGGCGGGTCCAGAAACATAATGTCATAGCACCCTGCATCATGCCTGATGAATTCTAGCGCATCCGCTCTTTTCAGTTCCACCGCGCTGGCGCCGAGCTGCGCACAGTTTGCCTCCAATGCCTTGAATGTGGCCGCATCGCGCTCCACCATTACCACACGTTTCGCACCGCGTGAAGCTGCCTCCAGACCCAGGGCGCCGCTGCCCGCGAAGAGATCGATACAGGTCATGCCGGTGAGATCCTGGCCCAGCCAGTTGAACAGCGTCTCGCGCGCCCGGTCAGGCGTGGGCCGCAGGTCTTCACGGGACGGGAAAGCAATCAGCCGGCTGCGCCAGACGCCGCCGATGATGCGCACGCGGTTTTTCTTCACCTTAAATCCGCAAAAAACTTAAGCCACAGAGGGTTCTTTTCAATACCCGCTTGACGGGTACACAGAGAACACAGAGGATTCTTTTCAATACCCGTTCTTTTTAACACCCGCTTGACGGGTGCCTTTAGGGAAGGCGCCTAGAAACCGCCATAGATTTACTTCCCCGGCAAAAATACTTTGTATTCTCTGTGTTCTCTGTGTTCTCTGTGGCCAGAGATTCATTTGGCCTCTTCAGCGGCGCCGACCACTACGGTCACCAGCTTGTCCGGATCGATGCGCCGCGCGAACGCGCTTTTGATGCCGGCAACACTGACGTTTTCGACATTTTTAACGAAGTCATCGAGGTAGGTCAGCGGCAGCCGGTAAAATCCGATCAACGCGAGATACCCGTGGATCTTGCGGTTGCTGTCTATGCGCAACGGGAACCCGCCGACGATATTTTGCTTCGCTGCCGTCAGTTCTTTTTCAGTCGGACCATCATCGATGAAATCACGCAGCGTCTTTCGCACTACCGCGAGCGCTTCCTGCGCCTGATCACGCTGGGTCTGCATGCCGATCAGGAACGGACCGCGCTGCAACTGCGGCGCGAAATAACTGTAGGAGGAATAGGCAAGGCCGCGCTTCTGACGCACTTCCTCGGTGATGCGCGACGTAAACCCGCCTCCGCCCAGCACGTGGTTGCCGACAAACAGGGTGAAATAATCCGGGTCATCGCGGCGTACGCCGGGTGCGCCGATCATGATATGGCTCTGCAGCGCCGGATGCGCGATGATGCGCGTGCTGCCCGCGCTGAGCTCGGCGACCGGCGGCAGCGTGAATTCGACGCCCGCGGACTGCGGCAGGCCGGCAGTAACCTGTTCTGCAATCGCCGCCGCTTCTTCACGGGAAAGATCGCCGATAATCGCCACCACCGCCTGTTGCGCCACGTAATGGCGCCGGTAAAATTCGACCAGATCCCCGCGTGTAAGCGCACTGACCGTATCTACTTCACCGGATGAGCGCAGCGCATAGGGGTGCTCGCGGAAAACCAGGCGGTAGAACGACAATGCCGCGATGGTATCGGGTTTGGTGTCCGCTTCCTTGAGCGCGCTGATCAACCGGATTTTCTCGCGCTCCAGCACTGCCGCCGGAAATTCCGGCCGCTGCAGGACGCGGGCATAGACATCGAGCGCCTGCTTGCGCTCGGCCGCACTGGACAACGTGCGCAGGGCCAGCCCGGCGCGGTCGGCCTCGAACTGCGGCGACATCTGCGCGCCGACATCGGCGAGCTGGCGCGCAATCTCGTCCTCGCTCATGCCGCCGGCGCCCAGCCGCAGCAACTGGCTGGTCATGCCTGCCGCGCCTGATTTCTCCCTGGTGTCGTAGGCTGCGCCGGCGGGAAACTCGACGGAAAGGTCGAACATCGGCAAATTGCGGTTCTCGACGAAATAAACGCGCGCGCCGCTTTTAGCCTGCCAGTGCTGTATGGGCAGGATGGCGTGAGCCTGTGCCGCCAGCATCAGGGCCGCTGCTGCGGCCGCAAGCCAGATCAGACGACGGTTATTGCGCATGACGTAATCCCGCTGGCGGTGCAGCCGGGCGCCGACCGGCGACCGGCTGCGGATCGAGGTAAGCGACAGTCAGGGTATCGTCACTGAAATATTTTTTCGCGACCGCCTGCACCTGGGCGGGCGTGACCTGCTTGAGCTTTTCTATCATCAGATCCAGCGTCTTGTATGACAGGCCGGTGGTCTCTATCGAGCCGATCTCGCGCGCCTGGAAAAACATCGAATCGCGCTGGTAGACCTGGCTTGCGATCAACTGGGCCCGGATGCGCTTCATTTCATCCTCGGATACGCCGTCGGAGGCGATCTTCTGCAGTTCGCGGCGCAACCCCTGTTCCGCCTGAAGCGGCGTTTTACCTGCTGTCGGCACCGCGCTCAGGTAAAACAGCGCCGGTCCCCGGGCCACGCCGTCGTAATGCGCACCGGCCGAACTCACAAGCTGCTCCTCGCGCACCAGCACGCGGTTAAGCCGCGCCGCCTCATTGCCGTCCAGCACGCCTGCCAGCATATCGAGTGCATAGGGTTCCCAGTCATTCTCGGGGTCGCGCAGAACCGGTACGCGGTATGCCATCAGCACATACGGCAGTTCGGCTGGCGCTTTAACGGTAATCCGTCTGATTCCGAGCTGCGGCGGTTCATCTTGCGGCTTACGCTCAGGCAGGGGCTTGGCCGCGATGCCTCCGAACGACTGTTCGGCCAGGGCGAAAACCTGCTTGGGGTCGACATCGCCCACCACTACCAATATGGCGTTGTTGGGCGCATACCAGCGGTGATAGAACTCGCGCGCGTCTTCAACCCGCATGTTTTCCAGGTCGCTCATCCAGCCGATGATGGGGCGCCGGTAGGGATGGGCGCCCAGTGCGGACGCCAGCAACTGCTCGTAGGCGATGGACCGCGCTCGATCATCGGTGCGCCAGCGCCGCTCTTCCATCACCACCTTGATCTCTTTCGCGAATTCCTCCGGCGTCAGCACCAGGTTGACCATGCGGTCGGCCTCGAGCTTCAGGGCGAGCGGCAGCTGCGACTTGTGCAGGGTCTGGAAGTAGCCGGTATAGTCCTTGCTGGTAAACGCGTTGTCGCGGCCGCCGGCGGCGGCGATGATCTTCGAAAACTCTCCGGCCGGCACACTTTTTGTGCCCTTGAACATCATGTGCTCGAGCACGTGCGCCACACCGGTGGTGCCATTGAATTCATCCACGCTGCCGACCCGGTACCACAGCATGACCACGGCCACCGGCGCACGATGGTCGGGCCTGACGATGGCGCGCATGCCATTGGCGAGTGTATGCACTTCGGTGACGGTGGGCGCAGCACACGCGGAAAAACCTGCCCAAAATGCGGCAACCACCGCGCCACGCAGAACATATCGAGCAACTGTCATCGGGCCATCGCTTCGGGTTTGTGAGGTTTCGGGCTAGAATTGTAACCAATTAGGCAGGCCGGTCGCGCAAAATTGTTTTTCTTTGCCGCGACGCCAGCCATTCCTCCGGAATCAGGTCTTCAGACTGCATAACTCATGTTAAGTTTCCTTAAATCGCGCAACGCCGGGAGCCAGACCGGCGGCTGGCTGGCCCGGCTCAAGGCGGGGCTGTCCCAGACGCGCCAGCGGCTTACCGGGCTGTTCAGCGCCGGCCGCAAGCTCGACGACGCATTTTATGAAGAACTCGAAACCGTGTTGGTCAGCGCCGATGTCGGCGTCACGGCAACCGGACATCTGCTGAAACGGCTGCGAGACCGCGCCCGGCGCGAGCGCTATTCCGAAGCGGCCCAACTCAGGGAGGCGCTGGGTGCGGTCCTGCTGGAGCTGTTGCAGCCGGTGGCCACCCCGCTTGACGTGAGCGGTCACCGGCCTTTCGTCATCATGCTGGCGGGTGTCAACGGCGCTGGCAAGACCACTTCCATCGGCAAACTTGCCCATTATTACCAGAAGCAGGGCAAGAAAGTGTTGCTGGCCGCCGGAGACACGTTCCGCGCCGCGGCGCGCGAACAGCTCATGGCGTGGGGCGAGCGCAACAACGTGACCGTGATCTCGCAGCAATCAGGGGACTCCGCGGCCGTGATCTACGACGCCATCAATGCCGCCATTGCGCGCGGTATTGATATCGTGCTCGCGGACACGGCAGGCCGCCTGCCAACACAACTGCACCTGATGGATGAAATCAGGAAAGTTAAACGGGTGATCGCCAAAGCCCTGCCCGGTGCGCCGCACGAAGTGCTGTTGGTGCTCGACGCCAACACCGGCCAGAACGCTGTGAGCCAGGTCAAGGCGTTCGATGATGCGCTCGACGTCACCGGCCTGGTCCTGACCAAACTCGATGGCTCGGCCAAAGGCGGCGTCATTGCCGCCATTGCCCACATGCGCGCCAGCAATACCGGGCTTAAGCCCATACCCATGCGATTTATCGGTGTCGGCGAAGGCCTGGAAGACCTGCAGCCGTTCAACGCCGCGGAATTCGTGGATGCGCTGCTTGATTAGCCCCGTGAGGCGTGAAGAGTTAGGCGTTAGGAGGAAAACCGACTTCGCCTGCGCCTGCCGCTTTGTGGGCCTTGCGCCTTACGCCTCACGCCTCACGCCTCACTCCTCCCGCCTTCTTGCCCGATGATTGCCCTCAGCGGAGTCTGCAAGCGCTATCCCGGCGGCTACGAGGCGCTGAAAAACATTTCGTTCGCGATCAACACGGGGGAAATGGTGTTCATCACGGGCCACTCGGGGGCCGGCAAAAGCACGCTGCTCAAATTGATTGCAGCCATCGAGCGGCCGACCAGCGGCAGCATCGTCATCAACGGCCAGAATCTGGGGGCGCTGCGACCCGGCGCCATCCCCTTCCTGCGGCGCAATTTCGGCCTGATTTTTCAGGACCATAAGCTGCTGTTCGACCGCACCCTGTTCGACAACGTGATGTTGCCGCTGAATATCCGCGGCTTCGACCGCCGTGAGGCGCAAAAGCGGGTGCGCGCAGCACTCGACAAGGTCGGTCTGCTGAGCAGGGAAAAAGCCTATCCCGTCACGCTCTCCGGCGGCGAACAACAGCGCTTGTGCATAGCACGGGCCATCGTCCACCGCCCGGCGATCCTGCTCGCAGACGAGCCCACCGGCAATCTCGACGCGGCCTATGCCAGCGATCTCGGCGACTTGTTCACGTCGTTCAACCAGGTCGGCGTCACCGTCATCATCGCCACCCACGACGAGAACCTCGGTGATCGGCTCAAGCCGCGCGCCATCGTGCTGAATCACGGGGAATTGGCGGCATCATGAAAATCTGGATTTCTCAGCACTTCCGTACCCTGATTGCCGTGATCGCGCGTCTGGCGCGCACGCCGGTAGCCAGCCTGTTCAACATCGGCGTCATCGGCATCGCGCTGGCATTGCCCGCCGGCTTTTACGTCGGCCTGTTCAATCTTCAGGGGTTCTCGCGCGAGCTTGCCGCCGACCCGCAGATCAGCCTCTACCTCGCGCTCGATGCCGGCCCGGCGGACATTGCGCAGATCGAGAAGCGCCTGGGACAACTGCCTGGCGTGCGCAAATTTCGCCATATTTCACGCGAGCAGGCGCTCTCTGACATCAAGAACAGCACCGGGATGGCCGACGTCATCGCCAGCCTCGGGCAAAATCCTCTGCCCGACGCATTCGTTATCGATGCTGCGGACAACGGCACACAGGCCCTGGAAAAACTGCGAGACGAATTTTCGCGTTGGCCGAAAATCGCTTATGCACAACTCGACACGGCGTGGGCTCAGCGTCTGGAGGCTGCGCTCAGGCTGGGCCGGCTCGCAGTGCTGATACTCACCACCTTGCTCGCCTTTGCCCTCGTTGCCGTCACCTTTAACACTATCCGGCTGCAGATCCTTACACAACGTGACGAAATCGAAGTGTCGCGGCTGATCGGCGCGACCGATACCTTCATCCGCCGCCCGTTTCTATATTTCGGCGCGTTGCTCGGTCTGGCGGGCGCGCTGGCGGCATGGGCCATCATCTGGGCCAGCATCTATCTGCTCAACAGCGGGCTGACTGATCTGTTGCAGCTTTACGGCGCGAATTTTCAGCTGCGTCACCTGAACGTCGACGACAGCCTGAGCCTGCTCGCATTCTCGGCCGGACTCGGCTGGTTTGGCGCCTGGATGTCGGTAAACCGGTACCTGTCTGCGAGCACGCCCCGCTAGCCTGGCACGGCGTAGCGCCATGCAGTTCCAAGTGCTTGTTTTGCGATCATTTTTTCTCAATAATCTACCCTAAGCCTATGAAGCCATGGAACTTTAGCGCCATCTGGCACTCTCATATCCAGAGTGCTAAAATTGACGCCTAGAGGAGGGAACAATGACTACTTTCACTTTGCCGATCCCGTCCGTAGCGGGCAGTCTGGAAAGCTACATCCAGACCGTCAACAGCTTCCCGTTGCTCACGCTCGAGGAAGAGATGGAGTATGGGCGTCGCCTGCGCCAGCATGACGATCTGGAGGCCGCGCGCCACTTGGTCATGTCGCACCTGCGGGTGGTGGTGTCCGTTGCCCGCGGTTACATGGGTTACGGCCTGCCGCAGGCCGACCTGATCCAGGAAGGCAATATCGGGCTGATGAAAGCGGTCAAGCGCTTCGATCCCGAGCGGGGCGTGCGGCTGGTCTCGTTTGCCATACACTGGATACGCGCCGAAATTCACGAATTCGTGCTGCGCAACTGGCGCATCGTCAAGATCGCGACCACCAAGGCACAGCGCAAACTTTTTTTCAATCTGCGCAGCATGAAGCCGAAACTGGGCACCATGGGCGCCGAAGACGTCAACACCATGGCCCGGCAACTGGGCGTCAAAACCAGCGACGTGGTCGAGATGGAAACGCGTCTTGGCGGCCGCGATGTCGCGCTAGAGCCGGTGGATGCTGAAGACGAAGAGTCCTTCGCACCGATCAATTATCTTGTCGCGGAAGATGCCGAGCCGGCACGGCTGCTCGAGCGCGAGCAAACCGCGCGTCTTCGCAGCGAAGGGCTGGTCAAAGCGATCGACGGCCTGGACGCGCGCAGTCGCCGCATCATCGAAGCGCGCTGGCTCAACGAAAAACAGTCGGTAACCCTGCATGATCTGGCAGAGGAGTTCGGCGTGTCCGCCGAGCGCATACGCCAGATCGAGAGCAAGGCGCTGGCGAAAATGAAAGGGCACATGGCCGCGGTGGCGTAAACCCGGTATTCATGACTGACCCTAGCCCCGGCGAGCCCGGGGCTTTTTTATTTCTGCGCTTCTGCGCAAAGCCTTAAAGCGGAACCCCAAAGGCGCTAAGAACCCGCAACAAAATCAAAATATTAGCCGCCGATAAACGCCGATAAAAATCTGAAATTCTAGGTTGAAATTACACGGGAAATATCATAAATTATTGTTTTTATTAGATTAATTATTGGCAAAAGCTTTTGATGTTGGTTTGATCGGCGTTCGAACCCTCTCCCCCGACCCCTTGTATGTCGGAAAATGGGGTTGTAGTAGGGTGGGAAGCATGAGATCGCATACCCCTGGTACTGTGCAGGGACTGGCAAGTACGCGGGAGAGCGAAGATCGGTGCTTCTCTTTTTTGGGGGCTGTGTTGTGCGAACCCGA
>JAUXMZ010000045.1 GCA_030683105.1 Burkholderiales bacterium | reverse complement strand
GGGTAAGTCTCAGCGATCGCAGAACACTCGTGTCTCAGCGATCGCAGAACACTTACAGTAAGGTTTTTGCTTTTTATAAGGTATCGCCATGGCTAAAAATCGCGCATTGAGAAAAGACGTCGAGAGATGGTGCGCTTGGTGCGCTCGCACAAGAGTATGCACCAGGTAGCCACTCAGTTTAGAGTAAGCGTGAGCGTAGTGGCGCGCTGGGTAGAGCGTGCGGCTGGCCATCGACTGGACAGCGTGGACTTCTCCGATCGCTCGCCGGGCTGCGTGCGCGCCTGGAACCGCGTGCCGACGAGTGTTGAGCAGCGCATTGCTGAGCTGCGCAAGACGCTGCGCGAGGAAAGCATCTTGGGGGAATACGGGGCTACGGCGATTCAAATAGCGCTCCAGGCTGAGATGCACTCGCCCGCACCCTCGATTGCCACCATCAACCGGGCGCTGTCGCGCCAAGGGCTGCAAGATGCCGCACGCCACATACGACGGGCCGCGCCGCCCAAGGGCTGGTATCTGCCGGCGGTGGCAGCAGGTGAAGCGGAACTTGACAGCTTTGATCTGATCGAGGAACTGAAGATCGCCAACGGCCCCTTGATCTGGGTGCTCAACGGCACCTCGCTGCATGGTGGGTTGGTCGATTCCTGGCCCCTTGAGCAGGCCACCGCCAAGCTCGTGCTCGAGCGCGTGCTTAAGCGTTGGCAGCGCGACGGGCTGCCCGCGTATGCCCAATTCGACAACGGGACACAGTTCCAGGGCGCGCACCAGTTTGCTGACGCCGTCGGTCGGGTGAGCCGCCTGTGCTTGGCGCTGGGTGTGATCCCGGTATTTGCCCCGCCGCGCGAACCGGGATTCCAGAACGCAATCGAAGGTTTTAACGGCCTGTGGCAGGCGAAGGTTTGGCAGCGCCGGAAGTTCGAAGACATTGCTGAGATTGAAGCGGCGAGCACACGCTATGTGAGGGCGCATCGTGCGCGCAGCAGCGCCAGGCGAGAACGGGCGCCTAAGCGTCGCGCCATGCCGCAGAACTTCAGCCTCAATCTGAACGCTAAGCTCAAAGGCACTATGATCTTCCTGCGCCGCACCGACGAACACGGCCGCGCCCATCTGCTCGGTCAAACCTTTGAAATCTGTGCGCGCTGGGTTCATCGCTTAGTCCGATGCGAGGTTGACTTCACCCAACAACGTATTCGCTGCTATGCGCTGCGCCGCAGGGAACCTGCCGACCAACCGCTGCTTCATGAGCTGCCTTATCAACGTAAACATAAACCATTTTATGGTGCACTATGACTGTTCTGCGATCGCTGAGACTTGGTAACGTTAACGTCAAAAAACTGTTCTGCGATCGGTGAGACTTACCCGCTCACTGCTCACTGCTCACTGCTCACTGCTCACTGCTCACTGCTCACTGCTCACTGCTTTTCCACCATCAGCACGATTTTCCCGACGTGCTGGCTGGACTCCATCATCGCATGCGCCTTGCCTGCTTCGGCGAGCGGAAAACTCTGCCGGGTCACCACTTTTATGCGACCGCTTTCGATATGCGGCCAGACTTTCGCCTCGAGTTCCTGCGCGATTTTTGCCTTGAAGCCGGCGGGCCGGGTGCGCAGCGTGGATCCGGTATAGCTCAGGCGTTTGAGCATCACCGGCATCAGATTGATCTCGACCTTGGAGCCAGCCGCGAACGCGATCTGAACGATGCGTCCATCATGAGTCGCCGCTTTGAAGTTGCGCTCGATGTTTTGCCCGCCAACGATATCGAGAATGACGTTGGCACCGCCTTCCTGGCGCACGATTTCCACGAAATCCTCGTGCCGGTAATCGACCACCCTGTCGGCCCCGAGGTCGCGGCAGATCGCGCAGCGCTCGTCCGGGCTGTCGGTGGCGATGACCTTTGCGCCGAAAGCCTTGCCGAGCTGGATGGCCGTGGTGCCGATGCCGCCCGCGCCGCCATGCACCAGGAACGTTTCTCCGGCCGCCAGACCCGCACCCATGAAAATATTGCTCCACACGGTGAAGAATGTTTCAGGTAAACCCGCGGCATCGCGTAACGCAATACCTTGAGGGATGGGTAGGCAGTGTCGGGCATCTACCGCGCAGTATTCGGCATAACCGCCGCCATTGGTGAGCGCAGCCACTTTGTCGCCGACAGCCCAGCGCGCGACCTGATCGCCCAGCGCAACGATTTCACCAGAAATTTCGAGGCCCAGCAGATCCGAGGCGCCGGCGGGATGCGGGTAGAGGCCTTTGCGCTGCATCAGGTCCGGACCATTGACACCGGTGGCGGCGACCTTGATCAGGACTTCGCCGGACTTGGGCTGCGGGAGTGGCCGGTCAGCGGGCCTGAGTACTTCGGGGCCGCCGGGGCCGCTCATTTCGATGACTTTCATGCTGGCGGGCAGTCTGCTGCTCATGCTTTTTCCTCGTGAATAGTAGGCATTTCAGAAATGGATGTGCCTTAAAACCAATAGACAGGATTTACAGGATTACCCGGGATTAACAGGATAAGAACTAAGTCTCAATCTTGTAAATCCTGAAAAAATCCAGTTAATCCTGTCCATTTCTTTATTGTGTTGTGTGTGCTGAGACGGGGTCTACTTGGCTGCATCCCTGAACAAACGGATGCGTTCCTTCAGTCCCGGTGCGCTGATCGAGCGGGCGAGCGCGGCCATGTCTTCGGCGCGGCTGTCGGTCGCAGTCTGGCGGTGCAGTGCGGCGGCGGTGGCGGGCGACAGCAGTTCGCAGCTGGCGCGGATTGCATTGATCAGCGCCGGCCATGCCTGCGGCGCGGCGAGATGCGTCACGAAATTCAGTTTCAGCGCCTCGTCAGCATCGAAGGCGCGGGACGCCGAGAGCATTTCCCGCGCTTTGTCGGGCCCGATACGGTGACTCAGTCTGCGTGTGCCGAGCACGACGCCGAATCTCAGACCCGGCATGCGGAACGTCGTGCCGGGTGAGGCGATGCGCACCCCGCAGCAGGCGACCAGGTCGGCACCGGCGCCGAAGATTTTGCCGTGAGCCAACACCAGGGTCTCGAAGGGGGCGTGATACAGCTGCTGGAGCAGCGTCTCGATGCGGATGAAGCGCAGCGCAAGGTCGCCATCGCTTTGGTCCAGGTAGGCTGTGAAATCAAAACCGGCGCTGAAGTGATCGCCTGCACCGTCGAGGATCAGCAGCCGCGTGCCGTCGGATTCCGCATATTCGACCGCATTGAGCAGCGCTTCCACCAGCGAGGCGGACAGCGCGTTTGCTTTGTGCGGGCGGTTTAACGTCAAGCGGGTGACGTGGCCTTCGTGTTTTCTGATCAGTTCGTCGTTCATTGGATGTGTTGAGGCTAAAAGTTTTTGCCACAGAGAACACAGAGATCACAGAGAAACTGCATGAAAATCAAGCGTCGAGATTAAAATCAATGTTCAAGCCGCCATGCCAGCACAATACACGTGTTATCAGAACTTATGTATGCGGTTTGTCCTTCCTCTGTGAACTCTGTGTTCTCTGTGGCTAAATGAATTTTAGTTATTTTTCAAGTGTTGCGCGCACTTCGGCCGAACGGTCCCAGAAATTGGGCAGGACCGTACTGGAATAGCCGGACACGAAAGGCTTTTCCATGCCGGTTTCGGGGTCGTATACATGGCGTTTGACCGCGCCGATGTTGGCGCCGTAGACGTGGATGCTGAGCGAGACGCGGTCATCGTAAGCGTTTGCGACTTCGTGGATGTCACCTATGTGCGGCGAGACGCGGTCGACCTGTCCCGGCAGCAGCCGTTGCGGCGCGCCTGCCTTCATGGGCTGGCCGGCGGACAATTCGAAACGCCGGCACAGTTCGGCGCCGCGCATCATGCCCACCATGCCCCATACCGTGTGATCGTGCACCGGGGTTTTCTGTCCCGGTCCCCAAACGAAGCTGACCACTGAAAAGCGCTCGAGCGAATCGCAGAAGAGCAAAAATTGCTGATAGTACTGGGGATGAGGTTGCGCGCACGCCTCCGGCAGCCAGTCGTCGTGGCTGATGAGTGCGGCGAGCAATTTACTGCCATCGGCCAGCATCAAGGTTTCATCCTCGCCGGCTCGCGCGCTCAGGCGCGTGAAGTCGGCGACAAACGACCGAAAGCGGGCAGGATTATTCATGTCTTTGATTTTATTCCGATTTCAGACAGGACTTCAGCGGTATGCTGGCCCAAAGCAGGGGGTGCGCGATAGACACCGAGGCGCTCGCCTGAAACCCGTTGTGGAGAAATCATGGTCTTGCTCGCGGCCCCGCCCGGCAGCGTAATGTCTTCGATCCATTGCATGTGCCGGACTTGCGGATCGGCCAGTATCTGGGAATAACTGTTGATCGGCGCGCACGGCACGCCGCGCTCGTTGAAGATGGCGAGCAGTTGGGTAACGTCGTAGTTCAAAAACGTTTGTTCCAGCAGATCGCGCAGCGCATCCTGGTTGCGGGCGCGGGCGCTGGGCGAAGCGAAGCGCTCGTCCCGGGCAAGGTCCATGCGGGCGATGCCCTCGCAGGCCGCCAGCCACAGCTTGTCGGTGCCGGCTGCGAGCGCGAAATAGCCGTCGCGGCAACGAAACGCGGCATAGGGCGCGTTCATCGGGTGTGCAGAGCCCAGCCTGACCGGATCACGTCCGGTGCCGAAATATTCGCTGGTCTGGAGATTGGCGATGCCTAACATGGCCCCCAGCATCGACACATCAAGGTGATCTCCGGTTCCGTCGCGGCGGGTCTTGAGGAGCGCCGATACTACCGAAAACGCTGCGTACAATCCGGCGGTAAAGTCGGCGATGGGTATGCCGCACTTCACCGGTCGTCCGTCAGGCTCGCCGGTGACGCTCATCGCGCCGCTCATGGCCTGCAGCGTCATGTCGAAGCCGCCTTCTTTGGCGCGCGGCCCGGTCTGGCCGAAGGCGGACACGGAACAATAAACGAGTGCGGGCTTGTCCCGGGCGAGCATGGCATGATCGAGCCCGAACTTGGCCATTACGCCCGGCCGGAAGTTTTCGATCACGACATCAGCCGATAAAGCCAGTTGGCGCGCAGCAGCCAGTCCGGCTGCATCCTTCAAATCCAGCGCCACCGAACGCTTGTTGCGGTTGACCGAAGCAAAATACTGGCTGTAGCCGTCAACGATAGGCGGCCATGCGCGCATCAGATCGCCGTCGGGCGACTCGACCTTGATCACGTCGGCGCCCATGTCGGCGAGCAGGCAACCGCAGAAGGGGCCTGCCAGCACCTGGCAGAATTCGATGACTTTGACGCCGGCGAGCGGAAGCATGGAGAGCGATGTCCGAGGTATAGAACTGCCGCGGCTGTCCGAATGAGACGCAGCGCGTCCATATTAACATGTTGACAGATGCCGGCACCGCTGCCTCGGGTGCCGGAACTCATCGGTTAAACCAAATTAATCAAATTACTTTGTGAACGTTATCAATCGGTGCTGAGTCGACTGTTGGCCACGAACCACGAACCACGAACCACGAACCACGAACCACGAACCACGAACCACGAATCACGAATCCCGAATCACGGTATCTATCCAGTCTGCGATGTAATCGATGCCCACTTGCCGGTTGTCGGCCTGCGCATGATACGAGCCGCCGTCCTCGGCGGTGAGGATCCTGAGGTGCTTTTCCCGCGAGCCTATCGCTTCGTACAGTTTGTGGGCATTGGCGACCGGCACTACCTTATCATCCGCGCCGTGAACAATGAGAAATGGCCGGCTGATTTTCTCCGCAACGCCGGCAAGCGAGAATTTCTTCGCTTTTTCGATGGCGGCATTGCCGTCGTCGATGCAACCCATGATCCAGCGGAAATGGAAAGTCGATTGAGCGGTATTTTTCGGATTGGCCTCCTGCTTGCGCTTGATCTCCGCCTGCCACGCCGCGAGGTCCCAGTGCAGGGCGCTCATCGCCACGCCTGCGGCGTAGCGCTTCTCGAACGCGGCGACGCGCGCGGCGTAATACCCGCCGAAGCTGTAGCCCATGACGATCACTTTTTCCGGATCGACATCGGGGCGTGAGGATACGTAATCATAAGCGGCTGCACCGGGCGCTTCGTAGTCATGCCGCGCGTAGAGTTCGCGCAGGCGCAGCGATTCGCCCTGGCCGGGCCCGTCGATGGCGAGCGTATGCCAGCCGCGCGCTGCAAATTCCAGGCCCGCGAACAGCACGCTCATTTCCTTGCAGTTATCCATGCCGTCGAACACCACCACAGTCGGCGCGCGCCCGCTCACTCCCGGCGCTTTCATGAACAGCGCGGGAAGGGTGCCCGCGGACGGCGAAGCAGGGTTCCCGCTTGCGGGATGCGACCCGGGAGCGGACACAGAAGCGCCGGGGTTCGAAGCTGCGGGCTCACACACGCCTTTGCGGTCGCATCCCCCTAAACCGGGGGGCCCTGCTCCGCGCTCCGGCGCGTTGCCTTCGAACGGCACTTCCACCTTTTCAGCGTACGGGTAGCGCCGGAGTATTCCCTTGTTCTGCAGCTCGATGGCTTTGCGGCCTGTTTCACGCTTTTGCTCGCCGGGGGTGATAAAACGCTCTCCGGTAAAATAGTACATTCCCGCGCGCAGGTAGTAATTTCCCGCCGCCATTTTGTGACCCGCAGCTTCGGCGGCATCGGCAACCTTTTCCAGGCGCGCGCCCAATGCGCACCATTCCTCGCGCCAGGCATCGGGCTCGTCCTGGCGCGCCCGCAATCGTTCACATACCTCGTCGATCTCGCCCAGTGCCACGGCGCCGTACGGTGCCATGCCTTTGGTTACGAGACACGCATTCGACCACACCATATTTCCCGGAAAATGCTCCACCCAGGGACCGTTTGCCATTACTTTTCCTCTCGTCAGATTATTAACTGCTGATAGACCCAGCGCGATACCGCAAACAGACGCCGGTCGTCGTTCCATTTCGCGATGAGCTGCGCGCCGATAGGCATGCCGTTCTGTCCTTTGAATACAGGCAGCGTCAGCGACGGCACGTGCATCGTGGTCCACATCATATAAACCCACGGATGCGGCACCGGATCCGGGCCCACGGGCGCCACACCCGGTGCCGACGGCGCGAGCAGCACATCGTATTTCGCGATCACCGGCTCCAGCATGCGCCGGCAGCGTGCAACCAGATCGCGCATTTCGCAGTAAGTCTCGTAGGTGCAGGCCAGCCCGTCTTTAAGCCGCCCCTCGCGGAATTTTTCGCTGATGCTGGCGCGGTGATTTTCAAGTTCCCAGGTGAGATTGCGCGCCATCTCGAAACCGGATATCAAACGGTGCGCTGTTTCCAGCTGCTCGTAATCCGCCGGCAATTTGACCTCCTCCACGCGTGCGCCAGCGTGCGCCAGCCGCTGTGCAGCGCCTTCCAGAAGATTCTGCGTGGCCGGCTCGATGCGCGGCCAGAAGTAGGGGCGGCAAAACCCGATGCGCGGTGCCGGAATGTCCGATGCCACCGGTTCGGGTGCCACCCCCAGCAGCACATCGCGATAGAGCGCAACGTCCTCAACCGAGCGTGCGAGTATGCCCAGCGTGTCCAAAGAGCCCGAGGCCTCCATCACGCCTGTCGTGCGCAGATCACCCCACGTCGGGCGGTAGCCGAACACGCCGCAGAACGAGGCCGGGCGCGTGGTCGAACCGGTGGTTTGGGTGCCGATGGCGAGCGGCACCATGAAATCGCCGACGGCGGCGCCGGACCCGCTGGAGGAACCGCCCGGCGTGCGATCGGGATCGAGCGGATTGCGTGTCTTGCCCGGCGTGACGTTGGCGAACTCGGTGGTCACGGTTTTTCCCATCAGCACACCGCCCGCTTTGCGTGACAAAGCGACGCACGCTGCGTCGCGCTTCGGTTGGTGGCCCTTGTGTATGACGGTGCCGTACTCGGTCGGCATGTCACAGGTATCGATGATGTCCTTCACGCCGAAAGGCACGCCGATGAGCGGCCCGCGCCTGCCGCTCTTGTCGAGCGCCCGTGCCTGAGCGATTACCTGTTCAGAGTTGAGGTACTGCCACGCCTGGACCTGGGGCTCGCGCCCGGCGATATGGTCAAGGCAGGCGCGCGCGACCGCTTCGCAGGTGGTTTTTCCGGCAACGATCGTCGCGACGGTTTCCGTCGCGGTCAATTCATTCAGTCGTTTCATCGATTTCCTGGCAGTGATCTTCATAATCGAATTCTTTTTTGGAGTGCTCCGCTTTCACTCACCCATCGCCGCCACGATGCGCTCGGGTGTCATGGGCAGCTCGCGCACGCGCACGCCCATGGCATTGAACACGGCATTCGCGATGGCGGCGGCGGTAGGACCTGCCATCCCTTCGCCCACACCCAGCGATGCCTGCTCGGGACGATTGATCAGTACAGTCTCGACCTTGGGGGCTTCACTGAAATTAAGGATAGGATAGTCTTCCCAGGTGCGGGTCGTGATCCGGGTGCGGTCGAAGCGCACCTGCTCCTTGAGCGTCCAGCTCGTTGCCTGCACGATGCCGCCTTCAACCTGATTAATGATACCGTCGGGGTTGACGATGCACCCGCAATCTATTGCCGCGACCACGCGTACCACGCGCACGGATTCAGCGACGGCCACCTTGGCGATGACTGCGACATAATCGCCAATGTTCTTGTAACGCGCGAAGCCGATTCCCATGCCGTGCGTGCCGTCGCCTTTGGCATTGGGCTTCCAGCCGGCTTTGGCCGCGGCGGCCCTGATGACCGCCTGTGCGCGCTCGTCCTTGAGATGCCGCAGGCGGAATTCGACCGGATCGATACCCGCAGCCGCGGCAAGTTCATCCATGAACGACTCGATCGCGAACACGTTAATGTAGGCGCCGAGCGCGCGCAGCGTGGAGGTGCGCACCGGCATCGCTTTCACGGCGTGGTTGATGACACTTTGTCCGGGAAAATCGTAGTACGGCACTGCGTTGCGCTGGCTCCCGCCGCCCATGGCCAGCGGCATGTCCACTGCTGGCGGCGGTTCATATCCCTGATCGAAATGCCAGGCGGCGAGTAGTCCGGGATCGGGATGGCGCCCGGGGCGCGAGACATGCCGGTTGCCCCAGATCTCTTCTTTCCATTCGGTGACGTTGCCGTTCACGGACAGCGATCCGCCGACTTTCACGACCATCGCCGGGCCGAACGGCTCCCATGCGAATTCATCCTCGCGCATCCACTGCACCCGTACCGGATGTCCCTCTACGGCGCGTGCAAGCAACACAGCATCGAATGCCGCGTCGTCCGCGCCGTTGTGCCCGTAGCAGCCCGCGCCATCCGCATGGCGCGCAATGACGTTGTCAGGGGAAAGTTTCAGTATTTTCGCGATCTCGTCGCGCAACGCATAGATGGACTGGCTGTGCGACCACACTTCGAGCGTGCCCTCGTGCCACCACGCGAGCGCGCAGGACGGGCCGATAGAGGCGTGCGCGAGATAAGGTCGCGTGTAAGTGGCGGTGAGCGTCTTGCCGGGCGCGGTGGAAGCGGCAGATTTGTCGCTGAGGTTCTCGTCCTCGGCCGCCTGCGCGAGCAAGAATTCCGGCATGGCGTCCACGTCAGGCAGGTCGGCCTGTTCGCGCCACTCGCAGCCGCGGGCGAGCGCCTGCATTGCCTTGACCGCCTGCTCTTCACGCCCGGCAATCACGCCGATGAAACTGCCTTCGCGGACTATCGCCCGCACGCCGGGCATGGCGCGTGCGGCGCCATCGTCCAGTGACAAGAGCTTCGCGCGGTACGAGGGCGGACGCACGATGCGCCCATGCAGCATACCCGGGAGCACGAGATCGTGAATGAAGGCCGCACCGGTAAGCTTCGCGGTAATGTCGAGGCGGGGCAGCGCTTTGCCGACGAGCTTGAATTCGTCAGCGTGCTTGGGTCTGACCTGTCCGGTTGCATCCCGCGCGAGGTTCGCCTCGGGCGCAAGTTGCCAGTAGGTGATCGTATCGCTGCTGCCGCGCACGCGTATCGTGCCATCTTCGACCGAGAGCTTCTCCAGGCTCGTATCGAACTTGCGCGCTGCCGCCTGCAGCAGAGCGTCACGAATTTCGGCGCAAGCCTGTCGCATGGCCTCACCGCCTTCCTCAACCGAGCGGCTGCCCGAGGTCGAACCTTCATTCGGGCTGATCGTCGTATCCACAGGCATCATGCGGATTCTGGAGTAGTTGATGTCAAGTTCCTCGGCGGCGATCTGGGCTATCGCCGATACGATGCCCTGGCCGATCTCCACCTTGCCGGTGCGGACCGTGACGGTGCCTTCGATGTTGATCCGGACCCAGCGATCGAGCCGCCGGTTTTTATCGAGGGTGGGCGGCAGCTTTGCGGTGGAGTTGCTCATCGCGCCACATTTCCTTTCGCTTCACGCACCATGCGCTGAATTGCGCGTATGAAGCGGTTATGCGTGCCGCAGCGGCAGAGGTTGCGATCGAGCGCCGCGCGGATCTCGTCCTCACCCGGCTCCGGGTTCCTGTCGAGCAGGGCCTTGGCGCTGATGATGATCCCGTTCACACAGTAACCACATTGCGCGGCTTGCTCGTCTACGAAAGCCTGTTGCAGCGGGTGCAGATGATCAGGGGTGCCGAGGCCTTCAATCGTGGTGGTCCGCTTGCCGGCGGCAGCCCATAGCGGCGTATCGCACGATGCCACATTGTTGCCGTCGATGAGCACATTGCAGGCGCCGCATTGCCCGAGCCCGCAACCGAAACGCGTGCCCATCAGATTAAGGTCGTTGCGAAGAATATAGATCAGTGGGGTGTCGGCCTCTGCGGTGACCGAATGTTCCACGCCGTTTACATTGAGTTTGATGGTTTCTGTCACGAAGCTATCCCAAAATTATGCGGCGGCGCATGCCCCGATTTCGGACCGACTGCAGTTTTTTGAAGCTGAAATTCCGAGCATGGTGCTGTTTCCAACGGCAGTTGCATGTAGCGGCACAAACAGTGCTCGAATCATAGCATTGTCGATTTCCCGTGCCCAATATTTGGACTGTGCAGTGCGCGCCGGTCTGCAATACGATAAGGTAACGATAGTTCAAACAGGAAGAGGGTCGCCCGATGAGCAGCATATGGAGTGGTGAATACTGGGCGGATAAAGGCGGGGTGAAGCTTTACGTCTATCGCAAGCGCGCAACGGCGCCGCAAAAAAATGGCGGAACGCTGCCGGTGCTGTTCCTGGTGCACGGCTCTTCAAATTCGGGGCGCTCCGCGTTCGACCTCGATGTGCCGGGGCATCCTGACTACTCGCTGATGGATCATTTTGCCGGATTGGGCTACGACGTGTGGACGGTGGACCATGAAGGCTACGGCCGATCGGATAAAACCGGCGGCAACTCGGACATCGCATCCGGTGCCGATGACCTGGCGGCGGCCATGCGGATTGTGGAGCAGGAGACCGGTCTTACCCGCGTCTGCATGTACGGCGCTTCCTCAGGCGCGCTGCGCGCAGCGCTGTATGCCGAGCGCCATCCTGAACGCGTGACTAAGCTCATGCTGTCCGCCCTGGTCTATACCGGGAAAGGTTCGCCCACGCTCGCCAAGCGCCGCGAAAAACTGGAGGAATACCGCGCGAACAACCGGCGCGCAGTCGATCGTGCTTTTTTTCACAGCATGTTCACGCGCGACAAGCCCGGCACTTCCGAGCCTGCGGTTGCGGATGCCCTGGCCGATGCCGAACTGGCGCTTTATGACTCGGTGCCCACCGGCACCTACCTCGACATGTGCGCGCACCTGCCGCTGGTTGATCCGGCGCGGATCATCTGCCCGGTGCTGATCATCCGCGGCGAGTACGACGGCATCGCCACCGAGGAGGATCTGCTTGATTTCTTCTCCAGGCTGCCAAGCAAGGACAAGCAGTTCGTTTTCATCTCCGGGCTGGCGCACGCGGCGACGCTGAGCATCAACCGTCACAAGTTCTGGCATGTGATGCACGCATTCCAGTCGGTGCCGGAGAATCGCGTGCTGACGCAATAAATAACCGGGGAGGCAATATGATTAAAAGAGCGTTACTTTGCTGTGCCTTGCTGTCAATCGCAGGGGTGGTCCAGGCGCAAGGCTATCCGAACAAGCCGGTACGCATGATCGTCGCAGTGCCGCCGGGCGGACCGGCTGACACGCTGGCGCGCCTGGTCAGCCCGAAGCTCACAGAGGCACTGGGTCAGACCGTTCTCGTAGACAACCGGCCTGGCGCCAACGGCGGCATTGCCTACGACATTGCGGCGCGTGCCGATCCCGACGGCTATACCTTCGTACTGGTCGCCGCCGGCGTGGCGATCAATCCCAGCCTGTACCACAATGTGCCATATCACCCGGTCAAGGATTTTGCGCCGATTACTCTGGGTGTCACCGTGCCCAATATCCTCGTCGTGCATCCCTCGGTGCCGGCGAAATCGGTGTCCGAACTGGTTACGGCGATCAAGGCGAAGCAAGGTGGCTTTGCATTTGCCTCGGCGGGGAACGGCACCTCCGGCCATCTGGCGCTGGAGCTGTTCCGGCTGACTTCGAAAACGTCGTTCGTGCACGTGCCGTACAAGGGCGGCGCCCCTGCATTGCAGGAAACCATCGGGGGCCAGACACAGGCGCTGTTCAGCATCGCGCTGGCGGCGACGCCGCAGGTCAACGCGGGCAAAGTCCGCGCGCTGGCGATTACCAGCGCCAAGCGCTCCCCTGTGGCGCCGGAGCTGCCGACCGTGGCTGAATCCGGTTTTCCTGGTTTCGAGGTCATCGGCTGGTTCGGCTGGCTTGCGCCGGCACAAACGAACAAGGCCATCGTCAGCAGGCTCAACCGGGAAATCGTCAAGGCGCTTGCGCTCCCTGAAGTCAAAGACCGGCTGTTGAGCATGTCCACGGTGCCGGTTGGCGACAAGCCCGAGGAATTCGCGCGTTTCATCCGCAGCGAATACGAGAAGTGGGGCAAGGTCATCAAGACCGCCAACATCAAACTCCAGTAACCTGGCAGGGGAAAAAGACACATGAGCAAGTCCAAGGGTATCCGTGAAGTCGCCTACGTCGATATCCGTGCCGGCGGTGGTGATGGGCACACGCATCACGGCGGCGCGGGTATTCATCCGCTGTCCTATACCGATTGCGCGGGCGGCGGGCAGGTGGTGGTCGAGCGCAATATTGCCTACGTCGGCAACATGCGCAACCCGCATGGCACGCTGATTTTCGATGTGCAGGACCCGAAGCATCCGAAGCTGTTGTCGGAAATCAACATGCCCAAGGGCACACATTCGCACAAGGTGCGGGTATCCGGCGACATCATGCTGACCAACCGCGAAGTGCTGTCGGCGAAAAACGCGCGTGGCGAGACGGCGCCGGGCGATTTTCAGGGCGGGCTCGGCATTTACGACGTGTCCAATCCGGCAAAACCGAAACTGATTACCCTGTGGCAGACCGACGACAAGCCCGGCGTCGAGTATGCGCGCGGCGTACACCGCTTTGATTTCGACGGGCGTTATGCCTACATCTCGCCGACGCAGGACGGTTATCTCGGCAACATCGTGATGATTCTCGATCTCCAGAATCCGGCGAAACCCCAGGAAGTCGGGCGCTGGTGGATGCCGGGCCAGCACACTGCCGGCGGGGAACAACCGTCCTGGCGCGGCGCCGCGCACAAGTGCCATCATCCGCTGCGCTACGGCAACCGGCTCTACACCAGCTACTGGCATGGCGGTTTCGTTATCCTCGACATCGAGGACATGGCGAAACCCAGATTCGTGTCGGGTCTCGACTGGAGCCCGCCGTTCCCGTGGCCAACGCATACCGCGCTGCGCATCCCGTTCAAGATCAAGAACCGCGATTTCCTGGTGGTGTCCGACGAGGACGTGGTGCGGCTGCCCGACTGCCCGCCGCACAACTCAGCGTTCCTGTGGATGGTCGACATCACTGACGAGAAACATCCCGCGGTCGTGTCAAGTTTTCAGCTCGAGGACATTCCGGACGAACAACAGCCGTATGCAACCGGGTGCCATCAGCCCTGCGAGAAGGTCACCGGCACCGAAATCCCGGTGGCCTGGTTCGCGCACGGCCTGCGCATCATCGACATCGCCAATCCGCACGCGATGAAGGAAGTGGCCTACTTCGTGCCCGACGTGCCGCAGGGCTCGGATCGCGTGCAAAGCAACGACGTCACGGTCGACGAGCGGGGGCTGCTCTACCTGCTCGACCGCGTGCGGGGGCTGCATATTCTGGAACGGACTTAATTTTAAAAAAGCATAAACGCGAAGGTCGCAAAGGTTTTCTTTTCAATACCCGCTCGACGGGTACGCAAAGGAAAAACGGGAAAATAAATAAACAATATTAGCCACAGAGAACACAGAGATCACAGAGAAAAATAAATTTAATCAACGTCTTGAAAAAATCCAGTGTCCTGTGATTTAACGTTCTTGATTTATTTTGATGGATATTTTGAAAGGGGTTTCTCTGTGAACTCTGTGTTCTCTGTGGCTCAAGGATTCTGAAATGAACATCACCATACTCGACGATTACCAGGACGCGGTCCGCACGCTGGAATGTTTTTCCAGGCTCGCCGGGCATAGCGTCACGATTTGGAACGACCACACCACGGATATCGACGTGCTGGCCGGGCGGCTCAAAGATACCGAGGCACTGGTGCTGATACGCGAGCGCACGCCGATCCGCGCGCCGCTGTTGGAACGGCTGAACAAACTCAGGATCATCAGCCAGCACAGCGTTTACCCGCATATCGATGTCGACGCATGCACCCGGCACGGCGTGATCCTGTCGTCCAATATGCATCCGGGGCGGCCGTCCTATGCCACGGCGGAACTGACGTGGGGACTCATCATTGCCGCGCTGCGTCATATTCCGCAGGAAGTTGCCGCCCTCAAATCAGGCCGCTGGCAATCGACCCTGGGCACCACACTGCGCGGGCACACGCTCGGCGTCTATGGTTATGGCCGCATCGGCGCCGTCATCGCCGGCTACGGCAAGGCGTTCGGCATGAAAGTGCTGGTATGGGGCCGCGAAGCGTCGCTGGCACGGGCGCGTGCCGACGGCTATACGCCGGCGCGCAGCCGCGAGGTATTTTTCGTGGAAAGCGACGTGTTGTCCCTGCATCTGCGTTTGAACGATGCGACGCGCGGCATCGTCACCGCCGCCGATCTGGCGCGCATGAAACCGACGGCATTGCTCGTCAATACCAGCCGTGCCGGGCTGATCGCACCGGACGCCCTGGAGCACGCGCTCAAAGCCGGACATCCCGGCATGGCGGCTATCGATGTCTTCGAACAGGAACCGGTGCTCAACGCCAGCCATCCGCTGCTTGCCCTGGAGAATGCAATTTGCACGCCGCATATCGGCTACGTCGAAAGAAATGCCTATGAAGCGCAATTCAGCGGTGCATTCGACCAGATTCTTGCATATCTTGAGGGCAAGCCGGTCAATGTTATCAATCAGGATGCCCTTGCTCAGAGTAAGAGTCCCTGACATGATGAAACGCGAGATGCGCTGTCACGATTTTGGCTCAGGACGCGAAGCATCCCGCAGGCCATATCGCTAATATGGTCAAGCCGGCCGACAAAGTCAGCGCATGGACAACATGAGAATCAGCGTACGCGTGGCAGGCATGCTGGCGGCGGCGCGACCGACGGGTTTGCCGCCTTCATCAGGACCAAATCCGAGCGACTGACGACGCTGATCAAGGCGGGTACGGTAAGCCAGGAATAAGGAGGCGCCAAGGCTTTGTTGGAAACGGCCATCCGCCGTTTTGTTGCGATGCGACATAAGCGATGGCAGAAAAACAGATTGTCGTAATCGTGCGGTTTTGTGTAAAGTGTCGGGGTTTGACAAGGGGGAAGACGGTCGAGGATAGGTTTTTGGCCTTCGGTGTCATGAGAATTGAGATTTAGAATTGAGATTTGCCGGAGCATGGTTGGATTTTTCGCCATGTCCGGGAGCATCAGAAACCTCCGGCAGTAAGGCTTTTGTAAGGCTTGAGGATTACCTTTACTGCTTTTTTGATTTCAGCCAGTGGCAAATTTCCCTTGGAATCAGGCTGGACTTCAGAGGATTTTATATTCAATGTGTCATAGCAAAAGGTTGTCAGGAGAAAACTGTGAAAATTAAAAGTCAGGAAGACTTTTGGTCCGGAATGATGTTTATCGGCTTCGGTTTGCTTGCGATGTTTATATCCCGCGATTATCCCTTCGGTTCGGCAATGCGCATGGGGCCGGGGTATTTCCCCATCGTCCTCGGCGGAATGCTTATTTTATTTGGCGTGATAGTCACCCTCACAGCCTTTAAGTTCGAGGGCCCGGCCATCGAGCCTTTCGCCTGGAGGCCGATGATTTTCCTGAGTGTGGCCTTCGCGATTTTCGGCTGGGGCATGGATCGCCTGGGGTTCGTTCCCTCAATGATAGCGCTGATCGTTCTGTGTGCCGCTGCCGGGCGCGAATTTAAATGGGTCGAAGTCATCATCATGACCATCGTTCTTATCGTGGGATCCTGGGCGCTGTTCATCTATGGCCTGGATCTGCCGTACCCGCTGTACTGGGAGAGATAATATGGAAGGCTTTGAAGGTCTGGCACAATTATTCCCGAACCTGATGCTCGGGTTCCAGACGGCGGTAACAGTCCAGAACCTCGGATATTGTTTTGCCGGGGTATTCCTCGGCACCATCGTCGGTGTGCTGCCGGGCATCGGGCCGCTGGCCGCGATTGCGATGTTGTTGCCGGCAACGTTCAACCTGCCGCCGGTCGGCGCGCTGATCATGCTGGCCGGGATTTACTACGGCACGCAGTATGGCGGCTCGACCACCGCGATTCTGGTGAACCTGCCCGGCGAATCGGCTTCGGTGGTCACCTGTATCGACGGTTATCAGATGGCGAAGAACGGCCGCGCGGGACCCGCACTGGCCATAGCCGCCGTCGGTTCGTTTTTTGCCGGCACGGTGTGCACGCTGATCATCGCGGTAGCTGGTCCGCCGCTGGCTGAGGTGGCGCTCAAGTTCGGCGCGCCCGAGTATTTCTCGCTGATGGTGATGGGCCTGATCGCTTCCGCGGTGCTGGCCCACGGCTCGCTGCTCAAGGCGATCGCCATGATTTTCCTGGGTCTGATCTTCGGCATCGTCGGCACCGACGTCAACTCCGGTATGTCGCGCTTTACTTTCGGCGCTTCGGGCCTGGCTGACGGCCTGAGCTTCGTCGTGGTTGCGATGGGCCTGTTCGGTTTTGCCGAGATTCTTTCCAATCTCGGCAAGGGCAAGGATGCCCAGCACCGGGAACTGCTGACGAAGAAAATACACGGCCTGATGCCGACCTGGCACGATATCAAGATCTCGATCGGTTCGATCATGCGCGGCACCGCGATCGGCGCGTTCTTCGGCACCCTGCCGGGCGCCGGCCCCACCATCAGCGCGTTTTCGAGCTACGCCGTCGAGAAGAAGATGGCGAAGGACAACTCGATGTTCGGCAAGGGCGCGATCCAGGGTGTGGCAGGACCGGAGTCGGCTAACAATGCTGCCGCCCAGTGCGCGTTCATACCGACGCTGACGCTGGGCATACCCGGCAGCGCCACCATGGCGCTGATGCTGGGCGCGCTGACGATTCAGGGTATCGCGCCCGGACCGCAGGTGATGACGCAGCGTCCGGACCTGTTCTGGGGGCTGATTGCCAGCATGTGGATAGGCAATGCGATGCTGGTGATCCTGAACCTGCCCTTGATCGGCCTGTGGGTCAAACTGCTTCAGGTGCCATACCGCTACCTGTTTCCGGCGATCATGGTGTTCATGGCGATCGGCGTCTACAGCGTCAACAACCTCGACATGGACATTTATCTGACCGTTTTCTTCGGCTTGATGGGGTATGTGTTCGTGAAACTCAAGTGCGAGCCGGCGCCGTTGATTCTGGCGTTTGTGCTGGGGCCGTTGATGGAGGAAAACCTGAGGCGCGCGCTGCTCATTTCACGCGGCGACCCGACGGTATTCCTGACCCGTCCGATCAGCGCCGGTTTCCTGATTGCAACCGCGCTGCTGCTGTTCTTCATGATCCTGCCGGCGGTGAGGAAGAAGCGCGAAGAGGTGCTGGAGGAAGATGCCGCGGCTTAGGTCATCAGGATCGTTTTGAGTTGACAAACAAAAAACACGCGGCCAGTCCGCGTGTTTTTATATAACACGGAGAAATGATGAAAAAAACTACCCGCATCACTGCAGCGGTCCTGGCCGCGCTTTCGTTGTCTGTCGCGTCCGCTGCAACGTTCGCGCAAAGCGCTTATCCGAATAAGCCGATCCGGTTGATCGTGGCGTTCCCGCCGGGTGGCTCCACCGATATCATCGCGCGCGTGGTGGGGCAGAAACTGGGCGAGCGTCTGGGCACGCAGGTGGTGATCGACAACCGTGGCGGCGCCGGCGGCACGCTGGGCACGGAGATCGCCGCCAAGGCCAATCCAGACGGTTATACCCTGACCATGGGCACGACCAGCACGCACGTCATCGCGCCGGCGGCTTATGGCAAGCTCAAGTACGATGCGGTCAAGGATTTTGAGCCGATCACGCTGGTTGCCTCGACGCCGTATCTGCTGGTGGTGCATCCCGGGGTGAAGGCCAACAACCTCAAGGAATTTATCGCCCTGGCCAAATCACAACCGGGCAAGCTCAACTATGCGTCCGCCGGCACCGGTTCCACCACGCAACTGGCGATGGAAATGCTCAAGACTTCGGCCGGCATTGACGTCGTCCACATCCCGTACAACGGCAACGGCCCGGCGGGCACGGCAACGATGGGCGGACAGGTCCAGGCGCTGTTCGGCAGCATGCCGGCGGTGTTGCCGCATGCCAAGTCCGGCAAACTGCGCGCGCTGGCAGTGGGTACGGCCAAGCGTTCGCCGGCTCTGCCCGAAGTGCCGACCGTGGCAGAGTCTGGGTTCCCGGGATTCGAAGTGTCGCTGTGGATGGGTTTTTTCGCCCCCAAGGGCACACCGGCGCCCATCCTCAAGCAATTGCAGGGCGAACTCACCAAGATCGCGCAGTCGCCGGAGATGAAAGAGCAGTTTGAAAGAAACGGCGCCTCGCCGGTGACCAACACACCGGCGGAAATGAACAAGCTGATCAAGACCGAACTCGACAAGTATTCCAAGGTCATCAAGACCGCGGGCATCAAGCTCGAGTAATCCGCGCTTTACCAGCACTAAGCGCCCCATTCTGTCCCTGCGGCACGATGGGGCATTTTTTTGCCGGGATGCTGCGTCGCCATGCTCGAGAATAATAACTAAGTTATTGATATTAAATATATATTTAATATCCAAGCTTGGGGTTCACGCGGCGTTTGAGCGGCTTGCCGTCAAGCAGGCGCGCCAGATCTTCGAACCACAGGTCGAGCGAGATGTCGATGTAACGCTCGCCGTCATCGCATGAAATGTGCGGCGTGATGACGAGATTGGGCGTGTCCCACAGAGGTGACCCGGACGGCAGCGGCTCGGGCTCGACCACGTCGAGCACGGCACCGGCAAGTTCGCCGCGGCGCAGCTTGTCGCACAAGGCATCGTAGTCGGCAACCGGAGCGCGTGCGATGTTGATCACGCCAGCAGTGGGTTTCAGCAAATCCAGGCGCCTGCGATCGAGCAGATTGCGCGTTTGCGCAGTGAGGGGGACCGCCAGCACCAGAAAATCCGCTTTGGGCAACAGCGCATCGAGCCTGGCGTAGGAATGAACTGAATCGGCAAAACGCGATTTTCGGGCGCTGCGCCGCACGCCGATGACCTTCATGCCAAGCTGCCGGGCCGCGCGCGCGGCACCTTCGCCGAGATCGCCGAGTCCCACGATCAGCGTGGTTTTGCCGGCGATGTCGGGAGAAAACAGCTGCTGCCAGTGATGTCTGTGCTGGTTGGCAATGAGTTCGGGCATGCGGGTATTGAGCATGGTCAGCGCCATGCGCATGTATTGCTCGGCTTTGCCGCCGTGCGCACCGCGGTTGTTGGTGAACACGACGCCGCGCGGCAACCAGTCGAGCGGCATCAGGCCGTCGACGCCGGCGGAAGTTGCGTGCAGCCAGCGCAGGCACGGTGCGCGCTTGCGCAGGTCGTCCCGGCGCGGGGGCACGCCGATGACCATGCCGGCCGTCTTGAGCGCGGTCTCGAGCATGTCGCCATCCCAGCCGATGGTGACGCTCAGGTTTCGCGCCAGGGTGCGATGACGCAGGCAGGCTGCGTCCCATAGTTCCTGCGTAATATGAAAAATGCTCGCTTTTTTGCGCGCATTCTCTATATGCACATGTATTTTCTTGATGGGCATTCAGGCACAGAGCCACGAGGGCTCCCGGGTTAAAAAGTGCGGGCCACCGTATGTTATTTGTTGGTCGTGGCGGCGTTTTTCATGCCCTGCCAGCGTTCGATTCTGTCGTGTTCCACGCCGAACAGATCGAGCACGCGGCCCGCGGTGTGGTCGACCAGGCCATCGATGGTCTGGGCGCGGCTGTAGAACGCGGGTACCGGCGGAAATACGATGCCGCCCATTTCCGTGACCGCGACCATGTTGCGCAGATGCGCGAGGTTGAGCGGCGCCTCGCGGGTCAGCAGCACCAGCCGCCGCCTCTCCTTGAGTATGACGTCCGCGGCACGGCTCACCAGATTGTCGGCATAACCGTGGGCCACTCCGGCGAGTGTTTTCATCGAGCACGGCGCGATCACCATGCCGTGGGTGATGAAAGAGCCGCTGGCAACCGATGCGCCAATGTCCCGCGCGTTATGCTCGACGTCTGCCAGCCTGGCTATGTCCTTGCGCCTGAGGCCATGATCCTGCCAGGCGTTGAGCGCGCCGGGTTCCGACAGGATCAGGTGGGTTTCCCACCCGCCAATGGCGCGCAGCATTTCGAGGATGCGCACGCCATACAGGGTTCCTGTGGCGCCGGTGATCGCGACGATCAGACGCTGCTTTGCTTTGGAAGACGGGGTGGTTCGTTTTGCGGCCATGGCGTTTCCTGCTCCACTGTTACGCGGAGTCGTAGTCTTGCCGGTGTAATCCGGATTGATGTCGTAACCGGTATCCTACACTGGCTGCCCGTATAATGGGCTGCCCGCATTTTTTCTATCGTCCACATCGTGAATCCTGACACCAGACCACCCGGCATCACCGGCATCGTATTGGGGACTACGGGCTCGCAGGTCGCGGTGGCGATGGCCATCGCCATTTTCCCGGTAATTGCGCCGCAGCTGGCAACCCGCCTTGATGTTGATGCTTCGCTGGTCGGTTATCAGATGAGCCTGCTGTTTGGCTCGGCCATGGCGGTCTCACCGACTGTCGGGACAGCGGTGCTGCGATGGGGCGCATGCAGGACGATGCAGCTCGCGCTGGGCATGTGCGTCATGGGGATGTGCCTGGCGCTCGTCGGCAATCTGTATTTCATCGCGCTGTCATCAGTTCTGGTGGGGGCAAGCGCGGCCCTGGTTGCGGCGGGTGCCGCACACCTGCTGTTCCGCTTCACCGCGCCCCAGCGTCTCAACCTGCTGTTTTCGATCAAGCAGACGGGCGTGCCGCTGGGGTGGGCAACGATCGCACTGTTGGCGCCGTCCATCACCCTTGGCATGGGCTGGCGCTGGTCACTGGTCGCGGTGATTCTATACGGCATCGGCATGGTCATTGTGCTGCAGCGTATGCGCCCCCTATGGGACGATGACCGCGATCCCGCAGCCCGGATGCAGGGACAAATTCTGATGGGCGTCAGGCTGTTGTGGCGCTATCCGGCGATGCGGCACCTTGCTTTTGCCTCGTTCTTTTTCTCCTTCGTGCAGCTTTGCCTGGGAACCTTTACCGTTACCCTGCTGGTGAAAGAGGCGGGCTACAGCCTCATCGAGGCCGGCTTCATGTTCGCACTGGTGCAGATCGCAGGCATGAGCGGGCGCTTGATGCTGGGCTGGATTGCCGATGTCACCGGAAGAAGCATCAGGATACTCGGCGTCACGGACCTGGTGGTTGCCGCCTGTTGCATCATCACCGCATTTATCAATTCGGCGTGGCCGCCGGCGCTGCTGGCGCTGCATTACATCGTGTTCGGCGCCATGGTCTACGGCTGGAACGGCGTGCTGCACGCGCAAATCGCGCGTCTGAGCCCCAAGGGCATGGTCAGCACCGCAACCGGAGGGATCATGGTATGGATATTTGCCGGGACCCTCGTCGGACCGGCATTGTTTGCCGCGGGTTATCGCTATATCGGCAGTTATACCGCGAGCTTTGGGGCGCTGGCCGTGGCCGCGCTCGCGGGCTGGATCCTGCTGAGAGCGGCACGGAGCGCCGACCGGCAGCCGGGAAATGTTACAGCCTGAGGCGTGGCCGGACAGGCTGTAGCTTGGGCGCGTCGTAAATCACCTTCAACATCGGGGATGTCGCCATGGAATATTGCAGACTGGGAAACAGCGGGCTGAAAGTTTCGAAAATCTGTCTCGGCGCCATGATGTTCGGCGAGCGCAGCGATGCGGCGACCGCGACGCGCATCGTGCGTTCGGCATTTGATGCAGGCGTCAACTTTATTGATACCGCCGATACTTATGGTGATGGAGACTCGGAGCGTATTGTCGGCAAGCTGATTGCCAAAAACCGCGAACGCTGGGTGCTTGCCACCAAATTCACCAATAAAGTCGTCGCTGACGATCCGAATTCGGGGGGCGCGGGACGCAAGTGGATGCTGCAGGCGGTGGCAGGCAGCCTCAAGCGGCTCAATACCGATTTCATCGATATTTATTATTTTCACCGCGACGACCGCGACACGCCGCTCGAAGAGTCGCTGAGCACCATGGCGGAACTGATCCGCTCCGGCAAGGTGCGCCATTTCGGGCTCAGCAATTTTCAAGGCTGGCGCATCGCGGAAATAGTCGAGAAATGCCGGCGTTGGGGCCTGCCGCAGCCGGCCGTGCTGCAGCCGTGCTACCACGCGCTTTACCGCATTGCCGAAGTGGAAATGTTCCCGGCATGCCGCCACTACGGGCTGGGCATCGTGCCCTACAGCCCGCTGGCGCGCGGCGTGCTTACCGGGAAATACCTGAGCGCTGCCAAGCTTCCCGCCAAATCCCGGGCGGGGCGCGGGGACAGCCGCTTTATGGAGACCGAGTTTCGCAAGGAATCACTGGCCATCGCGCAAAAGCTCGGGCGGCATGCCGCGAAAAAAGGCATGAGCGCGGCGCACTTCGCCTTTAACTGGGTCCTTAACAATGCGCTGGTGACCTCGGTGCTCGCCGGTCCGCGCACCTTTGCGCAATGGCAGGATTATCTTGCTGCACTCAGGAATAAGTTTGACGCGGAGGATGAGGCTTTGGTCGACAGCCTGGTGCCGCGCGGCCATAGTTCAACTCCGGGTTATACCGATCCCAAATACCCGGTTGCTGGCCGGGTGCCGCGGTAGCATGGAGGCACTGGGTCCCGTACAACTCGTCTATTGCGCCCTGGTGGTGATAGCCGCCTTCGCAGTGCGCGGCACGGCGGGATTCGGCGGCAATGCCATTGCGGTACCGTTACTGACACTGATGCTGCCGATACAGAACGTGGTGGCGGTCATTACGGTGCTCACCATTGTTTCATCTCTTGGACACTGGCTTGGGGGCTGGCGTCACATCGTATGGGCGGAAATCCTGAGGGCTGCGCCTTTTACGCTGATCGGCGTGGTGGCGGGGCTCTATCTGTTCCAGACGCTGGATGCCCGCAGCCTGACCAGGGCCTTTGGCGTATTCGTCGTCCTGTATGCGATTTATGCGATAGCGACTTCGGGGCGCATGCTGCCGCCGCCCCGCAAATGGCTATGGCCGCTGGCGGTGGTGCTGTGCACGCTGGGCGGACTGGTGGGCACGCTGTTCGGTGGCGCGGCCGGGCCGCTCTACGCGATTTACCTCGGCGTGTTACGGCTTGAAAAGGACAGTTTCCGGGTGACCATCACCACCATACTGATGACGCAGGCGGTTATGCGTGTAACCGGTTATTCCAATATAGGATTTTACGATACGGCGACACTGCTGATGATAGCGGCGGCGCTGCCGCTGATGCTGATCGGCGCCCGTCTCGGCGGGCTCATGGCCGGCCGCATCAACCAGCTGCTGTTCAACCGCATAGTGGGCGCCGTGCTGATGTGCAGCGGCATTGCGCTGCTATTCAAGTAGCGCGTTGAAACGGGGAAGCGGGCGGTAATTATTTCAGGAAGATGACGGCAGGAAACGTGGCTACGGCAAGTACCAGCACCAGCCATTCAAGGTTGTTGCGCTTCAGCCAGCCGGTGAAGTGCAGTATCAATATGACGAGTGCAGTTCCGTAAAATGCGTAGAAAGCCATTTACTGTTCTCCCTTGGCATGCATCTAGCCCCAAGCATAAACCAAAATGTTGCGCTGTGACAGGGCTAAATGAAAAGCACGTTGCCCCGCGCTGGAGAGGGGGGGCGGCCCAGCATGACTGCCGCATAATCCCGGAATTCGCCCTACAATAGACGGGCATCGCGTTTCCGGAGTCTTGCTACGCCTATGTCATACATCCTAGCGCTGGATCAGGGCACGACGAGTTCGCGTGCCATCGTTTTCGACCACGCCGGTGCCGTCAAGGTGGTGGCGCAAAGGGAGTTTACCCAGATCTATCCCGAGGCGGGATGGGTCGAGCATGACCCTGCTGAGATCTGGGATACCCAGGCCGCCGTCGCCACCGAAGCCCTGGCGCAAGCCGGCATACATGCCCGGGACATTGCCGCCATAGGCATTACCAACCAGCGCGAAACCACCGTGGTGTGGGATCGCGACAGCGGCGAGCCGATCCACAATGCCATCGTCTGGCAGGACCGCCGCACCGCGGGGTACTGCGACCAGCTCAAGTCAGCAGGACACGAAGCGTCGATCGCCGCCAAAACCGGTCTGGTGCTCGATGCCTATTTCTCCGCCACCAAACTCAAGTGGATACTCGACCATGTCAGCGGCGCACGCTCAAGAGCGGGCCGGGGCAGGCTCGCATTCGGTACAGTGGACAGCTGGCTGGTCTGGAAGCTGTCGGGAGGGGCGGCGCACGTGACCGATCCCAGCAACGCCTCGCGCACGCTGCTCTACAACATTCACGACGGATGCTGGGACGAAGAATTGTTGCGGTTGTTCGATGTGCCCCGGGAAATGCTGCCCGAGGTCAGGCCGTCCAGCAGCGTCGTCGCGGAGACAGCGGGGGACCTCTTTGCCGCGCCCATCCCCATCGCGGGTATCGGAGGCGACCAGCAGGCGGCGTTGTTCGGGCAGCGCTGCATTGCGCCGGGCATGGTCAAGAATACCTATGGCACCGGTTGCTTCATGCTGATGCACACCGGCGAGCAACCGGTGGCGTCGCGCAACAAGCTTTTGACGACTGCGGCGTGCCAGATCGGTGCGCAGCGCGAGTATGCGCTCGAGGGCAGCGTTTTTGTCGGGGGCGCGGTAGTCCAGTGGTTGCGCGACGGGCTGGGCATCATCAAGACCTCGGCCGAAGTCGAGCCGCTTGCCGCCAGTGTCACCGACAACGGCGATGTCTACCTGGTGCCGGCATTCACCGGCCTGGGCAGCCCGCACTGGGACCCTTATGCGCGGGGTGCGATCCTGGGACTGACGCGCGGCTCGACGGCAGGCCACATCGCGCGAGCGGCGCTGGAGAGCATCGCCTACCAATCGGCGGAAGTGCTGCAAGCCATGGAAGCGGATTCGGGCATCAAGCTGTCAGAACTACGGGTAGACGGCGGCGCGACACGCAACGACATGCTGATGCAGTTCCAGGCCGATCTGCTTGACGTGCCGGTGGTGAGGCCCAAAGTGACCGAGACCACGGCGCTGGGTGCGGCGTATCTGGCCGGGCTCGCTGTCGGTTACTGGAAGGACGAAAGCGACATCGCCGCGCAATGGCAGGTCGATCGCCGCTTCGAGCCGGCAATGGCTCGCGATCAGGCCGGTGCGCTGATGACGGGATGGAGAAAAGCGGTGGGGCGGGCCAAGGGCTGGGCGAGTCCCGGATCTTAATAGCAATAGACAGGATTAACAGGATTGAATGCAGGCTGCACAGGATCAGTAAGTGGCTGTTTATATTGATAAATATGAAGTGCTCACTCCCCAACACTCGCTGATGCCAGCTGAACTCGTCACGGTTTAGCCAGCTTGTTTTCTATCCGCCTCCTGCGAGTCCGCGACCAAGGGCGTGTTTAAATTTTTTGTCTATTCCCTGATTAGCTTGAAGACCGGCTGCTGTAGGGCTAGGACGGGGATCACGTTGGCGGCGTAAAAGCCGGACCCATCGGTTCAAGACGCACACCGGCCCTGAGATGCTTGTATGGATACTGCTTGGTGTCGACCAAATGCCCGCCGGGTGCAATGGCTACGAGGACTTTCTCGGCAATCGGTTCGAAATCGGCCCGGAAATGACAGGTGCTCTTGACCACGAGAATTTTCTTTTCGGTGGGTTCCACGCCCAGGTGCCGGAAGATCTCCAAGTCATAGGCCTGCATGCGTTTGCTCGCCACAACGATGCTAATGTCATCAATGACGAGCAGGGCAGTTGGCCCTAGGTTAGCTTCCCGCCCGCCCACGCAGGGACCTTTGCACATGAATCGGCCATTGCTCAGGCGTGCGACTCGGAAAGTGCCGTGAAAAGGCCTGACACCGGGAATTGGTGTGCTACCGCCCAGGTCAACGGTGATCTGAGCGCCTTCTCCAGCCTTGTGGGCCATCGCGGCAGCCTGAGGATCTGCGAGCACGCAGAGCGCCGCTTTCTCGGCCTTGTTGCGTACAAGGGCTTCCAGCATTCCGGTCGTATCGCCGGATCCACCGCATCCGGGATTATCCTGAGTGTCTGCGATAACCACCGGTCGTGCCGCCTGCTTGCCCAGTTTCATGGCTTCCAGAACCGATTCATCTGGGGTGAGCAGCGGCTGGGCAAACAGAGACTCCATGTTGCAAATCATGTTGGCTAGATCATCCGTCGCATCGTCTATCGACTTTTGCGAGTAGCCGTGGGATATGACACCCGGTCCACATTCATTCAGGTCAGAGGGCGGAAAGCCCGCACCATAACAAAGATTTAATACGTCACCAATTTCATGCTCGGCAGATTTGCGCACAATGCCTTTGGAAGGTTCGACCAACGTACATTGAAAGTTAAGCGGGATCAGGAACGGTATTTTTCGAAAGGCACGCGCCGTTGGTCTGCCGCGGCTTAGCACCGTGGTGAGGATGCGTGCGGCTCTGCTTCCGGTCTGCGGCCGGTCCACATGCGGATAGGTATGATAGATCGCCATGCCGTCGGTAAACTTGGCCATCGCGGCGGTGAGGTTGGTGTGGTAGTCCAAACTGATCACGATCGGAACTTCGGTGCCCACTACGGCCCTGACGCGACGAAGGATTTCCCCTTCCCCGTCGGGAAAGTCCGCCGAACACATCGCGCCATGAAGATCAAGGTATACGGCATCCACCGGCAGGGCCAGCGACAGTCTGCCAATCAGTTCACCAACAATACGCTCGTAGGCATCGCTGGTCACATAGCCGCCGGCTCCTCCGCTGGTCCAGACCAGTGGAACGAGATTGTGGTTTGCTGCCATATCGGCCAAAAATCCGGACATCGCAAATGCACGTCCGGGGAGATTCTTGAAAATGTCATCGCCCCTGGAGAGCGACGGGCGGTCGCCGATCGTCAGAAATGCATTGAAGTCCGTACGCGATGGTATGAAACAATTCGTCTCATGTTGAAACCCGCCGATTGCAATTCTGGCCATTTTTTTCTCACTCAGTCCACTTTGATGTTCGCGGCGCGGACTATTTTTTCAACCTTGGCGGAATCCTTCTTGGCCATTTCGAGCATCTGGCCGGGCGTATTGGCCTGCGCCTCCATGCCGGCAACAGCTTTGGAAAACTGCTCCTTGAATTCTGGCGTGGATACGACCTTAATGACGGCTTCAGATAGCTTGTTTGCGACGTCCTTTGGAATATTGGGTGGCGCGATAATTGCGTAGAACCCGGTGAACTCAAAACCGTTCAGCCCTGCCGCTTCTGCAACTGTCGGCACGTCCGGCAAGTCAGGCAGGCGTTTTGACCCGGTCACGGCCAAGGCACGCAGACGGCCGTTATGAATGTGCGGAATGGCACCCGCAGTAGTTGATGTGCCCCACTCGATGCGCCCGCCCAGCAGATCGAGGAACATGGCTGCGGCCCCTTTATATGGGATATGGGGCGAATTGATTTTGGCTTCCGCCTTGAAGTATTCCGCAGCAAGATGTGGCGTCGCGCCGACGCCCGTTGAACCATAATTGAGTTCACCAGGCCGTTTCTTAGCCAACGCAATGAGTTCCTTGAGGTTTTTGACGGGCAGGGAAGGGTGAGCCGTAAAAATGAGCATGAAGCTGGATACCTGCGATATCCATGTGTAGTCGCGCCAAGGATCGATTGTGGTACTGGGCCGCAGGCTTCTCACCGAAGCCAGACCCGATGCAGTGAGCATGATGGTGTGCGCATCGGGCGGCAGTTTGGCCATGTAGTCCCAGGCCACCAGACCACCGGCGCCTGGGCGATAGTCAATAATGACTGGCTGCCCCAGAACCTGCCGCAGTTGCGGCGCGAGCAAGCGTGCCTGCATGTCGTCGGCACCTCCGGGGGGCGCACGTAGCACCATGCGCATCGGCTTAGTTGGAAATTCCTGCGCAAGGGAGTTTGCCGGCATCATCACAATCGAAATCGCGACGATTGCCGATATCCATGGCCACGTGTCCTTGAGCTTCCTCATGTGCCGTCTCCTTTTTTGGGGTTGATAGCGAGATAATATGATTTTTAAGAAATTGAAGCTAACAGCAAGTAATCATGGACGCAAGCCGGCACAGCCCTGCTGCCGTTGCTCCGGATGCATAAAGGCCCGGGGAGTGCGAAATCACGCGGCACGTGATTAGAATTTCTGGTCCGGATGGTGGATAGTGCATCGAACGAGCGCTTTTCATGGTCGCTCCGATGGTCCCGTGTTAATTTCACAGTCTCTGGCAATCCATAGGAGTGCAAGGTCATGAAAGGTGTTGTCGTTTGTCCGCAACCGCGTGCCGCAGATGTCGGCGCCGAAGTGCTTCAGAGGGGAGGCAATGCATTCGATGCGGCGGTTGCAACGGCATTCGCGCAAATGGTGAACGATCCATTCATGTGCGGCATCGGTGGCATGGGGACCCTTCACTATTACCGGGCTGACGCCGGACATAGCGGAATGATCGACTTCTACAACAGGGCCGGGGCCAGAGTCCGTCCCGATATGTGGGAGAAAGACTGCAAGGGGCGAACCCCTATATCGGGTTACAGCCTGTTCGATGATTATCGAAGCGAAATCGGCTATACGTCGATTATGACCCCCTGTACGCCTGCGGGACTAGGGCTGTTTCACGAGCAGCACGGCACGTTGCCTTGGTCCGATTTGATCGCGCCCGCGATTGCGCAAGCTGAAGATGGGATTGTCGTGACCCCCCATGCGGCCAGCGTGTGGACTCGGTACTGGCAACCCGGGATTCCCGACGGCATGACGCGCATCAGGAAGACGGCTGAATGCGCCCGCGTCTACTTGCATCCTGAGGGGCGTTTCTACGAGGTCGGGGAAGTGATGCGCTTGCCCGACTACGCACGCACGCTCGACCGGTTGGCGCGGGGTGGCTGGCGGGAATTCCACCACGGCAGCCTCGGAGACGAAGTTGCCCGGGATCTAGAGACCAACGGATCGTATGTGACGCGAGCGGATATCGCAGCCTATCAACCGGACCAAGGGCCTCCGCTGGAAGGCAGCTATCGAGGCTATGTGGTGCGCTCCAACCCGCCCCCGGGAAGCGGGGCCACAATTATTCAAATGCTGCAAATTCTGGAGCATTTTGATCTCAACCAACTCAATCATTCGTCTGAACGTCATATTGACCTGGTTGCACGTGCGATGGCGGCAGCGCACGTGGACCGAAATGCATATCTCGGTGATCCCCGGTTTGCTGATGTGCCCACGGATATGCTGATTTCCAAAGCACGCGCAATGTACTGGGCCAACCGTATCGAAAACGGCGATTTTTGGGGCAACGAGGAGTTATCCCCGCCATCCTGCACGACACATCTATGTGCAATGGATGATCAGGGCAACGCCGTGTCGCTCACTCACACCCTTGGGACAGCCTCCGGCGTGGTCACTCCAGGTCTCGGATTCAACTACAACAACTCGATGAAACTATTTGACCCAGTACCGGGCCGCAGAAATTCCATGGCGCCCGGAAAGGCGCGGACGACCGGTATGGTGCCTACTATGCTGCTCAAGGATGGCAAGCCGGTATTAGTGGCGGGAGCGCCGGGCGGCAGCGTCATCATCAGCGCAACCCTGCAGGGGATACTTAATATCGTTGATTTCGGCATGTCGCCGGTCGAAGCGGTGACCGTCCCTAGGATCCATTGCGAAGGACGAGGCATACATGCAGAAGCGACTATCCAGAGATCGGTGATCGAAAAACTGCGTTCAATGGGGCATCAAGTCTTTCACAGCCCGCACAGCTTTGAGCCGATCATGTCTCGCGCGCATGTAATATCGACGATTGGCGGGCAGATGCGCGGGGGATCCGATCCGCGAGGCGGTGCGGGGGTGAGTTATGCATGGTAATGGGCCGGATTTTTCGCTATACATCCCTTTATTGTTTCTAATGCAGTGAATTATTGCGTTTTTCGGCAGATTAACAGTCCGCGCTCGGTATTCAAATTTTTCGGCGAAGAGCGCAAAGAAAAAGGGGCTAGCTCTTCGCTAACCCCTTTTTTTGTGTGGCTCCCCAAACCTGGGCTCGAACCAGGGGGGGGCAACCTGATTAACCGGATTCTGGTTTTTATCCTGTTTGTTTCATCCTGTTAATCCCGGGCAATCCTGTGAATCCTGTCCATTGCGCTTAACCCAGCCGCGGGTCGCGCAGCGCGCTCGCCGGCAACGGTTTGTAGGGATGGGCGCGGATTGCCTCGTCGTTGAGTTCCATCCCGACTCCCGGTGTGTCGGGCACGGCATAGCAGCCGTCCACCAGTTTCGGATGCTCGCCTTTCATGATATCGAGATAGACTGAACTCTCGGCAAGCTGGTGTTCCATGATCAGGAAATTTCCCGCCAGCGCGCATAAATGCAATGTCGCCATGGTGCACAGCGGACCGCTCGGATTATGCGGCGAGTAGGCAATGCCGTGCTGTGCTGCGAGTTCGGCGATGTGCAGCATCTCGGTGTAGCCGCCTGCATACTTGACGTCCGGCATGATCACGTTCATCAGCCGGTTTTCGACGATGGCGCGAAAGCCGCCCACGCCCACCTGGCGCTCGGCGCCGGCGGTCTGGGTGCCCCACTCGTTGGCGTATTTTCGCAACCGCGACAGTGCAGCATGATTTTCCGGGCTTTCAGAAACCAGGCATTCCATCCAGAACAATTTTGCGGGCTCGAGGTCGCGGATCAGTTGCGTGGCACTCGCCTCGTCAAAACGCCAGTGGCAATCGATCATCAGGTCGACGCCAGGTCCGATGGCGGCGCGGGTGGCAAATACGCGCTCCATCCCCAATGCGATGCGTTTCCTGACTTCGGGATTGCCGAATTCTTCCCAGTAAACATCGTCGAACGGTGCGATCTTGATGGCGCTGTAGCCATCGGCCACTGCAGACTTGGCGTTTTCCGCAAAACCGGCCGGCGTGCGGTCCCGGATGCGGCGGTTGATGTTGGCATAAACGCGGATGGCCTTGCGCTGCGCGTAGCCGAGCAGGGCGTGTATGGGCACGCCCGCGGCTTTGGCGCGGATATCGGTCACCGCCTGTTCCAGTGCGCTGATGATCGAGTTGGCCACCAGTCCGCCCAGTGAATGCGGGTGCGCGCGCAGCAGGGGTAACGTCTGTTGCGGGGTTTTGCCGATCAGATCCGCTTTAAGCTTGTCGAGATAGGCCAATTGCACCGATTCCCAGCCCTGCAGCGAGGCTTCGCCTATTCCTGTCAAGCCCTCATCGGTGGTCATGCGGATGAAAGACCAGTTGGATTTCTCGGAGGCGTTGACGAGCAGCGCATCTATGGCGGCAATTTTCATCTTAAGGATCGCAGTTGATAATGCTGGTCGGGCGATGATAGCAGCGCATGCCGGTCGTCTCAAAGCGCACGATTCGGCTATCGACAGCTTCCGGCTAAGACCTTCGCTGAGATAACTCACGAGATACGCGAATAGGCGTTGCCAAGGGACTGAATCAGGGCGCACAATAGTTGTTAGCCCATTGATTAAGTGACTGTTTTCAGCCAGGCTGGAGTCTCAACGTGGCAAAAATCGCAATATTCAACCAGAAGGGCGGCGTCGGCAAGACCACGACGACGCTCAATCTTGCGGCACTGCTGGCGCGGCGCGGTGCCGATCCACTGGTCATCGATCTCGATCCCCAGGCGCATTTGTCGGGGATTTGCGGCATTACTGTGCCGCGCTCCGAGCGCAGCCTGTATGCTTTTTATTCCAGTACCCAGTCGCTGACCGGGCTGATTCAGGAAAGCAACGCCGGCTGGAAAATCATTCCCTCGCATCTTGATTTGTCCAAGGTCGACACGCAGTACGGCAAAGGCCCGAACATACTCAATCGCCTTAATGCCGGCATCGTCAGAGAGAACCTGAACACCGACCGGCCGGTCCTGATGGATTCATGCCCCATGCTCGGCGTGCTGTCCCTTAGCGGAATTCTTGCTGCCGACCTCGTGCTGATACCGATCTCCACCGACTACCTGGCCATCCGGGGTGCGTTGCAGATGGAGCGTACGCTGCGGGCGCTCGAGCATGTCTTGAAAGAGCGCGTCCAACGCCGCTATGTCATGACCCGGTTTGATACGCGTCGCAAGATGTCATGGGATATCGACCGCCAGTTGCGGGAGCGCTTTGGAGCCGAGGTATGCGAGACGCGCATTGCGGAGAACGTGAGCGTCGCCGAAAGCCCGTCACTCAGCAAAGACGTGTTCTCGCACGCGCCCGAGAGCCGCGGCGCGCAGGACTACGTATCGTTGCTGACCGAACTGGATGCCTGTGGCTGTCTGAAGTAAGCCGTAAACCGAAAGCGGTGAGCCGTAAGCAGCTTGCTGACTGTGTTTGTTTTACGGTTTTCCGCTATCTTCCTGTCTGCCGATCAGCGAAATCACGCCTTCGAGGTCGAGCGCATCGCCTTTGGTCGACTGCGCGAGTTCGGTGCACTCGAGAATTTCGCAATGATGGTAGATCTGGCCGAGTTTATTTTCGGCTTCGGCGCGGTCGTGCGCCTGTACCATCAGGTTTTCGACGGTCATTCCGCCGCGAGTGCGGATTTTGAAGCCATACTTGTTCACGCTACGCCCCCTCGCTGCGACTCCGGGCGGTCAGCTACGATGCATCGGGTTTGAAGTCGCGGTTGTAGAGCTGGTGCCTTGTTACGTAATTACCGGCAACACCGTTGATCCTGCTTATTTCTTCCGGTCTGAGCGCGCGCACTACTTTTCCCGGCGAGCCCATGACCATGGAGCCGTCCGGGATCTCCTTGCCTTCGGTGATCAGCGAATTGGCGCCGATCAGGCAGTTTTTTCCGATCTTTGCGCCGTTGAGGATCACGCTTTTAATGCCGATGAGGCTGCCGTCGCCTATGGAGCAGCCATGCAACATGACCATATGGCCGACGCTTACGTTTTTGCCTATGGAGATCGGAAAGCCGGGATCGACGTGCAGCACGCAGCCGTCCTGTAACTGGGAATTCTCGCCTATCGTGATGACTTCGTTGTCTGCGCGCACCACGCAGTTGAACCAGATGCTGGCGTTGGGTTCGAGCACCACGCTGCCCACGACCATGGCGTTGGGGGCGATCCAGTGCTCGCCCTTGCACGTAATCCGGCGTTCTCCGAGCAAGTATTTCATAGAAAGTCCGAAATTAGGCCACAGAGAACACAGAGAACACAGAGAACACAGAGAATTCAATCAAGACTCTGTGCTCTCTGTGGCTGATGGGGTTTACAGCAGCGGCACGATCAGCAACGCCACGATGTTGATGATCTTGATCAGCGGGTTGATCGCCGGGCCGGCGGTGTCCTTGTAGGGATCGCCCACGGTGTCGCCGGTCACCGCTGCTTTGTGGGCATCGGAACCCTTGCCGCCGTGGTTGCCGTCCTCGATGTATTTCTTGGCGTTGTCCCACGCGCCGCCGCCGGTGCACATTGAAATGGCGACGAAGAGACCAGTAACGATGGTGCCCATCAGCATGCCGCCCAGCGCCTGCACGCCGGCGTCCCTGCCCATCAGCATGCCGACGATGAGGGCGACGGCGATCGGCGCGAGCACCGGCAGCAGCGACGGCACGATCATTTCCTTGATTGCCGCACGCGTCAGCATGTCGACTGCGCGCGAGTAATCAGGCTTGGCCGTGCCTTCCATGATGCCTTTGATTTCCTTGAACTGGCGGCGCACTTCAACCACCACCGAGCCCGCGGCGCGGCCCACGGCTTCCAATGCCATGGCGCCAAACAGGAACGGAATCAGGCCGCCGATAAAAAGACCGATGATCACGGCGGGATTGGACAGATCGAAGGTAATGGTGCGGCCGGTTTCCGCGATCTTGTGGGTGTAGTCGGCGAACAGCACCAGCGCCGCAAGCCCCGCCGAGCCTATGGCATAGCCCTTGGTCACGGCCTTGGTGGTGTTGCCCACCGCATCCAGCGGGTCGGTCACCTTGCGCACCGAATCAGGCAGATCGGCCATCTCGGCGATGCCGCCGGCGTTGTCGGTGATCGGGCCGTAGGCATCGAGTGCTACGATGATGCCCGCCATCGACAGCATCGAAGTCGCGGCAATGGCGATGCCATACAGGCCGGCAAACGTGTACGACAGGTAGATGGCCATGCATACTGCCAGCACCGGCCAGGAGGTCGAGCGCATCGACACGCCAAGGCCCGCGATGATGTTGGTGGCGTGCCCGGTGGTCGAGGCGGACGCGACATGCTGCACCGGCCCGTACTGGGTGCCGGTGTAGTATTCGGTGATCCACACCATGAACGCGGTCAGCGCCAGGCCGACTGCGGCGGCGGCCCACAGCCGCATGACCGACAGGTTCGGGTAGTGCTCGGCGATATTGCCCATCAGCCACTGGGTGATGGGATAGAAGGCGATCAGCGCCAGCACGCCGGCCACGGCCAGGCCGCGGTAAAGCGCGCCCATGATGTTCTTGCCGTCCGAGGTCTTGACGAAGAAGCTGCCGATGATGGAGGCGATGATGGCGAAGCCGCCCAGCACCAGCGGATAGACCACAACATTTTCGACGACTTCAGGCTTGGACAGCATCAGCGTGCCGAGCACCATGGTGGCAATGATGGTTACCGCGTAGGTTTCGAACAGGTCGGCGGCCATGCCGGCGCAATCGCCGACGTTGTCGCCGACGTTGTCGGCAATGACGGCGGGGTTGCGGGGATCATCCTCGGGGATACCGGCTTCAACTTTGCCCACCAGATCGGCGCCGACGTCGGCGCCCTTGGTGAAAATGCCGCCGCCCAGCCGCGCGAAAATCGAGATCAGCGAGGAACCGAAGGCAAGGCCGATGAGCGGCTTGATGATCTCGCTCATTTTGGTTCCTGCGGGTGCAGCACCGAGAAGGTACCACAGGAAGCCGACGACGCCGAGCAGCCCCAGCCCAACCACCAGCATACCGGTGATGGCGCCGCCGCGGAACGCGACAGCAAGCGCGGCATTGATGCCGGAGCGCGCGGCTTCTGCCGTGCGCACGTTGGCGCGCACCGACACGTTCATGCCGATGAAGCCGGCGAGGCCCGACAGCACGGCGCCGACCGCGAAGGCGGCGGCTGTGGTGCCGTCGAGCACGATCCAGATCAGCACGAACAATACGGCGCCGACGATGGCTATCGTGGTGTATTGGCGGTTAAGGTAGGCTTGGGCGCCGGCCTGGATCGCGGCTGCGATCTCGCGCATGCGGTCGTTGCCGCTGGGCTGAGACAGGATCCAATTTCTTGACCAGATGCCGTAGACGATCGCCAGCACGGCACAGATCAGCGCAAAATACAAACCGTTAGTCATGATTACTCCCTTTGATTATCGGCCATTGAGGCTGGCCTTTTTACCTGCATTGCTTGAAAAAATCAATTCTTCCTGGCATCCAGCGCCAGGCCGCCTTCGAAACGGGTGCCGAGCTTGAAGCTGAAAATGGTTTCGAGCCCGAGTTCGGCGATCAGTCCATCCACCGCCAGTTGGCCGTGCTCCTTCATGACCTCGGACAGAATCAGCTTGGCCGAGTTGGCATTATAAGGCCCGCCGAAGCCGGCCTGTATTTGTAATAACTGTTTTGCCCTTTCCAGAGTCATGGCTAGATTTTAAATTCATCGCGCAGTTTTTTCTTAACCGCGGCGTTTTTGAGCTTCACATACGCCGGCAGGCCGTTTTTGTAAGGCGGCGGATCCTCACCCTGGATCAGCGGTGCGAGGTAGCGCCGGCACTTGGCCGTGATATGAAAGCCGTCGTCCGATATGAAATCGAGCGGCAGTTTTTTCTCGCGGTTGGCGATGTCCTTGAGTTCGGCAACACCGATTGCCCATTTGTAGGGCCGGTTGGATTTGCGCACGATGACCGGCATCACCGCATTACGGCCCTTGATGGCGAGCTCGACCGCCGCCTTGCCGACCGCGTATGCCTGTTCGACGTCCGTTTTCGACGCAATGTGGCGCGCCGAGCGCTGCAGGTAGTCCGCGACCGCCCAATGATATTTGTAGCCGAGCTTGTTCTTGACCAGATTGGCGATCAGCGGGGCGACGCCGCCCAGCTGCGCGTGGCCGAACGCGTCCTTGAGACCGGACTCCGACAGAAATTTGCCGTCGGCGCCACGCAGCCCCTCAGACACGCCGATGGCGCAATAGCCATGCTGCTTGACCACCTGTTCGACGCGGGCCAGGAATTTCTCGGGGTCGAACGTGATTTCAGGGAACAGCAGGATATGCGGTGCGTCGCCTTCCCGTTCCGTGGCGAGGCCGCAGGCCGCAGTGATCCATCCGGCGTGGCGGCCCATGACTTCGAGCACGAACACCTTGGTCGAGGTGCGCGCCATAGAAGCGACATCGAAACCGGCCTCGCGGATGCTGACTGCCACGTACTTCGCGACCGAGCCGAAGCCGGGGCAATTGTCGGTGCCGACGAGATCGTTGTCCACGGTCTTGGGTATGCCGATGCAGTGGACGGGGTAACCCAGCGTCTCCGAGATCTGTGACACTTTCAACGCGGTGTCGGCCGAATCATTGCCGCCGTTGTAGAAGAAGTAGCCGACGTTATGCGCCTTGAACACGTCGATCAGGCGTTCGTATTGCGCGCGGTTATCTTCCAGCCCCTTCAGTTTGTACCGGCACGAACCGAAGGCGCCGGCGGGCGTGTGCCGCAGCGCGCGGATGGCCGCCGGGGTCTCCCGGGACGTGTCGATCAGGTCCTCGGTGAGCACGCCGATGATGCCGTCGCGACCGGCCAGAACCTTGCCGATGTGGTTGCGGTGACGGCGCGCGGTTTCAATCACGCCACAGGCGGTGGCATTGATGACCGCGGTGACGCCGCCCGACTGTGCGTAGATTGCGTTGCGCTTGATCACTGGATTGATTTGCTTGTTCGTTAAAACCCGTTATTTTACCAGCTGAGGCGCTTTAGATGAAGTATTGAAATAACAGATGGTTATTGTTATTTCTCGGAAGGAGTTGCGGGAATCTTCGCGAGCTCGGCGGCGGTCTTGCCAGAGGTGGCGCCCGCGCGGTCCTTTTCGTGGTCCGCCTGCAACCGCAGGGTCATGGTTGCGCACTCGGCAAGGTCGTCGAAGTCGCGGCCGGTGCCGTATTGTTCGGCGAGCGAGTAATAGAACTGGCTGCGAAAGCGGTCTTCCGCGATCTTGAAAATCACGAACTCGACGTCGCGCTCTTCCCAGTACAGGGTGGGGCACACGGTGATTACGGGGGATGCCGGGTCGAGCTTGATCTCGCTGTCCGCGGCTTCCACCTGAACGCGCTTGCCATAGCGTTCCTTGAGCGCGGTTTCGACGACCCAGCGATCGGCGTCGTTGAAGTCGGAAATTTTCGTCATTGTTGTTTTGCGGCAAGCAGCCTGTCGGACTTGGCCTCATTCACCGGAGCGCGTAGCGTTAACGGTTCGTTGTTGATAGGCGCTTCTGCGACAGGCTGCTTAAGAAAGAAGCTTTGCGTGTCGAAATGCCATGCTGGTTGAAAAAAAGTCACTTGCATGGTGTTCTTTTTACTCCGTTCTTGAGTGCTTTTCATTTTAGCAGTTTCTCGGACTCAAGACCGAGAAGCTGCTAGCGCGGCGAACAGTTTGTCGCGGATATGCTGGACCGAGCCGCGGCCATAGATGTTCACGTATTTGGGCGCGTGCGGGTCACCCGCCGCGGCCCACTTCATGTAGTACTCGATCAGCGGTTTGGTCTGGGAATGATAGGTGGCGATGCGGTTTCTGACGGTTGCTTCCTTGTCGTCGGCGCGTTGCACCAGGTCTTCTCCGGTGAGGTCATCCTTGCCCGGCACCTTGGGGGGGTTGAATTCGACATGGTAGCTGCGGCCGGAGGGCAGGTGCACGCGACGTCCGCTCATGCGGCGCAGGATTTCCGGGTCGCTGACTTCAATCTCGATCACGAAATCGATGTCGATCCCGGCTTCGCGCAGGGCTATTGCCTGCGGTATCGTGCGCGGGAAACCATCGATGATAAAACCTGTGGCGCAATCGGGATCCTTGACACGCTGTTTCACCAGATCGATCACGATTGCATCGGGCACCAGTTCGCCCTTGTCCATGAATTTTTTTGCTTCCAGGCCGAGCGGCGTTCCAGCCTTGATCGCCGAGCGCAGCATGTCGCCGGTCGAGATCTGGGGAATCTGGTGTTTCTCCATCAGGAACTGGGCCTGCGTGCCTTTGCCGGCGCCAGGCATGCCTAACAGCAGGATGCGCATGATGGTTTGTATTCCTGGGGATTAGTATGGACTGGTCTTCAGGGGCTCAGTGTGGGACACGCCAGGTGGAAATGCAGCGCAGAGCGCGTCATCAGGCTTGAATTATAACGGGTTTGGTCCTTAGAGCGAATTTCATAATCCTGTCTATGGTTTTTCGTTCCTTTTATACAGCTGCTTGATGCGCTGCAGGTCCTCGGGCGTGTCCACCCCCGGGGGTGCAACGTGGTGGGTGATGGCGACACTGATCCGGTAGCCGTGCCACAGCACCCGCAGCTGTTCCAGGGCTTCAAATTGTTCCAGCGGCGACGGTTCGAGCCTGGCATAACGTGCTAGAAACCCGGCGCGGTAGCCGTATATGCCGATGTGACGGTATGCCGGGAGGCCTGATGGCACGGAGGTGATGCCGCTGCCAAAGGCCTCTCGGGCGTAGGGGATGGGTGCGCGGCTGAAATACAGCGCATACGCCTGCCTGTCGAGGGTGACTTTGACGACGTTGGGGTTCGCGAGATCAGCCGCATCATGGATAGGATGACACGCCGTCGAAACTTCCGCGTCAGGGTGCCCGGACAGGCACTGCGCCACCTCGCTGATCAATTGGGGGGAAATCAGCGGCTCATCCCCCTGCACATTGACCACGATGTGGTGCGCGGCCAACCCGCGTATCAAGGCCACTTCCGCCACGCGATCCGTCCCCGACGCGTGGTCGCCGCGCGTCATCACGGCTTCGAATCCGTGGTGCGTGACCGCTGCTGCGATGTCCGGATGATCGGTGGCAACCAGCACTTCGGTGGCGCCGCTTTGCGCGGCACGCTCAGCCACATGCACCACCATGGGTTTGCCGGCGATATCGGCGAGTGGTTTTCCCGGGAAGCGCGACGAGGCGTGGCGGGCGGGAATGATGACGGTGAAGTCCATGAGGCGTGATTAGTGATTGGTGATTGGTGATTCGTGGATGTGGCGAGCCCCGGCGGTTTGCCGTTCACCAATCACTAATCACGAATCACCAATCACTGCACTTCCTCCTCGGGAGGAAGTTTGCGCGCTTCGTCTTCGAGCATCACCGGGATGTCGTCCCGTATGGGGTAGCCGAGACGGCACGGCTTGCAGATCAGTTCGTGCTCCGCTTTCCTGTAAACCAGCGGTCCCTTGCACAGCGGGCAGACCAGGATGTTAAGCAGCTTAGGATCCATTATTTCCCCAGTTTCTTCATCACCAGATCGCCGAAAGCGGGATCGATTTCGGCATCGACCCGCAGCGCCCAGTGCGCTTCGGCGGCGAATGAGCGGCATTTTACCGCATCCTTCTCGGTCATCACGATGAAATCGGCGTCGGGAAATGCCAGGTCCCGGGCGCTGAAGACATGGTGGTCGGGAAACGGATGGGCGGTGAAGGTCAGTCCCAGCCGCTGCAGGCGCTGGAAAAAACTCTGCGGGTTGCCGATGCCGGCGACTGCGTGTACGCGCCGGTTATGAAAATGCTCGGGGCCGGCGCGATGTTGCGGGTTCAGAAGATTGTGGAATTCGCTGCCGCTGAAGGTCATGGCATAGGAGGACGGCGCCCGGGCCGCGAATCCCACCCCCAGCGACTGGCTGACATTGACGATGATGGCGTCGACCGTGGCAAGACGCGCAGAGGGTTCGCGCAACGGCCCGGCGGGCAGCAGCAGGCCATTGCCCAGGCCGCGCAGGCCGTCGACCACTGCAATTTCAAGGTCGCGCGCGAGGCTATAGTGCTGAAGGCCATCGTCACTGATCACCACATTGCAGTCGGGATGGGCGGCTAGCAGTGCCTGCGCCGCCGCCACGCGGTCGGCGCCTATCCACACCGGGGCGGGGCTGCGTTGTGCGAGCAACACCGGTTCATCGCCGCATAACGCAGGGTCACTGGCCGCAGTGACCGGCAGAGGTATTGTTGCGCTTCCACCATAGCCGCGGCTGATGATGCACGGACGCAGACCGCGTTCATGCAGAAAATGGGCGAGCCACAGCACCAGCGGCGTTTTTCCGGTGCCACCTACGGAGATGTTGCCGACGATGATCACGGGAACCGGCAGGCGCGTGGTGCGCAATATTCCGGCGCGGTACAGGCTGCGCCGCAACGCTACGCCGGCGCGGAACAGCAGGCTGAATGGATATAGCACGGCACCCAGCGGAGTGCGGCCATACCAGTGTCGTTCAATCCAGTTCATTGGGGGTGAAGGGTGAAGAGTGAAGGGTGTAATGCGGGTCAGCAGGAAGGTTCGCCGCTTTTCACTACTTGCGATTTACCACTCAATCTTCAATGCGCACCGCTCACTTTTTCCCGGCGCGGGTGGTGAAGGTGATTTTGCCATAGCCGGCGATGCGGGCCGCCTCCATGACATTGATGACCGACTGGTGCGGCGCGTTGGCGTCGGCACTGATGACGATCACCGGTTCCTTCATGTCGCCCGCCACGCGCCGCAGTTCCTGGCTGAAGGCATCCGCCCCGTTGAAGGTGACCGGCATTTTGTTGATTACGTATTTGCCCTGGGCATCGACGGCGACATCGATCTGGGCGGGACGCTCGGGCGGGGTGCCGGCCTCGGCCGTGGGCAGGTTGATCTGCAGTTCGGCGAAGCGCGAGTAGGTGGTGGTGACCATCAGAAAAATCAGGATCACCAGCAGTACGTCGATCAGCGGAATGAAGTTGATCTCCGGTTCTTCGCGGAATGAGCGGGATTGAAATTTCATGGGCGCTCAGGCCTGGCGCTCGCCGTGAATGATTTCCACCATCTTGATCGACTGGATTTCCATTTCAATCAGCAGCGAGTCGACCTTGGCGCGGAAATGACGGTAGAAGATCATGCTTGGGACGGCCACCACCAGGCCGAGTGCCGTGTTGTAGAGCGCAATCGAGATGCCGTGGGCGAGAATCAGCGGATTGCCGCCCTGCGGCCCCTGCGAACCGAAAATTTCTATCATGCCGATGACCGTGCCGAACAGGCCCAGCAGCGGCGCGATGGCAGCGATGGTGCCGAGGCTGGTCAGGAAGCGTTCGAGTTCGTGCGCGACACTGCGCCCGGCTTCCTCGATGGCTTCTTTCATGATGGCCGACGAACTATTGACGTTTTTGAGCCCGGCGGAAAAGACCTGGCCCAGAGGTGAACCGGCAGACAGGCGGGCGAGCAGTTGCGGCGTCACCCCGTTCTGGCGGTATTCCTGTATGGCCTGATTCAGCAGATTCCTGGGCAGGACGATGGGTTTGCGCAGCGACCAGAAGCGTTCACCGATGATGGCCAGCGCGATGATGGAGGAAATAATCAGAGGCCAGATCGGCCATCCTGCAGCGTCTATGAGTGCGAACAATTTTTTTGCTCCGTAAAAGTCGCCGTAACTCTATCCGGCGTGCGATGTTTCAGCAAGCACAAACTCAGAAGTTTGATGATGAGGCTTTTTTAAGCTCATCATGTAAAAGGCGTTTTCGGGTTGTCCACAATGTCTGTGGATAAGCGTGTGCATATGTTGTTGAAAGTCGCGTTAAGTAAGTTTTACATATAGGAATTTCGTCTGCCGATGAAATTTTGAACGTGCAAAAAAATACATATAAAACATGATGATACGGCATTTCTCCGGGCGTCACCGCGTGACGTGTAGCGGGCATCCCGTAAAAAGTTCCGCGCTGTGGATGATGTCAGGCGTGGCAAACCGCAGGAACCTGCTGCCCAGGCCTTGAATCCGTTGAGAAAATTGCGGGGAGTTGACTTAGAGCCCGTAACAAAATCTAAAAAATCAGCCGCCGATGAATTCACTTTAATACCCGCTTGACGGGTATTAAAGTGAATTCATCGGCGGTTACATTGATCTTGGTTTTTTTTGAAATGCGCTCTTAGTATCGCGGCGTGCCAGGCTATAACCGGTGGTGTTATAGAATGACGCGATGTCTTCATCCCATGAAGTGCCGGCCACGGCGCAGGTGATCTCGGTCAGCGAACTCAACCGCCTGGCAAAAACGGTTCTGGAACAGAGTCTTCCGCTGCTGTGGGTGGCGGGGGAGATCTCGAATTTCAAGCGCTACGACTCCGGACACAGTTACTTCACGTTGAAGGATGCGGTCGCCCAGGTCGACTGCGTAATGTTCCGCCACAAACTGCAATATCTGGATTGGCTGCCTGAAAACGGCATGCAGGTCGAGGTGCGCGCAGTCCCGACACTGTATGAGGCGCGCGGCAAGTTCCAGCTCGGTGTCGAGACCATGCGTCGCGCCGGGCTCGGTGCGCTTTATGAAGCATATGAAAAACTCAAGGCGAGGCTCGGACAGGAAGGGCTGTTCGACGAGTCGCGCAAGCGAAGACTGCCGCCGTTTCCGCGCGCGCTCGGCATCGTGACCTCGCCGCAGGCGGCGGCATTGCGTGATGTGCTGACCACCCTCAGGCGCCGCATGCCTTCCCTGCCCGTCATTCTTTATCCTGCGCCGGTGCAGGGCGAGGGCGCGGCGCAGAAAATTGCCCAGGCCATCGCGGTGGCCGGGGTGCGCGACGAATGCGATGTGCTGATAGTGTGCCGCGGCGGCGGCAGCATCGAGGATCTGTGGTCATTCAACGAAGAGGTCGTGGCGCGTGCTATCGCAGCCTGTCCGATACCCGTGGTCAGCGGCGTCGGGCACGAGACCGATTTCACCATCGCCGATTTCGTGGCGGATGCGCGCGCGCCGACGCCTACTGCTGCGGCACAACTGGCCAGTCCGGACCGCGCCGAACTCGCGCAGCAGGTGGGGCAGTGGCGGCAGCGCCTGGGCCGGGTGGCGCAACGCGCGCTCGAAGAGCGCATGCAGCGGCTGGACTATCTGACGCGGCGGCTCATCCATCCCGGTGAGCGCATACGCAATCAGGCGCAGCACCTGCAGCATCTGGCCAGCCGTCTTGACAGCGTCGGTCGCAGGGCGCTGGAATCGCTGTCATGGCAGGTGCTGGGGCTGGCGCAGCGTTTCGGTGCCGCGCGGCCGGATTTGGATGCGCTGACGAGGAATAAAGACGAACTGGGGCGGCGGCTGCAGCAGGCGGCGAGTGACCGCCTGAACACGGCAGCAATACAACTTACGGGGCTGGCGGCTCATCTCAAGCATCTGAACCCGCAACGGGTGCTGGAGCGCGGCTACAGCATTACCGAAAGCGCTGACGGCGCTATCGTGCGCGACAGCGCGCGGGTGACCGCTGATGAAGAGCTCAAAATCACGTTTGCCCGAGGCTGGGCGTGCGTGCGGGTGAAGCGCACAGGTTGAAAAGCTGTAAATTTCAGTAATTAGGACAACGGACCATCAAACAGTCCGATGGATAGTTTCCTGGGCTGAGCGTTGCGCAGGTTGGCGCGTCAGGACTATGCTGCGGGTGTTTTCCGACACGTTCATGCTGACAAAAAAAGGAGGAGTAACAATGAAGGGCACGATATCACTGGTTGCTGGCGCGCTGCTCGCGTCAGGTTTGTTCTCGACGGCAGGTGCGCAGGCGGCAGCGGGTGATTTTCCGGCGCGTCCCGTGCGCATGATAGTGCCGGGCTCTCCAGCCACCGGCATGGACAATATGGGGCGCGTGGTCGCCCGGGGCCTGACGGAGCTTTTCAAGCAGCAGGTGATCGTGGACAACCGTGCCGGGGCGGGCAGCCTCATCGGATCGGGCATCGTCGCGGGCGCTGCGCCTGACGGCTATACGATAGGCGTGGCCTCGACTTCGACCATCGTGGCGCCGATGCTGCAGGCCAAGCCGCCGTTCAACCCCGTCAAGGACTTTGTCAATATTGCGCTGTTGTCTTCGATTACCAGCGTGCTGGTCGTCGCGCCGGAGATTCCCGCGAAAAACCTCAAGGAGTTCATCGAATACGCCAAGGCGCGGCCCGGCAAACTCAATTTCGCATCCATCGGCTCGGGCAGCGCCGCGCATCTGACGCCGGAAATATTCAACCGCGCCGCGGGCATCCAGGCGGTGCACGTGCCGTTCAAGAGTGTTGCCGACGTGGTGTCGGAAATGCGTTCGAGCCGGGTGCATTACCTCATGTTCATCTCGCCCGCGGCGTTGCCGATGCTCCAGGATGGCAAGCTGCGCGCGTTAGCAGTCACCAGCCCCAGGCGCTATGCGGGACTGCCTGACGTGCCCACCGTGGGCGAGGCTGGGTTAAAAGGCGCGGAAACAGATACCATGATCGGGATTATCGGCCCGGTTGCCATGCCCAGGCATCTGGTCGCCCGTCTGCATGCGGATATCGTGTCCGTGCTGCGCCAGCCGGATACCAAAGTGCAGTTCGAGCGCTTTGGGGGAGCACCCGCAGTGGAAACTTCGCGCGATGCGTACGCGGCCAAATGGAAAGCCGAGCATGAGCTTTTCAGCAAGCTGCTGCCGGAGATAGGTCTGAAACCGCAGTAAACGACAGGAAAGCTGCAACAATGCGTGAACTGCTGGTTCTGGCTGAGAAAGCGGCGGCCCTGCTCAAGGCCCGCAACGAAACCATCGCCGTGGCCGAATCCTCCGCCGGCGGCCTGATCACCGCGGCGCTGCTCGCGGTGCCGGGCGCCTCGGCGTATTGCCGCGGCGGCGCCGTCATTTACACCCGGCAGGCCTTGATGGCGCTGAAGGACATGCGCGTGGAGATGCTGGCGGGAATGCGGCCATCGACCGAGGCTTACGCGTTGTTCGAGGCGCAGGTCGTGCGCGAGCGTTTTGCCGCTGACTGGGGGCTGGGCGAGACCGGCGCCGCGGGCCCGACCGGCAACAGCTATGGTGATCCGGCAGGCCACGCCTGTTTTGCAGTCGCCGGCCGCGTCGAACGCACGCTGACGCTGGAGACCGGCAGCGGCGACCGCGTGGCGAACATGCATGCGTTCGCCGCCGCCGCGCTCGGGTTGCTGGTGGATAGCCTCGCCTCATAGCACAATCACTGCGCTGTGCGGCAACGGATAAATCCGGCGCGATTTAAGTTAAAATCAAAATTCCGGCAGCGCATCTTTCCTATTTCAACTCGGCGCGCCGGCTCAACAAGGGGAATCCATGATCAGCAAACTCAGAACCCAGCGCGACAATCAGCAGTGGATGCTCGATCTCGCGCTCAATATGCGCGGCCGCGTGCAGAATTTCGAGCGCGACGACGTCGAAGTGCCGCAGGGCAAGCGCGCGCGCAACTACCGCATGCTGCCGAAAGTCTGGCGCGAAGCGGGCGAACGCCAGGAACGCCTCGCGCGCAAGGCCCAGGCCCAGGGCGCGAACGAGACGGCCACCTATCATTATGATCATGCGATAGAGGCCTACCGCATGGCGCAGCACCCGATTTATTTCGACAACCATCCGGTCAAGAAAGCGCTCTACAAGAAAATGAGCGAGATGGTGGACCGCCGCTCCGAGGTCGCGAGCTATCCGATCGAGCGCGTCGAAGTGCCGTTCGACGACGGCAAGACCATTTCCTGCTTGTTCCACCTGCTGCCGGACCGGCGCAAGGCGCCGGTGATCATCTACGTGCCGGGCATGGACCAGACCAAGGAAGTGTTTCCGAAGGCCTACCACAACATCGCTTTGTCGCGCGGCTGCCATGTGATCGCCATCGACGGACCGGGGCAGGGCAATTCCAACATGCAGAAAATCCGCGCCGTGGGCGACAACTACGAGCGCGCAGGCGCGGCGGTGATCAGTTACCTGATGAAGCGGCCCGAGGTCGACAAAAAGAAAATCGGCATCTACGGTATCAGCATGGGCAGCTACTGGTCGCTGCGGCTATCGAGCTACGATCACCGCGCCGCCGCCGTGGTGAGTTCCGTGGCCTGTTTCAATCCCAACAACACCATCTTCACGCAGTCTTCGCCGCGCTTCAAACAGATGTTCATGTACATGGCGGGTTATGACAACGAGGACAAGTTCGACGAGGAAGTGGCCAGGGGCATGACGGTGCGCGGGTACATGGACAAGATCACCTGCCCGACACTGCTGGTCACCGGCGAATTTGATCCGCTGTGCCCGCTGGAAGACGCGGTCGAGGCCTTCGACGACCTCACGGTGCCCAAGGAGATGTGGGTGGTAGAGAACCAGTATCACCCATTGTGGAGCATCCCCAACCTGGGCGGCATGGACTGTCACGATTATGTCCTCGACTGGTTCAAGGCCGTGTTCGCGGGCAAGCGCAAGCTGAAGAAAAAAGGTGACGTTAAGTACATCCGCGAAAACGGCGATGGCCCGTGGGGCGATTGCGACTGGACGCCGCCGATACGGCGCGGCCAGGCTTACTTTTAAGAGGACGTAACAAAATCTAAAAAATTAACCGCCGATTAAAAGCGAAAAACCTATAGCCACAGAGGACACGGAGTTCACAGAGAAATAATTATTATTATTTAAAATCAACGCGTTGTGAAAAGTTTTTCGTTGTTTGTTTTTCCTCTGTGTTCTCTGTGTTCTCTGTGCGCTCTGTGGCAAAAGCCTTTGGGTTTGATCTTATCTGCGTACCACTCAAGGGCACCCGTCAAGCGGGTGTTGAAAAGAAAGTATTAAAAAGAATTCATCGGCGGTTACATCGATCTTGATCTTTTTGAAATGCGCTCTAAGCGCGCAGCTACATATTAAACCGCTGGAGATGTCATGAATCACACCGAGCGGCGCAACCATCTGCGCCAGATTCTCAAAGGCACGCAATGCCTGTCGCCGGCAAGTGTTTACGACCCGCTGTCGGCGCGCGTGGCCGAGGCGGTGGGCTACCAGATCGGCATTCTTGCCGGGTCGGTCGCATCCAACACCACGCTTGCCGCGCCCGATCTCATCGTGCTGACGCTGACCGAGTTCGCCGAGCAGATCCGGCGCATCACGCGCGCCAGCACGCTGTCTTTGATCGTCGACGCCGACCACGGCTATGGCAACGCGCTGAATGTCATGCGCACCATAGAGGAACTGGAGCATGCCGGTGTATCTTGCATGAGCATCGAAGACACGGCGTTGCCGATTCGCTACGGTCAGCCCGAGGGCAAGGACGAGCTCATATCTACCGAGGAAATGGTCGGCAAGCTCAGGGCGGCGGTGGCGGCGCGGCGCGATCCTTCGCTGGTCATCGCTGGGCGCACTGCAGCACTCAAAGTCGAAGACACCGCGCGCACGGTAGCACGCGTCAAGGCCTATGCCGCGACCGGCGTGGATGCGATATTCATCATCGGCGTGGAGTCGGTCGACCAGGTGAAAGCGGTGCATGACGCGGCGAAACTGCCGGTCATCGTCGGTTCCGCCCCGGCCTCGATCCGGCGCGAAGACTTGGCGGCATGCGGCGCGCGCATCGTGCTGCAGGGCCATCAGCCGGTAGCCGCCGCGGTCAAGGCGCTGCACGAGACCTACAGTCATTTATTCAACGGTGGCGCGCCGGCCGACCTCAAGTCGAAGATAGCCTCGGCGCAGGACATGGACCGTCTGGTCAATGGCGAAAATTTCAAGAAATGGCAGCGCGAATATTTGCGTTGACAGGAATTTGTCAAATTTGAAGTCGACAAATTCCTTAAACGAGATGCACTATATGGAACCAAGTCCGACAGGCTGCTGCCTGTTCAATATGATTCGCGCTGCCGTATTTGAGCGTCGGTAGAAAAGGAGTCAGTCATGCCCATCTACAGAAAAATTCTCGTTCCCGTCGATGGCAGCCATACTTCCACACGCGGGTTGCAGGAGGCGGTGCGCCTGGCGAAAGATCAGCATGCCAGGATCAGGCTGATGCACGTAGTCGACCAGTGGAGCGTCATCCAGAGCGCCGGCATGGACGGGGGCGGCGCCGCCGATATCCTGGATATGCTGGAAGCAAGCGGGGCAAAAGCGCTGAACAGCGCGAAGACGCTGGCGGACAGAAGCGGCGTGAAGTCCGAGGCGGTGATATTCAGGAATTTGAGCGGCCGCGTCGCGGATCTCATCATCAAGGAAGCGCGCAAGTGGCGCGCGGACCTGATCGTCATGGGCACGCACGGCCGCAGGGGAATCAGCCATGCGCTGCTGGGGAGCGATGCCGAGGCCGTGGTGAGGCTGTCCGGGGTGCCGGTGATGCTGGTGCGCGGCGCACCGGCAGCCGTCAAAAAGAAGCGGCCGGCCAGGCAAAAATGACAAACGGGCAGCCCGCAGTTACAGCGTGGGCGTGCCTTCTTCCCACATCACGTCGCAGCGCTGCTGCGCGGCGGCGGACAGCAGCTGAATCAGCGGATAGGCGCGCAGCCGCAGGCCGACCGGCGGAGTTGCATCGTCGTCTTCTTCCTGCGGCGTGCGCGCCGGACGTTGTTCAGCGGGCTCGGCTGCCGCCAGCGCCTGTTGCAGGCGCTCCAGTGCCGCTGCAACATCGTCGGCCAGCACGGCTCCAGGCACGGTGCCGCTGTGTCCCATCATTTTGAGCAGCGTTTGCGCCACCTCGCCAAACAGGGTGACATGGCTCCAGGCTTTGGTTTGAAAAGTGATGAGCATAAGACACCTTAATATAATCAATAAAAACAATATCATACATTATTTCTGAGCGGCGGACTCCGGTTCCAGCCGGCTCCGCAGGAAACTCACCACCTGGTCGTCTACATCTTCAGCCAGGCAATCGAACTCGGTGACATCCTGCATCGAGCGCAGCCAGGTGAGCTGACGTTTCGCGAGCTGGCGCGTGGCGGCGATGCCTTTTTCGCGCAGCGCCGCGAGCCCGAACTCGCCGTCAAGATACTGCCACACCTGGCGGTAGCCCACGCAGCGCATCGACGGCAGGGTGAGTTCCAGTCCATATTGCTCGCGCAGTGTGCGCAACTCGCTGATCAGTCCCAGTTCCAGCATGTCCTCGAAGCGCTGGGCGATGCGTTCATGCAGCACGGCTCGGTCGCCCGGCACCAGCGCCACCTTGATCGGCGTATACGGGAAATACACGTACTTGGGCTGCTTGTGGAAGTCGGACATCGGTTTGTTGGTCAGGTAGTAGACCTCGAGCGCGCGCTGGATGCGCTGCCCGTCGTTGGGCTTGAGTTTGGCCGCGGTCTCGGGATCGATACGCGCGAGTTCGGTATGCAGCGCCGGCCAGCCGGACGTCTCGGCCATGGTATCGATGATGATACGGATGGCAGGGTCGGCTTCGGGCAGGTCGCTCAAACCTTCAACCAGTGCCTGGAAATAAAGCATGGTCCCGCCTGCCAGCAACGGGATATTGCCGCGCTCGGTGATCTCGCGCATCAGGATCAGGGCATCGTCACGGAACCGCGCGGCGGAATACGACTCGTGCGGCTCGATCACATCGATCAGATGGTGGGGCACGCGCGCGAGGAACTCGGCATCGGGCTTGGCGGTGCCGATATTCATGTGCTTGTAGACCTGGGCCGAGTCGACGCTGATGATTTCGCACGGCAGTTTGGCGATGATGGCCGCCGCCACCGCGGTCTTGCCGCTGGCCGTCGGGCCCATCAGCAAAATGGCCGGAGGCCACTTCGGGTGAGACGTGAGGAGTGAGGAGTGAGGAGTACCCCCGCTTTGCGCATCTTGCTTTTTCTCCTTACTCCTCACCCCTTACTCCTTACTTGCCTCTCATAAACAGCTTGTCCAGCTCGGCGATCGTGATCTGGTGCCAGGTCGGCCGGCCGTGATTGCACTGGCCCGAGCGGTCGGTGGCTTCCATTTCGCGCAGCAGTGCATTCATTTCCATCACGCTCAGTTTACGGTTGGCGCGAACCGCGGCGTGGCAGGCCATGGTGCCCAGCAGTTCGTTGCGGCGCTCGGTGAGCACGCGGCTCGCGCCGAATTCGCGCACTTCCGCGAGCACGTCGCGCGCGAGTTCGCCGGCATCGGCATGGACCAGCATGGCGGGTATGGCGCGCACCACCAGCGAGGTCGGCGAGGCCGGCGCAATATCAAAGCCGATCTGGCGCAGCAGGTCAGGATTCTCTTCGGCCGTCGCTACGTCGAGCGGGGCGGCGGAAAATGCCGCCGGCACCAGCAGCGGCTGCATCGGTATTTCACGCTGATCGAGCGCCTGTTTGAGCTTCTCGTACATGATGCGCTCGTGCGCGGCGTGCATGTCGACGATGATCAGGCCGTGCTCGTTTTGAGACAGAATGTAGATGCCCGAGAGTTGCGCAAGCGCAAAACCGAGCGGCGGGGTGTGCTGTTCCGTTGCGGCATCGTGCCTCTCCTTCACGGCCTGCGCGCCGAACAGGGTGTCGTAAAATCCCGCCGGCTGCGCGACACCCAGCGCCATGCTGCCCTGGTGAGACCATGCAGCGGGCTGCGGTTGAGCGCGCGGTGCGGTTGCAAAGTCCGCGCCTGACTGAACTTCGCCGCCCGCGGCCAGCGACAGCGCCTTGTTGAGCGCGTGAAACACGAATTGATGGACGGCGCGCGCATCGCGGAAGCGCACTTCGCTCTTGGTCGGATGCACGTTGACGTCGACCTGCGCCGGATCGATTTCCAGGAACAGCACGAACGCCGGATGGCGCTGGTGATGCAGCATGTCCTGGTAGGCCTGGCGTATGGCGTGGGCGAGCAGCTTGTCGCGCACGAAACGGCCGTTGACGAATACGTACTGAGCATCGCGGGTGGCACGCGAGTGCGTGGGCCGTGCCGCACAACCATACAGCCGCAGTCCCGCGACGGCTTCGTCGAGCGCCACCGCGTTTGAACGGAATTCCTCGCCGAGCAGCGCCGCAATGCGTTCAACGAGCGGCTGCGCCTTGAGCTGCCAGCGCGCCCTCCCGTTGTGCTGCAGCGTGAAGCGGGTGTCGCAGCGCGACAGCGCGACTCGCTTGAATACGTCATCGCAGTGCGCGTATTCCGTGGCTTCAGATTTCAGGAATTTGCGCCGTGCCGGCGTGTTGTAATACAGGTTGCGGACTTCGATGCTGGTGCCGGCGACTAGGGCGGCGGGGGTGATGGCCGAAACATCGTGGCCGCTTACCGACACGCTCCACGCGTGGCGCTCTTCGGCGCGGCGGCTTGCCAGCGTCAGGCTGGAGACAGCGGCGATGCTCGCCAGCGCTTCACCGCGAAAACCCAGGCTCGCCACGCGCTCCAGGTCGTCCAGCGTGGCGATCTTGCTGGTGGCGTGGCGCGCCAGTGCCAGCGGCAGATCGTCGCGGGCCATGCCGCTGCCGTCGTCGGTAATCCTGATGAGTTGGGTGCCGCCGGCTTCGAGCTGGACCGTGATGTCGCTCGCACCGGCATCGAGACTGTTTTCGAGCAACTCCTTGAGCGCCGCCGCGGGGCGCTCGACCACTTCGCCGGCGGCGATCTGGTTGATGAGCAGGTCGGGGAGGACATGAATGGCAGGCATGACGCATTATAACGGGTGGCCGCGGCGCCGACCGCCCGCTTCAGTTCGCGCGCTGCCGGGTTTTAACGAAAGCCGGGCACAGGGCTATACTCGATGCCGTGGCCGCGGGCGGGATCGGGGCCGAATGCGGCATCACCTCACTATCACACCACCACCAGGGAGCATCGATGAGCATCGTTCAAAACACAGCCAAACGCCGTCTGGCCGCAGGCGAACTGTCACTCGGCATGGGCCTGCGCCAGGCGCGCACCGTGGACATCGCGACCATAGCCAAAACCTGCGATTTCGACTGGCTGTTTATCGACATGGAGCACAATTCCATGAGTGTGGATACCGCGGCGCAGATTTCGATGGCGGCGCTGGGCGCGGGCATCGCGCCCATCGTGCGTGTACCGGGCAAGGAGCATTATCACGCGACACGGCTGCTCGACGCCGGTGCGCAGGGCATCGTCGTGCCGCACGTGGATACCGTAGCTGAGGCTGAACGGGTTGTGGCTTATTGCAAATATCCGCCGGTCGGCCATCGCTCCATCGCCGGCGCGCAGCCACAACTGGGTTTCAAGACCCTGCCTACGGGAGAGGCCATGCGCATGGTCAATGAGGAGACGCTGGTGGTGGTGATGCTGGAAACACCGGCGGCGATCGAAAATGCCGAGGCCATCGCTGCCGTGCCGGGTGTGGACGTGCTGCTGATCGGCTTTAACGATCTGTGCGCGGAAATGGGCGTGCCGGGAGATTTTGCCGGCGCCAAGGCAGAGGCGGCGTGCGCCGCGACGGTGGCCGCATGTCGCAAGCACGGGAAATATCCGGGGATAGGCGGCGTCTATGATCACAAGCTGATGCAAAAATTCATCGGCATGGGCGCGCGCTTCATCCTCAGCGGCTCGGATGTCGCGTTCATGATGGCCGGCGGGCGCGAACGCACGACGTTCCTGCGTTCACTGAAAGCATGAGAAACCGCCGATGAACGCAGATACAATCAAAACCATTATCTGATTACTTTTGCGCCGCCTGTCTTGGTTTGTTCGTTGGTATTTATCGGCGTTAATCGGCGTTCATCGGCGGCTAAATTTTGTTTCAGCTTGTTGAGGGGATCTGGGGAGTGAACATGACTGCAGCGATAGCGAAGGGCGCGCCGGTGGGTTTTATCGGCCTGGGCGTGATGGGCGCGGCCATGGCGCGCAATCTCATCAAGGCGGGATTCAAAGTGACGGTGCATAACCGCAGCCGCGGCAAGGTCGAGGAACTCGTGCGCGAAGGTGCGCATGATGGCGGTTCACCTGAAGGTGTGGCAAGCGCATCGGAAGTATTGCTGTTATGCCTGCCTGATACGCCTGATGTCGAGCGCGTGTTGTTCGGTGAGCACGGCGCGATCCAGGGCCTGCGCAAAGATGCGGTCGTTATCGACTGCAGCACGATATCGGCGACGGCCACGGTTGAATTCGCGGCGCGCCTCCAACAGCGCGGCGCGCACATGCTCGATTCGCCGGTGAGCGGCGGCCCCAAGGGCGCGCAGGATGGTGCGCTGTCTTGCATGATAGGCGGCGAGGCAGCGGTCGTCGAACGCTGCATGCCGTTGTTCCAGGCCATGGGCAAGACGTTCACCCACGTCGGCGCGAGCGGCGCCGGACAGGCGTGCAAATCGTGCAACCAGATGGCGATCGTCGGCACGTTGATGGCGATATCGGAAGCCTTTGCACTGGCTGGAAAAATGGGCATCGATCCTCACAAGGTACGCGAGGCGCTGCTCGGCGGTTCGGCGCAGAGCTTCGTGTTGCAGAACCAGGGCAAGCGCCTGCTCGATGGCACGCTCGCCCCCGGTTTCCGCGCCGAGCTGATGCTCAAGGACATCAAGCTCGCGTTAAGCGCGGGCCGCGACACCGGCGCGTTCATGCCGGTCACGGCGCTGGGCGCGCAAATGTTTGCCGCGTTGTGCAACACCGGGCGCGGCGGTCTCGATAACGCCGCGCTGGGGCTGCTGTTCGAGGAATTATCCGGAATCCAGCGGCCGCAGCCTGTCGGGCCTGGCTCCATTCGCCGGAACGCGTAGCGCTAATGGATCACTGTCAATCGATGCTTTGGCTACAGGCTGTTCAATAAAAGGATTTTACGTATCGAAACTCCACGCTCGCCGGATCAAACATCACTTGCATGGCATTCTTTTCGACTCGCCTTTTGGGTTTTTCATTTCAGGAGTTTGTCGGGGCCAGGTCCGGCAAACTCCTGGGTGGTATCGGCCGAAAAATTGATCAAGGTCAAAGGTTGAGCTTTGTTATCCCTTATAATCGCTCCCAGTTTGCGCCGCCACTGTTCGGCTCAAGAGAGAGAGTACACGCAATGAAGTTCGGCATTCCGGCTGACACGCATCCTCATGAAACGCGGCATGCAGCATCGCCGCAGACAGCAACCGCACTTACCCCGGCAGGACACCACACTGCACTAATTTCATCCGGCGCCGGCGCGAGTATTTCCGACGGGCATTACGTCGCGGCTGCCCTGGTTTAACCGACGGTAAACATTCTGTATCAATAACGAAGGGGAACTCATGCCTCAGGTCATTGGAGTGCCAAAAGAGACGGCAGCGGGAGAAAAACGCGTTGCCACCGTACCGGAAGCCGTCGAGAAGCTCATCAAGCTGGGTTTCAAGGTCACCGTGCAGTCCGGTGCCGGAGATGCGGCGAATTGCAGCGACGATACTTATCGCGCCGCGGGCGCCGAGATCGCCGATACCGCGGAAAAACTGTGGTCCGCGTCCGATATTGTCTTCAAGGTCCTCGCCCCGTCCGCTGAAGAAGTCGGCCTGATGCACGAAGGCCAGACCCTGATCAGCTTCGTCTGGCCGGCGCAGAACCCCGACCTAATGCAGCAGCTCGCTGCGCGCAAGGTCACCGTGCTGGCCATTGACTCGCTGCCGCGCATGCTGAGCCGCGCCCAGAAGATGGACGCGTTGACCTCCATGGCCGGCATCGTCGGCTACCGTGCCGTCATCGAGGCCGCCAACGCCTTCGGCCGCTTTTTCAACGGTCAGATCACAGCCGCGGGCAAGATTCCGCCGGCCAAGGTTTTCATCGCCGGCGCGGGCGTGGCCGGCCTGGCTGCGATCGGCACCGCCGTCGGCCTGGGCGCCATCGTGCGCGCCAACGACACCCGTGCCGAAGTGGCCGACCAGGTCGTATCGATGGGCGGCGAATTCGTGAAGGTCGATTATGAGGAAGAAGGGTCCGGCGGCGGCGGCTATGCCAAGGTGATGAGCGAGGGCTTCCAGCAGGCCCAGCGCGAGATGTACGCCAAGCAGGCCAAGGAAGTCGACATCATCATCACCACAGCGCTTATTCCGGGCAAACCCGCGCCGAAGCTGATCACCGCCGACATGGTGAAGTCGATGAAGCCGGGCAGCGTCATCGTCGACCTGGCCGCGGAACGAGGCGGCAACTGCGAACTCACCGAGCAGGGCCAGGTGGTGGTCAAGCACGGCGTGACCATCATCGGCTACACCGACCTTCCCAGCCGGCTGGCGAAGCAGTCCTCGACGATGTATGCGACCAACCTGTTCCGTATTTCGGAGGAACTGTGCAAGACCAAGGACGGCATCATCAACGTCAATATGGACGACGACGCCATCCGCGGCCTGACGGTCATCAAGGAGGGCAACATTACCTGGCCGCCGCCGCCCCTCAAACTGCCGGCCCCGCCGGCCAAGCCGGCGGCAACTGTGCCCGCGGCCAAGAAGGGCCATGGCCACGGCGGGGCCGGTGCGCCGAGTTCGGCCAAATCGATGGTAATCATGTTCGCGGTGGCCGCGGCGGCGTTCTGGTTCATCGGCGCCAACGCGCCGGCGGTCTTCCTCGGCCACTTCACGGTATTCGTGCTGGCCTGCTTCGTGGGCTACATGGTGGTGTGGAATGTCACGCCCGCCCTGCACACGCCGCTGATGAGCGTCACCAATGCGATCAGCAGCATCATCGCCATCGGCGCGCTGGTGCAGGTGGCGCCGCCGCTGATGGGTGGCGGCGGTGACCGGCCCGAGGCCTGGATCATCGGGCTGGCGGTCCTGGCCGTCGCGCTGACTTCGATCAACATGTTCGGCGGCTTCGCTGTGACCCAGCGCATGCTGCAGATGTTCCGCAAATAAGGGAGACGATAAATGTCTGCAACTCTGGCAACGGCCTCCTATATCGGAGCAACCATACTGTTCATCCTCAGCCTCGGCGGCCTCTCCAATCCGGAGACCTCGCGCCGCGGCAACCTCTACGGCATGATAGGCATGACGCTGGCCGTGCTGGCGACGGTGTTCGGGCCCCAGGTCACCGCGACCGGTTACGCCTGGATCATCGGAGCGATGGTGGTGGGCGGCAGCGTCGGTCTGTATGCGGCGCGCGTCGTGAAAATGACGCAGATGCCCGAACTGGTTGCGCTGATGCACAGCCTGGTCGGTCTTGCTGCCGTGCTGGTCGGCTTCGCCAATTACATCGATCCGGCGGCGGCGGGGATGTTCAAGGGCGCCGAGAAGACCATCCACGAAATCGAGATCTATATCGGCATCCTGATCGGTGCGGTGACTTTCTCCGGTTCGGTGATTGCTTTCGGCAAGCTCTCCGCCAAGATCAGCGGCAAACCGATGCTGCTTCCGGGACGCCACTGGCTCAACCTGATTGGCCTGCTCCTGGTGATTTTCTTCGCCTGGCGCTTCATCAACACCCACACGGTGGCCGATGGCATGATTCCGCTGATCGTAATGACGGTGATCGCGCTGCTCTTCGGCATCCACATGGTGATGGCAATCGGCGGCGCCGACATGCCGGTGGTGGTGTCGATGCTCAACAGCTACTCCGGATGGGCGGCGGCGGCCACGGGCTTCATGCTGAACAATGACCTGTTGATCGTCACCGGCGCGCTGGTGGGCTCGAGCGGCGCCATCCTCTCCTACATCATGTGCCGGGCAATGAACCGCCACTTTATCGCGGTGATCGCGGGCGGATTCGGCACTGCCGAGGGCAGCGCTCCTGCGGCGGCCGGTGCACAGCCGGCGGGCGAGGTCAATCCCATCCTTGCCGCGGAGACAGCTGAACTGCTGCGCGAGTCCAAGAACGTGATCATCGTGCCGGGCTACGGCATGGCGGTGGCGCAGGCACAACACACGGTCTTTGAGATTACCAAGCACCTGCGCGATAAGGGTGTGAACGTGCGCTTTGGCATCCATCCGGTCGCCGGCCGCATGCCGGGCCACATGAACGTGCTGCTGGCCGAGGCCAGGGTGCCTTATGACATCGTGTTCGAGATGGATGAGCTCAACGATGACTTTCCGACCACCGATGTCGCCATGGTGATTGGCGCCAACGACATCGTCAATCCGGCCGCCCAGGACGACCCGGCCAGCCCGATCGCCGGCATGCCGGTGCTCGAAGTGTGGAAGGCCAAGACCTCGATCGTGATGAAGCGCAGCATGGCCTCCGGCTATGCGGGTGTGGACAATCCGCTCTTCTACAAGGAAAACAACCGCATGCTGTTCGGCGATGCCAAGAAGATGCTGGACGAAGTGCTGGTGTCACTGAAGAGCTGATCGCAAAAACACGCTGCTGAAAAACGGCCGCGCCCGCGAGGGCGCGGCCGTTTTTTTAATGCGGCAGTGAACCACCCGGGGGCGACAGGCCGCGCTGGGCGCCGCGGCGGGCTGTTGTGCGTGCCGGGTTCGAATTATTCCGAAAAATCCGGACGAGATTCCCTCTCCAGGGCAGGGCTGTGCTTTTGCAAGCCGCCATCGTTACGCTAAACCCGGGATGTTATGATTTGACGCGCCTCATGCTTCTGGCATCGGGATGAAGCGGGAATGTTTTATCGGGGAACAGGCTTGCTTGAGATGAACCAATGATGCGGAGTTTTTCGTTCAGCGCTTATCTCACGGGGATGGCGCTGATAATCGCGTTACCTCTGACGGGATTGCTTGCGTACGACATACGTAACGATTTCAGGAAAAGCCAGGAACAGGCCGAGGCGATCGGCCTGCAATTCGCGAAGCTGGCCGCTGAACAGGCAGAAAACCGCCTGCGCCAGGGCAAGAGAATACTGACAGGCCTGGCGCAAATTCCCGGGGTACGGGCACTGGATCCCGGCAAATGCAGTACCCTGCTGCGCGAACTCAATGAACTGCTCGAGCAGTACTCCAACGTGATCACGCGGGATGCAGCCGGCGCGCTGGTCTGCTCGGCGGTGCCTCCGGCCGGCGGCGAACGGCCCCGGGCGGCATCTGATTATCATCTTCAGGAGGTGCTGCGCACTGGTGATTTTGTCGTGGGCAAACCGGTGCGCGGCAATATCACCGGGAAGTGGGTGGCGGCCCTCGCTTACCCGCTGCGTGACGGACAGAACAGCATCGCAGGCGTGGTGGCGTTGCCCATGGATCTCGTGGTGTTTCATCCGGCCGCGGGCGCGGCCTCCCTGCCTGACGGGATGGTGGTCCAGATTATCAGCGCCGAAGGTGTCGCCATAGCAAGCACGCAGGAAACCGGGGCATGGGTCGGCAGGAATGTACGCGATGCAGAATTCGTCGCCCGGACGGTAATGGCGCAACCGGCCACCCTGCTCGCGCAGGATGCGGAAGGCATACCCCGCATCTACGGTTTTGCCGCCGTTTCCGGCACTGACTGGCGCGTGTATGCCGGCATTCCGGCTGCGGCCGTCTTTGACAACGCCTGGCGCGAATTACGATACCACCTGGCGATCGTCGTTTTAACGCTAACGATGGCGGCATTGCTGGCTTTTCTGCTGGCACGTCGGGCGAGCGGTTCGGTCCGAAACATTGCGGCGGCAGCTGCTGCCGTCGGCGCGGGCGACAAGACGGCGCGCGCACTTCCAGCCGGGCCAGCCGAGATCCGGGCAGTGGCCACCCGGTTCAACGCCATGCTCGACGCGCTTGATCTCGCGGAACAAAGGATGTCCGGCATCATCAGGTCGGCAATGGATGGCGTAATCACCGTCAACGAGCGGCATGAAATCATCCTTGTCAACCCCGCAGCAGAAAAGCTGTTCGGTTACAGCGCGGCAGATCTGCTCGGCAAGCCGCTCAACATCCTGATTCCCGATCACTACCAGCCAGGGCAGGGTGAGCATATCCGGAACTTCGGCCGCACCAACGTCGCCCAGCGCATGATGGGCCGGTTTGGCGAGATCATCGGCCGGCGCGCCGACGGCACGGAATTCGCGATCGACGCCTCGATTTCGCAGATGGAGCAGGCAGGGCAGCGGCAGTTTACGGTGATCATGCGCGACGTCACGCGGCGCATCGAAGCCGAGAATGCTTTGCGCGAGAGCGAGAGGCGGCTCCGGCTGGCCGTGACCAGTGGCGGCGTCGGGCTCTGGGAATGGGATATTGCAGCCAACAAACTGGTCTGGAATGAGCAGACAAAAACCATATTCGGTCTGCCGCAAATTTCCGATGGGCTGACAGTGGAGATATTTCTTTCCGCGATCCATCCCGATGACCGGGATGTAGCGCGGCAATTGTATACCGCGGCGCTGGAAAACCATACTGAATTCGACCACACGTTCCGCGTCGTTCATCCGGGCGGCGACGTGCGATGGGTCGTCTCCAAGGGTCACGGCCTCTACGATCCGGATGGCCGGCCCTCGGGCATGATAGGCGCGACACTGGACATCACCGAGCGCAAGCGCGCCGAACTGGCGCTGCAGGAGAACTACGAAATACTCGACAAGATTTTCGCCACGACGCATTTCTGTATCGTTTATCTGGACCGGCATTTCAATTTCATCCGCGTCAACAAGGCCTATGCCGATGTATGTGGTTATCCGCCCGGGTTCTTCAAGGGGAAAAATCATTTTGAGTTGTATCCGGGCGAGGAGGCTGAAGCCATTTTTCACCGGGTGGTGGCCACCGGCGAGCCATTTACAACTCATGCGCGTCCGTTTCAGTTCCTGGACCATCCGGAATGGGGCACGACCTACTGGGACTGGACTCTGCATCCCGTCAGGAGCGCGGGCGGCGAAATTGAAGGATTGCTGTTCGCGCTGCTGGATGTCACCGCGCACACACGCGCGGCTGAGACGGAGCGCGAGAACGCATTGCGGCTGCGACTGGCGGCCAGGGCCGGGAACATCGGCTTCTGGGACCGCGATATCACGAGTGACCGGGTCTATTTTTCTTCGGAATGGAAAAGCCAGCTCGGCTACCGCGATGAGGAAATGCCGGACGACAACGAAGCGTGGATGAGCCGTCTCCACCCCGAAGACAGGGACCGCGTAATTTCCCATTTCAATGCCTGTGTCGAAAGTCGCCGTTCCGATTACCAGACGGAATATCGCATGCTTCACAAGGACGGTTCCTATCGCTGGTTTTACGTCCGGGGTGAACTGCTGAGCGCTGCTGCAGGTGCGCCGCAGCGCGTAGTGGGTTGCCGGATCGACATAACCGCATTCAAGCGTGTCCAGCAGGAACTCGAGTCGCGGATTGCGCTGGCGCAATTGCTCGAGTCCCTGGCGCGAGCTGCCAGCGAGGCAAAGGGGCCGGCAGAGGCGATGCGAGTCTGTCTCGAGCGTCTTTGTGAATTTGGCCAATGGACGCTGGGGCGTGTGGCGAGCTGCCGTCCCAGGGGCAGCCTCCACATTCCCGATAGCGAGACGTGGCATTCCACCACCGATGCCGCCGGTTTTGATGAGTTCATCAGCGGCTCTTATAATCTCGACCATATCAAGCCGGGAGGCCGTTTTCTCTCAAGGGTGCTGCTCGAGAGAAAACCCGCGTGGATCCCGGACATTACTACCGCATTGGATTATGGCCGCCGGTCAATTGCACTCGCCCATGGCCTGCGCGCCGCGTTTGCGTTTCCTCTGGTCATGCAGGACGAGGTAACCGGTTTTTTTGAATTTTATGCGGCCACACCGCGTCCGCCCGATCCGCTGCTGATGGAGGCTTCGGAGCTTATTGCTTCCCAACTCGCAGTCGTGATCGAGCGCAGCCGCGCGCGTGAAATCCAGGTCAAACTGGCGGCAATCGTGGAGTCGAGCAACGACGCCATCGTCAGCCGCGACCGGGACGGCACCGTCCTGTCCTGGAACGCAGCTGCCGAACGGATGTTCGGCTGGACCGCGCGGGAGGCCATCGGGCAGCGGCTGCGCCGCCTGATCGTGCCTCCGGACCGCATCGGGGCGCTGCAGCCATGGGTCAAGCGCGCGCTGCGCGGCGAACACGTGAGTCCGGTCGAAATCGCCTTCATGCGCAAGGATGGCAAGCGCATTGATGCCTACGTCACGCTCTCGGGGATCAAGGACGGGCGCGATGACGTTTCCGCGCTTGCGCTTACGATAAGCGACATCACGGAGCTCAAGCGCAAGGAAAAGGCGCTGGAAGAATATTCGATGCGCCTGCGCAAGTTGTCGGTCAGATTGCTCGAGGTGGAAGAAGCGGAGCGGCGTTCGATTTCGCGCGAGCTGCACGACCGCATCGGACAGGATCTGTCCGCGCTCAACCTCATATTCGGGATGCTGAGAGCCCAGTTCCCGGAAGAGTCGAGAACCGCGGCCCAATCCCAGCTAAAGGATATCCAAGGGCTGCTTGGGGCGATAGTTGCGAACGTGCGCGACGTGATGTCCGAGTTGCGCCCGCCGGTGCTTGACGATTACGGTTTGCTCGCGGCATTGCGACAACTGCTGGCAAGTTTTTCAGAGCGTACGACGATTTCCGCGGACATCAAGGGTAATGATCTGAGCGCACGCCTGCCGTCCGTCGTGGAGACGGCGATGTTTCGCATCTGCCAGGAAGCGCTCAGCAATATCGCAAAGCATGCGCAGGCACAAAAAGTGGAAGTCAGCCTCAACGAAGATTCCGGGCGAATCGTGCTGGAAATAGCGGACGATGGTGTCGGATTTGATCTGGAGGACATGCCGCAGAACAAAGCAACTTGGGGCATCACTACGATGCGGGAGCGCGCCGAAGCAGTGGGAATCGGATTCCGGCTGGAATCAACGCCCGGGAGCGGCACGCGGGTCGAGCTCGACATTACGCGTGGTGCGGCATGACGGTCCGCGTCGTGCTTGCCGACGACCATGCGCTGATGCGCGAAGGGCTGAGCGCACTGCTTGCCGCCACCCCCGACATCAGCGTCGTCGGCGAGGCCCGCACCGGGCGCGAGGCGGTAAGCTTGGTTCAACAGCTAGGCCCCGACGTCATCGTCATGGACATCGCCATGCCCGATCTGAACGGCATCGAAGCGGCGCGCCTGATTCACGCCAGGTCTCCTGCGACACGAATAGTGATGCTCTCCATGCACTCGACGGCCGAACATGTTTACCGCGCGCTGGAAGCGGGCGCTTCCGGCTATCTGCTGAAAGAGACGGCAGGCGACGAGGTGATCACGGCCGTGCGGACAGTGCACGCGGGAAGGCAGTATTTATGCACCGCTCTTGCCGGGTCGGTCCGTGATTCCGCGCACGCGCCCGGACCGGTCGACAGCCTGAGTCCGCGGGAGCAACAAGTGTTGCAAATGGTGGTGGAAGGCAAAACCAGCAACGAGATCGCGCGCATTCTCTGTCTCTCCCCGAAGTCGGTCGAAACTTATCGCAATCGCCTGATGAAAAAATTGGGTGTGGAAAACATACCGTCACTGGTCAAATTCGCGCTCGAGCACGGTCTCACGCCTCACAAATAAGACCCGGTCCCGGACGATCGCGCTCTACCGCCCGGCAATCAACCCGCTGTCCCTCCCGGCTGACAACCGTCGCAGCAGCCCTCGCCCATCCGTGGCGGCCTTGGCAATCTTATATAAGCCGCTGTTTTATTTAATATAATTATGAAGCCTTGGGCGCGGCACGCAGGGCGAAGGGCATCCTGACCCGCGATCGGACGGGACTGTATTGTCATGGTTTCCCGACAGACAGCCATCCCGCCGGTTTCTATATTCAACTACCGAAGCTTAATGCACGAAGCACAGGCCGCCGCAGCAACACGGCGCGCCAAAGCGAGAGCTGGTGACAGGCACCAGGGACGGCAAGGAGCCGATGATGGTATTGATCGTCGATGATCAAGAGCTGCTGCGTAAGAGCCTGCGCAGTTTTTTACAAAATGCCTTTCCGGACTTCAACTTGCTGGAAGCGGCAGATGGGGCAAGCGCGATCGAGGCCTGCAGCACACACCGGCCACAGTTGATATTGATGGACGTGTGCCTGCCCGACGCGAACGGTATCGAGCTGATCACGCGGGTGAAATCCCTGCTGCCCGATGTCCGGGTAATCTTCATATCGTACAAATGCGGCGAAGCCTATGTCAAACGCGCGCTCGCGGCAGGCGGGTGGGCCTACCTATGCAAGGACCGCCTGGTCACCGGCCTGATCCCGCTGGTAGCGGACGCCACCGGCCGGGACCCGGCGAAAGGCCATAAGCGGGGCCTTCAATGATACGGAAGGTGTACTGAATGAACCATGAAGGCCGGCTTGTTGTATTTTCCCTCGACGGGCAGCGTTACGCGCTTGCCCTGGCAGCGGTGGAGCGGGTCGTGCGCGCCATCGAGATTACGCCTTTGCCCAAGGCGCCGGACATCGTGCTCGGCATCGTCAACGTGCAGGGGCGGGTCATTCCCCTCATCAATGTCCGCCGGCGTTTTCGCCTGCCCGAGCGGGAGATGGCGCTGACCGACCAGATCGTCATCGCGCACACGGCGCGGCGGCCGGTCGCATTGGTGGTGGATGCGGTGGCCGGCGTGCTCGAATATCCGGAACGGGAAGCGGTCGCGGCGCAGGACATTCTCCCCGGTGCCGGGTACGTCGAAGGCGTGGTGAAACTCAAGGACGGACTGATTCTCATCCACGACCTCGACCGGTTTCTGTCGCTGGACGAAGAGGCATCCCTGGACCGGGCGCTGGAGGTGGATTGAGGTGGATATGCGATGCGCGCTGCCTGATGAGCGTCTTTCCGCGCTGAGCGAATTCGTCGCCGCGCGGACGGGCCTGCACTTTCCGCAAGCGCGCTGGCGCGATCTGGAACGCGGGGTTGCCGCTGCCGCCCGCGACTTCGGCCTCCCGGATGCGGAATCGTGCGCCCGCTGGCTCCTGTCCACACCCCTGGCACGCAGCCATATCGAAATCCTCGCCAGCCACCTGACGGTCGGGGAGACCTATTTCTTACGCGAGCAAAGGAGTCTCGAAGTCCTCGAGGCGCAGATCCTGCCGGAGTTGCTCCGCAGCCGGCGCGATGACGGGCGGCCCCTTCGAATCTGGAGCGCGGCCTGCTGCACCGGCGAGGAACCCTACACCATTGCCATGCTCATCGACCGGATGATGCCCGATCCCAAAGCATGCCCTGTCACGTTGCTCGCGACCGACATCAACCCGCAGTTCCTGCGGAAAGCGGCTGCGGGCGTGTACGGCGAGTGGTCGTTTCGCGGCACGCCGGGATGGATGAGAGAGCGGTACTTCAGGAAAAGGAAAGACGGCCGCTACGCGCTGCTGCCGCACATCAGAAGCCGGGTGACTTTTTCGTACCTGAACCTCGCCGACGACGTTTACCCGTCGCTCCTGAACAACACCAATGCGATGGACGTGATCTTCTGCCGCAATGTGCTGATGTATTTCACCGCGGAGCGGGCGAGGGAGGTGGTCCGGAATCTTTACCGTTCTCTCGTCGACGGCGGGTGGCTGATCGTCAGTCCGGTGGAAACCTCGAGCGTCCTGTTTTCCTCGTTTTCGGCAGTTCAGTTCCCCGAAGTCGTGGTGTACCGGAAGATCGCAGGCGCCGCCCCGCGAGCCGTCATCATGGGGAACCAGCACTCCGCGTTTTTCCAGGTGACCGATACCCTGAATCCGCCGGCGCCGATTCCCGGGACTGGGCCCGTCGTGCAGGACAGCCGCTACCCCGGTCTACAGGACGAGGCGCCACCCGGGCCGGGCGTTCCGGAGACCTGGGAGAGCAGCAAAACGCCCGCGCAGGGCACGGACGACGGGCATGCACTGTCGCGCGCTGCGCGCAGCTGCGCCAACGCGGGCAGGCTCGCCGAGGCGATCGAGTGGTGCGGGAAGGCGATTGCCGCCGACAAGCTGAACCCGGCGCACTACTATCTGCTCGGCACCATTCAGCAGGAGCAGGGGCAGGCGGAGGCGGCGCAGCGGTCGCTGCTGCGCGCCCTGTATCTCGATCCCGGTTTCGTGCTGGCCCACTTTGCCCTGGGCAACGGCGAATTATTGCAGGGCCGGCCGCGGCAGGCGAAGCGTCATTTCACGAACACCCTCGACATGCTGCAACGGCACCCGCGCGGCGAGCTTCTCGCCGAGTCGGAGGGCCTGACCGCGGAGCGGCTGACCGAGATCGTCACGTTCGTGTTGTCGAGCCTGCCGCGCGCCGCGGCGGTTCGCGCTTGAGGAGAATGTTTGCATGAGCACGCACGACGCTGCCACGGGAAAAAGCAAGCAGGCCGCCATCGACTGGCGCGAGGTCCATCAGCGCCTCGAGACGGCCCGCGCTGCCGTCGAGCGCGTACGGACGCCGGACGCCGGGGAGACCAAGCGGGTACTGAAGGCCAGGGCGCAGGCGCTGGCCCGGGAACCCGAAAAAGCTCAGGCCGCCGATGCGGGGGTGGAAGTCCTGGAATTTTTCCTGGCGCACGAGAAGTATGCGGTCGAATCCCGGCATGTCCGCGAGGTCTACCCGCTGGAAAATCTCACGCCGCTCCCGTGCACACCGGCCTTCGTGCTCGGCATCGTCAACCTGCGCGGCGAGATTGTCTCCGTCCTCGATATCAAAAAGTTCTTCGACCTGCCGGAGAAAGGGCTGACCGACCTCAACAAGGTCATCGTGCTCCAGTCCAGGCAGATGCTGTTCGGCATTCTTGCGGACACCATCGCCGGCGTGCGCCGGATCCCGGTGGCCGAAATCCAGCCGTCCCTGCCTGCGCTCGCCGGTATCCGCGAACAATATCTGAGGGGTATCACCCCTGATCGCACGATCCTGCTCGACGCGGAAAAACTCCTGGCGGACGAGCAAATCATCGTGCAGGAACAGGTATGAGAGGGGGCCGCCGGAACCGGGAGCAGGCCGTGAATCACAGCGCATACAACGAGGATAAAAAATCATGAAGTGGTTTCTCGATCTTACGACGCGCGGCAAGCTGTTCGTTAGCTTCGGTCTGATCTTCGCGCTGATGGCATGGGTGATTGCAACCGCGTACTCCGGAATCGTTACCATCCGGGAGTCGCAGGAGCGCCTTTACAAAGAAGACTTCGCCAGCGTGCGCGAGCTGATGGTTCTGCGCGCGAATCAAAACCAGATACGGGCCCTGATGCTCGAAGCGCAGCTGTTGACCAAACGCACGGAACAGGAACCCCTGTTGGCGCAAGCCGCGGACCGCTCGAAACAGATCGACCGGATCATAGCCGTGCTGCTGGAGCGGGAGGAAAACGACCCCAGGCGGCTGTCGCAGCTGGAAGAGCTGAAATCCGTCTGGCAGGCATACGCCCAGACCAAGGATGCCGAAATCATCCCCCTGATTCTCGCAGGCAAGATCGCGGAGGCACAGCAACTCGCGAGCGGCGTGCAGCAGGGGCGGCAGCAGAAGATTCGCGCCATTGCCGAGGAGTTGGGCAAGGCGGCGGATGAAGACGCGCGCCTCGCGGTGGCCCATGCCGATCAGCAGGCAAATCAGTCGTTTCGCATTTTCCTGTTCGTCGGGATCGCGGCCGTGGTGATCGGCATCGCGCTCGCGCTGTTGATGGAGCGGGTGATCGCGGGGCCGTTGCGCGCGCTGTCGCGCGCCGCTGACCGGGTCGCCTCGGGCGATCTCACCGTCGACGTGCCCCAGGACGATCGCGCCGACGAAGTGGGCAACCTCGTGCGGATGTTCCGCACCATGCTCGAGAGCCAGCGGCGGGTGACGCGGGAAATTCTCGAAGGGGTCAACGTGCTCAGCGCGTCGTCGTCCGAGATCATGGCGACGACGACGCAGGTGGCGTCCGGGGCGGCGGAAACCGCCAGCGCGGTGAGCGAGACCACTGCCACGGTGGAGGAGGTGAAGCAGACGGCGCAGGTGTCGAGCCAGAAGGCGAAGTACGTGTCCGAGAGCGCGCAAAAAGTGTCGCAGGTTTCGCAGGCCGGGCGCAAGTCGGTGGACAGTGCGATCCAGGGCATGCAGCGCGTCCAGGAGCAGATGGAGTCGATTGCCGGGAGCATCGTGCAGCTGTCCGAACAAAGCCAGGCGATAGGCGAAATCATCGCCACAGTCAACGATCTGGCGGAGCAGTCTAACCTGCTGGCGGTCAACGCCGCCATCGAGGCCGCCAAAGCCGGCGAGCAGGGCAAAGGTTTTGGCGTGGTTGCTCAGGAGATCAAGAGTCTTGCCGAGCAGTCTAGGCAGGCGACTGCCCAGGTGCGAACGATCCTGAGCGAAATCCAGAAGGCGACCGGCGCGGCGGTGATGGCTACAGAGCAGGGCAGCAAGGCGGTGGAGGCCGGTGTGAAGCAGTCGACCGAAGCCGGCGAGTCGATCCGGCTGCTGGCCGAGGGTGTTGCCGAATCGGCACAGGCGGCAATCCAGATTGCCGCCTCGAGCCAGCAGCAGATGGTG